>DBDA01000012.1:0-120 GCA_002293375.1 Odoribacter sp. UBA944
CAGCGATCCGCCATAAGTACCTTTATCCCGGATCGGGTTGAAACCGCCGAGAAGGGTGAACGAAAGGCGGCGGCCGATCGGAGCCGTACGGGTGATCAGGTTCACCGAACCGCCGATGGC
>DBDA01000012.1:221-53492 GCA_002293375.1 Odoribacter sp. UBA944
CGGATCACGATATTCCGCGCCTCACCCTGATCTCCCTGCATTGTGATCCCAGGCACCCGTTTCAGCGCATCACCGATGTTTGCATCGGGAAAACGGCCGATCTGATCGGAGGAGATCACATTTGTAACCCGGTCGTTCGTACGTTGGGTGTTCAGCGCCTTGGCCTGGCTGCGTGACTGATCCCCCATCACCACAACCTCGTCCAGCGCCTGCTCCGCTTCAGCCAGCGAGAAGTTCACCACCGTGTTACCGTCGGGCTGCACCGCGACGGATTGGGACGCTGTTACATATCCCAAATATTCCACTTCGAGAGTATATTCACCGGAGGGAACATGCAGAAATTCATAATGACCGTTCCGATCGGAGATCGTATAACGGTATTGTCCGTTCAACTTCAACACTGCACCGGGCAAAGCACGGTTTTCGGTAGCGTCGACCACAGTTCCCGATAGTATGCCGCTCGTTTGGGCCCAGGCAGTCGATACGCACAATGCGGAAAACAACAGGAATAAAATTCTTTTCATCTTTTTAGGGTTTTTAATATGACGACACAAAAAACCCAAAAGATTATTACAAAATCATTGAAAATCCGCTACCGAATTATTAAAAACAACCCTGAAATACCTTTGATGAGAAATTTAAACAGACTCTGAAACCACAAATCTCAACAACAGGTAGATACAACCACTGAGAAGGATCGTTGCAGGGATGGTAAAGATCCAGGCCGTTACGATGTTGGCGGCGGTTCCCCAACGAACACTTGCGATACCTTTGGTCATGCCCACCCCAATGATAGAGCCGGTGATCGTGTGGGTGGTGCTGACAGGAATGCCGGAGAGGGCGGTCCCGATCAACGTCAACGCCCCCGCAGTTTCCGCACAAAACCCCTGAGCAGGCTTCAGAACGGCCAAACCGCTTCCGATAGTAGAGAGCACCCTCCGGCCGCCCAGGATCGTACCCATGGCAATCACCGAATAGCACGTAATGATCAACCAAAGCGGGATGTGGAACTGTCCCGTATTCTCATACAGCCAGGTATCGACAAATTCGCTCTTTCCGGCGACGCTGAACAGCAGGATGGCAATGATCCCCATCGTCTTCTGAGCGTCGTTGGCCCCATGTCCCAGGCTGAAAACCGCAGAAGAGAGCAGTTGCAGGTGTTTAAAGAGCCCCTCCACCCGCAACGGGGACTTCCGCCGGAAGAGCAGCAACGTCAGGCACATCATCAGGAACCCCAGCACCATGCCGATCAGCGGAGAGAGGACGATGAAGAGTGCGATCTTGAAAATACCCCAGGCAAAAAGAGATTCCGGGCCGAAGGCAAACCAGACCGGCCCGATCAACCCGCCGATCAGGGCGTGGGAAACACTGATCGGCATACCGAAACGGTGGCACGCCCAGACCCAGATCACCGCCCCCAACAGGGCCGCCAGGATCAAGTATTCATTGATCCGCACCGGATCCACAATCCCTTCTCCCATCGTGTGGGCGACATGGACTCCAAACAGCCAGATAGCGGCAAAGTTCCAGAAAGCAGCCCACAAAGCCGCCACAAAAGGGGAGAACACCCGGGTCGCCACAATGGTAGCAATGGAGTTTGCCGCATCGTTCATGCCATTCAGCAAATCAAACAGCAGAGCGATGAGGATGGCTGCAAATACGATCGACAGCATAATTCAAGCAAATTTGATAATGATCCCTTTCACCGTATTGGCGACATCATTAGCGGCATCCGCCGTATCCTCCAACGCCTGCACGATGTTTTTAAGTTTCAACAGTTCCGAAAAATTCTTCTCGTTGGTAAAAAGCGTACTCATATACGCCTCGTAAAACCCGTCCGCCTTCTGTTCATTTACCTTGACGGCCCGGCACCTCTCTTCGGCAGGAGCCGGTTTTTTCCGAAGATTTTCCAGGTCGTTCATCACACCGGCCAGCAAATGGGTATCCTCCAAGACCAACTCCTGTATAGCCGTCAAAGAGATATCTATCCGCACGGGGCTGTAGAGTACAATACGCCTCGCCGAATCGTGGATGTGATCCAGCAAATCGTCCATCTGCGAAGCCAGTTTATTGATGTCTTCCCGGTCGAACGGCGTCACAAAACTCTTGTTCAACTCCTGGTAGATCCGGGCCGTAATCCGATCCCCCTCCTTCTCCAACACCCGGATCTGCTCAAAAAACTTTCCGCGGTTCTCCGGCTTTGCCTCCCCCATCAACTCTCCCAGCAACTTCGCCGCACTTTCCGTCAACTCCGCCTGCCGGACGTAGAGCGGATAAAATTTTCTCTCTTTAACAACAAACAGTTGCAAAAATTTATCCCATTTCATCTACCTATTTTTTATTTACTTTTTTACTCCGGGAAGATACGACATTTTAACGAAAAAAAGCCCGCTTTGTTCCGACTTCCGCTCTCTTCCCCCGGAAAAATTTTAACGCAATCTGCGCCCGGTTCAAAAAAAATGGCTACTTTCGTTTCCGTTCCGGTTTTCCGGATGTACTACCATGTGTTTTATAGACTAAAAAAGTAAGCTGATGTGTAAACTTCTTATTATCGGGGCGGGAGGCGTAGGAACGGTCGTAGCACACAAAGCCGCACAATGCGACGTGTTTACCGACATCATTCTCGCCAGCCGTACAAAATCAAAAGTAGATGCTATTGCGGAAAAGATCGGCGGAGGCCGCATCAAAACCGACCAAGTGGATGCCGACGATGTGGCGCAACTGACAGCCTTGTTCCGGAAATACCAACCCGACCTGGTCATCAACGTAGCGCTCCCCTACCAGGACCTAACCATCATGGATGCCTGCCTGGCATGCGGGGTGAACTACCTGGACACAGCCAATTACGAACCGAAAGACGAAGCCAAATTTGAATACTCCTGGCAATGGGCCTACCGGGACCGGTTTAAACAGGCCGGCCTGACCGCCATCCTGGGGTGCGGGTTCGACCCCGGCGTAACCTCCATCTACACGGCATACGCCGCCAAACACCACTTCGACGAGATCCACTACTTAGACATCGTCGACTGCAACGCAGGCAACCACGGCATGGCGTTCGCCACCAACTTCAACCCCGAGATCAACATCCGCGAAGTGACGCAGAAAGGGCGCTACTGGGAAAACGGGAAATGGGTCGAGACCGAGCCGCACGAAATACACAAACCGCTGACCTACCCGGAGATCGGGCCGAAAGAGTCCTACCTCATCTACCACGAAGAGTTGGAGTCCCTGGTCAAAAACTTCCCGACCCTGAAACGGGCCCGCTTTTGGATGACCTTCGGGCAAGAGTACCTGACCCACTTGCGAGTCATCCAGAACATCGGTATGGACCGGATCGACCCCATTCTCTACAACGGGGTGGAGATCGTCCCGATCCAATTCCTGAAAGCCGTACTGCCCGACCCCAAATCACTGGGCGCCAACTACACCGGCTGGACCTCCATCGGCTGCCGGATCAAAGGGATCAAAAACGGCAAAGAGCATACCTATTACGTCTACAACAACTGCAACCACGAAACAGCATACCGGGAGACCGGCACCCAAGCCGTCAGCTACACCACCGGCGTACCGGCCACCCTCGGGGCAGAACTCTTCGCCCGCGGCCTGTGGAAAACACCCGGTGTACTGAACGTAGAAGAGTTCGACCCCGATCCCTTTATGAAAGAGATTGGCAACCGGGGCCTCCCCTTCCATGAACTGTTCGACGTAAACCTGGAATTATAATCCACAACGATGATTGATTTTTCCACAGTACCCTCTCCCTGCTTCCTGTTGGACGAAGAGTTGCTCCGCCGCAACCTGGAGGTAATCGCCGGGGTCGCCCGGAAAGCCGGGGTGGAGATCGTCGCGGCATTGAAAGCCAATGCCACGTGGCGTATTTTTCCCATCATGCGCGAATACGTCCGTTCGGCTACGGCCAGTTCGCTGGCCGAAGCCCGGCTCGTATTCGAAGAGTTCGGTTCCCTTGCACACACCTACGCCCCTGTCTACACCGACAAAGAGATTGACGAACTGCTCGGTTACAGCAGCCACATCACCTTCAACTCCCTCTCTCAGTACGAACGCTTCGGCGCACAGGCGCGGGAGAAAATGGTCTCCTGCGGGCTGCGCATCAACCCCGGCTACTCCCCGGTAAAAACCGCCCTGTACAACCCCTGTTGCGAAGGCTCCCGGCTGGGCGTCACCCCGCAACAACTGACCGGCCTTCCGGAAGGGATCGAGGGGCTCCACTTTCACACCCTGTGCGAATCGTTTTCCGGCGACCTGCGCCGCACCTTGGAAGCAGTGGAGCATCATTTCGGCCCATACCTGCCGCAACTGAAATGGATCAACATGGGCGGCGGCCACCTGATCACCCACCGGGAATACGACTGCGACGAGCTGGTCCGCATCCTGCTCGATTTCCGGGAAAGATACCCGGACCTGACGGTCATTCTGGAACCGGGCAGCGCCTTTACCTGGCAGACAGGCTGGTTGGTCGCCACCGTAGAGGACATCGTCCGCAACGGCGATACCCGTACCCTGATGCTGAACATCTCATTCTCCTGCCACCTGCCGGACTGCCTCGAAATGCCGTACAAACCGGCCATCCTCGGCGCCAGGGACCCGGAAGCCGGCGAACAGGGTTGGCGCCTCGGGGGAAACAGTTGCTTAGCCGGCGATACGTTGGGTGATTGGGTATTTAAACAGGAGCCGGCCATAGGTGACACCATCGTATTTGAGGATATGATTCACTACACCATGGTCAAGACCACCATGTTCAACGGCGTCAGCCACCCCTCCATCGCCCTCCGGGAATGCGGAGGAAAAATCCGGGTGCTCCGCGAATTCGGATACAAAGATTACAAAAACAGAATGTGTTAACTTTCAACAAGCAACATGGGCCGGAAAAGAAACAATCCGTTGTTGGAAAACGTCGAAATAAAAAAGATCGCAGCGGAAGGAAAGTCCATTGCCTACCTGGATGAAAAGGTACTTTTTGTCCCAAACACCGTACCGGGAGACATGGTAGACGTTCAGGTAACCCGGAAAAGAAAGAGCTTTCTGGAAGGATTTGTGGTAAAGACCCACCGGCTCTCCGACTGGCGGATCCCTGCTTTCTGCACCCATTTCGGCACGTGCGGCGGATGCAAATGGCAAAACCTCCCCTACCAAAAACAGTTGGAGTGTAAACAGCAGGAGGTAACCGACAACCTGCAACGGATCGGCAAAGTCGAGTTGCCGGACATCCGCCCCATCATCGGCTCCGCACAAACCCGGAACTACCGGAACAAACTGGAATTTACCTTCAGCACCAAACGCTTCCTGACACGGGAGGAGATCGAACAGGAAGGCGTCATCCGGCACCTGCCGGCGCTGGGATTCCACGCCCCCGGCCTCTTCGACAAGGTGGTGGACATCCACACCTGTTACCTGCAAGGGGAACCCTCCAACCAGATCCGGAATTTTATCCGGGAGTACGCGTTGGAAAACGGTCTGGCCTTCATGGACATCCGCAACCTGCAAGGATTTCTACGCACCCTCATCATCCGCACAGCCTCCACCGGCGAAGTAATGGTCATACTCTCCTTCTACCGGGAAGAGAGGACGGAGCGGGAGAAGTTGCTGGAAGCCATCGGGAACGCCTTCCCGCAAATCACCTCCCTGATGTACGTGATCAATGAAAAACCCAACGACACTATTACCGACCAGGAGATCTGCCTCTACCGGGGGCGCGACCACATCCTTGAAGAGATGGAAGGGCTACGCTTCAAGATCGGGCCAAAATCTTTTTACCAGACCAACTCCGGCCAAGCCCTGCACCTCTACCGCCAGGCACGCGAACTGGCGGGCCTGACCGGCAAAGAGACGGTATACGACCTCTACACCGGCACCGGCACCATTGCCAACTTCGTGGCTTCCCAAGCCGCCCGGGTGATCGGCATCGAATACGTGCCGGAAGCGATCGAAGACGCCAAAGCCAACTCCCTTCTGAACGGGATCGGCAACACCCGCTTCTTTGCCGGGGACATGAAAGAGGTGCTCAACAAATCGTTCGTAGCGGAACACGGCCGACCCGACGTGATCATCACCGACCCGCCGCGGGCCGGCATGCACCCCGACGTCGTAGCTGCCATCCTGCAAGCAGCGCCGGAACGCATCGTGTACGTCAGTTGCAACTCCGCCACCCAGGCCCGCGACATCAGCCTTTTGAACGGGCAGTACAAAGTGATAACCGTACAGCCCGTAGACATGTTCCCGCACACCCATCACGTAGAAAACATCGCATTGTTACACAAGTGCTGAAATTATTTTTCAACTTTCTAAAATATTTTACCAACTTTTAAAATAAAAACCCTATTTTTGATTCCACTTAGAGGCTGTTTAAAACTCTTAAGTTGGTATCATTTTTAAATCAGTATACTATGAAAAATTTCCTTTTATCCATTTGTATGTTGACGCTCCTTTTAGCAGGATGCAAAGAAGCTCAGCAGGCACAGGCGATCAAAACCGCCGTACCCGTCCGTCCACAGGGTCAAACCGACGTGTTGCAGTTGGCAACGGAACCCCTTTCCACCGTCCGCGTCGCTTTTATCGGCTTGGGGATGCGTGGGCCGCAAGCCGTGAACCGCATAACCCACATTCCCGGCGTAGAGATCGTCGCCTTGTGTGATGTGGAACAGAAAAACACGGAAAAGGTCAACAAAAGACTGGAAGCGAGAGGTTTCCCGAAAGCCTTGGAATTCTACGGCGATACCTCCGTATGGCGCCAGGTAACGGCGTTGCCGAACGTAGACCTGATCTACGTAGCTACGGACTGGCTCAGCCATGCCAGGATCGGGGTACAGGCCATGAAAGACGGAAAACACGTCGCCATCGAAGTACCCGCCGCCTTAACAATGGAAGAGATCTGGGAGTTGATCAACACCTCCGAACAGACCCGCAAGCACTGTATGCAATTGGAAAACTGCGTGTACGACTTCTTTGAGTTAACCACCCTGAACATGGTGCAGCAAGGAGTACTCGGCGAAGTGATCCACGGAGAAGGCGCTTACATACATCAGCTTCAACCGTACTGGAACCAATACTGGAACAATTGGCGAATGGATTTCAACCGGAAGCACCGGGGGGACGTATACCCCACACACGGCTTAGGCCCCATCTGCCAAGCCATGAATATCCACCGGGGAGACAAATTGAATTTCTTAGTATCGATGGATACCAAAGCGATCGGAAATCCCGCCTATATCAAGGAAAAAACCGGAGAAGAGGCAACCGATTTCCGGGCCGGCGACCACACCACTACACTGATTCGCACCGAAATGGGCAAGACCATTCTGATCGAACACAACGTGACCTCTCCCCGTCCGTACGACCGGATGTACCAGTTGACCGGCACGAAAGGGTTTGCCAACAAATACCCGATAAGCGGCTATGCACTTGGAAACGAAGCGTTGGACCCGGAAGTAGCTGCCAATCACGAAAACCTGAACGCACACAACTTTGTTCCAACAGAGGTCAGGGCCGCTTTGATGCAACAATACAAACACCCGATCGCCAAAGATATCGAGGAGTTGGCCAAAACCGTGGGCGGACACGGCGGAATGGACTTTATAATGGATTACCGCCTCATCTACTGCCTGCAAAAAGGGTTGCCGCTGGACATGGACGTATACGACCTGGCAGAGTGGTGCTGCTTGGTTCCGTTAACCGAAATCTCCCTGGATAACGGATTCGTACCCGTAGAGATCCCCGACTTCACCAGAGGCAGTTGGAAAAAACTCGACGGATTAAAGTTCGCCCTGTAACCGGAACCTGAGTTCTACTAAAGAGCCGGCGCCTTTCGACGCCGGCTCTACTTCATTATTCGCCGATCAGATCCAAGATCTTCTCTTCATCAAATTGTACCCTCAGTTTTTTTGCGACGATCATACCCTCGGGATCGATAAGGAAAGTAGTGGGATAGCCGGTTATTCCATACGCCTCAACCAATTTATTGATGTCATCGGAGAGAATTTGAGGCCAAACGATGCCGTTTTTCTCGATCACCCCTGTCAGATCCTGGCGTCCACTCTCTCCCACAATCCCCACAATCTCGAAACGAGACCGGTCTGTTTTAGAATACAACTCTTTCATATACGGGAAATCCTCTATACAAGGCCCGCACCAGGTCGACCAAAAATCGACCAATACATATTTTCCCTTCAAACTATCGGACGAAACAGGCGCTTTGGTCGTAAAATCCTCTCCTTCAAAGGGACGTAATCTGTATCCTTTCTGCGTAGAGAATAGTTCCGCTTTGGGCTTTCCAATCTTCTCCAGCACGAGTACATTTTTACCCATATCAACCCCGACGATCTTCAAAACCTCGTCTTCGATTTCAATATACTCTCCTTTTTGGTTCACACCTTCTCCCCATAATTCCACCTTCGGGTCGGCTGGCATCAAAGCGATTCTCGGATCTTGGTAAGATACATTTTCGGAACCCGAGCCTGAGCTGATAGCTATTTCCTGTCCCTTATAACTTGCCGTCGCATATTGGACAAAGTTAGCCCACCACATATCATCGCCTTTCACAACGAAAAGCAGGGGGGCGATTGAAACCGTTTGACCGCGAACAAACCTCTCTAAAGAAACCCGGACGGCATGTGCCTGTACCAACGAATCTCTATTCTCAATCGTCCAAAAATCCATCATGCTGATGGGAGTCAGCAACGCATCGTCACTAAGGTCGAGATTGCCGTTGGCGTCAACTGCAAATTTAACGGCGCCGTCGGCATCTTCCCCATAGACAAAGGCAATCTGGCTTTTTACAGGAGTTTTTGAAAGAGCGGTCGTGTCCGGCGTCCAGTTCCACGAGTTTTGCAAACTCTTATAAAACTCCTTTGAGATATTACCCGAGTGGTAGCTCTGATAGACGATCTGATGCATATTTGCCGTTATGCTGCCCAACTGCACATTAATAAGCCCATCCGGAAATTTCGATACTTTCGGGAATGCCCTGTACCACGGACTACCTGCGTCGTGGGCCGGTGCAATTCCTGCAAATGCCGGTTGGAACGGACCGTATCCGTCATGCATGGTCAGGGGCAGTTCAATCCTTTCGTCGGTTGAACAGCCCGCAAGAAGAGTCGCCGCCAACAGGACGGCCAACATGAATTTAATCAATTTCATAGCAAATGAATTTTCAAGTTTAATCAGCGCAAATATTACGGTATAGCATACCAGCAGTTCGCAAAGATAATACATTTATGTCCATTTCGTTTTTTTGCTATCTTTGCTGGTGTAGAAAATTTTACAATACACATGCAAGACATCCTCAAATTCCTGGAAGAACTCCGCGCCAACAACAACCGGGAGTGGTTTGAAACCCACAAAAAGAGATACAAAGCGTTGCAAAACGAATACAACGGGTTCGTCGAAAGATTGATCGCCGGCATCGCCCGTTTCGATCCTTCGGTAGCCGGACTGACGGTGAAAGAGTGTACCTACCGCATCTACCGGGATGTCCGCTTCAGCCCGAACAAAGAGCCTTACAAAACCCACATCGGGGCGTACGTCTGTCCGAAAGGGAAAAAATCGGGATATGCAGGGTACTATTTTCACCTGGAACCGGGTTCCAGTCTGATCACCTCCGGTCTGTACATGCCAGAGCCCAAAGTATTGAAAAGCGTCCGGGAAGACATCGCATTCAACGGAGAACAGTTGACCGGCTGGCTGAAAAAAGCCGAGGGGTTTGAACTGGTCACAGAAAATTCGCTGAAACGCACCCCGCAGGGATTTCCCGCAGATTCGCCATACGAACGCTACCTGCGCCTGAAAGACATCTACGTCATCAAATACATGGACGATGCCTCTGTCGCCGCTCCCGATCTGTTAGAGAAAACCCTGAAAAGTTTTGAGAAAACAGTCGGGCTGGTGCATTGGCTGAACCGGGCCGTTGATTACGCTTACGAAGAGATGTAGAAACTCTACAACAACTTCTGGCCGTTTATCAGCAATGAGAAACGAATATGCAGGAAATCGGCAGCTTTGCGGCACAACATCATACGTCCCAGAAAGATCTCGAAATAGTCCATCACTGCCGAGAGGCTCGTATCGATCTTCAGTTCCAAAATAATGGCGGAACGATCCGCATTGAAGTAAGTTCTGGACTCCTCCGCAGCGTAGTTTACCCGGTCATGGATGTCGAAATCAGACGGATCATCGTTTCGCACCCGGCTTCTCCGCACGTCTGTCTTGTCCGCCAGGATCAACGCCGCCGCCATCGGGCTGATGGCCGCTGCCGTTCCCTCGTCGTGGTTCCCGATCGCGCTGATTATCTGTACGATCTCATCGGTCGCCATACCCATTTTCTCCAACAGGCGCACTGCCAGAACGGCCCCGGTCTGCGCATGGCCGATCCGGTTGACCGCATTGCCGATGTCGTGCATGTAGCCGGCAATCCTGGCCAGTTCCGCTTCCCGCTTGGGATAGCCAAGGGTCAACAGAATGTGTTCGGCGACTTCCGCTGTTTTTACCACGTGCGGAAGGTAGTGTTCCGTAAATCCCAACGCCCCCAGCGTCCGATCGGCCTGGGTAATATAACTCTTGATATCTTCGTCCTGACGGACATCCTCGAATGTCACTAAGCGGGTCCCTGTTTGCATGATCGGATTATAAACTGGTATCAGTAAATGAAGATGTAAAGATACCGATTTGCCGGAACATTTCTGCATACACGGCCGCTTTTTCTTCCAAAGGTTTAGGATAAGCCCGCGAAGAAGAGGGCATCCGGTAGAGGCGCAACGGACGCCTATCATAAACAAAATCCGAATATCCGCCCACCGGAGGCGCAGTAGCGTTCGTCAATCCCAGCAAAATATCCGTCGCCTTTTCTCCCGTTGTCACAATAAAACGGCACAACGGCAGCTCCGGCAACACCTCCTCCAAAGAGAGCGTCTCCACAACCTGCAGAAATCTATCCGAAGCATTTCCCTTTTGCCGAATCACCTCCCTTGCCGTATCCGAAATGGCGATCCCTCTCTCTGTTAGAAACTCCCGGATCTTCTCTTCCCGGAATCCCTTGCGATCCGCCGTTAGGAAATGATCCCGGTCCCGGAAAAACACTACCCCGAAGATCCGCCACATGTCGTTTTGCAGATTGGGGTAATAAAACTCCATTTTCCATCGGTTACGGGCAGGAGGAAAACTGCCCAGCATCAACAGCCGCGCTCCGACAGGGAAAAAAGGAGGCAAGGGGTGTTTTTCTATGTTTTGGTTATCTTGCATTTCCCGATTATCTTTGTTTTAACTATTTTGTGAACCCTGCCGGTAAAAAGGCAGTATAACCACCCAACACCACTATTTATCAATTAAGATGGAACAGTACAAAATCACACACCACCCCGACAGGAACCGTTTCGAAACGGAGGTAGACGGATTTACCGGCTACGTCGAATACGAATTGGACGGTGACGATCTCTACCTGACACACACCGTTGTGGACAGCCCCATCGAAGGCCGGGGAGTCGGCAGCGCCTTGGTGAAAAACTGCTTTGAATACGCCCGGCAACACCAGCTGAATGTCGTTCCGGTCTGCGCCTATTCGGTCGTTTGGGTAAAAAGGCATCCGGAATACAGCTCCCTGATTATCCGTCCTTAGAATCTGTTTAAACCGTACCGCTATTTTAAGAAAATTTCGATAACGGGCAGTTCACAGTCCGGCCGTTCCACAGGAAGGCTCAATATCAAATCGTTCTCTCCGGAGGTTTCGGTGGTGCTCCCCCCCTGTTTCGTTTGGGTCCGGAATCGCACCTCCGAGCCGTCCTGCAACAGTTGCGCGTATTCGATCTTTCCGCGATAACCGGGCAGGTGCAGCGACTTGAACGGCCACTCCACCACGTGGATATACAAACGGTTCTTCTCCGGATTGTAGGTCAGAAAACAATTCTGGGGGACAGCATACTCTGCCGGCGCCTGCGTGCAACCATACACCGACCGGCTGTTGAACGCCATCCAGTTACCGATGCCTTCCAACCGTTCATTGGCCCGGCGGTCAAAATTACCCCGGGCGGTCGGCCCTACGTTCAGCAACAGATTTCCCCCTTTACTCACCGTCTCCACCAGCATAACGATCAACTGGTGTACGCTTTTCCAGGTATATTCGTCCCGGTGGTATCCCCAGGAACCGGAGAAGGTCTGGCAGGTTTCCCAGGGAACCCGTTCGCCGTCCACCGTCGGCCACGTTTGCGGCATAAACTGTTCCGGCGTCACAAAATCCCAGCCCCAATCGGTATGGTCCAACCCCATCCGGTTATCGACAATAATCTCGGGTTGCAATTGGCGGGCCAGCTTCAACAGGCCTTCCGCATCCCAATCTTCGTGCCCTTTTCCGTTCTCTCCCGGATAAGAGTAATCCATAAACAACTCGTCTATCTGTCCGTATTGTGTCAACAATTCGGTCAACTGGTCCTTCATAAAGCGGCGGTACCTATCCATGTCCCGTTTTTTATTAGCCTCGTCCAACTCTGCCTTCTCTTCCGGTCCGTTGGGATGCAGGCGGTCGTACGTAAAGTCCGGATGATGCCAGTCGATCAGCGAGTAGTAAAACCCGATCCGGATCCCCTCCGCCCGAAACGCCTCTACCAACGGTTTGATCAAGTCCTTCCCGTAGGGGGTGTTTGTTACCTTAAAATCGGTGTATTTGGTGTCCCACAAACAAAATCCGTCGTGGTGTTTGGTAGTAATGACCACATATTTCATGCCCGCCTTTTTAGCCTGGGCAGCCCACTCTTTGGGATGGTACATATCCGGATCAAAGCGGTCGAAATATTTCTGATAGTCCGCATCCGAAATATTTTCATACCGCTTCACCCATTCGTGGCGGGCCGGCAGGGCATAAATACCCCAGTGGATGAACAGACCGAAGCGGTCATGTGTCCACCATGCCATTCGTTTCTCTTTTTGTTCCGGAGTCTCTTTAGCCCAGGATGGCCGGTTGTTTTGAGCCTGTGTACCGTTAAACAGGAGCAGGGAGACGATCGTCCCCGACAGAAATAGGAATTTGTTTACAGTGATCATAATATCTTCGAAATAATTTTGGCTCCTAAAATAGGAAATTATTTCGGATACACCCGTAAAGCAATTATTTTTTATTTTCCAACGCAAATATCGTGCAAATTCCCGGCAGGCAACTACCGGTAATGCTTTGCCAATTCATGGCCGCACTCGCCGCACAATTGCGGGTCGATCCAGACGCTGCACCGGCTGTTCGGATGCTCGTCCCTGTCCTTGCTGCAATCCCTGCAATCGGATGAATCTTGTTTTTTGAAACCCAGGCACTTTTCACCCTCGTGCCTACATTGGAAGCATTTTCCCACAACAACAAAATTTTTAGGTTATTACATTTACAAATAGACCTTCAACCGCTTCATAACATGAACCTCTTTCAGTTTCCGGATAGCTTTGGACTTTACCTGCCGCACCCGTTCACTGGTCAATTGCAACCGGGCGCCGATCTCCTCCAGAGACATGGCTATATAGCCGTTCAAGCCATAGTACATGCTGATGATGCTGGCTTCCCGTTCCGTCAGGATAGCGAGGGAACGCCGGATATCGGTACGCAATGAATCCTGGTTCATCTGCACTTCCGAAGCCGGAACAGCTTCATCTTCGGATATGTAAATATCGTACATGGTGATCGGCTCTTCACCGCTCCCGACCGGGGCATCCATCGATACCGGACGAGGGGCGATCTTCATGTTCTCCTTCACATCTTCCGGCGACACATCCATCACCTCGGCGATCTCCTCGGCCGTTGGTTCCCGCTGGTATTTTTGCTCCAGCACCGTATAACATTTATTGACCTTGTTGATGGTACTGATCTTGTTCAGCGGCAATCGGATCAGGCGGGCATTCTCGGCAATGGCCTGTAAGATCGACTGCCGGATCCACCAAACCGCATAGGAGATAAACTTGAATCCCTTGGTTTCATCGAAACACTCCGCAGCTTTGATCAATCCCAGATTCCCTTCGTTGATCAGATCTCCGAGCGTAAGCCCCTGGTTCTGGTACTGTTTGGCAACCGAAACGACAAAGCGTAAGTTACTCAATACCAAACGTTCCTTGGCCATCTGATCTCCGTTTTTACTCTGTTTGGCCAAGTCCACCTCCTCGTCCGGGGAGAGTACACGGATCTTGCCGATTTCCTGCAGATACTTCTCTATGGAGTAGGAATCTCTTCCCGTGATCTGTTTTGTTATTTTCAGTTGTCTCATATAAAAAGAATAAATAGTTGTGCACCGGATTATTTTAGCCGCACCCAACTCCAACATACCAAAATCAAAGGGTGTTTTTGCTGACTGATACGCCTGAAAATTTAAAATGTTACAAAAAAGAAGAAAAAAAATAGACATTATCCGGCCGAAAAAAGGAAAAGAGGGGAAAAAAGAGATTTTTTTTTGTGGTAAGAAAAAATATAGCTAATTTTGCACTCCGAAGTCTGAAAATAATACCCAAAAAATAAATGCGATGAAGCGTACATTTCAACCATCGAACAGAAAAAGAAGAAACAAGCACGGTTTCAGAGAAAGAATGTCTACGGTAGGCGGCAGAGCCGTTTTGGCCAAAAGAAGGGCTAAGGGGAGAAAAAAGTTGACAGTTTCCGATGAACACAGGCACAAAGCCTGATTCTTGACAGAAATATAAAAGAGCTGCTTCCGGGCAGTTTTTTTTATGCCTTATTTTTATGCCTTTTTTATTTCTGAATTATCGCGTAAATTTGTAGAAATGGAAGCACAAAACGACAACGACTGGAAAAAACTCAACAAAGCTCTTACCGATGCGGGAGATAACCTGAACATCCTGGAAGAGGAGGTGGATATCGAGGTGCAAAAAGCCTACTTCCGGCTGGCTGAGCGGTTGAGCGAAAAAGAGGGAGCCTTCCGGAGGCTTGGCAAAATGTATGCGAACCGGACGAACGACCTGTTCGACGAATCCATGGATCCGGAAGAGAAAAAAAAGATGCTGGTGGTATTATCAACCATCGATAACATTGCCATATACCGGGCGCTGGAAAAATTTTCCAAAACGGATTCGCCGCTGAAAAAGTGGGCCGTTATTGCCTTACAACAATCCCGCATGCTGATCCAGTCCGGTTTGTTGGAAGATCCGGGTATTTTCATCTCCACCGGTTTGGGCGGGCAGGGATCACTGCTGCGTTACTTCTGCGTGTTTATCCACCGGTCGGACGAACCTTTGCCGGAATTTCAACGGCACATCGTCCAAAACGAGACCGAATCCGCCCTGAAACCCCTGAACGGACAAATCGAACAAATCCACTTTTACAACGGTTACTCCACATTGCTTCTGCTGCTACCGATCCACACAAACCTGAAGGAACTGTTCGAAGGGATCATCTCGGAGAGCAACCAGTACGGCCATTTTCTGCTGGAAAACCTGATCATCACCAACGTCAAAAAACTGACCGGGGAAGAGATTGACGGTATCCTGAAAAAAAAACGCCCCGATCCCTCTACCACCTAAAGCGTACCTGCACCGTAAAATCCCACCGCTCTCCCCCTTCCGTACGGGTATAAGAAGAGCCGGAATACTCCATATCCGGATAAAAGGTATAGCCCGCCTTGGCATAACAGGTCACACCCTGCCACGGTTTCCAGTTCAAATTCAGGTAAGTTCGCACTCCTTTGCCGTACAAGGCCGGAAAGGCATAGCCATACAGAACGGTATTTTCATAAGCGTAGATCCGGCTGTTGTAGGAATCGGTCTTAAACCACACCAGACGCAACTGCCCTTTCATTTTCTCTTTGGGAGCGGAATAGATAATGTCCTGATAGAGCAAAAAACCGTTCTCGCTCACCGCTTCTTTGGCATAGCGGGAGTAGTGGAAACGCCCCCGCCACTCCCAGCAGCTGTTGTACCGGTAAGCAGCCTGGTACCGGAATTCCGATTTTTTCCGCAGGGCGATTTGCAAAGGGGTTCCGCTCTTCCCGTTCTCCGGTTTACTCTCTCTTTTGTACCGGAAGAGGTATTCCCAACGCCCACACTCCCAAACCAGGTTCGCCAGCATTTCACTCCCCCACCCCGGGGTATAAGCCCGGTAACGGGGAGCAAAAAAGCGGAACCGGTCATAATACACATTGATCTTCAGGTGGGGAGAGAGGGAAAGGTCCAGCCCACCGAAAAATCCCTCTTCGTTCGACGTATTGCTGTACTCCCCGAATCCGCCGGCATACCGGGAAATATAGCGTTTGTCGTAACGCCGGTACACCGCATTGGCAGCCAACCGGCTTCCCGGGCTAAAACGCAATCCGTTCACAGTAGCATATCCCCGGCCTGGCCCCACTGCCGTCTCACCGTAAAGATAGACGCCCTTCCAACCGGTTTTATAGTCTATACTGAACAAGAGCCTGCGCTTCCCATCGTCATTGTATTGCTGGTAGATCCGTTCTCCGGGCGTAAGCGGGGGAGTAAAATCGTAATAGAGCGCATTCACGCCGACCCGGGCGCGCGCGCTATTCCATTCGGCAGAAATCCCCGCCGTTGTCTCCCGCAACGCATATTTCTTCTCCAACTCCCGCTCGTTCCGGTGGTATCCGGATGCATACAAGGAAGCCGTTTCCAACTCCTCTTCCGCCAGCGTATCCAACTGGAGTACATTCCCATCGGTACGTTTCCGAGAGAGAAACAGTTCGGCCGTCACCCCCGGAGCCAGCCGCACATCAACAGCCGCTCCCCGCAGAAAATTGTTTTCGTCCGTGGAAGAGTACGGTACAATCCCTTTCCCGGCTCTCTCATTTCCCACAGCCATAGCCGATTTTCCCGAAGAGAAACCGCCCCAGCCCAACAATCCCTGTCCCCACTGTATCCGGAAATCCCCGATGATCAAACGCTGTAACAGGCCCACTCCCCGCCATTCAATGTGGGCCGCCACAAAATCGAAGCCTCCCTTCTGATAGCGGGTAAAACAGGGTTCTCCGGCATCGTTCTCCAACGCGATCCCCATCTGGAACCGTTTGTTCCACTGCACTTTGTACTTGACCACTGTTCCCAGCGGAATACCCCAATAGCGGGTTTCCTGTTTTTTCCGGTACTGTTCTTCCGTTGTAAAGTCGGCAGGATCATACCGTTTATACCCCTCCTGCTTCGGAAGATTCATCCGCAACCGGACGATCCCTTCCCGGACCGTGGAGCGGCGAATGGTTTGTAGCCGCTCCCGGACACCGATTCCTCCCGTTGTAACGAACGGCCGGATGTATTCCAGGTCCCGCTTTCCGATCCCGGTCACCAACAACAGTTCGTTCAGGTGAAGAAATCCTCCGTATCTCTTCCGGAACGCCAACATGTTGTCGATCTGGCTGTCCGAAAGAAACCAGAGCATTTTCAACGAATCAAAACCGGCAGTATTGATGTTCAGCGGAGTAGCCGCCAATTCCGTCAATGTCGCCAATACCTCTTCGTCTCCCTCCCCGTCAAAAAATGCTTCGTTTAAATCCAACAACTTCTCCACATCCAAAAGTTCCTGTGCCGGTAATCCCAAAGAGCACAAAAAGAGAAACCCGGCCATAAAATAGTGCCGCACCATACCCAAAAGATTTGATTACATACTTGTCCTCAATCTAAGGGATTCCCGGCACTTTCAGTAGAGGGGAAATGTTCATTTTACCAACGCTCCAGGCAAACACAAAAACAGGGTCCTCTTCTGTCAACTCTTTCTATTATCGGATACACGATGTTTTAGTTATACCTTAGTCGTACCATAGTCGTACCATGTTCGAGCAAACAATCATTTATTCACTCCTAAGATTCTGTTGATTTCCGGAAGAGCGGTTTCCGGGACTTTCAGAAGCCTTGATTTGGAAGATATGCCGAACATCACTATATTTGGAAATTTCTTTAAAAGCACTATGACGCCTATTTTAGCTTCAGAATTGATTGTGAACGGCGACGGGACGGTTTTTCACCTGCACCTGTTGCCGGAAGAGTTGGCGGATACGGTGATCCTGGTCGGCGATCCCGGACGGGTGGAGTTGATCGCCGCGCAGTTTGACCGGGTGGAGGTCAAAAAAAACAACCGGGAATTCTACACGGTGACCGGACGCTGCCACGGGAAGCGGATCTCCGTTGTCTCTACGGGGATCGGGCCGGACAACATCGACATTGTGCTGAACGAACTGGATGCGTTGGTCAACATGGACCTGCAAACCAAAACCGTCCGCCCGGAGAAAAAGAGTCTCACCCTGGTACGGATCGGCACCTCCGGTTCGGTGCAGGCCGACATTCCCGTCGGCTCGTTCCTGCTCTCGGAAAAAAGCATCGGAACGGACGGGGTACTCCGTTTCTATGCCGGCAACCGGGAGGTTTGCGATGCGGAGTTGGAGGAGGCGTTCGTGCAGCATTGCGGTTGGACCGCGGAGTGCGCCCGCCCGTACGTGGTAAGTGCCTCCCCGGAACTGACCGGACGCCTGCACAGCGAAGGGATCACTTGCAAAGGGGTTACCCTGACGGCCGTCGGATTTTACGGCCCGCAGGGACGGGTGTTGCGTCTCCCGCTGAGCATGCCCGGCATCAACGACCGGATCACAACCTTCCGCCACCGCGGGAAACGGGTGACCAATTACGAAATGGAGAGCGCCCCCATTACCGGATTGAGCAACCTGCTGGGACACCGGGCTGCGACCATCTGCCTGATCATTGCCAACCGGATGACCGGCGAAGCTTCTGCCGATTACAGCGAAAAGATGCAGAAGTTGATAGAATATACCCTGAAAAAACTGACCGAATAACGATAGTAACACCATCTTTTAACTCAAATTCTATGATACAACGCATACAAACGCTGTTTTTACTGCTTACCGGGATCTGTACCGGACTGCTTTTTCTCTTTCCGGCCGCACTCATCGACCTGCCCGCCGGGAGCGCCGGGGAGCCGGTGTTGGCCGAATTCTACACGCACAAATACCTCCTGTTGGAGGCGCCTCCCGTATTGATCGGCTACAATTGGTTCTCCCTTTCGCTCAACATCATTGTTGTTGCGTTGGCGGTCTTCACCATTTTCTGTTATAAAAAACGGATGTTGCAATTGCGTTTGTGCTTCATCAATATTTTCCTGATGATCGGGTTGCTGGTACTGATCGTCATACAGGTTCGCCAGATCAGCCAACCGTCCGGCGAGTGGCATTTTATGCCCGGTTACGGTTTGCCCCTTATCGGGATCATCCTGACCTGGCTGGCGTCCCGCGGGATCCTGAAAGACATTACGCTTTTGAAATCGTACGACAGAATCAGATAAATCAATACACAAAACGGATGCACATGAAAAAAATGCACATGAAAAAAATCGCCCTTTTAGCAGGAGTACTTGTTATGGCCGTACAAACAGAACTGTTTGCCTGCACCAACTTCCTGTTTACCAAATCAACCACCAAAGACGGTTCCACTTCGGTGACATACGCCGCCGATTCCCACGCGCTTTTCGGAGAGTTGTACCACTGGCCCGCCGCCGATTGGCCGGAAGGGAGCATGCTGGATATCTACCGGTGGCACTCTGGAGAACATTTGGGACAAATTCCCCAGGTGCGCCACACCTACAACGTGATCGGCAACATGAACGAGCACCAGTTGGCCATCGGCGAAACAACCTACGGCGGTCGGCCGGAGTTGGAGAACCAAAGCGGCGCCATCATGGATTATGGCAGCCTGATCTACGTTGCACTGCAACGGGCGAAAAATGCCCGGGAGGCAATTGTAACCATGGTGGAATTGGTGGAAAAATACGGCTATGCCAGCAGCGGCGAGTCTTTTTCGATCAGTGACCCGGAAGAGGTGTGGATCATGGAGATGATCGGCAAGGGCGAAGGCGAAAAGGGGGCCGTATGGGTAGCCCGGATGGTGCCGGACAGCTATGTGTGTGCACATGCCAACCAGGCCCGGATCACCACTTTTCCGTTGGACGGCAAAACATCCATCTCTTCGGACAAGCTGAAAAACATTTACAACAAAGAGGTAACGACGGTGTACGCCAAGGATGTCATTTCTTTTGCCAAGCAGAAAAACTTCTATCCCCAGCAAGCCAAGAACAGTGATTTCAGTTTTTCGGACACCTACAATCCGGTGGATTTCGGAGGCGCCCGGGGATGTGAGATTCGGGTATGGGCTTTTTTCAACGAGATCAACAGCGAGATGGCGCCCTACTGGGGCTATGCCAAGGGAACGGATATCAAGCGGGACGAAAAAGGATATGCGCTGAACCGCATGCCGCTTTGGATCAAACCGAACCGCAAGGTAGATGTGTTGGAGATCATGGATTTTATGCGGAACCACCTGGAAGGAACGGAGTTGGATATGCGGAAAGATCCGGGTGCTGGCCCATATGAATGCCCCTACCGCTGGCGGCCGATGGGCTATACCGTGGACGGGAAAGAGTATGTGATGGAGCGGGCCACAGCTACCCAGCAGACCGCCTTTTCGTTTGTCAGCCAAAGCCGGAACTGGTTGCCGGACGAAGTGGGCGGGATCCTCTGGTTCGGCGTGGACGACGCCTCCGGCAGTGTTTATTTCCCGATGTATACCGCTGCTACCCGGGTACCCGCCTCGTTTGCCGTCGGCAACGGAAGCATGAACCAATTTAGCAACGATGCAGCCTTCTGGGTGTTTAACCAGCTGACGAATTTCGCCTACACCCGTTACAACGTAATCCATCCGGACGTTCGGGAGAAGCAAAAAAGTTTAGAAACCAAATACTTAGAATATGTACAGGTGACGGATGCTGCCGCTATGAGCCTGATGAAGCAGAACAAGCAGACAGCCGTGGAATACCTGACCGATTTCTCCTGCAACACGGGAGATCAGTTAACAGATACCTGGCGCGACCTGTACGGAACGCTTTTTGCCCGGTACATGGACGGAAATATCCGCACCATTGTTCCCGGAGAGAAAGACCCGAAGGTAACCAATACCCCGCATCCCGAAGCCTACCTGCGCTCTATTATTGAATACATGGGCGATAAACAGGAAGTGATAAAATAAATTTGGCGGAAAAAAATAAATTTTCTATTTTTGCTGCCCGATTGAGTAATATGAGGGTTCCTGACGGCCCGCCGGAATATTACAACAGAATAACATACGTACGTAATCTCTTACACAAAAGCTCAGGCGGTAATATTGCGTTCGATAATTTCATAAAAAGAGAACTATGGATTTAATTAAAGTTGCAGAACAGGCGTTCGCAAATGAAAATCAGGTTGAGCATCCCTCCTTTGGGCCGGGAGACACTGTCAGCGTGCATTACAAGATCATCGAAGGAAACAAGGAACGTGTCCAGATTTTCCGCGGTGTGGTGATCCAGATCAAGGGGACAGGCGTTACCAAATCTTTCACGGTACGGAAGATGTCCGGCAATGTCGGCGTAGAACGGATTTTTCCGATGAACTCGCCTTATATCCGGGAGATCGAGATCAACAAAGCGGGCAAAGTAAGACGGGCCCGGATCTACTATTTCCGGAAGTTGACCGGTAAAAAAGCCAAGATCAAAGAGAAGAGATCGTAACTGTTGCGGTCGTAAAAATAAAAGCCTTGCCTTTCGTTGCAAGGCTTTTTTTATTTATATTTGTGAATCCCTGTTGAGGAACTAACTACAACTATACATATTATGGAAAAAAACGACACCATCCGAAAAGCCCGGGAAAAAGCCGAAAGTTGGCTGGCCCCTGCTTACGATGAGGAGACCCGGAAGAGCGTGCAACGCATGCTGGATGCCGCCGATACAACCGAATTGGCCGACTCTTTTTACAAAGACCTGGAGTTCGGGACGGGAGGTTTGCGGGGCATCATGGGAGCGGGTACGAACCGGATGAATATTTATACGGTAGGAGCTGCCACCCAGGGATTCGCTAACTACATCAACCAGGTGTTCCCCGACGGGCCAAAGTCGGTTTGCATCGGTTACGATTGCCGGAACAACTCCCGCTACTTTGCAGAAACAACCGCCGCGATCTTTTCCGCCAATGGGATCACAGCTTATTTGTTTGAAGATCTGCGCCCTACGCCTGAAATGTCTTTCGCCATCCGGGAGTTGGGGTGTAAAGGCGGGGTGATCATCACCGCTTCCCACAATCCGAAGGAGTACAACGGGTATAAGGCCTATTGGGAAGACGGTTCCCAGTTGGTTCCCCCACACGATAAAAATGTTATTGCAGAGGTGAAAAAAGTGCAGGTAGCAGACATTAAATTTACCAAGGTGGCAGATAAGATCCTCTCTTTGGGGACAGCGTTTGACCAGACGTTTTTGGACAAAGTGAAAAGTATGAGTTTCTCTCCCGACGCCATCCAACACCAGCACGACCTGAAAATTGTCTTTACTCCGCTGCACGGCACTACTTACCGGTTGGTTCCCGATTCGTTGCGGAATTGGGGTTTTACCAACGTTACTACGATCCCGGAACAGATGGTACCGGACGGGAATTTCCCGACGGTGGAGTCCGCGAATCCGGAGGAGCCGGCCGCTTTTAAAATGGCGTTGGACAAAGCCCGGGAAATTGACGCCGATCTGGCCATGGCCTGCGACCCCGACGGCGACCGCCTGGGGATTGCCGTGAAGGACGACGCCGGGGAGTGGATCCTGTTGAACGGCAACCAGACCAACATTATTTTTACCTATTACCTGCTCCGCAGGCGCAAAGAGTTAGGGTTGATCAAAGGGAACGAATACACCATTAAAACGATTGTCACCTCGGAACTGATCAAAGAGATCGCCGAAAAGAACAACACGGTCTGTTACGATGTATACACCGGGTTCAAGTGGATCGCGGACGTGATCCGGAAAAAAGGCCCCGACGGTTACATCGGAGCGGGTGAAGAGTCGTTCGGGTTTATGCCGGGCGCGTTTACCCGGGACAAGGATGCGGTTTCGTCGACCTCTCTAATGGCCGAAATTGCCGCTTGGGCAAAGGACAACGGCAAAACGTTGTTCGGCCTGTTGAAGGAGATTTACGCCATGTACGGATTTTCGCAAGAGAAGATGATTTATATTGTGCGGAAGGGGTTGAGCGGGGCGCAGGAGATCACCGATATGATGACCAACTTCCGGCATCATACACCGGAGCGCATCAACGGCAGCCGGATCGTAGTTAAAAAGGATTACGCCGACCTGAAGGAGAAGAACCTGCTCACCGGCGAAGAGAAAGCGATGGATTTTCCGGGCACCAGCGATGTTTTGCAGTTCTTTCTGGAAGACGGCTGCAAAATCTCTGTCCGCCCCTCCGGCACCGAACCGAAGATCAAGTTTTATTTTGAAGCCAGGGCTACCATGGGTTCCGTCGCCGATTTCGAAAAAGCGCAGCAGGAAGCCAATGCCAAGATCGACGCCATGGCGCGGGACCTGAAACTTTAACCCATGTTACTTCTCAAAAAACTCCTCCGGGAAGTTAACTAAGTAGAGCCGTTTGCGGGCGCGGGTGACGGCTGTGTAGAGCCAGCGCCAATAGTCGTCGCCGGGAGACTCCCCACCCAGCCATCCCGGGTCGATGAATACGGCATCCCACTGCCCTCCCTGGGCTTTGTGGCAGGTGACCGCGTAGGCGAATTTCAATTGCAGAGCGTTGAAAAATTCGTTTTCCCGAATCTTTTCGAACCGCTTTTTCCGGGATGGGATATTGATGTAGTCCTCTTCGACCCGGAGGTAAAATTCCCGGTTCTGTGCAGCCGTCAAAGCCGGATAGTCGGAGGTCAGCGTATCCAGCAACACCCAGGCGGTCACCTCTTCCCCGTACCCACTGATAAGCAGGCGCGCCCGGGCGAAGTGCATCCCGTACAACTCCTTTCTCTTTTCCACTTTCAACACGGTCGCTACGTCCCCGTTGGCAATAAAATCGATCTGGTCATATTCTTGTCCCCAAAAGTAATTGTTCTTGACAATCATAACCTTATCGCCCCCGCTAAACTCCTCTTCCCGGTACAGGATGGTGCGCCGGATCCCTTCGTTGTAGCGGTTGGCCCGCTTGTTGGAACGGCAAATGACGGTGGTTTCATCCTCTCCGTACCGTCCGTAGCACTCCTCAACAGCCTCCGGAAACTCCCCACCGTGGATCCGGAAGATGTCCGGAAACCCGCCGATGCGCAAATCCGGTGTGGTCCGGCCACTACCCAACAGGGAGCGGATGCGGGTAGCATTGTACAGGATACCGGATTCGTGCGCCTGTCGCATGACCTCCGTCAGCGTACCGGCGCTCACCTCCAACCGGTAGTGGAATTGCAGGTAGTCCGGATCCAGGGCTGGACTGATCTCCAAGCCTACCGGCGGTAATTGCGCCACATCCCCCAGCAATACAAGCCGGTTGTTTTTTCCGTTATATACAAACTCCAACAAATCGTCTAGGAGATAGCCAGAACCAAAATTTCCCTCGTCCAATGCATTGGAGATCATAGAGGCCTCATCGACAAAAAAGAGCGTATCCGTCCCGCCGTTAAAAGCAATGTCGAACACCCCTTCTCCATCCGTCGCCGATTTTTGCCGGTAAATTTTTTTGTGGATGGTAAAGGCCGGTTGCCCGGAGTAACCGGACAATACTTTGGCCGCCCGACCGGTCGGCGCCAATAATATCACTTTGTGCCGAAAAGAGAGCAGGGTATTGACGATGGCTGCTACCAACGTTGTCTTTCCCGTACCGGCAAATCCTTTCAGAATAAAGAGCGCATCTTCCCTCCCACCGAAAAAAAAGCGGCAAAAAGCTTCCAGCGCTTCCTGCTGCGAAACCGACAATTCAAATCCGAATTTTTCCCGGACAACTCCCTGAAAATGTTTTTCTATCATTACTAATTTTCTTCGGGATTCGTAAGCGTCTCTCTGAAATTTTTCTTAAATTTGCCGGCAATAAGTTTTTACGAAAACTTTTGCTATGTTTGCACGGGTGTGTAAAGATAGGCGAATTTGTCCGGTTCTGCAAAAGGAGCGGGAGAGTGGATGAGAATAATAAATTATAAACGTATGAAACACATAAAAATCATTCTTCAGATTGTATTGGCGCTTGTTATCATCTATCTGGGTTACAAATGCTACGAAAGCATCCGGATCCCTGAACGGTTCAAGGAGATCCGGAAACAGCGATACGAGAGGATCGTCGAACGCCTGAAAGACATCCGTACCGCACAGGATGCCTACCGGAGCGTCAACGGGATCTATACTCCCAGCCTGGATACCTTGATCCATTTTATGAAATACGATTCTGTGGTGATTGTACGGCAGATCGGTTCGTTGACAGATGATCAGATTGAACAGGGAGTTACGGAGGAAGAAGCGATTAAAAAAGGGTTGATCATCCGGGAGGATATCAAAGTAAATGCCTTGGAAAATACGTTTGGGAAAGATTATCCCATTGACAACCTGAAAGTTGTTCCCTTTACCCAAGGAAAGTACCAATTCCGGATGGGTGCGGATATTTACGTAACCGACGCCGGCGTACAGGTTCCGATCTTTGAGGCGTGGATCTCCAACGATGAGATCTTTGCCGACCTGAAGGATCAATACGGCGAACAGATCAAGGAAGAGAACGGCGAGCAACTTCGTTTGAAAAAATACCCCGGCCTGAAAGTCGGCAGCCTGAAGGAAGCGAACAACAACGTGGGGAACTGGGAATAATGTATCTATTTACATGCAGAGTATCTATCATTTAGATCCGAATTTTGTAAAAGAAAAATCGACCGAATACGTATTGTCCATCCGTTTCTCGACGGATGGACTTTCGTTTTGTGTCCACAATGGTTTTAACAAATTGTTGGCCTTTTGTTTTCAGCCCTACAGTCTGGATTCGCAGGTGGAGGTAATCGCCCGGGTAAAAAAGGCCTTGGTGGAAGAAGAGTTGTTGAACCTCCCGTACAAAAAAGTCTTTGTGGTTCCCTGCAAGAAAGAGAAAACGCTAATACCGGCGCATATTTTCAACAAAACGTACCTCTCCGATGTTTACCGGCTTTGTCAGCATGCGGAAAAGAACGATACCCTGCTGTACCGGAAAATCCGTCTGATGGAGGCGTATCTGGTGGAATCCCTTCCCCGCAGTTTTGTAACGTTCCTGACAACACGTTACCAATCGCTACGCATTGTGAACAGCGCCTATCCTTTTATTGTACATTCCCTCTCTTCCACTTTGCTGAACCGGGAACACCTGTTCATTGATATTCAGGACCGTTATTTTGATCTGTTGCTGACAAAAGAGAACGAAGTAGTTCTTTTTAATACATTTGCTTACAACTCTTTAACAGATCTGTTGTACTACATCCTGAACAGCCTGAAAAGCTGCCACGCAGACACGGCCAATCTGCAAACGGTTGTTTCCGGACAGTTGGCCAATGATCCGAAACTATACCGGACCTTCAGCGCATACCTTCCGGAGGTTGCCGTTCTGAATGCCCCGGCCCTGACGCAACTTTCCAAAAACATCAGCACCTCCCGCTTTGTGCACCTGTTAAACGTACACAGATGCGAATAATCAGCGGAACGCACAGGGGGCGACAATTGTTTCCGGATAAAAATTTTACGGCCCGGCCGACAACCGATTTCGCCAAAGAGAACCTGTTCAATATTTTGGTCCGCTATGTGGATATTGAAGGATGTTCCGCCGCAGATTTTTTTTCCGGGACCGGTAGCATCAGTTACGAACTGGCTTCCCGAGGGGCCGCAGAGGTGATCTCCGTTGAAAAAAACCGGCTTCATTTCGCGTTTATTCAACGAACGGTCCAGGAGTTGGGATTTAAGAACATCCGGTTGTTCCGGACAGACGTTTTTATTGCCGTGGAAAAGTTGAAAGGACGGCAGTTCGATCTTGTATTTGCCGACCCACCTTACAACCTGCCGGAGATCCACCGGATCCCTGCCCTCCTTTTCGACAACAACTTACTGAAAGAGCAAGGGGTCGCCGTGGTCGAACATCCGGCAACCATCGATTTCTCCAACCACCCTCTGTTCCGGGAAAAAAGAACCTACGGAAGCGTCAATTTCTCCCTTTTCCAACAAACAGGACCGGACTGCGTGAAACAGAAAGAGGCTGAATGACCTTTGAACAGTCAGACAGCCTCCTGAAAATAATTTCCCGAAACGGAAAAGCCAAATCTGTATTACCGGAAACGGTATCCTATACCGAACTGTAGTACGCTGTTCCGGGAATTGTCACCTTGAGCAACACTCGCTATTCCAAGGTTATAACGGCTCTGCAGAAAGAAATTTTTCACATTACACGTAAATCCCATAACAAAGGCAGCGTCGAACGTGTTCAATTCTACACCGGGAAGAGCATCCTCAAGATCAGCAGTTACTGTCTGGCTGCCGGATTTGGCCCAAACCTTGGAATTTAACACATACCCCACCTGTGTACCCAAATCAAAACTGAACCCTTCTACCACATACAACTTGATCACCACAGGCAGGTTCAGGTAATTTACCCGTACCCGCATTTTATCACCCCTTTCCACTGCCTGAAATCCTTGGCGCGAATAGATCAATTCCGGCGAAACCCCAAAATCGCTCGCCCGGTATTCCAAGAATCCACCAGCGTAAAAGGATGTCTTCCAATCAGACGTTCCCCTCATGTTCGTAAAATCTGCCAGGTTAATACCGCCCTTGAGGCCGTAAAATACCTGAGAAAAAGCCGTGCCCGTGACCAAAAGTGCAAATAGTGTCAAGAAACAAAATTTTTTCATCTATTTTGGTATTTAAAAGATTAAAAACTACTCTTCATACAATGTATAGCAGGTACAAACCAAGTTTCGGTCTCCGTAGCCGTCGTCAACACGCCCCACCTGCGGCCAGAACTTATTCTCCTTCACCCAGGGCAGCGGATAGGCTGCCTTGCTTCTCGGATACGCATGGCTCCATTCGTCGGCCGTCAATACGCGGTGGGTATGCGGGGCGTTTTTCAGTACATTGTCCGTCTTGTCGGCCTTCCCGGAGCCGATCTCCAGAATTTCGTCTCGGATGGTTTTCAGGGTATCGATAAAGCGGTCCAGTTCCTCTTTCGGTTCGCTTTCCGTCGGCTCCACCATCAGCGTTCCGTGTACGGGGAAGGAGAGGGTCGGCGCATGAAAACCGAAGTCCATCAACCGTTTAGCGATGTCTCCGTCCGTAATGCCGTACTCTTTGTTGAACGAAGAACAGTCCCAGATCATTTCGTGCCCGACACGCCCTTTGCTGCCTTTGTACAGCACTTTAAAGCCCAATTTCTCGAATGAAGAGGCCAAGTAATTGGCATTCAGAATGGCCATTTCAGTGACAAATTTCAACCCTTCCCCTCCCAGCATAGAGAGATAGCCGTAGGTGATCGGCAATAGGCTCACGGAACCGTACGGAGAAGCCGCCACAGCGTGGATCCCTTTATCGCCGCCTGTTTTTACCATGGAGTGCGACGGCAGGAAAGGCACCAGATGGGCAGCGCAACAGATGGGCCCTACACCGGGGCCGCCGCCGCCGTGAGGCATAGCAAAGGTTTTGTGCAAGTTCAGGTGGCAGATGTCCGCTCCGATTTCGCCGGGACTGGTCAGGCCGCACTGTCCATTCATATTGGCGCCGTCCATAAACAGTTGGCCACCATTGCGGTGCACAATGTCCGCCAACTCCTTGATCGACTCTTCAAAAATCCCGTGCGTGGAGGGATAGGTGATCATGGCACCGGCCAGGCACTCCTTGTTGGCTTCCGCTTTTGTGCGGAAATCTTCCACATCAATGTTTCCTTCCGCCGTACTTGCTACGACGATCAGGTCAAAACCGGCCATGGTGGCTGTAGCCGGGTTGGTCCCATGCGCCGAAGCCGGGATCAGCATCACGTTCCGGTGCGCTTCCCCCCGCGACCTGTGGTACTCCCGGATCACCATGAGGGAGGCGTATTCGCCGGCCGCACCCGAGTTGGGCTGCAAACTGCAACCGGCGAAACCGGTCACGGCGGCGAGCATTTGTTCGCTCTCCCGGATCAGTTGTTGGTATCCTTCCGCCTGGGAAACTGGAACAAAGGGATGGATGGCTCCGAACTCCGGCCAGGAGAGCGGCATCATCTCCACCGCAGCGTTCAGCTTCATGGTGCAGGAACCCAGGGAGATCATGGAGGTGGCCAGGGAGATGTCCCTTCTCTCCAAATTCTTCATGTAGCGCATCATGGCTGTTTCCGAACGGTATAGTTTAAAGAGCGGCGTATCCATAAATTCGTCGTCGCGGATCATGTCCGGATCCAGTACAGTGCGTTCGTCCAAAAAGATTGCCTTCTCCGCCGATTGACCGGCAGCTTCCGCAAAAACGGCAATGATGGCGTTGATCTCTTCCTCGTTAATCTTCTCATCCGTAGAGAGCCCCACACTCGGTTCGCCGCAACCACAACCGCAACCACAGGTGCTGTAATACAAATTGATCTGTTTTTCCAGCGCCTTGTCCCGGAGCGCCTCTATCGTCACCCCTGCGGGCAGGGAGAAGCGGAGCGTATCGAAAAATTTCTCGCACCGCAATTGGTAGCCGTATTTTTGGATCTCTTCAGACAGCACAACCGCTGCCGCGTGGATGTGTTTGGCAATCCGTTCCAACCCCTCTTTTCCATGGTAAACGGCGTAGAAGCCGGCCATGGTGGCGTTCAAGGCTTTCGCCGTGCAGATGTTGGAGGAGGCTTTTTCGCGCTTGATGTGCTGCTCCCGGGTCTGTAACGCCAAACGGAGCGCTTTGTTGCCCTGGGCATCGATGGTTACCCCGATGATCCGCCCTGGAATATTCCGTTTGTATTCTTCTTTCGTGGCGAGGTAAGCGGCACTCGGCCCGCCGTAGCCCATCGGGATACCGAACCGCTGGGTGGAACCGACCACAATATCCGCTCCCCATTCGGCAGGGGGCGTCAGCAACACCAGACTCATGATATCCGCCGCTACTGCCAGCAAGGCCCCGCCGGCATGCACCTTTCCGGCAAATTCACCGTAACGGCGCACCTCTCCGTTGGCAGCCGGATACTGAACAATGGCCCCGAACACCTCCGGCGTCATTTCAAAGGTGCGGTAATCCCCGTACACCAACTCGATGCCGAACGGCGCCGAACGGGTAACGAGTACATCTTTGGTCTGCGGAAACAGGGCGTTGTCCACAAACAACTTGTTGGCGCCGGATTTTTTCAACTCTTTGGAGCGCAGGGCAAACATCATCTGCATCGCTTCCGCCGCAGCCGTCGCTTCGTCCAACAGCGAGCAGTTGGTGATCTCCATACCCGTCAACTCCAACACGACGGTCTGGTAGTTCAACAACGCTTCCAACCGTCCCTGCGACACCTCCGCCTGATACGGGGTGTAAGAGGTGTACCAGGCTGGATTCTCCAAAATATTCCGGGTGATGACCGCCGGAGATATGGTGTCGTAATACCCTTGCCCGATAAACGAACGGTATATCTTATTTTTAGCGGCGATCCCCCGGATCTTATCAAAAAATTCGGATTCGGTCAAAGGCGCCGGCAGGTCCGGCAGTTTTTTCAGGCGGATGGACTTCGGAACGGTCTGTTCGATCAGTTCCTCCATTGAACCCACCCCTGTTACTTTTAACATCTCGTCAATCTCTTCCGGACGAGGCCCTACATGCCTCCATAAGAATTTGTCTGTTGCCATGGTTCTATTTTTGTATTGTAATTCCGCGTGCGGGAACGTTTGAAAAATTAAGCACGTAAAAATAGCGATTATTCAGTACCGATCCGAAAATAAATCGAAAAAAACAGAGAGGAAGTTTGGAAAGAGAGCCACTTGCGAGACTTGAACTCGCGACCTACGCATTACGAATGCGTCGCTCTACCAACTGAGCTAAAGTGGCGTTGAGGGTACAAAAGTAACAGTTCCGGCAAAGAAAAAAAATAATTCTGCAAAAAATTATTTCCCGACAACGGTAAAGAGTTGTTTCAGCGTGTTGCCATCCTGATCCACCAGAGTCAGTATATGGGGGCCCTCTCCGATGTTCAGCTCCATCTGGTGCGGAAAGCGGGTAGCGCCGGCGTACTGTTCGTCTATATGCCAGTACACTTCTGTTTCCGCTCTCCGGTGAGCCAGTTCAAAGATCACCTTTCCCCGCTCTCCTCCGAAATCCCGCGGAATAAAGACGCGGGTGCCGCTCCGCGGATAGATCATCTCCATAACGTCCGTCTCTTCCGGACGGCAATCCGGCCGCCACAGGGGGAGTTTCCGGTAGTCGCTGTGCGCCTGCGTATAGTACCACTCCTGTACGGGAGGCAACACGAACCAGGAGGTTACCCGGATGTTCTCCAACCGCTCGCAATCGGAGGTCACCCGCCGGGTTCCGGAAGCGTCCAGATGTACCTGCCGGTGAAAAGGACAGTTCTCCGTGTGTATGCCGGAGCGGCACACCCGCAAGGTATCGGTTTCGGTGCAGAGCAAAGAGGCGCGGTAGCCGCTTCGGCGGCACACCACCGCTTCGCCCATCTCTTCCACCGGTTCGTAGAAAGCCGTCGTTACCGGCAACAGGCCGGCCACCTCGAACAAGACCGGCGCCGCCACCCGTACGCCGACTAATCCGGGACGTCCCTCCCCGTCGGCATTCCCGGCCCAGACCCCCACCACCCAGTCCGCATTGACGCCGACAGCCCACGCATCCCGGAAGCCAAAGCTCGTTCCGGTCTTCCAGGCCAGATCCATGCCGAAGGCAAAGGTTTTCCAACCCGACTCCAATTCCGGCCGTTCCACCTCTTTCAAGGCCCGGAAAGTGTGCCAGACGGCCGAAGCGTGCAACGGTACTTCGTCTTTCGGAACAACGGATTGCCGGCGACGGATACTGTCCTCCCGCCACACGTGCAGGCGGTTGTATTCGCCCCGGAAATAATCCCCGTCGTTCTCTCCGTAATGCCGCAGTACGGCTGCCATACCGCCGTACAGGTTACACAGGTCCCACAGAGAAGTTTCCGCCCCGCCGAGTATCAGGCTCAAACCGTAGTGGTCGGCCTCCCGCTCCAGGGTCGTGACGCCCAAGCGCTGCAAATCACCGTAAAACCGTTGGTAATGGTAAGTTTGCAGCATCCGTACAAAAGGAATGTTCAACGACACTGCCAAAGCCCGGCCGGCCGGGACCGCTCCCTGAAAGTTGCGGCTGAAATTGGAGGGCATGTAGTTGCCGAAGCGGGAAGGGATGTCGGGGAGCAGGGTTTCCGGCAGGAGGTAACCGTCTTGCTGCATCAGGGCGTACAACGCCGGCTTCAATATGCTGCCGGAACTGCGCCCGGCGGTGATGATGTCCACCTCGTTCCCCCGGCTGCCCGGCTGCGGCGGGCTGTTCCCGACATACGCCCGGACCTCTCCGCTGGGGACGTGCGCCACCAGAACCGCCAGGTTGTAAATGTGATTGGCCCCCAGCATCCGGCTGTGGCGGCTGACAATAGCGTTTACCTGTTTTTGCAACCGGGTATCGAGCGTGGAACGGGATACCCGCGCATTCCGCCCCTTCTCGGCCACTCCCAGCAAATGCGGGGCGACCGGTTCCGGATAGAACAACTCGCCGGGGAGCGGTTCGGCCAAAGCGAGGGCGTAGTCCTCTCCGGAGATGCTCCCTTTCCGGTGCAGTTTTTCCAATAACCGGTCACGTTTGGCCTTCAAAAGAGCAGGGCTGTTCAGGGAGGGAGCGTTCGGCAACACGGCCAGCAAAGCCGCCTCCGCCCAACTCAGTTGCAGGGGGGTGCGGCCGAAGTATTTCAAGGCGGCCGCCTCCATGCCCACGATGTTTTTACCGAATGGCGCGTGCGCGGCGTAGTGTTGCAAAATGCGGTATTTGGGTGTGACCGCTTCTAAGCGCAGCGCCAACAGCATCTCCTGTAACTTTTCCGGATAGGTACGCGGCGGGTTCCCGCGGGACAAGCGGATCAGTTGCATGGTCAACGTACTGCCTCCGCTCACGATGCTTCCGGAGCGCAGGTTCCGGTACAACGCCCTGCACAGGGCTACCGGGTCTACGCCCGGATGAAACGGGAAACGCCCATCTTCGAACATCATCAGCGCCTCGGCGTATTTGGCGGAAAGCGGGGTGACACCGGGCATCCGGAACTGTCCGTCACCGGCCACTTTCAAGCCAATGATCCGATCGTCCCGGTCCAGCACCACCGTGGAACAGGGCGCGTCAAAAAGCGGATCCGGCAACAGGTTCCACCACCACACGCACACCGCCGCCAGCAGCAACATCAGTCCTGCCTGCACGCCTCTCCTTCGGCAGCCTTTAGCTCTGAACATCCCGCTACAAGCAAATCTTATTTTAAGTCTTTACCATGTAAAGATAGATGAAATTCCTCAAACTTGAAAAATAATCCAAGTTTGAGGAATTTCGCCGGCTGTATGAATCCTTTCGCGTGGTAGTATAATTTACCGGACCTGAATGGCGGTACTCCCACTGTGTGCCGTAAAGGCGGGAGCATAGAGGCACTGAATAGTAGCTATTCCGTCCTGGTAGGTCCCGCTCTGATTTACCCACAACGGATACTCTATAATGTAAGATCCTTTAGGCAGGTAGTTAAAAAAGAAGTTGGTGTACGAATTTTTGGTTTCCCGATAGTAAGCCAATCCTCCTTTCCACTGCATGCCCGAAAGTTGCTCGACCGGTTCCAAACAAGCCGCCCGCAGGTCTTTCAGGTAGACGTATTCCATGTCCCTGTCCACTTCTATTTTCAACCGCACCACTACCTTATCCCCGGTTGAAAGCGGAACTTCCACCGGCGTGATCCGGGTTTGTCCATCCGCCTGTTGTTCCACATACAGCGATTTTTCCACCCGGATGTTGCGGTGTTCATTGGAAACGATCTCTTTCAACGGGGCAAAGTATTGCAGGTAGAGGGCGCCCCACGTCGGCGCCTCGGTTTCTTTGGTCAACTCCATCTTCAGCATATCCGGCCGGATCCCACCGGCTTCCCAGGACTCTTTCAGGTACCCCGTAAAAGGGGCATCCGGCTTGCTTTTCAATTCATCGCCTCCAATCTTTACCACCGCATCTTCCCGCTTGGAGAGCAGATCATCCCCGGTAAGAAGCAGCGCGTAAATGGCATCCACCGTGCTCGGCACATCCGCCCAATCCTGTGTCTGTTTCTGTTTCAGCAACCAGATCTTCATCCGCTCAATCGCCTTGTCTTCCGGAGTGATCTCGTAAAACGCCTCCAGAATGGCAACGTGGGTCAGGATGGCAGAGTTCACATAATAGACCGAAGAGGTGTTGTTGGGCCAGAACATCCCCTCCTCCGGGGAGAGGGTCGCATACTCTTTCAGCGAATTCAGCACACGCAAGGCTTCCTCTTTGTAGCCGTACCGGAAGAGGGTAGTAGCAGCCAATCCTTTTTCATATAAAGAGTAGTCTATCCAATCCTTTTTTAATTGCTCCATATAGGCTTTGTGTGCCTCCAGGGCATCCGTCAGCGGAAGATCCCGGTAAAAACTTCGAGTATGCAGGTAGAGTAAAGTCTGGTATCCTACCGCCGGTTTCCCCTTTTTTTCCGCTTTGTTGTATTGCTCCCGGATCATTTTATCCAAATACCGGATACCGTTTATACGCATCATCCGGACATCGCCGGTGATCATTTCGTCTCCTCCCACAGCAGCCCGTGCGGCGGAGGTCAGGAGGTTGCAGGTAATAAATGGACTGGCGGAAAAACCTTTGAACCAACTCCAACTGCCGTCCGCATTCTGGGCCTGAATCAATTTTTCGACGATTTGCTTCTGGCGTTGCAGCAATGTGTTTTTATTGAAGAACTCCTGCAAAGCCGCGACCTGTTCTTTGGAGTTCCCGGCCTGTTTGGCCCAAGGCGTAAATTCCGTGAGGATCGATTTCAACTCACTGTCGTTCAGCGAAGCGACGCCTTCGGGCGATTTGTTTTTCCACACCTGTAAAGCCGTTCCGATCTTAGGATTGGCTGTGATGATCGCATGGTTAACGGCATTGGCATAGAAGGCGGCAGAGAGCGTGATTGCATTTTCGGTATTTCCGGGATCCTGCAAAGAGGGGAGCGCCAGAACAGCGTACCAAACCGGATTGGAGGTCACCTCCACCGTCAACCGGTAATCTTGCCGCTGTTCCGCCGCAGGTTTCAGGGTGTAAACCGTTGTCCCTTTGGTTTCTGTGAAAAGAGGAAGGGTTTGTGTCAACAGCACCTGGTCCGGAACCACCGCCACCAAATGCTGCTCCCCGTCGCTAAAGGATGCGGTAGCTGCCGACACCCTGCACCCGATAACGGTAATCTTCCCGGGAACGGTAAAATCAAACGCCACTGTAGCATTTTCCTTCCGTCCGGAGGCAAAAGGAACGGTTTGGCGGAAAAGCACCTCTTCCGTAACAGGATCAAAGAGTTCCAACACAGCATCTCCGGACAACAATTTGTCACTCAAATTGTTCATGGTTACCTTCAGAACAGCCCGGTCTCCGGAACGGAAAAACCGCGGCATATTCGGGGCCACCATCATCTCCTTGCTTGTTGTAATTTCCCGGAGCAGGCTTCCAATCTTCAGGTCCTGCGTATGCCCCAGCATCATCAACTTCCATCCGGTCAACGCTTCCGGCATCGTGAAACGGAGGGAAAACTCCCCATTTTGACCGGAACGAAGCTCGGGATAAAAGAAAGCCGTTTCGTTGAAGTTTTTGCGGAGCGGAACAACCGGCTGTGCAGACACATTACCGTCTTCGCCGCCGGCAGCATCCGCTGCCGTCTTCATGAGTATAAGAGAAGCATCGGAATTCAAGTCTGCCGCTCCCGCAATCCGCATCGCTCCGATGGTATAGACTTCGGTCTCCTCCATCAGATAACTTGCTGTAAATCCTTCCATCTGCCCTCCTCTATACATTTTCAAATAATCCGCAAGTACCCCATCCCGGTAAAAGTCGTTTGCGACGAATTGGTTCGTCATATTGCTGACATACTGACGACCGGCGAAGCGCCAGGTAGGGATGTAGCCACGCCATGCACGAGGTGAAAAATACCAATTGTTGGGGCTGAGCTGATCCAGGGAACGGTCGTACAACGTCGCCAGGATCTCCGCAACAACCGGCTTGCCGGCAGCATCCGTTACCACAAATTCCCAACTCTCCTCCTCTCCGGGCCGGAGCTTGTCCCGGAATACTTTTGTCCGGATCGAAAGCTGTTTTTCTTCCGTTGTCTTTTTAATGGCCGTATGGTTGACAAACAGTTGATTGTCTCTGACAAAGCTCAACGAAACCTGAAGTTCGTTTCCATATTCCGGACGGTACGGGATCGTAAATTTCCGCATCTCGTCGGATAGGATCAACTGCTCACGTTTGATCAGAGCGGCTTTGTTGTCAAAAAGCTCGTACAGCACACAAACGTCCCGGACAGAGGTGCCCACAAGCAGTTCGGCGCTCTCCCCTTCCCGGAAAGCGGTCTTGACCGGAACAAACCAGTTGTAGGTGATGAACGGAGGATGTGTATCCGTATCGGCATAGAGGTAGAAAAGCCGTTGCGTTACGCTCTCCCGGGGATCTTTGGTTTCCGTCCCGTTCTCCACGCGCAAAACATACGCCCCGGACTCCCACCGGCTGAAATCCGGAAACAGCGTGTCGTTTTGGGTAGCGATAGTTCCTTCCAGGAGGATCTTTCCGGCAGGCAACGAATCGGTATCATAGCGCTCCTTTACATGACCGAGCGGCGGAAGCGCAGCAATGGTGTAGTGCAACGTTTCGGGGATCTCCACGCGATCCCTGTTGTAGGTTTTGACCCAAACGGCCTCTTTCTTGTTTTTGTCGATCTGTTCCGGTATCTCCACCTCTACGGTATAAGCCTCTTTCCCGATCGGTACCTGCCGGGAGATCGCCTGCGTCTCCCCTTTTGCATCGGAGGCGCTGATCGCTATGTCATAGTAATACCCCCACGCCCGTTCTCTTCCCTTCCCCGGATCGGCAAAAAACTGAATGGAAAAACTGCCGTCCGCATCTGTATACGCCTCCCCGCTCTCTATCGGCTCGCTGTATTGTTCCCACCACCAACCGGAACGCAAGGTAATCTGCCAGGAGACCTTTCCACCCTGTACGGGAGCGCCGGAGTAAGTCTGAACCTTGCCGGCCATCCGGATGGTGTCGTTAAAACGGTACCCCTCCTTCAGGGTATCCGGAAGGATCTCAAAGCCGGGCAGTTTGTAATCCTCCACCTGGAAAGTGGCAGATCCCCCCGCTGTCCGGAAGCGGAATGTCCCGTTCTGTATCTCTGCCGGAATGGTAAAGGAGCCGGAAAAAGAGCCCCATTCGTTGGTCGTTACGGCTTGTTTAGCCAACTCCTCGCCGGTAGCGTTGTAAAATTCCACGGAAAACGCTTTGTTTCGCTCCACTCCGCTCCCCTGGCTATCCGCAAAACAGGCGATCCCTTTGTAATATACGGTCTGGCCGGGCCGGTACAGTTTCCGGTCGGTAAAGAGCGCCTGGTAAGCGGAACGCTCCATATTCAGCCCGTATGCATACAGATAATCAAATTTCCCCTGCGGATGCTCCGGAGTCGTCACTTCGTACCGGATAGTTCTTCTGGAACGTTTGTTCAACAGCGTATCGGGAAAGGAGACGATCCCGTACCGATCGGTATGGGCCGCAGTGATACGCCTGTACGGGAGTGAATAATCGTTGTTTCCAAATATACCGACTTCGGCCCCCGTGACCGGAACACCGCTGGTGGCATCCCGGACGACTACATCGACAAATCCTTTTCGTTGCTGATAGGTCGTCAAAAAGGGAGTGCACACCAACTCTGCGGAGGAGTTTACCGCTCCCGACACAGAGAGGATATACAACCCGCTCTGCTCCACCGGGAGTGTCAGGGTGGTATCTTTAATGACCAACAACTTCGGGAACAAAAACTTTTGCTGCCACACAATCTCCTGCCGGACAGGTTGGTTCTGTTGTTTTTTATAGTAATAATCGGCAGCGCTCTCTGTGACCTTTGAAAGGGTTAGTTCCATTTCATCAAGGTGGTAATAGGTCGCTTTCAGCGACAAAACACCGGGATAAACGACGTTCGACCATTGAAGATCGAACTTCGGCTCTTCTATCTTTTGCTTCAGATCCTTCAATTGATCGATCCGGTCGCTTTGGGGAAAACGCCCGATCCCGTCCGTAACAATTTCCCAAACTTTCCGGTACCTTCCGTCGTTCGCCTGCGGCCGGCTTAAATAGAACACAGCCTCTGCATGCATCACCCGTACCACGGCCGGATGGAGGTTATACGCCTCTCTTAGTTCCAGCAGTCGCTCCAAATAGAGGGAATCCGCCCGGTTCCCCTCTCTCCTCCCGGCCACTTGCCGCTCATACCGAAGCCTGTCCAAATCGACTGCCACCCAGGCGTCGGTATTATACTCCGCCCGTTCAAAATCCAGCCACCGTCGGTAGATATCCAGGATCGTATCAGCAAGATCGTTCTCCAAACCCACCAATTGTACGATGCTCTCGTTGCAGGCAAAATCAAAGAGTGTCGGATACAGCGCGTACGGATAGTTTTTTTCCAGCAACTGTTTATAGGATCGGGCATCCGCTTTTTTCAACGGTTCTCCGAACCTTACCGGTTCCGTAAGCAGTTCGCGGATTTTGTCCAAAAACAGATTGCCGCTCCAATCCGCTATGTTTTCCGGCAGATGGGAATGGATCTCCGCCCGCCGGTCAATGGCTCGTCGGTTCTGATTGTAATACTCCCGGTAAAATTTCGCCGTCGCAAAACACAGAAATGTCTTCTCTATTACGTTGTCGTTGTTCCGGATACGCTCTTCGAGCTCGTTCAGGATCTCCGGGTAGCGCGACCGGTCCCGGGAGACCTCCGCCCTGGCCTTAAGGATCATGCCCTGTATTTTATCCACATGGTTCCCGTATTGTATCAATGAATCGGCTTCCCGGATCACCGTAAGCGGCTTCTCCGCGATCAAATTTTCCCACTCTTTCTGGGCCGACAGCGTGCCCGTCACCAACAGTAAAATCGTAAAAAGAAGGTCTCTTTTCTTCATGATCCAATGGTATTACAGTACATTTTATCCGGCGGCAAAATGAATGCCAAACCTTGTCCGAAAGTTTAACGAAAGCGTGCCTCCCGCAGTTGTAAAGGTAGATTTTTTTTGCGATATAGACTCTGTAATAAAAAAAGGAGTTGCTTGGCAGGCAACTCCTCTTTTTGTAATCGGACAACGGACCGGATCAATCGATCTTGTGGATCACCAGGCCGGAGCGCAATTTGGGTTCAAACCAAGTGGTTTTCGGCGGCATAATGTTGCCGGTATCGGCAATATCCAGCAACTGCTGCATGGAGACCGGGTAGAGGGCAAAAGCAGCCTTCATTTCACCGCTGTCTACCCGCTTTTTCAATTCGCCCAATCCGCGGATCCCACCCACAAAGTCGATCCGGGTAGAGGTACGCAAATCCTGGATATCCAAAATATCCGCCAGTACCAGATTCGATAACACCGTCACGTCCAATACGCCGATCGGGTCGCTGTCGTTGTAAGTTCCGGGCTTTGCTGTAAGTTTATACCACTTGCCGCCCATATACATGCTGAATTCGTGCAATTTAGACGGATGATAAATCTCCGCACCCATGTCGGCTACCTCGAATTTCACTTTCAATTTCTCCAGCAATTGCGCTTCCGTTAAACCGTTCAGGTCTTTCACCACCCGATTGTAGTCAATGATCTTCAACTGATCATCGGGAAAGTGCACCGCCATAAAGAAATTATACTCCTCTTTTCCCGTATGGTGCGGGTTTTTGGCTTGGTACTCCTTTCCGATACGGGCGGCTGCAGCTGTACGGTGGTGTCCGTCGGCCACGTATGTGGCAGGCACTTTTGTGGCAAACAACTCTTCCAATCGCTTGTTCACAGCCGGGTCGTTTACCGGCCAGAAATGGTGGCCGAATCCGTCTTCCGCCACAAAATCATAAGCCGCTTTTTCATTTTTCACAATATTCGCCACAATAGCGTCAATTTCAGGAACAGCCCGGTAAGAGAAAAATACAGGTTCCAGGTTGGCATTCACATAGCGTGTCAAGATCATCCGGTCCTCTTCCTTATCCGGACGGGTCAGTTCATGCTTTTTAATCACACCGTTCCAATAGTCTTCACAGGCGGCGCACCCGACAATCCCATATTGGGTCCTACCCTCCATGGTTTGGGCATAGATATAGAATTTATCCTCTTTATCCTGCACCAGCCACCCCTTCTCCTGGAACATCTTGAAGTTTTCCACACTTTTGTTGTAGACAACCTCCGAATGGATGTCGGTACCCGCCGGACAATCAATTTCCGCGCGGGTAACGTGCAACAACGACTTCGGTTTCCCCGCCGCCATTTTGGCCGCCTCTTCGGAATTCATCACATCGTAAGGAAGGCATGCCAACTCCTTGCACACCTCCTGGCCCGGCGTTCTTAATCCTTTAAATGGTTTTACTATTGCCATAATTTTACTTTAAAAGAGCCGGTAAGAGTTTTGATCTCTCTTTGCCGGCTCTGTTTGCAAAAGTTGTTTATTTGTTCACCTGGAATTTTTTATCCCCTTTTTCCAGAAAATTGACGATCTGTCGGGCAGCGGCCAATCCGGCATTAATATTTGCCTCTTCGGTTTGCGCTCCCATTTTTTTCGGGGTAAAGAAATAACGTCCTTCAAAAGGAGCGTATTCCGCTGCATTGTCCGGAGCAATATCCGAAAGATACCTAAAATCAGGCCTGTCTGCCATTAATTTCACCAATCCGGCTTCATCAATCACCTCCTTGCGGGCTGTATTAACCAATACGCCACCCTTCGGCATGCGGTTCAACAAATCATAATTGATAGACTTTTTGGTCTTCTCCGTAGCGGGAATATGCAAAGAAACGTAGTCGCACATTTCATACAGTTTTTCTACGGATTCCACCGGTATCGCACCTGCCTGCTTAATCTGCTCCGCCGTCATAAAAGGGTCAAAAGCATATACTTCCATACCAAACCCGTGTGCAATACGGCCTACATTCTGCCCTACATTTCCATACGCATGTACGCCAATTTTTTTCCCTTTCAACTCCGTACCCGATTTACCGGTATAGAAGTTGCGGGCGGAAGAAACCATCATCCCAAATGCCAATTCGGCTACCGCATTGGAATTCTGTCCGGGGGTATTCATGGCCACCACGCCTTTATCCGTACAAGCCTGAAGGTCGATGTTGTCATATCCCGCTCCGGCGCGTACAATGACTTTCAGTTTTTTAGCTGCATCTATCACCTCTTTGGTCGCATTATCCGAACGAATAATCATTGCGTCCACATCCGCCACTGCTGCAATCAACTCTGCGGGTGATGTATATTTTTCCAATAAAACCAATTGATAACCTTGTTTTTCAACGATTTCCCTGATTCCTTTCACTGCCACAGGAGCGAACGGTTTATCTGTTGCAATCAATACTTTTACTGACATGATTTTTTGTTTATAAGTTGTTTAAAAATAAATGATGAGCCATACACATAGCCCATCATCTATCTTATTGGTTATTACGCGTTTTTCTTTTCAAATTCACGCATCGCATCCACCAACACATTTACATCCTCCATCGTACAAGCGTTATACGTAGAAGCCCTGAAACCTCCTACAGAGCGGTGCCCTTTTATTCCCACAATATTTTTGGTCTTGCAGAAATCAATAAACTCTTTTTCCAAGGCTTCGTAACCCTCTTTCAACAAGAAAGGAATATTCATCCTGGAACGGGAACCCTCTTTTACCACCGGACGGAACATTTTGCTTGTTTCCAGGTAGTTATAGATTGCATCCGCGCGCTGTATAGCCAATTTTTCCATCGCTTTTACTCCGCCCATCTCTTTCACCCATTTCAGGGTCTCTTTCACGGCAAAAATATTGATACAGGGAGGCGTATTATACATGGATTCTTTTTCCACGTGGGTTTTGTAACGCAACATGGTCGGGATAGTACGGTCGGCCACCACGTTGTTCAGGAACTCATCCTTAATGATGACAAACGTTACACCCGCAGGCCCAAGGTTTTTCTGGCATCCGCCGTAAATCATGGCATATTTGGCAACATCCACCGGACGGCTGCAAATGTCCGACGACATATCCGAAATCAAGGGCACCGGAGAAACCGGGTCGGTCAACAGTTCCGTACCGCGGATCGTGTTGTTGGAAGTGATGTGCATGTAATCCACATCCGAAGGGATTGTGAACTCCGGATAATACGTAAACCCGTCCGCTTCCGAAGAGGCCACCAATACTACCTCCCCGAACATTTTAGCCTCCTTAATGGCTGCCGTAGACCAGGTTCCGGTATTTACATACCCCGCTTTTTTCTTCATAAAATTAAACGGGATCATGCAGAACTGCATGCTGGCTCCGCCTCCCAGGAACAGTACGGAATACCCTTCCGGTACGCTCAATACTTCTTTGAACAGTGCAACCGCTTCATCATAAACAGCTTGAAAATCCGAAGAACGGTGGGACACTTCCATAATGGATTGACCGGTATTTCCGAACTCCAATACAGCAGCAGCCGTGTTCTTCAACGTTGAATCCGGCAACTTACAGGGACCTGCATTAAAAATATGCTTTCTCATGATTTAAAATTGTTAATTGTTAATTATAAGTCATTTATATCTATTTAAAAAAATGGTGTTTTTGAAATTGTTGCTTTCAGCGCTTTGTTTCTNNGTAAATAATTAGTAGTGAAACTATTAGATTGTTATAGATTGTTTAAAAAAACGGGGTTTGTACGATAGTAGCTTTCAACGCCTTGTTGCGGACGCGGATGTAGATCTCACCACCCAGCTTGTGAAAACCGCTCTTGACATAACCGGTACCGATCGATTTTCCGGTCAACGGAGAGACCGTACCGGAACAAACCACCCCGATCTCATTCCCCTGTGCATCTTCAATAGGGTATCCCTGCCGGGCGATCCCCTTGTCTATGATCTCGAACCCCTTCATGTAGCGGGTAGGTTTATCCGCTTTCAGTTTTTCGTGGTACGCCCGGTTGATAAAGTCATTGCCCGGCACAAATTTGGTGATCCAGCCCAATCCGGCTTCAATGGGCGAATGGTCGTCGTCAATCTCGTGGCCGTAGAGGCAGAAACCGGCCTCCAAACGCAAGGTATCCCGGGCCCCCAAACCGATCGGTTTGATGCCGAATTCCGCACCGGCTTCGAAAACAGCATTCCACAATTTATCCGCATCTTTGTTGTAAGCGTATACTTCGCAGCCGCCCGATCCGGTATAACCGGTCGTAGAAAAGATCACTTTGTCAATCCCGGCAAACGGAATCTCCTGGAACGTATAGTACTCCATATCCGTCACATGGGCCTGGGTCAGTTTCTGCATGGCTTTCAACGCCATCGGCCCCTGGATGGCCAACTGGCAAATAGCGTCGGAGGCATTCTCCACATCCGTTCCCTCTTTCATGCCCAGTTCCCGGGCGTATTTCATCACATGGTTCCAATCTTTTTCGATGTTGGCCGCATTCACCACCAACAAGTACTTTTCCGGACTGAAACGGTACACCAACAAGTCGTCCACAATGCCGCCCGTTTCGTTCGGGAAGCAAGAGTATTGGATCTTACCGTCGGTCAGGGCGGCTACATCGTTCGTAGTCAGTTTCTGTACCAATTCGAAAGCCTTAGGCCCTTTTATCCAAAATTCACCCATGTGGGAGACGTCAAAAACGCCGGCTTTTTCCCGCACCGTGCAGTGTTCCTCTTTGATTCCGGTATATTCGATCGGCATATTATAGCCGGCAAATGGGGCCATTCTCGCGCCCAACGCTTCGTGAAAATGTGTAAAAGGTGTTGTCTTCATATACAAATTACTTATTGGTTTTCGAAAACGTTTGCTTTCTTAAGAAACTCCACAAAGATATACGTTATAATTTATCTCCTCTCTTGTTTCAGCTCTTTTTTCTGCCTTTCCGGAATAAAATAATTACACAGGGTTACTGCCTCTAATTTTTCTCTTTCCCCCTGAATAATTGCACCGTATTATTTGAATGTTCATTTTTTTGCCTTACCTTTAGCAAATAGATTACTTTGTTACAGGGATTTCCCGACATACGGTGAAATTTACTGCAACACACAGTATGCTACACTATTAAACTAAAACTAAAACTATGGCCATCGGACTAGAAGAAAGCGAAGGCATACAAATTGCGCGGTTTACGGACCTGCCCCGGTTTACGCTCGCGGTCACCGAAGAGGTAAAGGATCTGTTAAAACCGGTATTGAGCAAAGCCGATACCCGGATGATCTTCGATCTGGGAGAGATCAATTTCATCGACAGCAGCGGCATCGGTTGTATCATTGCCTTAGAAAAAACCGCCAAAAGCAGCGGTTCCAAAATGAAACTCACCAACCTCTCCAAAGAGGTACACGCGGTGTTCGACCTGTTGCACCTGCAAATGATCTTAGACATTCAGCCGGATCTGGAAAGCGCCCTGAAAAGTTTTTAGACCCACTTTTCTAATCTCCCAAAGTCGCCACCATAACCGCTTTGATGGTATGCATGCGATTTTCGGCCTCGTCAAAAACGATAGAAGCCGGAGATTCGAACACCTCGTCCGTCACCTCCAGCGCCTCCAAACCAAACTGCCGGTGCACGTCCCGTCCCACAGCCGTTTCCAGATTGTGGAAAGCCGGCAGGCAGTGCATAAATTTACACGCCGGATTTCCCGTCAACTCCATCGCTCTTTTATTGACCTGGTACGGGAGCAGCTTTTCGATGCGCTCTTTCCAAACCTCCTGCGGTTCGCCCATCGACACCCACACATCGGTATAGAGGAAGTCACACCCTCTTACCCCGGCCGCCACATCATCCGTCACCGTTACCTTCGCTCCGGTCTCCGCCGCAATCTTCCGGCAGGTCTCCACCAACGCCGGGTCCGGCTGAAGCCCGGCAGGCGCTATAATGCGGACATCCATGCCCATTTTAGCCCCGCCGACCATCAGGGAATTGCCCATGTTGTAGCGGGCGTCTCCCAAATAGGCATACGCTACCCGGTGCAGCGGTTTGTCCGTATGTTCCGTCATCGTCAGAAAATCGGCCAGAATCTGGGTCGGGTGAAACTCATTGGTCAATCCGTTCCACACGGGAACACCGGCGTACCGGGCCAACTCCTCCACAATCTCCTGGGCAAACCCCCGGTACTCGATGCCGTCGTACATCCTGCCGAGTACACGGGCCGTATCTTTCATCGACTCCTTTTTGCCGATCTGCGAACCGGATGGCCCCAGATAGGTTACGTGCGCTCCCTGATCATGCGCCGCCACCTCAAACGCACAACGGGTGCGGGTGGAATCCTTTTCAAAGATCAGGGCGATATTTTTCCCTTGCAGGCGTGGTTGCTCAGTCCCCGCGTATTTGGCTTTTTTCAAATCGGCGGCCAGGTCCAGCAAATAGCCGATCTCTGCCGGCGTAAAATCCAACAATTTCAAAAAATTCCGGTTGCGTAAATTGAATGCCATGGTGTGTACACGATAAAAGGTTTGTAATACGATCCCGCAAAGATAGTGAGAACCTTTGAGAAAATAACAAGACGATGGTGAAATGAGTTCGTTGCTTGAGAATTACGCTTTTAGACAACCATAATGTCTTCTTTGCCATTTCTTACTCCTTTCGATGGTCATCATCAATAAACCTTATTCCATGATACCATTTAGTCCCATCATATTCATGAAATGAACTAAATGTAAGGCCCTCCAATGGACTTCCTCCCCATTCGCTTATCTCATAGAAATCAGGAGGAGTATCTTTAAAATAGACTTCTTGCTTTCTTGGTGATCTTTTTATCAACCCAGTCAACATGTCATAATTATACGCATATGCAAACGATGTGATATTTGTAAAAAACAAGATAGTCTGATGCCAAATAAAGGCCTGATGAATATGAGTATTCTTATATAAAATCAGAGAGTCTGAATTTCTTATGTGTTCTTTTAGATTCAAACCTACAGACATTACATCATTCCCCAAATTGATATCGATATGAAATGTTACTGGGAAGTTATTGATGAAGTTCTGTGCATTGACTATAAAGTCATCGACAAGAGATGCAAATTCTCGATCCTGAATTATAAAGACAGGCAAGGAATCTCTTTCCAAAACATCGTCCTGAGCATACACACTTTGAAAAAGTATGCAGCAAAATAAAAGAATCAATAGTAACTTTCCCGTATTATCGTCTTCTTACGATTCTTCCACTAAGTCCGATAATATCCCAAATAAGCTGTTGATGTGCTTTTGTAAAAGGCATAGTGCGGCGAATACGTCTTGAGGTTTGAGCTTTTTTCGAGGTATTCATGGTATTTATATTGAACTCCAATTTCACATCGTGATTATTATCGAATAGCACGAAGTAATAATATAGAGGAGTGTACTCCTCACTCCGTGTATCGTATCTCACTCCATGCTGTGATTTTGACCACTCAAATAAGGAAAAAAGTGCTTCGTTGGATAGATCATAGGTCGTTGTCTTATTCTCAGCATCCCATGCTCTTCCACCAGAATAGACCTTATAAACAGAATCGTATTTAACAATAAGAATCCAAATATCACCCCCTGTGAAATAGCCTGCATACGCATGCTCTTTTATTATGTCCTGTAATCCTTGCTCGGCCACAATTCCCGAAATTACTCTCCTTCCGGCTTCATATTCTCGTTGTATTATGTCTAATGGCTCATTCTGGGAGAATGCAACAGAGAGGGTAAAGATCGACAGTAAAATACATATAGTGCTTTTCATGGCAGAATAGTTTATCTAAAACCTGGCAGAGCTGACGGATTGGGGATGATTTTTTGGGGACCGTGATTTATACCATTGTTAATAAAACTGATACCCATAACTCTTAACATCAAGTTTTCAGTTTGGACTGCATCAATCTATTGTCTACATCTTATTGTTGGTGGTTTATACCAACCTGTAGCAATATTTGTTATGACACGCTTGTAATTACTCGGATTATTTTTACAAAAGTAGTAGTGTGCCCCCCTTTTGCTGTGATTTTTGACCTGATAATAACTGTCGGTACGCTCATCCTGTCTGGTAAATATCTCTTCCAAACGGATAGAATCTGCAACATTAAATTGATGAAAAATATCAACCATTTCTTCAGTAAGACCATAGTCTGGGTCGTGCCAATAAAATAACTTACCATTCTTGATGGTATGTCTCGTCGGCACACGTGTGCTTCCCAACGTATCAACAGGTGTTATGTAAACTTTGTAAAATGCCGGAGATATGTCAATAAAAATTAAATCATCATCAATTTTGTAAGGAGCATACTCACTAATCCCATCTATCCATACCAAGAATGCATTATACGGCTTGCTTAACCTGCATTTGAGATAATCCTCAATGGCTATTTCTATCGCATTATCTTGAATTGATTTTCTTTGATGAATTGGTGGTGCCAAAGCAGAGCAAAAAAGCACTATTAAAATAAAGATAAATAATATCTTTTTCATATCAGTAGTATATTGGGGCAAAGCCTCTGGTTAGTATCATGAAATTTGCAGGTCTCTGCGCAGGATATGGAAATCCAAGCGTATTCATTTTTGATCTCATATCCTGCTCTGAGTATTTTGTGCGAGCAGCTCTACTGTAACCATAAGTCGGATGTGTATGCCAATCAGTATGAACTCGAGCCGTACCGTCTAAGGTCATTCTGTTAACTTCATATGCTCCTCCCTTATATGATGTAGTCGCATTGTTTTTAATGTGGCGCCCCATGTATATGGTACTTACGGCATCCGGTGTTGAAGGATTACTTAAATAGTAACCGGACACTTCTTTGTTAATCATTTCGGCAAAACCGACAGCGAAGTCTTGAAAACCACCAACAGTGGGTTGCCCTTCCCCCCCAATGTCCCACATATTATCATTAGTCATAAAATTCATGCCGTCACTTAAAATACCTTTTTCAATATTATCCATTCGTGTTCTTGCCTCTCCTTTGCGGTTTGTCCGTAGAGTATATGTATCAGTTTCCTTGTCGTATTTGAACCTGCCTATTTGGTCGAAATCATCATCGGTAACCTGGTGCAAAATCATCTCCCCGGTCTTGTCATCGTATCGATAAACATCCATCCCGTTGGGATCAATATACCTGATGGGATTGTTCATTGTATAAGCATACGGACTAATTGAGTAATATTTTTCAGCCTTGGGATCTATTGTCGGCCACGCCCGCTCGCCGGGGGCAAGTCGTTTTTGGCCAAGAACCATTCCATCGCGGTCCAAGAATGTTACAATCCCTGTCTGTGTGTCGTGTTCGAGTCGGGCGACCTGTGAGCCTTCGGCAATGTTCTCAATGACGAGCACCTTTATCCGCTCGGAGTCAGATTGCTCTCCGGCAATATAGGGATTACATCCGAAGATAGCATAGGGATTTGAACTTTCGCCGATTTGAGCGAAAGAAATTGTACTTGTCAGACAGAGTGTTGTCAACAATGTGAAAAAGAGGTTTATTTTCATGGTTTTTTATAGATTAAGAAGTTTACTCATTTTCGCACTTCATCACCCTGTCTGTCCCCAGCGACAGGGCCAAGCCTGTGTTTCTTCATTTCACTCTCGACGCCTTGAATCAGCCGCTCGTAGGTTGCATCGTCCATTTCAGACCATCCCAATTCATTGATCTTGTCACTGATTGAATACCACCGCGCATCGATCATCCGGGCATAATCATCCATCACATTGCCGTTAGAAGCAAGATGGTCCATCAGTAACTGATTGGTAACATTAGCTTTTAAACTCAGGGCGGTAATGTTTTGCGGATAGTGTTCCAACGATTTCGTAGCGCACAACCACATCAGGTCGTCGAAAGCTCCATTGAATTTTTTAGTATATCCGTGCCATAGTTCCGACATAAGAAGAGCAACGGTTTCTTTATCGGTCAAAGGATACATATACACTTTATTACGGATAGCCAGGTCTGTAATTCCGAATTGTTCGATGATAAATATCTCGCGGGAAAGAGACGGACCGGTCAATTCGACATTGACCCACTTTGCCGGATTTGTCTCGTCGCGATGACGAATAAAATAATGTTGTGGAGCGAGAGCAACGTATGCCTCCGCACCGATAGCTTCCGCAAGGATTTTATAATACATTGGCAAGCTCCGACATTGCCCGGTATGGGTACGCATTACCTTCGACACGAAGAGTTTTGTGTAGTCCTCTGAACCACCGAAATCTTCAAAATCATACGAGAACGGTTTACCTTCGTTGCCGGAACAGGGCTGTGAAAAATAATCGAATAATGCAAAGTTTTTTCCGGTTTTGTATTGATCGAGATGATTGATGGCTATAAATGCTTTGAGATAAGTTGCCGCCTTTTCTATCTGATGACAAAACTCCTCGTAATCAAGGTTCCCGTCCAAGTAAGCCCATTCGAGTAGAAACACTGCCCGTTTGATGGATGTTTCCTGCTTGCCGTCGAGCATATCAGCCATTTCGAGGTATGCCTGGTTGTAGAGCCGACTACGAGTTTCGATCTCCACCCCGTCGGTAATCTCGGGTGGAATATCCATACCTAAATCTTGCGCTTGCGTTCCGGATATGGGCAACGCAAAAGCGAAAAGTAGTGCCGACATTATTCGGGCATATCTAAAGCTGGGTCTCACGGTTTTTGTTCCTTTATCATCGTTTACAAAAATAAATTACAATCCTCTGAAAACCATAGAAAAATTCGTTATTAAATTAGATGTAAAAAAACTGCTATTCAATTCTATAAGAAACTTTTGTCACATAAAATGAGAGCGTATTATATTCGCATTGTCTGTGTCAGAAACATACTTCAAAGTTATCAAATTATTAAGACATGCAAGCTATTGTACAAAAATTTATCAATTGGCTATATCAGAGACAGTGAAAGCGTTCGGGAACTTGCATCTCTCGGAGCTTTTTATTATTTTTGCAACATGCTGGAAACATCTGCACATCGCTGGAAAAAAGTAGCCCGGAAGTTCACCAACAAATACTTGTTGGCAGGGGCTCTGTTTCTGCTGTGGATCACCTTTATCGACGAAAACAGCATCGTGAACCAGATGCAACTTCAAAACAAAATTGCAAGGCTTACCAAGCAAAAAGAGTATTACCGGGAAAAGACCGAAGAAGATAAACGGAAAATCTCGGAGTTGCTGGGCAACCGGGACAGTCTGGAAAAATTCGCCCGGGAGCAGTACCTGATGAAAAAAAGCAACGAAGACATCTATATCATTGTGGAGGAGTAAGCGTGGGAAGGATCGTTGCCATTGATTACGGAAAAAAACGGGTAGGGATCGCCGCCAGCGATCCGGATAAACTCATTGCAAACGGGCTGTGCACGGTGGGCGCCCACGAAGTACTCTCTTTTTTGCAGGCATACACCGGTTCGGAAACGGTAGAATGTTTTGTAGTCGGCTACCCCAAACAGATGGATAATACAGAATCGGAAAGCATGGCCTACATCAAGCCTTTTGTGACGGCGCTGGGGAGAAAATTCCCGGACATACCCATCAAAATGTACGACGAACGGTTCACCTCCGTATTGGCCCACCGGGCGCTGATCGAGGGCGGCGCCAAAAAGAAAACCCGGCAAAACAAGGGACTGATCGACACCATCAGCGCCACCATCATCCTCACCTCCTACCTGGAAAGCATCCGCAACACCCCAAACCCATAACCCAAAATTCACCGCTCATGTTACTTCCCATTTACATATACGGCCACCCGCTGCTCCGGAAAGAGTCCCAAGACATCACCCCCGACTACCCCGATCTGAAAAAATTCATCGACGATCTGTACCAGACGATGGAGGAAGCGGACGGGGTCGGCCTGGCCGCACCCCAGGTCGGGAAAAACATCCGGATCTTTGTGGTAGACGGGAGCGCTTTTGCGGACGACGACCCCGCGTGCGCCGATTTCCGGAAAGTGTTCATCAACGCACACATCCTGGAACGGACAGGCGATGCGGTCAGCCGGAGCGAAGGGTGCCTGAGCGTTCCGGGCATCCACGAAGAGGTGTGGCGCCCCGATATTATTCGCATCCGCTACCGCGACGAAGCGTGGAACGAACACGAAGAGGTGTTCAGCGACACCAAAGCCTGGATCATCCAGCACGAATACGACCACCTGGACGGCAAGCTCTTTACCGACCACCTCTCTCCCCTGAAAAAAAAGCTGTTGAAAAACAAACTCAACAACATCAGCCTGGGAAAATTCAAAACGGCCTACCGGGTCATACTGCCCAAATAACCCCCTTCCGGATTTCCGGATTTTTCCGTAGATTACAAATCGGGCAGCAACACCCGGTTTGTCGCGATGGGCATAGTAAATTTCAGTCATACACATCCGTTCCTGATCCCGCTGGCGGCGTTGACAGCCGGGATCCTGTGCGCCGGAAGCACCACTCTCCCGGCGGGATGCCTGTACGCAGCCGTCCTGCTTTTCCTCCTCTCTGTTTTCTGCAAACCGCTGCACCGGACCTGTGGCCTCTGGCTGTGGGCCGCCCTCTTTCTCTACGGAGCGGAAAAAAGCGCACCGCCGGCCCTGCCTCCCCCACTCACCTCATCTCCCGCCACCGTATACCGTCTGAAGTTCCGCTGCGAAGAGATCTTGCCGCAAGGCGCCGTTTTGAATTGCCGGGGAACCCGCTTCTACCTGCCCGGCAACCAACCGGATACCTCCCGGCAAACCGGCGACAGCCTCTCCGTCACCGGCCGGATCTTTCCCATCAGCCATACAGGCAACGAAGGCCGTTTCAATTACAACCAATACCTCCGCCAAAAAAAGGTCTTTTACCGGTTGGCCCCGGTAACACCTCCCGAAACCTGCGGACGGTCCGAAGACCTCTTCACATACTTTGAAAAACTCCGGCACTACATGCGGGACAAAACCGAACGCCTGCTGCCGGACCCCACCCAAAATGCCTTGCTCAAAGCGCTCTGTCTCGGGTACAAAAACGACCTGGACCATGCCACCCGGGAGCTTTTTGCAGAAACGGGCACCGTACACCTGTTGGCCGTATCCGGCCTGCATACCGGGGCCATATTCCTGCTGCTCGCCTCACTCTTCCGGTTCATCGGGCTACGCTCCGCCGCAAGCCAATGCCTCATCCTGCCGCTGCTGTGGGGCTATGCGTTACTTACCGGCCTCTCCCCCTCCGTCACCCGCGCCGCCTCCATCCTGACCTTCATCCTCATCGGAAAAGCTTTTTCCCAACAATACTCCCCACTGAACGCCATAGCGGCCTCCGCCCTGCTGACCCTGCTGTTGGACCCCTTCGCCCTCTACTCCGTCAGCATGCAGATGTCGTACGCAGCCTATACGGGGATCATTTTATTTTATCCGCAACTCCTCCGCGCAGGCAAAAAAATACCCACATTTCTCCGGGGCGGTTACTCCCTGCTGTGCGTAACCCTCTCGGCGCAAATCGCAACACTTCCGCTCAGCGCATACTACTTCCAGGTCCTGAACATCAACAGCTTTCTCTTCAACCTCCCGGCCGTTCCCCTGAGCACCATCCTACTCTACATCTCTGTTGTTGCCTTATGCCTGCCGTTTTTTATCGGCCGTTACCTCATCATGTTGAGCGACCTGTTGTGCCGTCTTCTACTGTACATATTGCAACTCTTCCGGAACATCTCCGTCAACCTGCACGACCTCTCTCCCACTCCACTGCACGTCGCAGGTATCTACCTCCTCTTACTGCTCCTTTCCGGATTGGCCGGCGTACAAAAACGCCTCTGCCTCCATGGCCTCTGCCTCACCCTGTTTCTCTTTACCGGTTATTGCTGCCTGCACACACACCGGATCTCCTCCGGCAATTGCCTGGTGGTGTTCCACGCCCACCGCCAAAGCCACATCCTCATCCGGTACAGGGGATTTTACCACCTGCCGTTCTCAGAACACAACACCCCTTCCCACCACACAGAAGGATACATCCGTCGCTACCGCCTGAAACCGATGCCGGCAACCGCCGGCTTCTCGGCCGGCGACTGTGTATTCAACGGCCGTCAATGGAAAACCCCCCAACAACACATCGCCCTCCTGGCCCCTTCTGAAAACGATCCGGGAACCGCCCGTACCTGGATCGTTACCGGCGACCTGCTTCCCGGCCAACTCCCGGCAACCGGGAATTCGTTCCCGGAAAAGATCATCCTGGACGGTTCCAACGGACCTGCTTCCCGGAGAGCCTGGGAGCAATTCTGCTCAGACCGCCGCATTCCGCTGCTAAAAACCGAAGAACAGGGCAGCATCTCCCTAAAATAAAACACACCTCCCCACTTCTGAAAATAAAAAAAATCCCGTAAATTGCATCCAAACAACACCCCGGAATAACCTCAAAACACC
>DBDA01000045.1:0-45628 GCA_002293375.1 Odoribacter sp. UBA944
ACCAGGCATCTCCCGTACGGTGGTGGTGGCTGTATAATATACGATACATAATGGGATCCCGCATCAACATGTTGGGGGAAGCCATATCCACTTTAGCTCGCAACACCCGGCTCCCTTCCGGGAATTCCCCGTTTTTCATCCGGCGGAACAGATCCAAATTTTCCTCCACACTCCTGTTCCGGTAGGGGCTGTCAACCCCCGGTTCGTTGATTGTTCTGCGGCCGGCGCTGATCTCTTCGGCGCTCTGGTCGTCAACATATGCCTTCCCGTCGCGGATCATCTGTTCCGCCCAGTCGTACAGCTGTTGAAAATAGTCCGAAGCGTAATGCACCTCTCCATCCCATTGAAAACCGAGCCACCGGATGTCGTCCTGAATGGAGTCGGTATACTCCACATCTTCTTTAACAGGGTTGGTATCATCGAACCGTAAGTTGCACTTCCCGTTGTATTGGGCCGCCAACCCGAAATTCAAACAAATGGAGGTGGCATGACCGATATGCAGATATCCGTTGGGTTCCGGTGGAAAACGGGTATGTACCCGGCCGTCGTTTTTACCTTCCGCCAGGTTCTCTTCGATAATCTGTTCTATAAAATTCAGCGATCTGGATTCTCCGTCCGCTTCCGTCAGATGCTCGTGTTTATCCATAAAAGTTTCGGTGTTACATTCGGAGGGCAAAAGTAAGTAATTTATGAGAGTTTCCGTATATTTGCACCGATGAAAAAACTGCTGTACTGTATCGTTATCTGTTTCGGCATATTTCCGGCGTTTTCCCAGGTAATTCCGAATCTGGGGGATCCGGAGCATTCCGGAGAACGGGGACGCATACTCTCGCAATCCGATTCCACCCAAAACGACAGCGTTCCCCATGAGCGGATCACATGGAAATGGGAACACGAGGGTGTTTATAAAGAGTTTTCTACCCCCGATACGAATTTCACAAATATTCACAACTACAACTACATCTTTCGGAAAAGCATCGCCAATACCTATTTGGCCAATTTTCCGGCTCCATATACCTCCGATATTTTTATAGAAAAAGCGGGCGAAGAGGATTTTTTCCTGTTCCGAAACATTCGTGCGTACCTGTTCCGGCCGGAGGATGCATTGGAATTCAGCACCACCACTCCGTTTACGCAACTGACCTATTTTTCGGGAGGAGGCAAAGGCAAGAACGAAACGCTGTTGGACGTGTGGCACAGTCAAAACATCCGGCCCTACTGGAACGCCGGATTTCGTTACAACCTGATCTCGGGAAACGGGCGATACATGAACCAGAAGTCGAAAGCGTACAATTTTTCCGCGTTTACGAACTACGAACGGGAGAGAGTAGCGATCTCCCTCTTTCTTAATCAAAACAACGGAAGTTTCCTGGAAAACGGAGGGATCATCGACAAAAAATACATCCGGGACACCACTATGCCGGCAGAAAACATTCTGGTGAATCTGGCCGAGGCGATCAACACCTACCGGAATTTTAATTTTTACACCCTTTTGCAGTACAACATCGGAAAAGAGAAAAAGGTACCCAACGCCCGGATGGATTCAGTAAATGTTTATCCGTTCAAAGCTCTGATGAGTATCCGGATAGAGGACAACATCCGAAAATTCCGGGAAGCAAATACCGACCTGGAGTTCTTTCCGGAGACGTTGCTGGATTCAGCCGTCACTTACGATGTGCAGACCAATCAGGTGTATGACCTAAAGGCGCAATTGGTAGCGAACGAACATCCGAAATTTAAATACCTTCCGGGCGTATACGCCGGATTGAATTACAAACAACTCCGGTACGGCGGCGAAAATCGGATGACGGATACAATATGGAGTCTGAAAAAACAGAACTACACCAGTACCTGGTTGATCAGCGGCCTGTTCAATATGGACACCACGGCCCTGTTGAATTTCGATGCCCATCTCCAGATGTGCCTGATCGGCGATTACATCGGGGATTTCCGGGTTTCCGGGTTTCTGCGCCAATACCTCCACAAAAATCGGCACTCTTACTTGCACGCGGAGGCTTTACTGGAGTCCTCCACTCCCAACTATTTTCTGGATTTCTATATCGGAAACCACAATTTCTGGGAACAGAATTTCAGTAAAACCAAAACATTCGCTGTAAAAGGGTGTTACGTAAACCGGAACACCCGCTCAGAAGTAGGGATCGGCTGGTCAAACAACACAGATTATATCTATTTTGACACAACTGCCAAGCCCGCTCAGAGCTCCAAGAACATCATGGTGCTGACCGGTTGGGGGAAACAGCACTTCAAGGCCGGCAATTTTCACTTCGAACAAACCGTGTATGTCCAGCACAGTACAGAAGAGGAGATCATTTCCCTACCGTTGGTGGCATTATACTCCCACAACTACTACCAGAACCGGATCTTCGAAAAAGTGCTGGGCGTTGCGGCCGGTATCGACCTCTTTTACAACTCGGAATTTTACGGGGATGCCTACATGCCTTCCACCATGCAGTTTTACAACCAACGACGGGAAAAGACAGGCAACTATCCGAAATTAGACGTATTTGTGAATTTTGATCTGAAAAGGGCGCATCTGTTCCTGAAATACGAGCACCTCAACTACTACATTACCAACGGGAATTACTATTCAGCTTTAGGCTATCCGATCAATCCGGCCATGTTTAAGTTCGGGATCCGCTGGAACTTCTTCGATTGATTATTAGAGCCTGTTTAAAAACAGATTCGTATTTCCGTTTTTTTTCGTATTTTTACAAAATGCAACGATGGAAACAGATCATATACCTCTTTGTCCCTTTTTGTATTTCCTGCGGAGAAACAAGGGAGAAAGAACGTGATTTGATTTTGCCCGAACCGACCGTTATGGAGAAAATCCTGGCGAAAGGCACTTTGGACATCTCCACCTTTTACTCCACCACCGATTATTACATCTACCAGGGAATTACCCGGGGATTCCATTACGAATTGGCCAAAAACTTTGCCGATTATCTGGGGGTCTCTTTACAGATTGCGGAGGTCAATAATGACATCGACACAGCCATTTCCCGCTTGCAGGAAGGCCGGTACGACCTGATCGCCGTCAGCATGACAGAAACCTCCGAAAGAGAAGAGAAAATCCGTTTCACGCACCCTTTTTTTCGTACGAAGGAGGTTTTAGTGCAACAAAAAGAGAAGAGAGCAGTAGAAAATCCGGAAGATCTGAACGGAAAACGAATATTCATCAAAAAAGATGCTCCTTTCCGGCACAGGCTGTCACAATTGGCCGATTCGCTACATATCCGGATGGAACTGGTCGAAGTGAGTTACTACTCCACAGAAGAGTTACTACACTTGGTCGAAACCGGAGAGATCGATTACACCATTACAGACGAAAATATCGCACGTGCCCTCTCCTACTCCCTAAAAAACATCGACTATTCCGTAGTTCTCGCTTCCGGCATCACAGTTGCCTGGGCGATCCCCCAAAGTGCCGACCTGCTGCTGCAAGAGATTAACACGTGGTTGGAAACCTTCCAAAAGGAGGGAACGTTCCGTTTTCTGTACAACCGCTATTTTAACAACACGCATCCCACTTCTCGCAATCGCTCTAAATACACACTGATCCGGCAAGGGGACATCTCCCCTTTCGACCGGGAATTGAAACGATACAGTCGTCTGTTGGAGTGGGACTGGCGATTGCTAGCAGCTATTGTTTATACGGAATCCCGGTTCGATCCGGAAGCCGAATCCGAGGTAGGCGCTTACGGCTTGATGCAGGTCATTCCCGAAACTGCCAATATGTTCCACGTACTTAATTATTCTCAACCGGACAGCAACATCTACGTCGGTGTTCGCTACCTGAAATATTTGGAAGATATATTTAAGAAATACCCCATCGAACCGGAAGATCGTGCGAAATTCGTTTTAGCCTCTTACAATGTGGGAGCCGGCCATGTCATGGATGCCATGCGCCTCGCCTCTAAATACGGAAAAAATCCCTACATCTGGAACGATCATACAGCCTATTATCTTCGTTACAAATCGGATCCGCGCTATTACCGGGATCCGGAATCCCGGAACGGATATTGCGACGGTCAACAGGCTTACAACTATGTGAACCGGGTATTGGAAACCTACAACAGCTACCGCCATATGGAAAAATAACTCTTCCACAAGATATTCACAAGCATAAAAAAAAGCGGCCCTGAAGCCGCTTTTTTCCTTATCACCATTTCGTATTACTGTACAATCGCTTTGAAATCAGCATTGTCGAAGAATTTGGCAAACTCAATATCCGTGGCAGCAAGCTGTCTTACGGCGCCGTCTTTTGCAACAGCCTCTCTCAAATTGGTAATCACCATATTCACATCGTTGTTCCTGGCACCGACCACCGCTTTCAAGTAAGATACCAAAGCACTTTCGTCTTTGCTTGCGTTCAATTTTCTCAACGCTTCGCTGTTGTTTCCATTCAGGAGATTGGCCAGAGCAGCGTTCGCGCAGGTACAAGTTCCGAAATAATCCACGGCAGCTTTATAGTCGCCTTTCTTGATAGCAATGATCCCTTTGTTGTAATTCACCTCGTCACCGGCACCCGTAGCGGCTCCGAACAACACTTCCGCCTCTTTTACGTTGTTATCTCTCAACGCCAAAGCGCCTAAGTTGTTTTTCACCACTTTGTTGTTGGGCGACAGTTGGTCTGCCTTTTCAAAATCGGCTTTGGCCTGGGGCATTTTACCCATGTTGTACTGAACCATCCCGGCATCATTGAACCCTCTCCAATCTTCGGGGAACTGCTTCTTAGCCGATTCGTACACAGCCAATTTGTCGGCATCCAAGTCGAAAAGGGTAGCAGCATACAACAACTCTTCCACGTTCAGTTCCGAAGGATTGGATTTTGCTAAGGTTTGAAGCTCTTCGTCCGATTTTCCAATACGTTCTGCGTTCACTACGAATTTGGAACGTCTCAGTTTCGGCAGGATCTGATCGGCAATCGTCGAATAAGCGGAAGCGATGTTTTTAATCTCTTTCTCTCTTACTTCGGGATCGGAATGCATGGACAATACACGCAGGATCAACTCTTTATCGCGAATATTTGACTCTTCCATCGCTTTTTTGAAGCCGTCCCAATCCTCTGCCATCACCGATTGCTTGAAGAAATCCAAGTTTTTGTACTCCTCTACTTTGTTTTTCCGCATATTGGCTTTCAGATAGTCCGTAGAAGCGCCTTCGCGTCTGTCGGCCAATTTGGCATTCAGATCATATCCTCCGTCGGGAGAAGCGTAAGAACGGATCTCTACATTTTTCAGGTTCAGGTTTTCGTCTGCCTTGGCATCCTTCAAAAACTTTTCCATCAGTTTAATCTCTTCGGAAGTCAGTTGATTGCCGCGCACCTGAGCCGAGTTGATCAGGTAATAAATCGCCGCCTCGCTCAATTCCGGCGTCACGCGCACAAAATTGTCTTTGCCGATGGCAACAGCCGGTTCGTTGTTCACCAGCGTAGCTGTAGCCACAACACCGTCGGCCACTTTTACCGGATCAAAAGCAACCGAACGCACGCCTTTGGCCGCCTGTATCTTGATAACCAATTCGGAAAGCCTCATGGCTTCTTCGTAGGGAACCTGTCCTGTGTAAGAGATCGTCTTTCCGGCTTCGTAAGGCACCACCGTGGCGTTACCCGTTACACTCTCCCCTTGCAGTTCCTGAGGAGCAAAATCCTTTTCGCCTCCCTGATAGGTCAATGCAGGAGTAGCGGTCAACATTACTTTCTTATTAAAGAATTTGGGAGGGATTGTCACATCAATCTTTACATCCACCATTCCACCTTTTTCTTCCACAACTTCCGGGGTCACCTTGTAGGAGATATCCGCCGCTTTTTTCTTCATTTTTTCCAACGGGGAGCAGGAAGCAATCACCAATCCCGTCAAGGCCAAAGTTGAAATTAATCTTACAGTCCTTTTCATGATCATTTTAAATTTATATTTCAATAGTGTTTCAATAGTTTAAATTCGTCCCTTCTTACTGCCGAGCAAATGTATGAAAAAAATCCAAATAATCCGCCGCAATAAAAGATATTTCCAAATTTATTCTGCCTTCAATTTACTCCGAAGCAGTTCTTCCGCCCGAGCGATCGCTCGCTCCACACCGTTGGGATCCGAACCTCCCGCCGTTGCAAAAAAGGGCTGGCCTCCTCCGCCTCCCTGCATTTCACGGGCCGCTTCTTTAACGATCTGTCCCGCATGCAGGCTGAACTCTTTCAGTAAAGCGTCCGTGATCATCACGGTCAGGTGCGGTTTCCGATCCGTTACCCCGCCCATGATCAGCACCAACCGGTCGTATTCGCCCCGCAACCGGAACGCCAGGTCTTTCACCCGTGCCGCCGACATATCGGCCTGTTTTACAATCAGGTGGACATCTCCGACGGTTTTTTGCTCCTTTTTCAGGCTCTCTTTGAACAATTGCAGACTTCCCGCCTCAAATTTTTCCACCTCTTTCCGCAATCCTTCGTTCTCTTTCAAGAGGGCCGTGATGTTCTCCACAATGCTGCGGTTACTCTTAAACATCTCTCTCAACTCTTTGAACAGATCGAAATAGTTCTGGATATACGCTTCCGCCCGCTCTGCTGTTACAGCTTCTATTCTGCGGACACCCGCCGATACCGAGGTCTCTCCCGTTATTTTGAAAAAACCGATCTGTCCGGTAGCTTTTACATGCGTTCCTCCACACAACTCCGCCGATTCGCCGAATTTGATCACCCGTACCAACTCTCCGTACTTCTCGCCGAACATCGCCAGCGCTCCCATCTCCCGGGCACGCGCCATGGGAATACCTCGATGTTCTTCCAACGGCAAGTTTTTCCGGATCAGACAATTCACTTCAGCAGCCACCTGCTGCAACTCCTCGTCCGTTACTTTTTGAAAATGCGAAAAGTCAAAACGCAGGTATTCGTCACTGACATACGAACCTTTCTGTTCTACATGCTCTCCCAATACCTTCCGGAGCGCATGATCCAGCAAATGGGTAGCCGTGTGGTTGTTGGCGATCAACTCCCGTTTGTGCAGATCCACGGTAGCCATAAAGAGCGCCGTCGGATCCGCAGGCAACCGTTCCGCCAAGTGTACCGTGAGACCGTTCTCTTTTTTGGTATCCACAATCCGGATCACCTCGTCACCCCCGTGACCGACACGCTGCAAACGGCCGGAATCCCCGACCTGTCCGCCGCCCTCCCCGTAAAAGGGTGTTCTGTCGAACACCAACTGGTAAAATATCTTCCCTTTGGCAGCGATTTTCCGGTACCGGGTAATCTTCACCTCCAGTTCCGTATGGTCGTATCCGGCAAACTCCTGCTCTCCGTCCGGCGCTAACTCCACCCAGTCGTCGGTATCTACGGCCGAAGCGGAACGGGAACGCTCTTTCTGAGCCGCCAATGCTGTTTTAAACTCTTCGTGGTTGACCGTTAATCCATACTCCCGAAGAATCAATTCCGTCAGATCCAACGGAAAACCGTAAGTGTCGTACAACTCGAACGCCACATCCCCCGGAATCGTCGACAACTTCTCCGCCCGGGTCTTTTCAATGATCCGGTCCAGCAATTTGATCCCTTTTTCCAAGGTTCGCAGAAAAGCGTTCTCCTCTTCGCAGATCACCTTACCGATCAACTCCTGCTGGCTCTTCAATTCAGGGTAGTGTGCCCCCATCACTTCAATCAACACCGGAAGCAGGCGATAGATAAATGCCTCTTTTTGATTGAGGTATGTATAGGCATACCGGACAGCACGACGCAAAATCCGCCGGATCACGTAACCGGCCTTTACGTTGGACGGCAATTGGCCATCGGCTATAGAAAAGGCGATCGTACGCAGGTGATCGGCCACCACCCGCATCGCCACATCACTGTTTTCGGATTTTCCGTACGGAATACCACTCAGCAACGCGATCCGGCCGATAACCGGGGTAAACACATCTGTATCATAATTGGAGGTCTTGCCCTGTACAGCCATGCAAAGCCGTTCAAATCCCATTCCCGTATCTACATGAGTATTTGGCAACTTTTCCAGTGTCCCGTCCACTTTCCGGTTGAATTGCATAAACACCAGGTTCCAGATCTCAATGACCAATGGATGGTCCCGGTTCACCAACTCCCGGCCCGGTCTGTTTCTCCGCTCCTCTTCAGAACGAAGGTCTATGTGCACTTCCGAACAGGGGCCACAAGGTCCGGTATCCCCCATCTCCCAGAAGTTGTCTTTTTTATTACCGAAGAGGATCCGCTCCTCCGGCAGGTAATTCAACCAATACCCGCGCGCTTCTGTATCCGCCGCCAGTCCATCCGCCTCGGAACCTTCAAAGACGGTTGCGTAGAGGCGCTCTTTGTCCAATCCCATCACCTCCGTCAGAAACTCCCAGGCATACGCAATCGCCTCTTTCTTAAAATAGTCGCCGAACGACCAGTTTCCCAGCATCTCGAACATGGTGTGGTGATACGTGTCGCGCCCCACCTCTTCCAGGTCGTTGTGCTTTCCGGAGACCCGCAGGCATTTCTGGGAATCCGCCACCCGTACGTGCCGGGGAACTTTGTTTCCCAAAAAAATATCCTTGAACTGGTTCATTCCCGCATTGGTAAACATCAGGGTTGGATCGTCCTTGATCACCATGGGAGCGGACGGTACGATCACGTGCGCTTTCGCTCTAAAAAAATCAAGGAACTTCTGCCTGATCTCCGCCGACTTCATCATACTGACAACACTTTAAATTATATCTTAAAAATTGTAACAACTACCTGCAATCGGTAGCAATAAGGTTGCAAAATTAGATTATTTCTTTTAACTTTGCACATTGAATATAGATTAATTTTAACGAAGAACATGCGAAAAATCGGTTATCGTTTCAATCCGGAAACCCTATCCTACGACAAAATAGTTATCTCTTGGCGCAAACAGGCCTGGAACCTGTCAAAAAAACTCTTCTCCTCCTTCTCTTTGGCTATCGTCATCTATTGTATCGTCTCCAATTTTTGGGAATCGCCGGGCGAAAAAGCACAGCAGCGGGAAAACGAGCAATTGCTGGCCCAGTACAAACTGCTGAACACCGAAATATCCAAATTGGACGAAGTGTTGAGAAACCTGGAGCAGAGAGACGACAACATTTACCGCGTGATCTTCGAAGCCGAACCGATCGACGCTTCGATCCGGAGAGCGGGAAGCGGCGGGGTCAGCCGGTACGACCACCTCAAAAACATGAAGGAGTCCGAACTGCTGATCAACACCTCCCGGCGATTGGACAATCTCTCGAAGGCACTCTACATCCAGAGTAAATCATACGACGAGATCGAGGTGTTGGCCAAAAGCAAAATACAGTTGTTGGCCTCTATTCCGGCCATCCTTCCCATTTCCCTGTCGGACCCGAAAGTCCGCCTCTCCTCCGCTTTCGGCAACCGGATGCACCCCTATTACAAGACTGTGAAGTTTCATTCCGGCATGGATTTCAGCGGTCCTACCAATACTCCGATCCGTGCTACCGGAGAGGGAGTGGTGGTATCGGTTTCCATGTTGTCGGGATACGGAAAGTGCATCGTCATCGACCACGGATTCAGTTACGAAACACTCTACGGACACCTGAACAACTACAACGTAAAAGCAGGACAAAAAGTCAAGCGGGGTGATGTAATCGGCTACATGGGCAATACGGGCATGTCTATCGGAACGCACCTGCACTACGAAGTGCGCAAAAACGCTATTCCGGTCAATCCGATCAATTACTACTTTAACGACCTGACCCCGAACGAGTACGACGCATTGGTCGCTTTGGCGGACAACACCGGGCAAGCCATGGACTAACTCCGACAGGGTTATGAACGAGCAGGAAAAAAATACGTTGAAAGTATACTACTCCATCGGGGAGGTAGCCGACATGTTTCAGGTAAACACATCCCTGATCCGGTTTTGGGAAAAGGAATTCGATATCATCAAACCCCACAAGAACAAAAAAGGGAACCGCCAGTTCACAAAAACAGACATCGACAATTTTCACCTGATCTACCACTTAGTCAAAGAGAAGGGAATGACCCTGAAGGGAGCCCAAATGCAACTCAGTGAAAACAAGAATGCTGCGGAAAAAAATTTTGAAATCGTCAAACGCCTGCAAGTTATTCGGGAAGAGTTGATCCAGATAAAATCCCAGCTTTCCTGATTACGGTATGCAGGTAAAAGAGATCACCGATACCATCGAAGCATTCGCCCCGCTCTCTTTGCAGGCCGGTTACGACAATGCGGGGCTTGTTTGCGGAAGTTATGCCGGCACGGTACAGGCTGTCCTGTTGTGTACAGATGTCACTGAAGCAGTCGTTGACGAAGCTATTCAGGCGGGATGCAATCTGATCATTTCGCACCATCCGCTGATCTTTCAAGGGATCAAAAACCTCCGTCCGGAAAACGGGGTCAACCGTTGTTTGGTGAAAGCCATTCAAAACGATCTTCATATTTACGCAGCGCACACGAACATCGATTCCGTAGCCGGAGGGGTCAGCGGACAGATGGCGGATAAGTTGGGATTAGTCCGGCAACGGATATTGCAACCCGAAGGTACGCTGTACAGCTTTTCCTTTTATACCCCGGCCGCCAAAGCGGAACGGGTCCGGAATGCCGTGCTGAATGCCGGCGGCGGCCACATCGGCAACTACAGCCACTGCTCTTTTAACGCCGAAGGAAAAGGCACATTCCTGCCTTTGGAAAACAGCCGGCCTTACTGCGGAGAGTTGCATAAACTCCACACCGAACAGGAGGTAAAAACAGAGATCACTGTTCCGGAATACCGGCTGAACGCTGCCATCCGGGCCATTCGGGAGACGCACCCCTATGAAGAGCCGGTATGGAATGCGATTAAACTGCATACACCCAACCCAACGACTGGTTTAGGCGTTATCGGAGAGCTTACGGAAGCGGAAGAACCGCTCTCTTTTCTAAAACGGGTACGAGACATTTTCAAATGCGGAGTGGTCAAACACACCGCTTGTGTCACCGACCGGGTACGAACCATCGCTCTTTGCGGAGGTGCAGGCGCCTCCCTGACCCACCGGGCCATTCGGGAAAAAGCCGATGTTTTTCTGAGCGGAGACTTTAAATACCACGACTTTTTTCAGGCTGAAAACCAGATTATTTTGGCCGATATTGGCCATTACGAAAGCGAACAGTATACAAAAGAGATCTTTTACGAGTTAGTTACGAAAAAAATACCTAAATTTGCGGTTCAGTTTTCGAAGGTGAATACAAATCCGACTAATTACTTGTAATATATGGCTAAAAATAACGAAAAAACGCAAGAACTCAGCATTGAAGAGAAATTGCAGCACCTATACGAGTTGCAACTTGTCGATACCGAAATAAACAAAATCCGTACGCTCCGGGGAGAGTTACCGTTGGAAGTGCAGGACCTGGAGGATGAACTGGCCGGATTGGAGACCCGTTTGGAAAATCTGAAAGCGGAGATCGGCGAAGCGGAAAAGAACGTCACCCAGAAGAAACTGGAAATTGAAAAATCCGAAGAATTGATCAAAAAATATTCCGAACAGTTGAACAACGTACGGAACAACCGGGAGTACGACTCGCTAAACAAAGAGGTAGAGTTTCAGAAATTGGAGATTGAACTGCAGCAGAAGAGGATCCGCGAAACACTAAAAACGAAGACGGAACGGGAAGAGGCTTTGGAGTACTCCACCCGCCAATACGAAGAGAAAAAGTCCGACTTGGAGGCCAAAAAAACAGAGTTGGACGACATCATCAAAGAGACCCACATTGAAGAGGAGGAGTTGGTGAAAAAATCGGAAGAGTTATCCGCCAGCATTGAAGAACGCCTGCTGGCCGCCTACAAGCGTATCCGTTCCAACGCCCGCAACGGATTGGCCGTGGTGACGGTAGATCGCGACGCCTGCGGCGGTTGTTTCAATAATATTCCCCCCCAGCGGCAATTGGACATCCGTTCCCGGAAAAAAGTCATCGTCTGCGAATATTGCGGCCGGATCCTGATCGACAAATACATCTGCGATTACGACGGCAGCATGCAGAAGGCAGACCTCGAATCGGCCCTGGAGTCCCAAAAGAAAAAAGGGAGACGGGTCAAGAAAACCGAAGAATAAAAGAGAGGCTGCCGAAAAAGCAGCCTTTTTTAAAATACATACAATCAGTTCCACCACTATCAGCAAAATACGGGCATGATCGCGACAACATACAACCCACAGGAGAGCGAAAAAAAATGGTACGAATACTGGATGAAACACCGCCTGTTCCATTCGGAACCGGATCCCGGCAGGGAACCTTACTGCATCGTCATTCCGCCTCCCAATGTCACCGGCGTCCTCCACATGGGGCACATGCTCAACAACACCATTCAGGATGCTTTGGTGCGCCGCGCCCGACTGCTCGGGAAAAACGCCTGCTGGGTGCCCGGGACCGACCACGCTTCCATTGCCACGGAGGCCAAAGTGGTGGCCAAACTCAAAAGCGAGGGGATTGAAAAGAGGGAGTTGACACGGGAGGAGTTTCTCCGGCATGCCTGGGAATGGACGGAAAAACACGGAGGGTTGATCCTGCAACAATTGAAAAAGTTGGGAGCTTCCTGCGACTGGGACCGGACCTGCTTCACAATGGACCCGGTCCGTTCCGAAAGCGTCATCCGGGTATTTATTGACCTTTACCGAAAAGGGTATATCTACAAAGGCGTGCGGATGGTGAACTGGGACCCCGCCGCGTTGACGGCCATCTCCGACGAAGAGGTGGTTTACAAAGAGGAGAAAAGCAAGTTGTACTACCTCCGCTACCGGATTGCCGGCGCCGACGATTACATTACCATCGCCACCACCCGTCCCGAAACCATCCTGGGGGATACGGCCGTGTGTGTCAATCCGGCAGATGAACGTTTTAAACATTTGGCCGGCAAGAAGTGCATCGTGCCGCTCGTTAACCGGGAGGTACCCATTATACAGGATGAATATGTAGACATGGCTTTCGGGACCGGGGCCCTGAAAATTACGCCGGCACACGACATCAACGACTACGAGATCGGGTACCGGCACCACCTGGATACCATCGACATCTTCAACGACAACGGCACCTTGAGCGAAGCCGCCGGGCTCTTTGTCGGCAAAGACCGCTTCGACGTCCGGAAGGAAATCATCCCGGAATTGGAAAAGGCCGGAAATTTGGTCAAAATAGAAGAGTACGACAACAAGATCGGCTACTCCGAACGGACACACACAGTCATCGAACCCAAACTCTCTATGCAGTGGTTCCTGAAAATGAAAGAGCTGGCTGCCCCGGCCCTGAAGGCAGTCCTGGAAGATGAGATTGTATTGACACCGGCCAAATACAAAAACACCTACCGCTACTGGATGGAAAATGTCAAGGATTGGTGCATCAGCCGGCAGTTGTGGTGGGGACACCGGATCCCCGCCTGGTACCTGCCGGAAAGCAACGAATATGTCGTAGCCGAAACAGCCGAACAGGCTGCTGTGTTGGTAAAAGAGCAATACGGCCGGGATATCCCGGCTGCCTTGTTGCGCCAGGACGAAGATTGCCTGGATACCTGGTTCTCCTCCTGGCTGTGGCCCATCTCCGTCTTCGACGGTATCAACCGTCCCGATAACGAAGAGATCCGGTACTACTACCCGACAAACGATCTGGTTTCCGGCCCGGACATCCTTTTTTTCTGGATTGCCCGCATGATCATGGCCGGCTACGAATACCGGCACGAAAAACCGTTCCGGAACGTATACCTGACCGGTATTGTTCGCGACAAACTCCGGCGCAAGATGTCCAAATCGCTGGGAAATTCCCCGGAACCTCTCGAATTGATCGAAAAATACGGTGCGGACGGCGTGCGGGTCGGCATGCTGCTTTGCTCCCCTGCCGGAGGCGACCTGTTGTATAACGACAACCTGCCGGAACAAGGGCGCAACTTCACCACCAAGATCTGGAACGCCTTCCGGTTGGTGCAATCCTGGCAAGTAGCGGATACCGCACAGCCGGAACACACCGCATTGGCGTTGGAGTGGTTTGAGCACGAGCTGGACCGGACCACTGCCACCCTCAATGAACAGTTCGAACAATACCGGTTCTCGGAAGCATTGATGACCATCTACACAGGATTCCGGGACGAATTTTCCTCCTGGTTGCTGGAACTGATCAAGCCCGGCTTCGGACAACCCATCGACCGGGAGAGCTACGAAAAGGTGATCGGACTGTTCGAACGCCTGCTCCAACTGTTGCATCCGTTTATGCCGTTCATCACGGAAGAGATCTGGCAGAGCTTGAAAGAGCGAAAAGAGGGAGAGAGCATCATGATCTCCCGGTTGGAAACCCCTGGTGTATATAACCCGGAGTTGTTGCAGGATTTCGGTTATGTCAAAGAGGTGATCGTCGGCATCCGGAACATCCGGAAACAGCAGAACATCGCCTTCAAAGAGCCGTTGGCATTGAAAGTGCGGGAAAACAGACGTTTCCCGGCCAGGTTCAGTAGCATCCTCTGCAAAATGGGCAACCTCGACAGCATTGAAATCATACGGGAACCCCTAAAAGGAGCCTGGAGTTTTATCACGGACACGGTGGAGTACTTCGTTCCGGCAACCGGCCGGATCAATGCCGGAGAAGCACAGGCTAAACTGGAAGAGGAGTTGAAATACACACAGGGATTCCTGAAATCAGTCTCCGCCAAACTGAGCAACGAACGATTTGTTCAAAGCGCTCCCGAACAGATCGTAGCCAATGAAAAGAAGAAGCTGGCCGATGCCGAAGCCAAGATCGCAGCGCTGGAAGCACAGTTGGCGGAGTTGAAACAGGGGTAAAAGGGAATCCGGTATAGAGCTTTACCACAAATTCAGTCCCACACTGAGCCCCATCCCGATCTTCGTTTTGGTATTCCCGCTTTGGGAAGTATGCCAGGAAGAGAAGGAACTCACCCGGTACTCTTTTTTATCCGTCCGGTCGGCATTCAGGCAATACACGCTCGGAGCAATGGAGATCCCCAGCCGGGGAGAGACCTTATACACTACACCCAAATTGAGGTGCGTAGAAAAAGTGGTGCATCCGCTTACATTAAAATCTTCCGGGAAATAGGAATAGGACACCAACTCCGGATTCAGGTCAATCCGGTCACTCAAAGCAGAACGATGCCCCAATCCGATTCCTGCGATCCACATCCGGTCTTCCAGAAAGTTAGCTCCCAAGGTGTAGATCGTATAACACCCCTTCCCGCCGGTCTTGTAACTCACGGCCACATTGGCATAATCAGCGAAGGAGAGCTCCCAGGCCGCATAACGCCCTCTCTTCACAATATTGACCAATGCAACGGCACCGCCTTTTTCAATGGTATCGGTAATAGTGACCAATCCGAATGAAACACCCCGGAGTACCTGGGTTTTATTGATCACCCCCGCTGTAAAACCCCGAACCGTATCATTCACATTGAGTATCCCGGCTACCTGGGCACCTTCCAGGTTCCCGTTGATGTTACAGATGCCTGCAGCTTGCAAACCTTTGACCGCATGGCTGAGATTGGAAATTCCGGCAATCTGCAAACCCTTCAAATTTCCGGAAACAGTAAACACCCCGGCCGCCTGAAGCCCATTCAAGTGATCAACCGTGGAAAAAATCCCCCCGATCTGCACCCCTTTTACCGTATCAGCCAATGCCAGGATTCCACCCGCCTGCAAGCCTCTTGCATTTCCGGCAATACTGCCGATCCCTCCGGTCTGCACACCCACGATCTGTCCCCCGGACATATTCAGGATACCGGCTGCCTGCAAACCCCGCACCCCCTGCTCTGTCCGGTTCATCCATCCTCCCAGTTCCAATCCGTTCACTGCTCCGACCCGCCCTGTCAACAAGTTCAACGAGACATTAAAACAGTGCTCCACGCTCTGTCGGCCGTGAGTTCCCAAGGGATATACCAAGCTCATCTGTCCCGGGAACTCCCGGAGTTCGTTCCGGGTTCCGGTTTCTTGCGCCGCTACATTCGTCACTTGGTGCAGCAATGCCAAACAGGCGCATACTAAATTGCAGGTTGTTTTCATACGATTCATACTTTTTTCATTTGATAGATTTCTACTTTCACGAAGTATGATGTCGTATTCCGGAAGGGTGGCACTCCGAACGGCCGGAAAAATGCCGGGTGTGCATCCCCGGGCAGGTGCCGGCGGATCCATGCGTTTTTTTACCCGCACCGTATCGAATAAATAAAGCGTATCATATACGATCTCTTTTTCGTACACCACGACCGTATCAGGTCGGTTGTACCCCGAAGCAGTAAGCGACAGAAGAAAGACCGCAAGACAGGTAAGAATCTGTTTAAGTAAGACCATGGGATCAATCAGTAATAAATACGGTGTCACGCACAACGACCGTTTTTCGTTCTACAACTTTCTTTTTAACGACCACTGGTCGCTCTGGCTCTACAGCGTTCTTTTCCGGTAAACCGGTTGCTTCCCCGCCATTTGGGCCGGCCTCTTCCTTTTCCGGCATCCTGTCGGGAACAACGGTTGCTCCCGCAGTGGGGTCCAAAGTGTGCAACGGCATCTGCAATACGGTATCCGGATGAACGGACGGCAATGCTTCCTGTCTCGGTCCGGATGCCGGATCACCCAAAATACTCCAACACACCAAGGCCGTGACCACCGCCGTTCCACAACAGGCCCCGATCACTCCCCACATACCCATTCCCGAAAAAAAACCGGTTGCGGAAACAGAGAGTGCAGCCTGCTGCTGAACCACCCCGGAGATAAATCCGGCGGAATCCGTTCCGGGGATCGAATAACCAGACAATCGGAAATGACAGAGTCGATCAATAAAATCTTCTCCGGCCGGAAGAAGCGGAATAAGCAGGGCGCGCTTTTCCTTTTTCCTCCGGAGCGCATCTTCGTAAAGATAGTGGCGGACCTTCCGGCGGGCGCGAGCCAGATGCGATTTGGACGTGCCGGCAGAGATGCCCAATTCTCCGGCGATCTGTTTGTGCGTATACCCATCCATCACATACAGATTAAAAACCGTACGGTGGTGATCCGGAAGGCGGTCGATTGCCCGCAACAACTCTTCGTTGCTAAATCCGGCCTCCTCAATCATTTTTCTCTCCTCCTCCATGTTTACCTCTTCATCCTGTCCTTCATCGTGTTCCACAGTCATCAGGTCGGTAAACGTAACACCAGCCTTCTGCTTTCTCAGATACATCAGCGCCGTATTGACGGTGATCCGGTAAAGCCACCCGTCAAAGCTCCCCTTTCCGGAAAAACTCCCCTCTTTGTAAATGGCTGTAATAAACGCCTCGTGCAAAAGGTCCTGAACAGCCTCCCGGTCCGGCACGTACCGCCGCAACACTCCCCGGAGCAAGGGTGCATTCCGGCGGTAAGCCGTCTCCCAAAATTCGGTCTTCTCCATAACGATCCTCGATCTTTCGTAAATGATGCAAAAAACAAAAAGGGTGGCACCGCTCTTTCGTCATCAAAGGTAAAATTTATTTTAAAAGCCCTCCGCCTAAATTGAGCGAATATTATTACTTTTGCCTATCTAATGAACGATGTATGAAACTATTCGTTTTTCCGGGTGTCATCGAACAGAGAATCCTTTCCATCGGGGCCCGGCAAATACCCTATATGCGGACAGCCGCCTTCTCCGCGTTGGTAAAAGAGTGCGAGGCGCTTCTTTTGAAGCAGGTCGGTTGCCGTTCCGGGAGCGTGCTCTTCTACACAGCCTCCGGAACAGCCGCAATGGACGCCGTCGTCGCCAATTATGTCAGTACCAAGACACGTACATTGGTGGTGGCAGGCGGTTCATTCGGCTACCGCTGGCGGGAACTGTGCCAATACTACCGGGTCCCTTGTGAAACCTTCGAGGTCCCATTTGCCAGGGAGATCGATTACGCTGCTTTGGAGCAAAAAATAACGGAATTCAAACCGGAAGTACTTCTATGCCAACACCACGAAACATCCTCCGGACAGTTGTATGACATGGGGCGCATCTCTCAGCTGTGCCGGCAAACCGGAACCGTTCTGGTCAGCGACATCATCAGCTCTTTTCTGGCCGATCCGTTTCACATGGACGATTTGGGAGTAGATATCGCCGTCCTGAGCAGCCAAAAGGGATTGAACCTGCCCCCGGGGCTCTCCTTCGTTGTTCTGTCCGAACGCGTGTTGAAAGAGAAATTCGCCCACCTCAATTTCTATTTAGACATCGAAGAAAATTTGAAAAACCTGACCCGGGGCCAGACCCCTTACAGCCCCGCAACCACACTTTTCCTGCAACTGCATGCGCGCCTGCTGCAAATAGATGCGGAAGGAACGGCATCGATCATAGAGAAGGTTCGAAAAAACGCCCTCTTCTTCCGGGAACAATGCCGACGCAACGGCTGGCCGGTCCCGGCAGAGAATCCGTCTAACTGCATCACCGGATTTCAGGTACGCACAGACGGATACAAGATATTCGGCGAATTACTGAAAGAGGAGATCTACATCATGCCCGGCAGCATCAATAACTACCTCCGGGTAGCACACCTCGGCATGCAAGGTCCGGACGATTTGGCGTTATTAGCCGATAAAATAAAACAATTGGATCAATGAAGAAAAAGGAAGTGGTGGTATATACCTCCGGCACATGGGACCTGTTTCATGTAGGGCATCTCAATATCCTTGAAAAATCCGCCGCCTTGGGGGATAAATTGGTGGTAGGCGTCAGTACGGACGAATTGATCTTCCACTACAAAGGCGTGAAACCCGTTATCCCTTTTGAGCAACGTTTGCGGATCGTACAGGCGATCGGTGTGGTGTACAAAGCCGTTCGCCAAGATATCCTCACAGACATCCGCCAACTGCAAGAGTACGATGTAGACATTGTTACGATCGGAGACGATTGGAAAAACAAACACCTGGACGGCTTGGAGTGGATGAAGGCGCAACCCGGTAAAAAAGTGGTCTATTTTCCCTACACGGAAGGGGTCAGCACCACCGAAATAAAGAAAATTATCATCGACAATACCAACGAAATTATCCAGGCAAGCCTGGCAAGGGAGTTGAAAGATTGGACCGGCAAAGAACTAAGCTCCTCCAAAACATGAGGATCGTACTGTTCTGCGAAAACAAATACGCCGTCAGCATCCTCTTCCCGATACAGGAGGAGGCGAACAGAAGCAGCGAACATTTGGTATTGTGGTATGTCCATGCCCCGAAAATCCCGGATTTTCCGTTGAAAGAAGAGGTCCGCTGGACGAACAGCATACAGGAGATCTATGATTTTTCGCCCGAAGCGATCTTTGTTCCGGGCAACATTGTACCCTATTACCTGCCGGGTGTCAAGATACAGATATTCCACGGATATGCAGCGGAGAAGAAAGACCACTGGGTCATCCGGCGCTATTTTGACACCTATTTCACCCAAGGGCCTTTTTTCACCCGGGGATTCAAAAAATTGGCAGAAAAATACGGCGATTTTGAAGTGGTCGAAACGGGCTGGCCGCGCCAGGACTGGGTTTTTGCCCACCTCCACACATTTGACAATGAAAAAGCGAAACTGCTGAAAACATACAACCGGAAAAAATTGGTCCTGTATGCACCGACCTTCTCCCCTTCCCTCACCTCCCTGCCCAAAATCAAAGAGGGCCTGCTCCGCTTAGCCCGGGAAAAAGAGGTATTGATACTGCTTAAATTCCATCCGCTGACCCGGCAAGAGTGGGTGGAAGAGTACCAGAAACTGGCGGAAGAGACCGAAAACATCTGCTGGATATCCGATCACAACATCTCCAAATACCAACTCATGGCCGATGTGATGATCAGCGACACCTCCTCCACCGTCTACGAATTTCTCCTATTGAACAAACCGGTCATTACGTGCCAGACCATTGCAAAAGAGATCTACTGGATTGACATACAGGATCCTTCCGAATTGCCGGATGCCTATGAAAAAGCCCTGTCTGACCGGGAATACGCTGCCAAAAGAACCTGGATCATTGAAAACTACGATCCCTGGTTAGACGGAAAAGTCTGTTCCCGCATGTTGGAAGCGGCCACCGATTACATCCGGCGAAAAGGCGTTCCCCGGAAACGGAAACTGAATCTTTGGAGAAAATACACCGGTATCAAAACATTCGGAAAGATAAAAACCTAAGAAAACCTTCTCCCTCTTACGGTCTTACATAATCCACATAGGAGTAATCGAACTCATTCTTCTCGTCTGCCCGGAAATCTTCCCGCTTTACCTCTCTCCAGCGACGCGGATCAACGGGAGGAATAACCGTATCCCCCTCCGCTTTCGTATGAACAACCGTCAGGTAAAGCCGGTCTGCCCGCTCCCAAAACGTCCGGTACACCTGCCCGCCACCAATCACAAACACCTGTTCATCCCCGGCCGCCTTCTCCAACGCCTCCTCCACGCTTCCGACTACTTCGCATCCGGCAGGAGCAAAAGAGGGATCACCCGAAAGGACCATATTCCGCCGGTTGGGAAGCGGCCGCCCCATCGACTCAAAAGTTCTTCGCCCCATCAACACCGTATGCCCTGTCGTCAAGGATTTAAACCGCTTCAAGTCAGCCGAAAGGCGCCAGATCAGCACATTATCCCTGCCGATCACATCGTTTTCCGCTGCCGCTACAATAATAGATAACACCATACCATTCATCCTGTTATTTCACCAAACAAAGATAACGCTTTTCAACCACTCCACCCTTGCTTTCTACGATTTTAAAGCATTTCCCCGACTTTTCACAAGCGCCTCCTAAAAAACACCCTTCCCCTCTTCTGAAAATGAAACAGATTTCGTAAATTGTACCATAATCGGAATCCCGAAATAACCACAAAAATCTCTCTCCCCAGCTAAACGCTCTACGGACAGTTTATGGACAGTTGATGGACGCTCTACGGACGGTCTACGAAAGGCTGCACAAAGGCCTCACAAAGGCGCAAAAGGAAAGGAACAGACTATGTCGATAGAAAAACAGAAAAGATTTCGGGCAGTTGCCCTGGTTTATTGTGCCGGATTATTGCTTCACATACAAACTTTGGTTAGTTTTGTAACTGTTATTACAAAAATACCAACATCTTAAAATCCATTCCAATATGAATTTTACTGATACCAGCAACCGGATCTTCAATGAATCCATCTACGAGTACCACAAAACAGATTGCGTGGACACCCCCATCAACAATCCCTATCCGCTGAAAAGCATCGAATACTACCTCTACCTGAAAAACTGGATCGACACTGTTCAGTGGCACTTCGAAGACATCATCCGCGACCCGAACATCGATCCCGCCGAAGCCCTGGTGCTGAAAAGGCGCATCGACAAATCCAACCAGGACCGCACAGACCTCGTAGAGTTGATCGACAGCTATTTCCTGGACAAATACAAAGAGGTGCAAATCCAACCCGGCGCCGTCATCAATACGGAAAGCCCCGCCTGGGCCATCGACCGCCTCTCCATCCTGGCGTTGAAGATCTACCACATGCAACAAGAGGTAAACCGCACGGATACCACACCAGAGCACCACGCCCAATGCAAAGCCAAACTCAACATCCTGCTGGAACAGCAGAAAGACCTCTCCTCCGCCATCGAGCAATTGCTGGAGGACATCGCAGCCGGACACAAATACATGAAGGTGTACAAACAGATGAAAATGTACAACGATCCGGCCTTGAATCCGGTCCTTTACGGTAAAAAATAAACCATGAAGAGGCTGTTGGTCATCCGGTTGTCCGCCCTGGGAGATGTAGCCATGACCGTACCGGTCCTTTCTGCCGTCGCATACGGCCAACCCGATCTGGAAATCACGGTACTGAGCCGCCCTGCATTCCGGCCGCTTTTTGCACAACTGCCGTCCAACGTCGTCTTTATTTCAGCGGATCTGAAAGGGGAACACAAAGGGGTAGGCGGCTTGCTGCGTCTATGTTTCGCTTTGCGAAAAGCAAAGTTCGATGCTGTCGCCGACCTGCACGACGTATTGCGCACAAAGGTGATCCGCTGGTTTCTCCGGTTGTGCGGTGCCCGGTGCGCCCACATCCGCAAGGGACGAAAAGAGAAACGGGAACTGACCCGGCAAAAAAAGAAAATAGTCACCCGGCTCCCCTCCTCTTTTGAACGCTATGAACAAGTATTCCGGAAACTGAACATTCCGGCAGAACCGAATTTTCGTTCCATTTTTGGAGAAGAGCAGGGAGAGTTGGCTAAAATCATCCACCTGACCGGAAAAAAAGGAACGGACAAATGGATCGGTATCGCCCCCTTTGCCAAGCATCCCGGTAAAATATATCCCCCACAGCAAATGGAACAGGTGATCAAACAACTCCTCCGGATCCCCAACCTCCGGATCTTTCTGTTCGGAGGAGGTCCGAAAGAGAGCGAACTTCTGGCTGCCTGGGAGTTGAAATACCCGGGGATCACCGCCCTTCCCGGCAAATTAGGCATAGCGAACGAACTGATCCTGATGAGTTGGCTGGACGGGATGATCTCCATGGATTCGGCCAATATGCACTTGGCTTCTCTGACCGGTACACCCGTTATCTCCATCTGGGGAGCGACTCACCCGTACGCCGGATTTATGGGGTGGCACCAATCTCCGGAAAATGCCCTGCAAACCGAACTCCCTTGCCGACCGTGCTCGGTATTCGGGAACATCCCCTGCCTGCGGAAAGACTACGCCTGCCTGCGGCTCATCAGCCCGGAAACCATCGTCACCAAAACCCGAAACCTTTTACAAAATGCCGGATAAGATCGTCATCCATCCGAAGTACAAAGAGCTGGCGGACTTCATCGTACAGATACCGAAAACTTTTTCCCGGCAAGGAAAGGTCATATACAACGGCAGGAATGAGATCCGGGTCGTGGAACACGCCGAACTCTCCATCAACATAAAAGAGTTTGGTGTTCCCTTTTTTCTCAACCGGTTGGTCTATGCATGGTTCCGGAAACCTAAAGCCGAACGGGCTTACCTGTATGCTGGCAAACTGCTTGACAAACAGATCAACACACCGGAACCCATCGCCTACATCCTGACGAAAAAACGGGGAATTATCGGGAAATGTTATTTTATAAGCATACAGGTACCACTGACCCGCAATTTTTATGAATTCGGCACGCCCCCGTTGGCCGGACGAGAACATATTGTACAAGATTTTGCCCGCTACTCTGCTTATATTCACGACTCCGGCGTATACCACAAAGATTACTCTCCCGGCAACATCCTGTTTGACGTTATCGACGGGAAAACGGAATTTTGTCTGGTCGACATCAACCGGATGGAGTTTGGCCGGGTCGGCATCCGGAAAGGATGTGCAAACTTTGCCCGCCTGTGGGGCCAGGAACCTTTTTTTCGGCTGATCGGACAAGAATATGCCCGGAGCAGAGAAGCCGATCCACAGGCATGTATCCGATGGATCCTGAAATACAGGCGAAAATTCTGGAAACGCTTTACCCGGAAACACCTGCCGAAATTTGAATTGGATATGTAAAATCTATACCTTTGAGCCATGAATAAGATACACATTGCTTGTAACATCGACGAAAATTACGTCCAACATTGCGCGGTAATGTTGACTTCCTTGTTTGTGAATAATCACGACCTCTCCTTTGAAGTTCACATTATTGCAAGCCAATTAACGGAACAGTCTGTTGGTAGTTTAAATGGCATCGCCCAACAATACGACCAAAACATCTCTTTTTATTTTGGACATGAGGAATTTCTCAAGGATTGTGCCATCATCAAAAGCGACAGCTACCTCACTGTTGCAGCCTATTACCGGTGCTTTCTTGCGGATATTCTTCCTGTGCATATCCACAAAGTCCTCTATTTGGACAGCGACCTGATCGTGCGACACTCCATTGCAAAGTTATGGAATATGGACATCAGCCAATATCCTTTAGCTTGTGTAGAAGATATGTGGAGCGGAAAAGCATACCACTACGAACGCCTGCACTACTCACCGGAATATTCCTATTTTAATTCCGGTGTGTTATTGATCAATCTGGATTACTGGAGAATACATAACATAACCCAAAAATCTCTTCAGTATATTAAAGAAAACGCAGAGAACCTACTCTTTAACGACCAAGATGTCCTGAACGGACTGTTTCACGCTTCCAAGCTTTTTATTCCCGTTACGTGGAACATGCAGGACGGATTTTACCGATGCAAACGAAAAACCCGGAATATTCTATGGGAAGAGATTGACAGGACTGTAAATGATCCTGTTATTCTCCATTACACGTGCAGCAAAAAACCCTGGCACGACAAATCCCAGCACCCCCTGAAATCCGAATATTTCAAATACTTGGATATGACTCCCTGGAAAGGATGGCGTCCTCCAGTTGATCATAGATATCGTCGGATAGAACGGCTAAACTCCGTATTACGCTTCTTTGGAATTTTAAAGCATAAATACATTAAAATCAAGAGATCGGTTTAATGATCCATCAGGTATTGCTCCGCTTCTAAGTAGGCTGTCTTAAAATAATGCCCCTTTTCGAGTTTATTACTCACCTCAATAGCATTATTCTTCATCACATTGTACTCCTCTTGGGATATGTTCGGGAGTATCTCGTCCAATTGATCCAGCGAGTCGATGCAAATGCCTACCTTGTGTTCTTTTACAAAATCGGCAAAAGCCGCCTGCGACCAGGATATAACAGGAATGTGGCACCGCATATAGGTGCAAGGCTTGTGCGACGTCGTCAATCGCAAATACTCACCGTATACCCCGTCTATCCCCTCAATCGAGTTTCCATACCACACCAACCCCCAGTCTCCCGTTGTTGTTTTTATGATCTCATCCGTTGGAATGTAGCCGACACCCCGGATTTTGTCTTTGTGGACGATCTGTCCTTCGAAAAATGAGGAGCCAAAAACCGTATATTCGTAGTTTTGAGGAGGAGCTTCCCTGTCCAGAACATACAAAAAGTCATGCAAACCGGGTACCAATTTTCCCGCATAAATGACTTCAACCGGATGAGAGAGTTTGGTTTTTTCAACAGGTTTTGTATCGGGAGAATCGGACAAAACATCCCACAAATGAAAGATCCCAACAGGCATGGTATAATTCTGGTCTATTAACTCCTGTTTCATGTGTTTATTGACAACCAGCAGATAATCATTTTTAGACAATCTCCGTTTTTCCTGTTCGCGGGTGACCTTTTTCCTTCTGTAGTAACCGAAATCATAGATCAGTGTAATCAACTTAACCCCCTTGAAACGGGCGACACGACAGATAAAAGAGTAGTATTTTTTGAAAGGATAAAAAAGCATCAGGTAATCACCTCTTCTCAGATTGCATAAACCTACGATTACGCTACGCAACGTGTAGAGAAATCCAAGGATTTTGTTTTTCGTAAAGGTCGGACGACATCCAATATTGATAAATCCCATGTCGTCCATGATCCGTTCCATGTCTCTTTTGCCCTTTGTCCCTCCGTTGAAAAGACCGGGATAGTTTTTCGATATATATACTCTTCTCATGATCTGCAATTTTTCGGGTTATACGGATATGGCTCCTTTTATATGCGGATGCGGATCATAACCCGTTAATTCAAAATCTTCGTACCGAAAACCAAAAATGTCCCGGACTTCCGGATTGATCTTCATTTCCGGCAGTTTCCGGGGTTCTCGGGTCAGTTGCAGTTTTACCTGCTCCAGGTGGTTCAGGTAGATGTGGGCGTCCCCGAACGAATGCACGAATTCGCCCGGCTGCAAGCCGCAAACCTGCGCCATCATCAAAGTCAGCAAAGCATATGAAGCAATATTGAACGGAACACCCAGAAAGGTGTCGGCGCTCCGCTGGTAAAGCTGGCAGGACAATTTCCCATCGGCTACATAAAACTGAAAAAGCGCATGACAGGGAGCAAGGGCCATGTTTTCAAGGTCTCCGGCATTCCAAGCGCTTACGATCAAGCGGCGGGAATCGGGGTTGTTCTGTATATCGTTTATCACCTGCATGATCTGATCCAGGTGCGTACCGTCCGGCCGCGGCCAGGAACGCCATTGGTACCCGTAGATATGCCCAAGATCTCCCTTCGCATCCACCCATTCGTCCCAGATCTTTACGCCATGCTCTTGCAAGTATTTTACGTTAGTATCCCCTCGCAAAAACCACAATAACTCATATACGATAGATTTCAAATGTACTTTCTTCGTCGTCAGCAAGGGAAACCCCTTCTGCAAGTCAAAACGCATCTGGTGCCCGAAAATACTGATGGTACCGGTACCAGTACGGTCCGTCTTACGCCCCCCCTCCTTCAGGATCCGCTCCAATAAGTCCAAGTATTGTTTCATGTTTCTGATTTTACGCAAGAAACTCTTTCCTGCAAAAATAGGTTACAAAACCGGAAATTAAAAATCTTTTTTCCGGATCAGCGTCAGGCCGTGCCGGAGCGGAAGCATCAGTTTTTCCACACGTACGTCTGCCGCCACCCGCTCGTTGAAACGGAGGATTCCCTGTGTCTGGGCATCCGTGTGGCGCTCCTCCGCCACCTTTCCGTCCCATAGCACATCATCGGCTACGATCATCCCTCCGGGCCGGACTTTGTCAAACACCTGTTCGTAATAATCGGCATATTCCCGTTTGTCCGCATCTATGAACACCAGATCAAACATCTCCTCCAGCTCCGGAATGATCTGGCAAGCCTCTCCGATCCTGAAATCGATCTTCGCCTCCAGCTCACTTTTGGCAAAAAACGAACGGGCGATCTCTTCGATCTCATCGTTGCAATCGATCGTTACCACCACTCCGTCCTTCGGCAATGCCGATGCTAAGGAGATCGCCGTATACCCCGTGTAAGTACCGATCTCCAACACCCGCTTTGCCCCCATCAGGCGGCAAAGCATCTTCAGGAACTGCGCCTGTATATTCCCAGAGAGCATACGGGGACGCATCACCCGCAGGTGCGTGACCCGGCGGAGTTCCGCCAGCAACGGCGGCTCCGCTTCCGAATGCTGTTCAATGTACCGCTCCAATTCCGTATGCTCTTCCATAGTCGCTCTTACCCTATTTATAGATCAGGACAGATTGCCGGTCAATATCAAAAACTTCTCCGGCCACTTCCCGCAACTGTTCCGCCCGGATCCCGGCGATCCGTTCACACAGTGAGCGCATCCCCTCCACCTTGCCGTAAACCAAGAAACTCTTTCCATTTGCAAGCATGACGTTCTCGTAGTTATCAGCCGAAAGGGTCAGACGGCCGATCGCCTGCATCCGCGCCTTCTGCAACTGCACCGATCCCAGCGGTTCCCGGTACAGCACCTCCAACTCCCGTTTGCACAGCCGGAGGCATTTGTCCAGATCCACCGCGTCACAACCGAAATAAACAGAAAACAATCCGGTGTCCGAATAAGGCGTATAGGTCGCCTCTACGTTGTAGGCCAAACCATGCCTCTCCCGAATATTCAGGTTCAGACGGGAGTTCATGCCGCTTCCCCCCAGGATATCGACCAGCATGGAGAGGGGCAACCGTTTCTCCTCCCGGTAACTGTAAGCCACGGTTCCGATCACACAGTGGGTCTGGAAAGTCCCTTTTTGCACCTCTGCATACTGCGGTGCGTAGCCGCCGGGTTTGACCCGCTCCATCAACGTGTCGTCACCGGGGACAGAGCCGAAATAGTGCTCCGCCAACCGGACAAAACGTTCGAACGGAATATCTCCGACCGAACTGATCACCATTCGCTGGGGTTTGTAATTCCGCCGGACAAATCCGAGCAACTGTTCCCGAGTCAGATTCCGGATCCCCTCCTCGCATCCCAGTATATTCCGCCCGATCGGTTCTCCCCGGAAAACCATCTCCTCAAAATCATCAAATATCCACTCGCCCGGCGTGTCTTTGTACGAGTTGATCTCATCGATCACCACCTCTTTCTCCTTCTCGATCTCTTTGTCGGGAAAAACAGAATGAAAAATGATATCGGAGAACAGCTCCAACGCCCGTTCGTAATCTTTCGGCAGGAACGAGGCGTACAGGCAGGTATCCTCTTTGGTCGTATAGGCGTTCAATTCTCCTCCCACATCCTCCATTCGGCTCAGGATGTGAAAGGCTTTTCGCCTTCCTGTCCCTTTAAAGATCAGGTGTTCGATAAAATGGGCGACGCCTGCTTCGCACTCCGCCTCATCCCGGCTCCCCGCGTTGATGATCAGCCCGCAATAAGCGGCCTGAGAGGGGGTTCGCTGGTGAATGAGTTTCAGTCCGTTGCTCAATACATGCGTTTGGTATATCTCTTCCGGTCCGTTCACATCTTTTTGTTTAGTTTGCGTGCTGCAGGCAGTCAAAAATAGGCATAATAAGCCGATAAAAAAACTCCGGAAATCCGGAGTTTCTCGCTGTTTGTTTTCCTGTCCTGTTATTTTTGGAACAGTTTTTCAAAATCGGCCATGCTGACCTCCCGCTCATCCAACTTCACATGGTCCCGTATGGCCGCAACTATTTTGTTGTCTACCGCCCTGTCATACAGTTGACGACGTTGTTTCTCATCTTCCAGCAAGCGTTTGGCGAATCCATCCAACTGCTCATCCGTCAAACCGTACAGACCGTATTGCTGCAATTGGGCAGCGGCCATTTCCCGGGCGCCCGCCTTCAAGTCCTCCGCTTCCACTTTCAAGTCAAACTCCTTCACCAGGGCCGTTTTGATCAACTGCCACTTGAATTCATCTCGATACCCTTCAAAATCCCGCTCCACATCTTCCGGATTCATCTCCGGGTTGGTCGCTACGATCCACCTCTTCAGGAACGCTTCCGGCAACACCACACTTTCGTTCTTTTTCAGCATCTTATCCCTTGCGTCGATCGTAAAACGGTATTCCGAGTGCCCCTTCAACTGGTTTTCAATATCGGTTTTTACCCGCGCCCGGAACTCGCCGACGTCCTTCACAGTCTCTTTTCCGTAGACCCGGTCGAACAGTTCCTGGTTCACCTCCGCATCGGAATAGCGCTCTATCTCCCGGACGATAAAACAAAAATCCGGAGCAACTTTTTCCGCCTCCTCTTTGGAAATTCCCAGCATCGCAGCAAAATCGGCTTTGTTCGGGAAAGCTTTCGGAGCGTTAAACTTCACTTCAGTCCCTTTTTTAGCGCCGGTAAATGCTTTTAGTGCATCCTCATCTTTGATGTACTCCACAGAGATCGAAGCTTCCTCGTTTTTCACTCCGTTCTCTTTTACCGTTCCGTCCGCATTCAGTTCCAGGAGCTCCCCTTTTACGTACTCCGTGCCATCAATGGCATCGACCGGCTTCATCTCACCGTTGTTTTTACAAAAGTTTGCCACCTGTTTGTCGATCATCTCGTCGTCCACACGGATGGAATAAAAGGGCACTTTATCCTGTTTGTTCAATTTAACATTGACTTCGGGCGAAAGGGCTATATCGTATAGAAACTCAAATTTTTCCGCTTCGAGATCCAATTCCGGCTGCTCCGTTTCGTTCGGCAGGGGTTCTCCCAGGATCTGAAGGTCGTTGTCCCGGATGTAGCCGGAAAGGGCCTCGCCCAGCACTTTGTTGATCTCTTCCACCAAAACCGTCTTTCCATACATCTTCTTTACAATACCCATCGGGGTTTTCCCTTTACGGAATCCGTCGATCACCGCTTTCCGCTGGTAATCTTTCAACGTATTTTCCACGCGCGAAGCGTAATCTTCTTTCTCTAATTGAACCTTAATAACGGCATTAAGCGTGTCTTGCTGGGTCTTTGTAATATTCATATTCTCTGCTTTTCGTTGTACGGGCGAAGGGACTCGAACCCCCACGTCTTGCGACATCAGATCCTAAGTCTGATGCGTCTACCAATTTCGCCACGCCCGCAGTTTTAGAGTTGCAAAAGTAAGTTATTTTTCCCAACTACCAAAAATTAACTCTGCGGTTTCCGGTCCAATTCAGATTCTCTCTATATCCGTATGCCTTACCCACCCTTCGTTGCCATCCTCCAAGCGAATGTTCGTCCATTCACCCAAGGCTTCTACGATCCGGACTTTCAATCCTTCGTGTATGACGAACAGTGTCGTTCCGCTGCTGTCAGGCGCCCCTCTGACCGTTACACTGGGAGTCATGACAATGGCGTAATTACGCTCTTTCAAACGGCTGTTCTGCCGGTTGGCAAAGAGCAGGGCTCCCACTGCTAGCAACAGGCAAACAATCCCCAGAGTAAAGCCGGTTTTTTTCATCCAGACCGACTGGGAATAGAGGAAAAAAGCGGCCAGTACCAGGCAAAGGATGAATAAAGCTACAGAGACATACCCCCACTGATCGGCGGAAAGTAAGGAGACGAACGCTTTGTACCAGCGAATAAAAAAAAGTTCGGGTAACACCTCTATTTTATCCACTGCCTGTTGCCGAGCTAATTTCAGGTTGTAGCGGACATCGGCATTGCCGGGCGCCAACAACAACGCCCGTTCGTACTGAAGAATAGCCAAGGTATTCTCACCCGCCTTGTAATAACTGTTTCCCAGGTTGTAATAGAGGAGGGCCGACTCTTCTCCTCCGGACAGAATGCGGCTATAGGTTTCGGCAGCTTCCCGGTACTTCCCTTCCCGGTATAAAAGTTCCGCCTGCGTATCCGAACCGCCCTTTTCCGCCCGCAGTACAGAAAAAAACGCCAGCATAGTCAATAAACAACATATCTTCTTCATCGTTGTTTTGTTTTTATCCCTTCCGTTTACCGGATCGTTTTATCCAACTTAGTGATCACGGCGATCCCCTTTCCGTAAACTTGCTCTATCGTCTGTTCGGTCTCCCCGCCGGGGGCATAACGGGCAAATTCACAGGTATCCAACAATCCGATAAACTCCCGAATTATCTCCGCTCCGACCGATTTTTGTTCCAGCAATTCGCTGATATTGTCCCGGTTCAGTTTCGATCTATCAATATTCAATTTGTAACTCACATAGCCCCACAAAGCATTCAGCACCTCTTCGTAGAAGAGTTCCGCATTACGCTGTTTCATCGCTGCAGAAGCTGCTTTCATCCGTTTGCGGGCCATCTTATTGGCTGCCTTGTTTTTGACTTTCGCCAGGTCGGCGTTTTCCCGGATCCGTTTGCGGGTGATCAGCGCCCCAGCGACAAATAGCAGCAACGGTATGAAATAAGCCAATGCAAAAAACGGTGTTCCGAAAAACAGGGCACCTTTGGGATGCAACCTCAAATCACCTGTCCGAATAAACCGGATGTCCTGTCCCAATTGGCGCACCTCCTCTTTTTTAAAAGAATGCACGGCACCCTCTCCGGCCGTCGTTGCACCCGCTACCGCCTCGCCCTTCCGTACATGTACCTGGAACTCTTTTCCCGAAACGGTTTTATACGCATGAGCAACCGGATCATAATACGAAAACACCGGCGCCGAAATCCTGTAATCTCCGCCATACCGGGGGATCAGCAGGTATTCGTAGGTCACCGTACCGGACATGCCGTTTTCGCCGGTCTGTATATTCTGGGTGATCTTGGGTTCGTATGTTTCGAAATCGGGTGGAAAAGAGAGAGCGGGCGCCTTCAACAATTTCAGGTTACCGGTTCCCTGAAAGGCAATCCGGTAAGTAAGCGCTTCGTTCGCTGCAACGGTGTCGGCCGACAGGGAATTCCGCATCGTGATGTTCCCGACCGTTCCCCCGAAACCCAACGGTCGTCCCTCAACGGGCAACTCCCGGACGTGAATGGTTTGCGGACGGCTGATCCGCATAAAGGAGGCCTCCCGGTAGTTGCCGAAAAAATCGTCAAAAAAACTGCGAGATCCTGTAAGTTGCTGCCGTACAATACACTCCAATTCCAACGACTCAATTGTAATGTCACCGGTATGCTGGGGGAAGAGCAATACTTTGCGAAGCACCCCCACGTTATATACCTTTCCGTTGTAATTTTCCCGTTTTAATTCGATCGGACCGGTATTCGACAACTCTTCCGCCAAAAAGCCGTCAAACGAAGGGAATTTGTTTCTGCCAAAACGCTGCAGATCTACCCGGGAATAGACTTTCAGAGCCGCTACCAAACTCTCTCCCGTATAGAGGTTGCGTTTGCTTACTTCCACCCGCACAAAGAGATCCTCTTCGTTAACGGAAGAGGTATTTTCCTGCCGGTCGGAAGGAGTGTTGTTGCGCCCGGCAGTCTTTCCATCCTCTCCGCTTCCCTGGACCACCTGGATCTCCAGGGTATTGGAGCGATATTGTTGTCCGTCCACCGTAACAACGGCCGCCGGAATCCGGAACGTTCCCTCTTTCACACCCTCCAATACGTAGGTATAGGTATAACTGACATTCTGAGTCGTCGTTCCGTTTATCATACTGAATGAAGACGACTGGCTGGTACTCGGCCCCATCAACAGTTCGAACCCTTCCAAAGTCGGCACCTGCAAATCCGTTCCCTGCCGGTTGACCGAAAAAGAGAGCCTGAATCGTTCTCCCACCTCCACCACCGCCGGGGCGGACGCTTTAAATTCCACCTGTTGGCCGGTTGCCGTCAGGCAAGCAAGGATAAATGCAACAATGACTCCGGTTACCTTCATATTACCAATCCTTTTCTATTTTCGATCTCTGTGCTTTTTGTCGCTCCACCCGCTCTTTCTGCACTTTCTCCTGCACCCGCTTCTCGTCGTTCTGCAAAGCCTCTAACAAGCGTTGCGCATCCTCTCTGGATATTTTTGAAGCCGGTTGCTGCTGTTGCTGATCTTTGTTTTGATCCTGATTCTGTTCCTGATTTTGGTCTTTCTGTTCCTGGTTTTGCTTCTCCTGTTGATCCTGATTCTGGTCTCTATTCTGATCCTGTTGATCCTCGTTTTGATCCTGCTGGTCTTTGTTCTGCTGATCCTGGTTCTGTTCGTTCTGCTCCTGTTGCTGTTTTTTCAGGCGGGCATACTCCAAGTTGTACTTTGTCTCCTCGGAGGCCGGCCGGTTCCGCAAAGACTCTTTATACGCTTCAATACTCTCTTCTGTTTTCTCCAATTCCAATAAAGTATTCCCCAAATTGTGGTACAACTCACCCAGTCGCTCTTTGTCGGTCTCTCTTTTCGTCAATGCAGAAAACTGCTGCAACGCCTCCTCATATTTTTTCTGCTTGTACAGCGCATCGCCCAAATTAAACGCCCCTTCGTACGAAGCCTCTTTCTTGTCCAACGCCTTCCGGTACTCCACCTCCGCTTTCTCAAAATCCTGTTTATTGAAAAGAGTATTCCCCTCTCGTACAAATTTTCGCTCTTTCTGCGCATAGGCTGTACAGGCGTTCAAAATCAACAATATGCTCCAGATGATTCTCATTACGTTTCTGTTTTACATTACATCATTTCTGTTTTCCATTCTCCGGCCTGAAAGATCCGGATCTTCATCAACCGTTTGTTTTTCCGTCCCAAGATCATGAATTCCAGAAAAATAAAAAACAGGCCAGCCAGGAAAAAATAGTGATATTTCTCCGCATAATCGCTGTATACACGCTCCTCCAACAAGGATTTCTCCATCTTATTGACTTCGTCCAACAGGGTATTCAGTCCGACATCCGTATTACTGGCCCGGACATACATCCCTTCACCGGCCTCGGCAATACTCCGTAGAGTAGCTTCGTCCAAACGGGAAACCACTACATTCCCCTGTCCATCCTTCCGGAACTGCCCGGGCGCCCCTTGCAGTGGAATAGGTGCTCCCTGTTCCAATCCCATGCCAACCGTATGGACATAGATGCCCTTTTCCCTGGCGTTTTTTGCTGCGGAAACCGCATTGTCCTGGTGATTCTCCCCATCCGTGATCACAATGATCGCTTTGGAGGTCTCCGTCTGGGGCGTAAACGAAGAAGCCGCTAAATCGATGGCAGTGCCAATCGCTGTTCCCTGTATGGGAACCACTTCCGTATCGATACCCGACAAAAACAGGCGGGCTGACGAATAGTCTGTCGTAATGGGCAACTGTACGTAGGCATCCCCGGCAAAGACAATCAGTCCAACCTTGTCGTTCGACAACTTTTCGATCATCCGGGAGATGGCTAATTTGGCCTTTTCCAATCGGCTGGGTTTGATGTCCTGCGCCATCATAGAGTTGGAGACGTCCAAGGCGATCATCAACTCCACCCCTTGCTTTTTCACCTGCTGTAATTTAGAGCCGAACTGCGGCCCCGCCGCCCCGGCGATCACAAACAACAAGGCAAACAATACCAAGACAAACTTCCACGCGCCCCGCCGGAATGACACCAACGGCATCAGAGGAGCCAACAGGGTTGGATCCCCAAAAGCCGCAATGGCTTTTCTCTTCCGGGCCACCATAACGATGTAAAATACGATCAACAGCGGCAGAATAACCAGCAGGTAGAGTATTTCAGGATGTGCAAATCTAAACATGGTCCACAACAATTATCAGGTACAACGAGAGATCAGGGAATTTTCCGCAATACAGTATAGCGTAGCACCGCTTCCGCTGCCAGCAACAACAATCCAATCAACCCGAAGAGAAAGTATTTCTCCTCTTTTTTGCTGAAATGCTTTACCTCGATCCGGTTTTTTTCCAATTGATCAATTTCATCATATATTTGTTCCAATTTCAAATTATCCGTAGCACGGAAATAGCGCCCCTCGGTAACGGCGGCGATCTGCTTCAAAACCTCTTCGTCAATCTCCACGGGAACATTCCGCAACTGCACACCGAAAGGGGTTTGCACCGGATAGGGGGCTTCCCCGTAGGTGCCCACCCCAATAGTATAGACCCGGATCCCGAAGGTCTTGGCCAATTCCGCCGCCGTAACCGGCGCGATGGCTCCCCGGTTGTTCACCCCATCAGTCAACAGAATAATCACTTTGGATTTGGAAGGGCTGTCTTTCAGGCGGTTCACCGCATTGGCCAATCCCAATCCAATGGCAGTTCCATCCTCGATCATACCGCTCCTGACCTCACGCATCAGGTTGACCAATACAGCCTGATCCGTTGTCAACGGACACTGCGTAAAACTCTCCCCGGCAAAAATGACCAATCCGATTTTGTCCTGAGGACGTTCCAATATAAACTTGACAGCCACCTCCTTGGCTGCTTCTAACCGGTCCGGGGTAAAGTCGCGAGCCAACATACTGGTCGAAACGTCTACGGCCAGCATGATATCAATCCCTTCACTGGAATACGTCTGCCAACTGTTGTCGGACTGAGGGCGTGCCAATGCTACGGTCAGGGACACGATGGCCAATACCCTCAAAACAAACAACAAGTGCCGCACCCAAACGTTGCCTGCATGTGGGATCCCCCGGAAAGCCCGGAGAGAAGAGAATTGCAGGTCGGCGTGGGAGTGTTTCTCTTTCCATACGTACCAAGCGATCATCGGCGCCAACAGAGCCAACAACCAAAAATATTCCGGGTCTGCAAATTCAAATCCAAACATATCTCCTAAACATTGTGCTCCGTTTCATTTTCCGCTTGCCGCCTCTCTTCCAGATTGTGGTTAGTATTCCGAACAAATGCATAGGCCGTTTCCAAGCTCCGTACATTTTCATCGGGCAGCGGCGTGGCCTTTGCAAATTTCACAAAATCGGCAGCCTGCAACAGGTCGGCCAAACGGGCTTTATCAGCCTCGCCTGCCTCCGGCAACTTTTCCAAAGCGTGCAGGATCTCCCAGGAAGTCTGTTCCATAGCCGGTATGGCCAACTCTCCGTCCATATACTGCCGGATCGCATCAGTCAACCGGGTGTAGTACTCTTTTACCTTCCCAACCTGCCACAATTTTTCCGCCTGCAAGGCTTCCAGGGAGCGAATGGCCAATTCGTAAGGGGGTATCCGCACCTCTTCCCGCCGGAAGAGCGGTTTCTTTTTCCGGAAGCGGATCACACTCCAGACCCCCAAAGCCACCAGCGCCAGACTTCCTATCCCCCAAATCAGATAGGGCAAGGCTTCCGAAAAGGTCCAGGGCGTCGCATACGGCATCACAATGTCGTGATTCCCCTTGGATTCGTCTATCCGGAAGGTATTGACAACAAAAGCGACCGGTTCCGTACGCAACACATTGTCGTAATTGTCCTCCTTCAAGAGAACGGGCAGCTCCGGCACCACATATACGCCCGTATCAAAAGCGGTAATCACGTACCGCTGCCGGTAGAGCCACTTTCCATCTTTCTCTTTCAGAGAGTCCCGCTCTGGTCCGGAAACAATCTCCACACCGGCCGTCACTGTATCTTTTAATTCCGGGAAAACGACCCGCACCGGGTCATCGCTCCAGACCTGAAACGTCAGGTATTGCTGGTCTCCTATCAACATGTAGGTCGTATCCAATGAAACGCTGTACTCCACCTGTTGAGCGTGTAGCAGGCCGTCCCAGAAGAAGCCAAAAAAGAGACAAAGTAATCCTGTGATCCACTTGATTTTCATATGTTCTTTATCTTCACACGTTTTATTTTATCAAGCCCGTTTTTTAAACAAAGCCATCAACGCCCTTACGTAATCCTCATCGGCCCGAATGTGGGCCGCATCCACTCCTGACCGTTTAAACAGTGCAGTCAGACGCAACTCCTCTTCCCGGTTAAACTTCCGGTAATGTTCCCGCAGACGCTTGCTGGAGGTATCTATCCACATCTGTTCTCCCGTCTCCGCATCGGTTAGGTACATCAACCCCACCGGAGGCAATTCCTCTTCCCGGCGGTCGTAGATTCGCAACGCCACCACGTCGTGTTTCCGGTTGGCAATGGAGAGCGCTTGTTGAAAATCGGAATCATCCATAAAATCGGAAAGCACAAAGCAGGTACACCGTTTTTTGATGGAGTTGGTTAGGTATTGCAACGCTCCGGCAATGTCCGTCCGTTTCTCTCCGGGACGGAAACCGATCAGTTCCCGGATGATATGCAAGATGTGGGTGCGCCCCTTCTTGGGTGGAATGAATTTCTCGATTTTATCCGAGAAAAAGATCACCCCGATCTTGTCGTTGTTTTGTATGGCGGAAAAAGCGAGGACGGCTGCAATTTCCGTGATCTGGTTCTTTTTGAGTTTGGAAATCGTTCCGAAATTGCGGGAACCGCTGACATCCACCAACAACATCACTGTCAACTCCCGTTCCTCTTCAAATACCTTGATGTAGGGCCGGTTATGACGAGCCGTTACATTCCAGTCGATGTTCCGGATATCATCCCCGTACTGATATTCCCGCACCTCGCTGAACGTCATACCCCGCCCTTTAAAAGCCGAATGATATTCGCCCGCAAAAATAGTGTTGGAAAGCCCCCGGGTCTTGATCTCTATCTTCCTGACCCGCTGCAATAAATCAGAAGTCTCCATAAATCAGTTCTGAAATTTGATGTGTAACAGCTCTTTCCGCTTACTACAATCGTACTATGGAACCTCAACTGTATTTAATACTTCGCTGATAATCTCCTCTGTCGTGACGTTGTTTGCTTCCGCTTCATAAGTCAGCCCGATCCGATGGCGCAGTACATCCGCACAAACCGCCCGGATATCCTCCGGGATCACATATCCGCGCCGCTTGATAAAGGCATATGCTTTGGCAGCTTTGGCTAAACTAATGCTGGCGCGGGGAGAGCCTCCGTAGGCAATCATGTTGGTGAATTTCTCCAATCCGCACTCACCAGGGTAGCGGGTAGAAAAAACGATATCAACGATGTATCTCTCGATCTTTTCGTCCATATATACCTCTTTCACCACTTCGCGGGCACGGATAATATCCGCCGGTTTCAGGATCGTCGAAGCCTTCGGAAAGGATTTGGTCATATTCTGGCGCACGATCAACTTCTCCTCCTCTTTCTTGGGGTAGTCGATGACCACCTTCAGCATAAAACGGTCTACCTGCGCTTCCGGAAGCGGATACGTTCCCTCCTGTTCGATCGGGTTCTGTGTCGCCAACACCAAAAAAGGCTCTTCCAACGGCCAGGTCGTATCTCCAATGGTAATCTGGCGCTCCTGCATCGCTTCCAGCAAGGCCGACTGTACCTTGGCAGGAGCCCGGTTAATCTCGTCCGCCAAGATAAAATTAGCAAATATCGGCCCCTTCTTCACCACAAATTCCTCTTTTTTCTGGGAGTAGATCATCGTACCCAGAACATCAGCCGGCAACAGGTCCGGAGTAAATTGTATCCGGCTGAACTTGGCATCTACGGTAGTCGAAAGTGTGTTAATAGCCAATGTTTTTGCTAACCCCGGCACACCTTCCAACAAGATATGTCCATCGGACAACAAACCGATCAACAACCCCTCTACCAGGTGTTTTTGGCCGACAATCACTTTATTCATCTCGATGTTGATCATGTCAACAAAGGAACTCTCCTGCTGAATGCGGTCGTTCAATGCTTTGATATCAACAGTATCCATATTGTAAATTAATTAAATTATCCGTAAAAAATTTTGTAATAATCTTCCACTCAGGCATACAAAATTCCGCTACCAAAATTAGGTATATTTAGAGCAAATGTTAAAATTTTTCCCCTTAAAAAAAGTTAAGCTACTGTTTAGAATTCTAAAAACAGAAAGCTATACCACACAAGGTTTCCCACCGTTTTTTATCGTACCGGACGCCCTTCGCTTTTTTTCCGGAATACCTTGATGTAACCGATGATAAAAACATAGATTGTAAACAGAAAGATCAGCGCACGCAGCAAAAAATTCTGCCAGACAATGCCGCCCGGATCCGCAATATCTTTCATTAAAGCCGGAATCATAAATACCATCAGGCCGAACAAAACCACCAACTGAATAATGGTAAAAAGACGCACCCGCCGTTCCCGCTGCAAGCGCCGTTTTCGGACCTCTTCCGACTCCCCGATGGCAGCCACTTTCGGCCGCTGGTTTTTAGGTACCCTGCCTTCCGTACTCTTTTTATTTGCCTTCTTCCACCGCTGTCTCCATCGCATCCCAACCAGCAACATAAAGACGCAAAATGCAATAAAAATATAGTTGTCCCAATTCATCATTCTAAACCTTTGCGTACTTGCCAAAGGTATCAAATTATTTTCGTTTATCAGCACTAAGGGGCGTTGATGTGCAAGAAGTGTAAAAGAATGCAGCTTCCCACCCTCTTATGGATCAACGTCAAACAGCACCCGCAGGCCGGAATAGGCTTTATCGGCAGAGAGAAGAACGGCTGATTCTTTCAAAAACTGTTTAATCTTGGAAAAAGAAGCACCCTCTTCGATCTTGATCAGGAGGAACAATCGGTACCTGTCACCGATCCTACCCACTTCCGGTACGGCCGGCCCGCAAACACGCCGCCCCAGCCGGTCCCGCAACATCTCCGCCAGCCAGTTGGCGGCCTTCCGCAATACCACATTTGCGGGGTGGCGGAGCTCCACCCGGATCAACCGGCAAAAAGGCGGATAGAAAAAGGATTCCCGTTCCGGGACCGCTTCCTGGTAAAATGTCGTATAATTCCCGGCTTCCAGCAAGTCGTACAGCCGGTTCTTCCGATCAGTCGTCTGGATCACCACCGTCCCTCTCTCTCCTTTCCGGCCACTGCGTCCGCTCACCTGCATCAACAACTGGTACGCCCGCTCTTCCGCCCGGAAATCCGGAAAATGCACCAAACTGTCCGCATCCATCACACCGACCAACTTAACATGCTCAAAATCGAGCCCTTTGGAAACCATCTGTGTCCCGATCAGTACGTCGATCCGTTTCTGCTCGAAATCATCGATCACCCGGCGGAACCTGGAACGGCTGCTCATCGCCTCCAGATCCAAGCGGGCCATCCGGGCCCCGGGAAACAACACCTTTACCTCCTCCTCTATCCGTTCCGTTCCCGGCGTACGCATCCGGTAACTCCCCTTTCCGCACGCTTCGCATACGGAAAGCGGTTGTACCAAGCTCCCACAATAACGACAATTCAGTACGTTCCGCTCTTTGTAATAGGTCAGGCTGACATCGCAACGACGACACTTCGGGATCGAACCGCACCGGTCACACTGCAAATAGGTGGAGTATCCACGACGGTTTTGGAACAGGATCACCTGATAGCCCGCCTCCAGCACCTGCTGCATGTTTTGGATCAACAAAGGAGAGAAGGAGCCGTTCATCAACTTCTTTCGACGGTATTCCGTCAAGTCGGCAAACAACAGTTCCGGCATCAGTATTCCTCCATAGCGCTGAGCCAACTCCACCCTCCCGTATTTGCCCGTAAGCGCATTGCGCAGGGTTTCAAAAGAGGGGGTGGCAGAGCCCAACAACACCCGGGCCCCGTGTATGGCAGCCAGCATAACGGCCGTATCCCTTCCCTGGTACCGGGGCATAGGCTCCTTCTGTTTATAGGAAGCATCGTGTTCCTCGTCCACGATCACTAAACCCAGCCGCTTAAACGGTAAAAAGAGGGAAGAACGCACCCCTAATACCAACGGATAGGGATCGTTTCCGCACTGTTTTCTCCACAGTTCCGCTCGCAAACTCTCCGGCATACCGGAATGGTATACCCCAATCCGGTTCCCGAACACCCGTTTCAGCCGTTTGACGATCTGAACGGTTAGGGCGATCTCCGGCAACATGTACAACACCTGTTTTCCCTCGTCAATCAACGAGCGGATCAACCGGATATAGACCTCTGTTTTCCCGGAAGAGGTCACCCCCTGTAACAACACATTTTTCCCGGTATCAAAAAAGTCCCGGATCTGTTGCAGCACCTCCTGCTGCCCGGTGGAAAGCGGATGTCCGTCCTCAACCTCCTGTTCTTCCACAACAAAACGGCTGATTGTATGTTCCTCTATGGCCAGGATCCCTTTATCGCACAACACCTTCAGGACAGCCGGAGCTGATCCGGATTCTGCCAGCAACTGCTTCCGCTCCATGCTTTCGCAATCCGCCTCCAACCAGCAACAAAAAAGGCGGTGCTGTACGGGAGCCCGCTTCAAGCTATCCAAAATCTCCGATCTTTCCCGCTCCGTAAACGGACGGCCCCACACCACCCGTTTCTCTTTTTTTTCTGAGAAAGCCTCGTCCACAATCTCCCGAACCCGTAACAATCCTTTATTTAACAGCGACTTTACGTAAGGCAATCCGTTTCGGATGTGCAGGTATTTCTCCAACTCCTGCAAAGAGACATACGCTCCCGGCTGCAACACTTGCAGCATCGCCTCCTCCTTTTCCGATAATACCGCATCCCCTGTCATTTCCTGTTCCGTCCGGGCTATCTGGGTGACACTCTCCAAGCGGAGCACGATCGGCAATGCCGCCCGCAACACCTCTCCCGGAGAAGCCATGTAATACTCCGCCACCCACATCAGAAAACGCAGGTGGTTCGGAGAAAAGCATACGTGCTCCTCCGCGATCCCTTCCACCGGTTTCACGGTATACCCTTCCGGCGGCCTGTTGTGTAAACAGAAGATCAACGCCGCGTATTTCTTTTTTCCGGCAAACGATACCCATACCAGCATCCCCTCCTTCACCTCCTGTTCCAAGGAAGGAGGGACGAAGTAGGTAAAGAGGCCCTCGACGGCCAATGGTAAAATGATATCTGCAAACACTTCCGGTGAATAAGAAAAAGAGGCTGCTTAAATTTTACTTTTTAGACAGCCTCCTTATGTTTAAATTTATATTGGCTTACCGATTGGACAATACCTTCACCAGATTCAGCAATTCCGGATTGAGCCGTTTGGTACTTTTGATGGTCTTGTTAAACGGCACGTGGACGATCTCTTTGTTCATGATCCCCACCATGATGCTCTTCTGGTCATCCATCAGGGCTTCCACGGCCGCAACTCCCAACTGGCTGGCCAATACCCGGTCAAAAGCTGACGGAGAACCACCTCGCTGCATGTGTCCCAGCACAGAGACCCGGATGTCGTACTCCGGGTGTGTCTTCCCGACCTTTTCGGCCACTTTGTAGGCCCCTCCCTCCTTTTCTCCTTCCGCCACGATCACAATGGCGCTGGAGGTCGCCGGGTCATAATCCTTGCACAAAAAGGTTTCCAGGTCAACGATATCGGTATCGATCTCCGGCACCAGCACCGCTTCCGCCCCGGTGGCAATAGCCGTCCGCAAAGCGATAAAGCCAGCGTCTCGCCCCATCACCTCCACAAAGAAAAGGCGATTGTGCGCACTGGCCGTGTCCTTGATCTTATCCACCGCTTCCACCGCCGTATTTACCGCCGTATCGTAACCGATAGTCGAGTCGGTCCCGAACAGGTCGTTATCAATGGTTCCCGGTATACCGACCACCGGAATATCGTGCTCCTGCACCAACAGCCGGGCGCCTGTAAAAGAGCCGTCCCCACCGATCACCACCAAAGCGTCGATCTGGTGTTCCTTCAATTTTGCCGCCGCTTTCACACGACCTTCCTCCGTACGGAACTCCGCGCTGCGGGCCGATTTCAAAATGGTTCCCCCACGCTGTACAATGTTGCTCACAGCCGTGGATTTCAACCGTTTTATATCTCCGTTTATCAATCCCTGAAACCCGCCGTATATGCCATACGCTTCACAACCATTGTATATTGCGGATCGAACCACCGCCCGAACTGCTGCATTCATCCCCGGCGCATCCCCCCCGGACGTCAATACGCCGATTCTTTTAATTTTTGCCATATTATCTGATCAATTTAGTGTTTCTATCTTTTGCCTAATCTCCTCCATCACCCAAAAAGGCGTTGAAGTAGCGCCGCTGATCCCCACCGTACCGGCTTCGCTCCACATCTCCTCCTGCAACTCTCCCGCGCACTCCACCAAGTAACTCCTCGGATTTACACACTTGCATACAGTATACAACTGTTTCCCGTTCGAACTCTTTTTCCCGCTCACAAAAATAACAACATCATGCATTCGGGCAAAATTTTCCAACTGCGGGATTCGGTTCGCTACTTTCCGGCAAATCGTATCGTGTACCTCCACCTGCTCCCCTCCCAAAGCCCTAAGGCGATCCGCCATTTTTCCAAACCCTTCCAAACTCTGCGTCGTCTGTGAAAAAAGGGTCACCGGGCGCGACAGATCCAATTGTTCCAGATCGCTCTCCGTCTCCACCACCACCGCATGCCCTTCCGCCTGCCCCTCTAATCCGACCACTTCTGCATGCCCTTTCTTTCCATAGATAATAACCGTTCCGCCCAGCGGTTTTATTTTCCGGCAAGCCCGGCGGATCTTCTGTTGCAGGTTCAGCACAACCGGACAGGAAGCGTCTATGACCTGAATGCCGTTTTCTTCGGCCATCGCATACGAAGCAGGAGGTTCTCCGTGCGCCCGGAACATCACCCGGGTATTTTTCAAGGCGGAAAATCCGGCGTGGTCAATCGTCTGCAATCCCATCTTCCGCAATCGCTCCATTTCCAGGTTATTGTGTACGATGTCCCCGATACAGTACAATGCTCCCTTCTTCAACTCTTTCTCGGCCAACCGGATGGCATTCACCACCCCTGTACAGAACCCGGAATTTTTATCGATCTCCACCTTCACGGCCACTGCACTTTTCCCGTATGATCCCACTCATCAACTCCAACTCCTCCGCTATGGTCATTTCGCTATTATCGATCAGAATGGCATCGGACGCCCTGACCAACGGAGATTCGTCCCGGTGTTCATCTAAATAATCCCGTTTGCGAATATTTTCCTCCACCTCCTCCAAACAAACCGCTTCCCCCTTTACCGCCAACTCCTCGTACCGGCGTATCGCCCGCACCCGGGGGGAAGCCGTCATGAAAAATTTCACCTCCGCCTCCGGGAACACCGTACTGCCAATGTCCCGGCCATCCATCACTACGCCGCCGGTTTTCCCCATCTCCCGTTGTTGCTCTGTCAATAGTCGCCGCACCGCCGGTACCGCCGCAATCAGGCTCACCTGTCCGGAGACCTCCATGCCCCGGATCTGCTCCTCCACACATGCTCCGTTCAGGTATGTTTCAAACTTTCCCGCCCCTTCCCGGCGTCTGAAATCAATCCGGACCGTCTGCAACAATTTCCGGATCCCTGCTTCATCCACCTTCCCGTCCCGGATCATTCCCTCCCGGATCGCCGCCAAGGTAAAAGCCCTGTACATGGCCCCCGTGTCGATATACACATATCCCAAACGGGCCGCCAGCATTTTAGCCACGGTACTTTTGCCCGTCGACGAGTAGCCGTCGATAGCCACGATCGGTTTTTTACCGTTTCCCATCCTCCTGATCACATTCTCAATTATCTACGCAAATGTATAACAATTTTAAGAAATAAACCGCTACATTTGCACCTCCTTTTTACGGGAACTTTATCCAATTTTTAACGGTATAAATATGAAACCCGCATGCTGACAAGCGCTAAAGAAGACGTTGTTGCAAGGGGTTCCATACGGCCATAATGAGAAAAATACAAGGTATGAAACGAACGTTTTATCTGACGCTATTAATTTGTATGACCATGTCGTGTACAACCACCAATCCGCTGTTGGAGAAATTCAACACCCCGCACCAAACGCCTCCGTTCGACAAGATCCGGACAACAGACTACATGCCGGCTTTTCAACAGGCGATTACAGCAACCAAACAGGAAATCGAAGCGATCGCCCATTCGGCGGAACAAGCCACCTTCGAAAACACCATCGTCGCACTGGACCGGTCCGGAGAACAATTGTCCCGCATCTCTTCGATCTTTTTTAACATGGCATCCGCCAACACCAACGAAGAGATACAAAAGATCGCTCAGGAGATCTCCCCTTTGCTGACCGAATTCAACAGTAGCATTTTCATGGACTCTATCCTGTTCGAACGGGTAAAAACCGTTTACAAAAACAAAGGGACAACCAACCTGACCCCGGAACAGAACACGTTGCTGGAAGACACCTGGAAAGCATTCGTGAACGGCGGCGCCAATTTAGACGATGAAAACCGGAAACGATTTACCACCATCTCCATGGAACTTTCCAAATTGGGTTTGCAGTTTGAAAACAACCTGCTGGCCGAAACCAACGATTACCAACTGCACATTACGGATACCGCCGACCTGGCAGGCTTGCCGGAAAGCGCCGTTGAAGCCGCGGCCCTGACAGCCCGGGAAGCAGGGAAAGAGGGGTGGGTATTTACCTTGCAGGCCCCCAGTTACATCCCGTTCATGACATATGCAGACAACCGCGGACTGCGGGAAGCGTTATACAAAGCCTACGGCTCCCGTTGTTACAGGGACAATGCATACAACAACAGCGAGATCGTCCGTCAAATGACGGCCCTGCGTTTGGAAAAAGCCCGGATCATGGGATACCCGACGTATGCCGATTACGTCCTGACCGATAGAATGGCGCAATCCCCGGCTGAAGTAAACGCCTTTCTGGCCCAACTGTTGGCCGCCTCCCACCCCCACGCCCTGAAAGACAAACAGGAGGTGGAAGCATTCGCCCGGACATTGGGATTTGAGGGCGCACTGCAACGCTGGGACTGGGGGTACTACTCCAACAAACTGCGCATGGAAAAATACGCCCTGGACAATGAGATGCTGAAACCCTATTTCAAACTGGAAAATGTCATCCGGGGCGTATTCGGTTTGGCCACCACCCTGTACGGGGTGACCTTCCGGGAGGTGAACACCATTCCCAAGTACCACCCGGATGTGAATACCTACGAAGTATATGACCGGGACAGCTCCTTCTTAGCTGTCCTATACACCGATTTCTTCCCGCGGACCAGCAAGAACGGCGGCGCCTGGATGACCGATTTCCGCACCCAGCACGTGCGCAACGGCGTAGACATCCGCCCCTTGGTGTCCATCGTGATGAATTTCACCAAACCGACCGAAAACAAACCATCGCTGCTGACCTTCGACGAGGTAAACACCTTACTGCACGAATTCGGCCATGCGCTGCACGG
>DBDA01000045.1:45646-45848 GCA_002293375.1 Odoribacter sp. UBA944
GAACTACCCTCGCAGATCATGGAAAACTGGGCGCTGGAAAAGGAGTGGCTGGACCAATGGGCCGTACACTATGAAACCGGCGAAGCCATTCCGCAAGAGTACATCGACCGGATCCGGAATTCGGCCAACTTTCAGAGCGGCTATACCAGTGACCGGCAATTGAGTTTCGGTATGGTGGACATGGCATGGCACACCATTACGG
>DBDA01000047.1 GCA_002293375.1 Odoribacter sp. UBA944
GATCAAACTCTTCATTAGAAAATATTATTAAAATTGTTTTTCCATCGCCCGGATTATTCATTAAAATCTATCTGTATCGTTAGATACAAACAGAACATGTACGTTCGTTTTTATTTGTCACTTCAATATATCAAAGAACATCTGTCCTAAAACTTGTCTAAAATTGCTTCCCACTCTATAGCACACTTACACACTCACTGTTTGAAAGCGGGGACAAAGATAATGCAAGGAAATACAATCTACAAAGTTTTTCCCATCATTTTTTTATTTTTTTCTAAANNCTAAATAACAGAAAAACAGGAGATTTCAAGCGAAAATTTTAGAGACTGTTTAAACAGACGCTAAAATGATCAGGCAGGGCTTAGGCCGATAGAGACTAAGATCAGGATCAGCAGGGCGAGGATCGGGTACAACTCCGCATACACCGCCAGGATCATGGTCGTTCCGAAGACGTTGTGGCCGCCGCCGATAGCCACAATGCCGTTGGCGCACACCTGCCCCTGCCGGATGGCCGAGAACAGGGCGACCAATCCCAATGCCAAACCGGTTCCGAAACAGACCGCCGCCACATACCAGGTGATTGAAGGCACTAAATAGGCGCTCAACATAAAGTAACCGACAAACCCGTACAACCCCTGCGTAGCGGGAAGGGCCGATAACCCTATGTACTGCCCGGATGCTGCGGGATTTTTTTTCAGAGCGCCCACGGCGGCGTTCCCGGAGATCGTTACACCGAATGCGCTGCCGATTCCCGATAAGCCGACCGCCAGGGCAATTCCCAAATAAGCTAATACAATTGGTTCCATCATTTCTATTTTAACAAGTGATTATATACTCTCTTTTTACTGTGTCCTTTTCCGGAACGGTTCGTATTTTTTACCCATTCCCTCAAATCCGGCGCTTTTGTAAAACTCTACAAACGTCAAACGCATCGGATGTACCAGCGCCCCGATCATGGCAATGACAAAATTCAGGCCATGTCCGACTATCAGGACAAAAAACATAAGTAAAAGCCTGGGAACAACCGGCAAAGCGGCCGTCATATCTATGGCCAGCATATTGAATACGCCTCCCAGAATGGAGCCGGTCAGGCCGAGGGCAAAGAGCCTGACATACGAAAGAATGTCACCCAGCAAGCCCGTGACCATGTTGTACGTTCCCCAAATACCTGCCCCCAAGTTCAGGAAGATGTTTTTATCCGGTGAGTTGTAAAAAAGGATCGCCAGCGCACAGAATCCGATGATCCCATACAACCCCCACACCAGGAACTCCGGAAGTGTCACTCCCAAAGCCGGCAAGCCGAATGCGATCAGTAAGGTCACCAGCAGTACCGTCCAACCCAAATCCGACAAGGCGTATTTCCAACCGTGTTGTTTGGCGATCTTGACCACTTTCAGGCACATGCCGCACAGTATCTGGACGCCGCCAATCGCAAAGGAGAAGAATAACATCGGGCTGTATCCTCCCAACTGCGGGCCGTAGTTGTTTTGGGTCAGAAAATAGTGTTTCACTCCCTGCAACCAGGGCCAGGTTACCGCATCCAAAGAGATGCCGAAAAAAGAGCCTGTTACCACTCCGACGACGGCGGTTGCCACCCCCAGGTACTCTCCCAATTTCAGGTATGGGCGCAAGCCGTCCTTGACCCTCTTCCGAAGCAGAAAACAGGCAGTCCAGATGAGCAAGCCGTATCCGCCGTCCCCCATGCACAAACCGAAAAACAGCATAAAAAAGGGTGCAAAAAAGGGTGTGAGGTCCAGCTCCCCGTAATTCGGCAAGTCGTACATGGCGCCGATTGGTTCAAAGAGGCGGCTGAAGCGGTTGTTTTTCAGTTTGACCGGCACCTCATCCTCCGGCGTCGAGCGCGAAACTTCGTAATAGAGTTCCCGCCCCTCCAGAAATTGCAGCAATTCGGCCTCCCTGTCCGCCGGAAACCATCCTTCCAAGGAAATAATACGGCCCTCTACCGCAACATTGGCGGCATTTTTTACCTGCCTTTCGTCCGTGGCTTCAAGCACTTTTTCCCGGTAGCGCTTCAAACGTTCAACGGCATCTGCCGCCACATCGTCCAACCAGGTTTTCAATTCGTCGTATTCGTTTCGGAGAGCAGTTTCCAATTCGGCCAACTCTCGTTGGGATTTCGTCGGAAAACGGTATTCATCGGCTTCCAGCTCCGCTCTCTCTTTTCCGATGTGGATAAAATAACGGTATCCTTTGTACTCCCCAATCTCCACGATCTCCGCTACCGCTTCCCATTCCGGGCGGAATTTCTGTTCGGGGACCGAGTAAAAACGAATCCGCCAACCAGCTTTTTCCAAGGTATCAATCCGTTCCCCGGGAAAGGTCCCCCAAGGCTCGTACAGCGCCAGTTCCTTCTGTACCGAACCGATCTGCTGCACCAACTGTTCCAGCCGGTGGTATTTTTTCCGGAGATGCTCTTCTATGTACTCCTCCTCGATCCCTTCCATCCCTTTTCGCTTCTCCGCCTGCCCCTGCTGCTGCAACCGCAGGATCAGTTCGGTTTGCCGTTTCACCGTCGCCAATTGCGCCTGTAACTGATCGTCCGCCACCGAACGCTCCCGGTTTTCGTGGATATGGACTACCCCTTTTTCCCGAAGCTCTTCGAGAAAATGCTGATAATCTTTGTGGAAGATCAGCAGGGATAGTTTCTTCATTTGTACAATCATCTGTTACAACTTAGGTGCGCAGATTAACCGGCCATTTCCTGGCGGTTTTTAACGATTTTCTGGGACGATTTGGAGAGGTTTTCCTCGTCTTCCAAAAAGCGTTTGATCTTCAGGATCGCCGCCTCAAATCCCGGGATCTGTACCTTTTCGTACAGGTTGACCTTCTGGGTGGTTTTTTTCCGGGCTTTGTCCAATAACTCCATCTTCCGGATGTACAACTCCCGTTCCAGAGCGATGGCTACGATCTCCTTGAGTTGTTCGATCCCGTCCAAAAACCAGGCCGGTGCATTGAAAAGGCTGAAATCTTCCGTTTCGTAGAGCACCTCGTCCAATACCGGCGTCCGGACGCCTGCTATTTTTTTTACCGATAACGCAACTTCTTTGATCTTCAACAATCCGGGGCGGTATTCGGTGTACAACCGAAGCCCGTCTTCCAAACTGTCCAAGGTGTCCGCCAGATTTCGGTCCAATGCCTCCGCCGTCTCTTTGGCTTTTTTCACCTCCGAACGCAAAGCCGCCTCTTTGTTCCGGATGGTCGGCAAGGCCCGGACCCGCACTTTCAACTGTTTGTCCAACTGTTGCAAAGCTGTTTTGTTGTACTGAAACCTGATCATGACTATGCTGTAAATCCTCCGAATTCGTCCACAATCTCCGCCTTGATACCCAATTCCGCCCGGTCGAAATAGCTCCGGAACAACGCCCAGGCCGTATCCAACATGCGGTCCGTATCGATATTCACATCCACCGCCAACAGTTCTCCGGAATAGGCTTTGGCGAATTTCAGGGCCCGTTGGTCGTAATCGGTCAAATCAAATCCGTTTTCCAGTTTGGTACGGGCATTGGCCGCATCCGCATAGAGCCGGACCGCCGCATTCATCACATAAGCGTGGTCTTTGCGGGTCTTCTTCCCGATGACTAACTGCTTCAGGCGGGAGAGGCTCCGGAAGGGGTCGACAATTACTTTGCCGATCTCCGTATCCTTCCGCAAAAAGAGCTGTCCCTCTGTAATATAGCCGGTATTGTCCGGGACCGCGTGGGTGATATCCCCACCCGACAGCGTGGTGACCGCAATAATGGTGATGGAACCGCCTTCGGGGAATTGCACTGCTTTTTCGTAGATCTTGGCCAGGTCGGAATAGAGGGAGCCAGGCATGGAGTCTTTGGAAGGGATCTGGTCCATCCTGTTGGACACAATGCTCAGTGCATCCGCGTAGAGCGTCATGTCGGTCAGCAACACCAGCACCCTTTCGTTTTTATCCACGGCGAAGTATTCAGCTGCCGTCAATGCCATATCGGGTACCAACAACCGTTCCACCGTCGGGTCTTCGGTTGTATTGATGAAGCTGACAATCCGGTCCAATACCCCGGCGTTATCGAACATCTGCTTGAAATAGAGGTAATCGTCGTTCGGCAGTCCCATCCCTCCCAGGATAATCCGGTCGGCCTGCGCCCGCAAGGCCACATTGGCCATCACCTGGTTGTACGGTTGGTCCGGATCGGCAAAAAACGGGATCTTCTGCCCGGAAACCAAGGTGTTGTTCAGGTCGATCCCGGCAATTCCGGTAGCGATCAGTTCGGACGGCTGTTTTCGCCGGACGGGATTGACGGAGGGGCCGCCGATCTCACGCTCTTCCCCGTCAACCGACGGCCCGCCGTCGATGGGATCGCCGTACGCATTGAAGAAACGCCCACAAAGCTCCTCGCCCACTTTGAGAGAGGGGGCTTTCCCCAGAAACGTTACTTCCGCATCGGTCGGGATCCCTTCGGTCCCGGAAAATACCTGCAGGGTGATGTCGTCCCCCCAGATCTTCACCACCTGCGCCAAGCGGCCGGCCACCAGAGCCAACTCGTCGTTACCGACCCCCTGGGCCTTCAAGGCGCAGGTGGCTTTGGTGATCCGGGTAATCCTTGTATATACTTTTTGAAAAGCTGTATTCATGTTTCAAGACCGTAAGATTGTAAGACCGTAAGGGTTATTTTCGTTTTTCCGTCAGTATTTCCGCTATCTCCTGTTCGTATTGTTTGAAACGCTCGGATAAAAACGGAGCGTAATTCATCTGTTTATAGCTGTTCAAGAACCGCTTGAAATAGGGATTTACCTCGTCGAACGATTCAAAAGCAAAATCCGAACGGACAATTTCCAATATTTTACCGAGCATGTAGCGCTGTCGTTCCATAGAGGTGGAACCGTCTATCTCGTCGAATGCATCCTGTTGCAGGATCACCCCGTCGAGCAACTCCGATTTCCAGAAAACGACGTGGTACTCCAACGGCACGCCGTCGTCTCCCAAAATGTCGATCTGTTCCGCACTCTCTATGCCCCGCACCAGGGCGTCCCGGGCTTCGTTGACCTCCTCGATCCAAGTGTCGGAGAGGTGCTTTTCAGCATACTCCCGGAACTCCGGATACTCCAAATATTTGGAGTAGGATTCCAGGGTGTTGATGGCCGGATAGCGTTTGGAGTCGGCCCGCGCCTGGGAAAGCGCGTAAAAACAGCGGGCCACTTTCTGGGTGGCTTCCGTCACCGGTTCTTTCAGGTTTCCTCCGGCCGGAGATACGGTACCGATAAAGGTTACGGAGCCGGTTTTTCCGTTGTTCAGATAAACCAACCCGGCCCGGGCGTAGAAGTTGGCGATAATGGCCGAAAGGTCCATGGGGAACGCATCCTGTCCGGGCAACTCCTCCATGCGGTTGGACATCTCGCGCAACGCCTGGGCCCACCGGGAGGTGGAGTCTGCCAACAGGAGCACCTTCATCCCCATGGCCCGGTAGTACTCCCCGATCGTCATGGCCGTGTACACAGAGGCCTCCCGGGCCGCTACCGGCATGTTGGAGGTGTTGGCGATGATCGTGGTGCGTTCATACAGCGAACGCCCCGAACGGGGGTCTTGCAGGTTGGGAAATTCCGTAAAGATCTCGACCACTTCGTTGGCCCGCTCTCCACAAGCCGCCATGATGATGACATCGGCGTCGGCAAAACGGGCCAGCGAGTGTTGCAACACGGTTTTCCCGGTGCCGAAAGGCCCCGGAATAAAACCGGTGCCGCCCTCCAACATGGGGTTCATGGTATCTATCACCCGCAAACCGGTCTCCATTTGGGTAAAGGGGCGGGGTTTCGCCGCGTATTTTTTCATGGCAATCTTGACCGGCCATTTTTGTACCATCGTCACCTCCAGCCGCTTCCCGGACGGGTCTTTCAACACAGCGATCGGTTCCAGGATTGTATACTCTCCGGCAGCCGCTACGGACTCCACGGTGTATTCACCCTCCCACTTAAAAGGGACCATGATCTTGTGGTCCAGCCAGTTTTCTTTGACGCTGCCGAGCCAGTCCGCTGCCCTGACCGTATCTCCCGGTTGGGCCAACGGTTCGAAACTCCACTTTTTCTCCTCTTCCAACGGGTGGGTGTACTCCCCTCTTTTCAGGAATAAGCCGGACATTTTGTTGAGGTCGTTCTGCAATCCGTCAAAGTTTTTCGACAACAAGCCCGGCCCCAGGCTCACTTCCAGCAGGTGTTGTTCAAATTCAACGGGCATGCCCGGTTTCAGCCCCCGGGTACTTTCGAACACCTGTATGTAGGCCAGGTCCCCGGTAAATTTGATCACCTCCGCCATGAGCCGTACGTCTCCCGCTTCGATGTAACAGATCTCATTCTGGGAAACAGGGCCTTCCACCCGGACCAAAACGAGATTGGCGATGATGCTGTGTATCTTTCCGACTGTTTTTTCCATCTCTATTTGTCTATATGTACCACCAGATCGTTCTTGAATTTCTCTATCAACTCCCGGAATATCTCCCGGCCGGCCGCCGAATCCATCCGGCTCCAGCGCTCCACGATCTGCAGTTCGACAGCAAATCCCAATATCCGCTCGATGGAGAAGTAGCAGAACCGGTTCTGTTCTTCCACGTATTCCCACACCAGATTGTCCAGGCCTCTTTCCCGCTCCGTCAGGTTTTCGTTTTCCATCAACTGGACGACCTGTTCTACCCAGGGATACTCCGCCGACAGGCCGAAATCTTTAGCACGGGAAGTCTTCAGCACCTGGGCGAATTCGTTCTCTCCTATTATTTCCGCTTCCAACTCTTTGCCGTATTTTTTGCAATTCAGCGCCGCCACCAGGTTTTTCAGGTTCAGGCTGAACGCCGCATAGCCGGCTAAAAATGCATTCCCGGAACCGATCAGGCTGTCGTAATACAGGCCGCTCAGTACATTTTCCGGTTTCTGCCCGAATGTATGTAACTCCCCCGCTTTGAAACGTACAATAAAATCCTGCAGGTAGGCCGGCAACACCCGCTCCGGTTCCAATACTTCTTCTTCCAGCACCGGCAACGGCCAGACGGTGGGTGCATCCGGATCCGGATCGTGCCTGTTCAGTAATTTTAAAACCTGTTGGTTGTCGTAAGGTAAAAAAAGGAGTTCCAGCAACGCTTTGTCCTGCCCTGCTAAATAGAGTTCCGCCTGCTCCCGGAAAGCGGCCGTTGCCAGGGGCGGTTTTCGCTCCTCCCGGACCATCTCCGGCAGCCCGGCAATGAATGCTTCGTAAGTTTTACGCATAGAGCAACTCCTTGGCCCATTTTTTCAGGTAGGGACGGAAGAAGACTTCGAACAGCTCTTCCGAAAAGGTGATCTTGTACCCTCCGTCGCGGGGTTGCAATACGAAAGTATCCGGTAGGGAACCGGCTTTGATCTCCAAGCCTTTGTCCAACAACTCTTTGTATTTGACGGCAATCAGTTCGGAAAACGCTTTTTTCTCTTTTTCGGGCAATATGCACTCCAGATCCATCGTCCCGGAAGCCACGTCCCATTTTTTGACGACTGTTACCAACAACTCCTGCACAAATGCTTTTTCCTCAAACCCTGTCCGGGCCAGTTCAGCTGCAATCCGGCCGGAAACCAGATCGGTGATCTGCTGTTTCAACGCTGCGACCGCCTGTTTTACGCCCAATGCCGTCTCCGCCTCTGCCCGCTTTTTCAGACGATCGGCCTCCTCTTGCCCGGCCCGGACAATGTTGTCGGCCTTTGCACGGGCTTCCGCCAACACGCCTGCCGCTTCTTCGTTCGCTTTTCCGATAATCTCTTCCGCCTCCTTGCTGGCTTTCTCTACTCCTTCTTCGTAAAGCTTCCGGGTCAGGATATCCAGTTTGTTTTCCATAGATGTCTTGCGTTGATTGCATGTAAATTTTTAAAAAAAGAAGCAAAATCCGCACCGGATTTTGTTTTCGCTGTTAAAATTACCGCTTTTTTTCAATAATAAATCTTAGAGATCCTTAAATTTTATGATTTTCTTTTCTACCATCGCACGGCAGTGGGGACGGTGTGGAGCCTCTTTCCCGCCCTTTCCCATCCTGATGGCTATGAACTATTGCGGAGTTTCGCGGGTTTGTAGCCATTTTTTATTCTATTGCCGTGATACAATATTGTACTTTTTGCCTGCTGCCTTTCAGGATTCCGATCATCAATTTGATTTCTCCGATTTTTTTCTGGAATAGTGCATAATAATTATGTCTGCAAATCGCCGTTGGTTTTTATTTTCGGATTTTGGTTTTACGTTGGTGATGTACTTTGCATTTTCCAAGATTGGACAAACGAAATTTTATACTCGAATATGGTACGACTATGGTACGACTAAGGTACGATAGAGATAGGGGGAGGCTGTAATGTTAAAATGAATATGTATTTTTAGTTAGGATGACTGAATTATGGGTTGTGGGTTCAGGTGGATTTTGTAACTTTGTCGTCGTACAATTTTTAGTTAGAAATACCGGTCATGCACATTTTTTTAGTTGAAACAACAGGGATCAGCCTGTGGGAGATGATCCTCAAAGGGGGATGGCTGATGGTCCCGCTCTTTTTGCTCTCTGTGATTGCTGTCTATATTATTTGTGAACGCTACGCGCTGGTCCGGAGGGCGACCCGTACGGGAAGCGGCTTTACCGGCCGGGTGCTGGAGGTGATGCAGCGCGACGGCAAAAGCGCCGCCGTGCAGGAGTGTACCCGGCAGGATGTACCGGTCGCCCGCGTGTTGCTGAAAGGAATCCGGTATGCGAACATTCCGGCAGCCGATCTGCGGATCAGCATGGAAAACGCTGCCAACACAGAAATGGTGGCCCTTGAAAAAGGGCTTTCCACCTTGGGGACCATTGCGAATGTCGCCCCGATGATCGGTTTTCTGGGAACAGTTATCGGTATGATCCAGGCATTTTACGATATGTCTACGGCCGGAAACAACATCAATATATCGCTGCTTTCGAACGGGATCTACACGGCCATGGTGACGACCGTCGCCGGGTTGTCCGTGGGCATTGTCGCCTCGCTCGGCTACAACGCCCTGGTCGGCCGGATCAACCGGATCGCGGTCGAGATGGAAGAGGCCTCTTCTAAGTTCATGGATGCCCTGTACGATCTGAAAAAATAACCGCATGGCTGTCAAACGCAGTAACAAGATCAACACCGTTTTCAGTGTGTCGTCCATGACCGACATTGTTTTTTTGTTGCTGATCTTTTTCCTGATCACCTCTACCCTTGTCAATCCCAATGCGTTGAAGCTGGAACTGCCCAAAAGCACCAATCAGATCGCCAACCATCCGGTCTCCGTAACGGTTTCGGTCGACAAGAACCTGGTGTACTACCTGAACGGGAAAGTCACTCCGTTTTCCCGGTTGGAGAGCCGGATTGTGGAGGAGTTGAAAAATACGGACGAGCCCAGCATTATCATCCAGTTGGAAAAATCCGTACCGGTAGAGCATCTGGTACGGGTCATGAACATAGCCAAAACCTACGGATATAAATCGGTTCTGGCCACCGATCCTGAATAGAACAACCCCTATATAATAACCTATATATAAAACTAAACACGATGAAGAAAAAATGTATCTTTTTGCTGTTGTTCCTGGTGTCGTTCCCGGCCTTTTTTTACGGGCAATACGACCTGGATTCCCAAGTACCGACAGACCCGGCAGTAAAGATCGGAAAGTTGGAAAACGGACTGACTTACTACCTGCGTGTCAACCAGGAACCTAAAGAACGGGCCAGTTTTTACATCATTCAGAACGTAGGTTCTCTGTTGGAAACGGATGAGCAGGACGGTTTGGCGCACTTTCTGGAACACATGGCGTTTAACGGTAGCAAGCACTTTCCCGGCAACTCCCTGATCAAAAATCTGGAAAAGCACGGGATCGCCTTTGGCCGGAACCTCAATGCCTACACCAGCCAGAACGAGACGGTGTACAATATCAGCGATGTACCGACAACGAACAAACCCCTGATGGACAGTTGTCTCCTGGTGTTGTTCGACTGGTCGGACCATTTGTTGCTGGAAGAGGAGGAGATCGACAAGGAGCGCGGAGTTATTTCGGAAGAGTGGCGAACTGTCCGGAACTCGGCGTATCGCTTGCGGGAAAAGGTCAACCCGATACTCCTGAAAGGTTCCCAATATGCCAAACGGACCACGATCGGCAATTTGGATGTGATCAAGAACTTCGAGTATAAAACCCTCCGGGATTTCTACCACGATTGGTACCGGACGGACCTGCAGGCGATCGCCGTGGTGGGTGACTTCGATCTGGATGAGATGGAACAAAAGGTGATCGACCTGTTCTCAAAGATCCCGGCCGTCAAGAAACCGCAAGAACGCCCCTTCTTTGATATTCCCGAACACAAAGAGACCTATTTTGTGGTGGCAACCGACCCGGAAGAGCAACAGTCTTCCATTGCTATGTATATCATCCACGAAGATAAAAATCCGGTAAAAGACCGGCACAGCTATTTGCGTGAAAACCTGATCGCCTCTCTGTACAACAGCATGCTGGGTAGTCGCATCCGGGAAATGCTGCAAAAAGGGAACCCTCCTTTTATCGACGGAGGCATCTATTACACCGGATTAACGCGGGGATACAAAACGTATGCTTTGGAGGTTACCGCTAAACCGAACGAAGAGGAGGTAGCGTTGCGTGCCTTGCTGACGGAAAACGAACGGGTCCGGAGGTTCGGGTTTACCGAGTCTGAACTGGAGCGGGTAAAAACCAACATGTTGGTGAACTCGGAGTCGGCTTTGAAGCAAAAAGACAAACGGCACAACGATCAGTTCGCCCGTCAGATCAGAAGCCACTACTTAGTACAGGAGCCTATGTTGGCCATTGAGTATTACCATGATTTTTTGAAGAGCATCCTGCCCGGCATCGGGGTGGCTGAGATCTCTGCCAAAGCCAACGAATGGTATAAACCGGAAAACCGGGTGATCGCCATTACCGGCCCGGAAGAAAACACCAAACACCTGACCGAAGAGGAAACTTTCAGGATCATTGCCGAAGTGGAAAACGATAAAACGATCACGGCATACGAAGACGAGGTCGTGAATACGGATTTGATTACGGAAGAGTTGCCGGGCGGGAAAATTATTGCTGTGAAACAGTTGCCCGAATTCGAGGCCGAAGAGTGGAAATTGTCGAACGGGGCTACGGTGGTGTTCCGGAAAGCTGATTACAACAAGGACGCTGTGACCCTGAATGCATTTAGTCAGGGAGGTACCTCTCTGTACGGTGTGGAAGATCTTTACTCGGCACAAGTAGTCGGGAGTCTGGTCCAAGCGTACGGGCTCGGCGGGTTGGATGCGATCTCGTTACAGAAAGCGCTGACGGGTAAAAAAGCCGGCAGTTCCGTCAACCTCAGCCCTCTTTCCGAAGGGGTCAACGGCAGCTCTACCCCGCAGGACTTTGAGACGATGTTGCAATTGGTATACTTGCGCTTTCAGGCGCCCCGCTTTGACAAAGAGGCGCACGAGGCGTACCTGAACCGGTTGCGCCCGTCTCTTGTCAACGCCAGCAAAGACCCGCAACAAGTTATGCAGGACACACTCTCCATGATCATGAGCAAGTACCATCCACGGACCTTGCTGATGAACGAAGCCTATTTGGACAAGGTGGATCTAGCTAAAATAGAGCAGATTTACCGCGACCGCTTCCAGGACGCTTCCGATTTTACTTTTATCATTGTCGGAAACATCGATGCCGAGACCGTGAAACCGTTGGTGGAGAAATACATCGGGTCTATTCCGGCTACGCATCGTCGGGAAACTTGGGTAGACAACCAGATCGAAAGCCCCGAACAATTGAACAAAGAGGTGGAGATCTTGTTTGAAACACCGAAATCCACCTGCTACACGGATTTCTGTCAGGAGAAGATGGAGTATACTCCCCGGAACAATATCTACCTTTCTGTGCTTGCTGCCATTTTACGGATCAAATACACCGAGAATATCCGGGAAAAAGAGGGAGGCACGTACGGAGTGAGGGTATCGAGCAGTTCGGCCAGAGATCCGCAGGTTGAGTATGAATTGACTGTTCTTTTTGACTGTGATCCCGACAAAGCCAATTATTTGCAATCGCTGGTACTGAAAGAGATCGACGATTTCCAAAAGAACGGACCGACCCAAACCGATCTGGACAAGGTGATCACTAACATGCGGAAGGACCGGGAACAATCCAAACTGCACAACAGTTATTGGTTAGGCGCTTTGTTGACCCAGTACCGGTACGGATACAACCCCGCGGATGCCCAAAACTACGAAGAGATTTTAGACGGGATTACTACCTCCGGCATGCGGGAGTTTGCTGAAAAACTCTTTACAGGGGCCAAGGAGGTCAATTTGATCTTTAAGCCGAAAGCTGAGTAAACGGAAGTATTTTCTAAGAAAGCAGCAAGGTATAAGCACTTTGCTGCTTTTTTATTTGCTTTTTCAAAATTTATTCGTAATCTTTGTATGAGGTATTACAAAATGCGACTTACTAACCAAAATTGACACATTATGAAACTGAAAGCAATTGTAACAATGCTTGCATTGTTCTTTACCGTGAGCCTGGCTTCGGCCCAGAGTAATAAGACCGAACAGGAGGGCAAAAAAGAGTGTAAGAAAGAGTGCGTAGAAAAGAAGGAGTGCTGCAAGGAAAAAGCGGGCAAGAAAGCCGACTGCAAAAAAGAGTGTAAGAAAGAGTGCAAGAAAGAGTGCAAGAAAGAGTGCAAGAAGGGGGATAAGAAGAAAGAGTGCTGCAAGAAGAAATAAGCCTCAAAACTTCCCGTTTTCCTTTTTTCTTTCAAATAATGATTCTATTTTTGCGGGGTATTAATCACTAAAACCTAAAAAAATGGCTTACGTAATCAACGATGACTGTATCTCTTGCGGTACATGTGAAGGAGAATGCCCGGTAGGAGCGATCTCTATGGGTGCCGATCATTATGAGATCGATGCGAATGCTTGTACGGATTGTGGAACCTGCGCCGGAGTTTGTCCCGTAGAGGCGATCAAACAAGCCTGATTACATAATAGAACAGAAAAAGCGGTCTTCGGGCCGCTTTTTTTATATAATTTTGCTTCGTGCTAAATCCCGTGAAAAATTTTACAGAAATGATGAACAAATCAGAAATAAAACTATACTCACATCAGGCAATTTGGATCGGAACTTTTTGGGGAGGCCCTTTGGTAGCCGTATTTTTAATCCGGCGAAATTTTATAAACACCAGAAAACCTAGGCAAGGGAGAAATACGCTGCTCATCGGGATGGTTGCTACAATCGTATTGCTTGGTGCTATGTGGTGGATTTCAGAAAATACAACAAGAAAAATCCCTTTATACAGCATTCCAATATTTTGTTCATTGCTTGCTTACTGGTTTGTAGAAAAATTTCAGGGATTTACAATTAGAAAACAGCAGATTAAAGGAGAGCCTTTTTATTCTGCTTGGAGGGTTATTGGGGTTGTTTTTGCAAGCATCATTCTTTTTTTTCTAATCGGAATAGGGATATGGTTACCTATGGATTCAATTCAAATGTACAGGTGTAAGACGATAGCAACGGAGTTGAGACAGAATGAAATGAAGGTATTCAATGATGACATGCTAAATAGTGTTATACCGGATGAGCGGGTTGCGTATATTAACAAGACCGCTTTGCCAGCCCTGCAGAAGAATCTGTTATTAATGGACAAATTGGAACTGATCAAACAACATCCCGCCCCTAAAGAGTTCTATGTGACTGGGCGACAGTTGTATCTGACAAAAATCAAATTTTTGGAGTTAATCCGAGAATGTACATTAGCAGGAAAATCCTATGACAATCCGCAGGTAAATGAGCTGAATAGGCAAATACATGAACTTAGTCATAAAATCATAGATTTAGCAAAAGAATTCAAAAATAAAAAACAAAATAAATACACTGACAAAAAAGAGCCTCGATGAAATGGCAAGTTTAATGCCGGTCATGAACAAATCCTGGTAATTTTTTATGGGTGGAGCATTCCATGTAGAACCGTAATTAATAACATTTAAAATCATACGATATATTGATGATGAGTAAATTACTGTACCTATTTCTCTCTATCTTCTTTTTTTCTTGCATAAAAAGCCCGAATAACGATTACTATAATTTATCGTTATCGAATCGCCGATTGGAAGATTTTCGCTGGTCTTTAAATCCAGGAAATGACACCGTCAGATGGAGACCGACCTGGGTATCGGATCCGCAAATAAACAAACGAGTTTTTTGCGTAGAAGAAGATGTAGCGCTTAAGGCAAGACGTCTGCCGTTCACGTTTAAAATGGCGCAGCGTTTTCCTCTTTTCACTCCTTACACGAAGGCGGATATTCGAATACATGCACGGCAGGAACATGTTCAAAATGCCTGGTTGAAAGTGTATGCGCTGAATGAACAGGAAGAGGTTATTCATACAAAATCTATCCGGATAAACAGAGAGACGTGGCAAGAGTATCATGTACAGATTTCCGCAGACAGCACTGCTTATCTATTGATCGATCTGCTTATCGAAAGTGTTCCGGAAGTATCTTCCGGAGCAAAAATATGGATCGACAAGCTGGATATTCGAGTAGACGGTTTGTCTGTAAATGATGTAAGCCGCCCAGAACAGGGCAAAAACTACACATTGGATACAACTCACATCATTCCCCTATCTTTTTCTGAGAATTTATCTGTCTCCGGGATTCCCTTGCTCCAGGCAAAACCCCGCATCGTTGGACTGGGTGAAACCATTTCCGGATCTTTGTCATCGGGCAAAGCAAAAAATCAAATCATCAAATGGCTGGTAGAGCATGGAAACTATAAGTTGGTACTGGTGGAAGAGCCCAGCATGGTTTTGTTAAAATGGGATTTGTATATTCAAGGATACCCTATTCCTCTGCAAGAGATTATCGAAGATTCCGGCGTATTTACATTTACCCTGGAAGAAATGACAGAACTGTTGGAATTTCTAAAAGAGTACAATAGCAAACAGGAAAACAAGGTACATATCATTGGAATAGATCGCAACATGCGTATGTTCAACAATACCTTTCTGTATGATTATCTGTATGAGCTGTATAAACAAAAACCGGACCCTCATCTGTTGGCTTTGTTGGAAAGTTTTTACGTATCATTGGCTGAAACTTTGTCCCTGTTGAATAAACCTCAAACGAAAGCATGTATCGGCCGCTTTGAACGGCAATGGCTGCGAAGTATCATCTACCTGCATCTGACAGAAGCGGATTTGCCGGATGTGAAAGAGTATGGCGTGGCCAATGCTCGGGGATCCATTTTATGGGAACACGTCTATCAGGCCTGGCATGCCGGTGGACTTGCAAAAGACAAATGTATGGTCATTAGAGGGAGTTGGATACAAATCAGTCGAAAAAAGGCCACACGTATCTCATTGGGAGGGTACCTGACAGAATATTACGAAAAAGCCTATTGCCCCATCGGATTCATTGGCGGCCACGGGAGTGTTCAACCCATGTTTCCGACATTCAAAAAAGTAGCCAAACACCGGCAGTTGCCCAAGCCGATAGAGGGTTCTTTGGAAAAAAGCGCCTGGAATACCGGCCGCTCCTTTTTTTATTATCCGGCAGAACAATTGCCCCAATATCCTTTGAGCATCCGGCTCATTCCACCAGCTTACGAACTCAGATCTTGGTTTGCAAGTAATCTTCACGAACGGATGGATGGTTTTATTTTTGTACGGGAGTGTGAAGCAGGAGAATTACTCACAGGTAAAAAAGCGACTTCTGTATATGACAAAAAAATCGTCGGAAAAAGGATCAGGCGACTTCTGGAACGATATAAATCTATCCATATTAACATACCCGAAGAGTGGAAAAAATTCATGCAATAAAGTAATATCAGTACTACTAAAACAAATTTTTATTTCCCGGCGATAACGAGGTCCACCGGTACGTCATGCGCTTCGACAGGCACTGATTCCAATAACTGAAACCCAAAGCATACGCCGACCTTAAACGCCCCGGACGTTTTCAGGATGCGGTCGTAATATCCTTTTCCCCTACCCAGACGATTGCCTGTTTTGTCAAAAGCGACTCCCGGCACGATGATCAGGTCTATCGCGGCCGGATCTTCCCAGGGCCGGCCCACCGGCTCCGGAATGGCAAACCTCGCTCCCGGTACGAGTTTTTCCCGGCTTTCAAAACGGCGCAACTCCAAGGTATCGCCTTTTATACAAGGCAATAAAAAACATTTCTCACCGGCCCAACGGCTGATAAAATCGTGTGTATGGGGTTCGTCCTCCATGGACCAATAGGCCAGTACTACCCGGGCTTTTGCAAAGGCTTCTGTCTGCTCCAACTCGCTCCACACCGCTTCCGACTCCTGTTGTTTCTCTTCCCGGATCGTCGTTTTTTTCAACTCCCGGATCTTTTTTCTCGCTTCCTGCTTCTCCATGCTTACGGTTTATACCTTGCTTCTCTTAATATTTTGTGGTAATCCTGCTCCGCCATCAGCGCTTCTGCTTCCAACGGGCGGTTTTTCATGTACGCACCGACGATCCGGTAGCCGTTCCACAACACAGCCTGCCCCGGAGACTCTTCCGGCATGCCGGGCGAAAAAGGAGCGGCAAACAGGTACTTGCGCAACAACATCTGTCCGGTATCGAAGAGGTATTCGTTCTCGATCAAAAATCCCCACATCTCCTCTTCGTTTTCGCGGCACCACTCCCACTGTTCCCGGGTAAAGCCGAACAGGCGTTCCGGTGCGTAACCGGGCAACAGTTTTTCCAGCATATAGAGCAATTTCCCCTGGTGGATCATGCCGCTCACCAAGTCGTTTTGCAGGGGATGGTACGAGAACTCCGCCGTCAACCAACCTAACAGCAGGTCCCGGACAATGTTCTCCGGCGTCATGTTGCGGGCTAAGTAACGGGGAACCGGCGTCGCCAGCATTTTGTAGAAGAGGCACTCCTCGCCCAGGTAGTTGTCCAGACTGACACTGATCCAGGCGCTGTCCGCCACTATCGATTGGTTGAAGCCGGAGATGTGTGTGTAAAGGGCCGGAACGGGACGGCCGGGAAAGTAGTATGCATAGTAAGCGAACGCATCGGTCAATTCGCTCTCCTGTACGGCCATATCGGGATAGACCGTTTCCACGCTGTCGTACAGTTGCCGCATCACGGAGTCCCTTAAAAAATAGGAGAACAGGCGCGGAAACGCCTCACTCCGGGGATTCCCCAGCTGCAAAACCTCACCGGCATAGAGGGTGAAAAAACGGCCGTACCGGGCCTGCAAAGAGGCGGCATCGGGGTGCTCTTTGTCCAAAGCGAACAACTCCTGTTCGAAGCGGATAAAACGCCTCTCCTGCCGGAACTCACGGACATCCGGCCGCTGCTCGTTTTTACAACTGGCTATCAAAAGGCAGAAAAACAACCCGGGAATGGCAAACTTCATCTTTGTTCGTTTTTATTTTAGGGTAAAAGTCGTATTTTTACATTCCTGATTTGAACAGGCTTTGATTGAGGATACGAAGGTACGAACAAATTCGGTATTCTCTTCCTTTGCAGAACACATTACGAACCACATACTGTACCCTATGCGCATCGCCATTCCTCAGCAGAATTACCACACGGGCAACATCCGGAAAAATTATGAATTGATGCTGGAAGCCATTCAAAAAGCCCGGGCGGAACAGGCCGACCTGATCGTTTTCCCCGAATTGGCCGTTTGCGGCCCCCTGCCCCAGGACCTGCTGGAACAGGAGCCTTTTGTGACAGAGTGCCGCGAAACGGTGGAACGGCTGGCAGATGCCTGCGGAAGCATGGCCGCTATTATCGGGGCGCCGAATTTGGACCCGGCTAACGGCATCATGTACAACTCCGCCTACTTTATCCAGAACGGCGAGGTGGCGGACGGCGTGCATAAAACGGTACTCAGCGACTACGATGTTTTTGACGAAAGCCGCTATTTTGTGGCCGGCGAGGAGAATACGCCGATCCGTTTCCGGAACAAAAACATCCGGATCCTGTTCGATGAATACGAATCGGAGTTTATCGACAAGGGCGACAGTTTAGTAATCTACATCGGGTTGACCCCTTTTACCACGGAAAGCCTCTCCTACCGCAAACAGGTGTTGCAATCGCTTTCGAAACAACGCAGCAAAACGATTGTTTCGGTCCATCCCGCAACGGCGGCCACATCGGTATTGTTTGACGGAAATTCGATGGTGTATAATTACAAGGGGGAAGCGGTGCTGCACATGAAAGCGTTCGAGGAGGATTTTGTGGTAATAGACATTGACCGGGTGCAACACTACCCGCTCTTGAAAAGTGAAAAAACGGATCCGATTGCCTTGGCCCACCGGGCATTGGTTTTCGGTATCCGGGACTATTTCCGGAAACACGGATTTACCCAGGCTGTATTGGGCGTGTCGGGCGGTCTGGATTCGGCCGTTGTCGCCGCCCTGGCGGCAGAGGCCATCGGCGCCGAAAACACGACCGGGTTGTTGATGCCTTCCGGCTTCTCCTCCGGTCATTCGGTGACGGACGCCGAAGCGTTGGCCCGGAATTTGGGCATATCCGCCCACACCTTCCCGATACAGGATATCTATGAAAAATACCTGAGCACTCTGGACAGCCTTTTTTACCAACTCCCGTTTAATGTTGCGGAAGAGAACCTGCAGGCCCGGATCCGGGGGAATCTGGTGATGGCCGTATCCAATAAGTTCGGGCACATTGTTCTCAACACCTCCAACAAAAGCGAGGCAGCAGTCGGGTACGGAACCTTGTACGGCGATCTCTGCGGCTCTTTGTCCGTGCTGTCCGATGTGTACAAAACCGACGTGTATAAATTGGCCCGGTATATCAACCGGGAGAAAGAGATCATTCCGGAACACACCCTGACCAAAACCCCTTCGGCCGAGTTGCGGCCCGATCAGAAGGACCAGGACTCTCTGCCGGAATACGATGTGTTGGACGGTATTCTGAAACTCTATCTGGAAGAACGGCACTCTGCCCGGGAGATCATTCTCCGGGGTTTTGAGAAAGAGACGGTCGAAAAGGTAATCTCCATGGTGATCCGGAACGAATACAAACGCAAGCAGTGCCCGCCCGGTATCCGGATCAGTAAAAAAGCGTTCGGTAGCGGGAGGCGGTTTCCGGTTTAGGTTACCGGAAGCGCTCCATCTCCCGTTTGGCGTCTTTTAGTTTTAGGGATTCCCGTTTGTCGAACTCTTTTTTGCCTTTGGCCAAAGCGATGCGCAGTTTGGCCCACCCCTTATCCGTCAGGAAGAGTTTGACGGGAACAATGGTGAGGCCGCTCTCTTTGACTTTGCGCTCCCATTTTCGCAACTCCTTCCGGGTCAGCAACAGTTTCCGCTCCCGTTTCTCCTCGTGGTTGTAGTAGGTGCCCAAGCGGTATTCGGCAATGTGTATGCCCCTGACCCACAACTCTCCCCGGGAAAAATAGCAATAAGAGTCAACCAAACTGGCTTTGCCGGCCCGGATGGATTTGATTTCCGTTCCGGTCAGGACAATGCCGGCGTTGTACTCTTCGATAAATTCGTAGTCGAAGGAGGCGCGTTTGTTTCGTATGTTTATATCGGAGGACATGGCCTGTATTTACTCTATCACAGGGCAAAGATACAAAAAATACCCGCCGGGGGAATGGCCTGTGGCCCGGTATCTTGAAAAAATGTTAATTTTTAACTGTCAGGCAAAACATGTAAGATAAACAGGTACTTTTGTTCAATACAAAAATTAAAACCACCTTATATGTGTCAGGCTACAAATGAACAGTTGATTGCGATTTTACAGGAAGAAGCCGTACCGGCCCTGGGATGTACGGAACCGGTGGCCTGCGGGTTGGTGTGTGCCCGGTGCCGGGAAGAGTTGGGCGGAATTCCGGCGAGAATTGACGTGTGGGTGAGCGGCAACATTTATAAAAACGGCATGGGGGTTGGTATTCCCGGAACCGGTATGTCCGGTTTGCCTATCGCTGCTGCGGTGGGAGCGGTATGCGGCCGTACCGAATACGGCCTGGAGGTGTTGAAGGATGTTTCCGTTGGCAATAATCTGTTGAAAGCACAGGAGTTGGTTGAAAAGGGAGCGGTCCGGGTCTATCTGAAAGAGGACGCCCCCGATAAACTGTACGCGGAAGCGGTTTGCTCCCGCGGAACGGATACGGTCAAAGCCGTTATTGCCTATGCGCACACGAATTTTATACGGGTAGAAAAGAACGGAAATATCATTTTTCAGAAAGAGTCCGGCAGCCCGGCAAAGGATGTGGGCAAAAGGCCGGAGTTGAGTGTGGAGCGGATCTGGCGTTTTATCCATGAGATCGAGCCGGAAAAAATAGCCTTTGTATGGAAGGGTGCGGAGATGAACAAAGCCATTTCCGACAAAGGGTTGAGAAACGAGTACGGCCTGCAGGTTGGGAAAACGCTGTTTGAGAATATTGAAAAAGGGTTGCTGAAAGACGACCTGCTGAACAGCGCCCTGATATGCGCCACAGCAGCCTCCGATGCCCGAATGGACGGGTGCGAAAAGCCGGTCATGACCAACTCCGGAAGCGGCAATCAGGGAATTACCGTGTACCTGCCGGTGGTGGTTGCCGCCGAGCGCTTCGGCGCTTCCCGGGAGCAACAGATCCGGGCATTGGCGTTGAGCAACCTGCTCGCGGCGCACATCCACTATTACATGGGGCATCTCTCCGCCCTGTGCGGCATATTGATCGCGGCGACCGGATCGGCATCGGCGATCACCTACCTGATGGGCGGCACCTACGAACAGGTGGTCAATACCATCAAAACCATGTGTTCCAACCTTACCGGCATGATGTGCGACGGCGCCAAGCAGGGATGCGCCCTGAAGGTCTATTCGGGGGTTTCCGCAGCCGTTCAGGCGGCTCTGCTCTCCATGCGCGGGATCAAAACCCGCAACGACGGGATCATAGAGGAGAACATTGAACAAACCATTCGGAACATCGGGATTATCGGAACGGCCGGCATGGAGCAGACGGATAAAACCATTCTGCACATCATGCGCAACAAGAAGTAGTTGTTTCGCGTACCGGTGTGCATGAACCTATTTACAGATATACATACCCACACAGCCTCTCCGGGGCATAAGGCGGCTGTTTTGGACATCAGCGACGGTAAGCCCCGTGTACCGGGTATGCTGTATTCCAAGGGGATTCATCCGCTCTTTTCCCGGGGAGAAGAGGCGTTGGAGGCAATTGACGCGGATGCGGCCAACGGAGTGTTGGCGGCCATCGGGGAGTGCGGGATGGACCGGAACGCTCCGGTTTCCCTGAAAAAGCAGGAGTACTTTTTTTCCCGGCAGGTTGAATTGTCCGAAAAATACCGCTTGCCCCTGATCATCCACTGTGTACGGGCTTTCCCGGAATTGCTGTCGGTATATAAGAATATGTGTCCCTCGGAAACTTGGATCGTTCACGGATACAACAACAACCGGGAGATACTGGAAGCGCTGTTGCAGCACGGACTTTACGTATCGGCCGGCAAGCACATCCTGGACCCTGTATCCAACATCCGGCAGTGGATAGGCCTTGTGCCGGCCGAACAGCTTTTTTTAGAGACTGACGATTCCCCCGTTCCGCTGGAGAAGATATACGAAGAGACCGCCCGTTTACGGGGAGAAACCGTCGAGACGTTGGCTAAGAACGTATGGGCGAATTTCCGGCGTACATTTCACAACAAACCACAATGACAGATTGGTTGGACAGGACGACGTTGTTGTTGGGAGCAGCCAACATGGAGAAGTTGAGGAACGCCCATGTATTGGTGGCGGGACTTGGCGGAGTCGGGGCCTACGCAGCGGAGATGCTGTGCCGGGCCGGCGTCGGAGAGATGACGATCATCGACGGGGATGTGGTGGAAGCGACCAACAAGAACCGCCAATTGCCGGCCCTGGACAGCACCGTCGGCCAATCCAAGGCGCACCTGATGGCGCAGCGGTTTTCGGACATCAATCCGGAGATCCGGTTACACGCCATAGACCGTTTTATCCGCGACAAAGAGATGGTGGATATCCTGAGCGCCGCACCGTACGACTACGTAGTGGATGCTATTGATACGCTGGCGCCCAAGATATTTCTGATCTACCACAGCCTGCAGGCAGGGTTGAACGTAGTCAGTTCCATGGGATCGGGCGGCAAGACCGACCCTTCACAGGTCCGGGTGGCCGATATCTCCCAAAGCTACAATTGCCACCTGGCCCGGATGCTGCGGAAACGGCTCCACCGGCTGGGGGTATACGAAGGGGTCCAGGTGGTTTTTTCTTCGGAACCGACCGATGCCGCCGCCGTAGTGCTGAGTGAGGGACAGAACAAAAAATCCAACGTCGGCACCATCTCCTACATGCCTCCCCTCTTCGGATGCTTTATTGCTTCCGTAGTGATCCGGGAACTGACCGCAGCCGTTCGCTGACCTTCCCCCCTGTTTCACCCGCACGGTCTTACTCTCTTCCTCCTCCCAACGCCCGGTAGAGATTGACGGCCGCCTGCAATTGTTGCAGAGCGTCATTTACTTGATTCAGTTGAGCTTGTAACAGATTTTGCTGGGCCGACAACACCTCTGTGTAGTTGGCTTCCCCGGCCGCCAACAGCTCCTGGGTAAACTCCACCGCTGTGGTCAACGCCTCTATCTGGCGGGAACGGGGCAGCGCTTTTTCCTGAGCCGCCTCGTACGTATAAAGGATGTCGGATACCTCCTGCCCTGCTTCCAAGAGCGCTTTCTCAAAGGCGAGCAATGCTTCTTCCTGCTGGGCTTCCGCGATCCTCAAGTTTCCTTTCAACTGCTTTTGGGCAAACACCGGAAAGGTCAATCCGCCGATCACCGAGGCAACAAAGTACTCCGGTTTAAAAAAATGGCTCAATCTTTCTGCCGTATACCCCGCCATCGAGCCTGTATTCAACGTCAGGGAGGGATAGAGAGCCGCCCGCGAAGCCCTGGTCAACTCAAACGCCTCCCGGACATTCCATTCGGCCTGCCGGAGATCCGGCCTGTTGGCCAGCATCTGCAACGGTACGCCGTATTTTAACTCTCCGGGCAACTCCTGTGCGGCAAATACACTCCGCTCCACCGCCCCCGGTTTTCTTCCCAACAGCACGGAGAGGCTGTTTTCCAAGCTCCGGATCTGCTCTTTCAGGTCCGGAACTCCGGCCTCCGTGCTGTACCACAACGCACGGCTCTGCTGCACAGCGGCTCCGTTCAGCATGCCGGCCTGCATCATGGCCTCCATCGCTTCCGCACTCTTCTGCAACAATTTTACCGTCTCTTCCGTGATCTCAAGTTGCCGGTCCAGGGCAAGAAGGGTGTAATAAGATAAAGCGATGTTGGCTATCAACGAGGTTTGCACCAACTGAAGAGACTCTTCGCCGGCCCAGAAGCGGGCATAGGCGGCTTTCGACCGGTGCCGCAGCTTTCCCCAGATGTCGGCCTCCCAGGTCGAAACGACGTCAAGCGTGAATTGATTGGTGTGGTATTTCAGCAGTTCGCTTCCGGAAGGCCCGGAAGAGCGTTTGTGTTGCACCTGTCCCGCCAGTGAAAGCGATGGAAAAAAGGCTGACCGTGCCATTTTCAGGGAGATCTCGGCTTCCCGGAGTTTCAGTACGGCGGTCCGCAGGTCGTAATTAGTCTCCACTCCTTCAGCGATCAGCCGCAGGAGCAACGTATCCGCAAAAAATTGCCTCCACGGGATCGAAGCAATGGTCTGCGTATCCCGGAAAGTCTGATCCCGGAACAATCCCTCCGTCTCTGTTTGCGGAGGTGTATACGGCCCGGTCACCCGGCAGGAAACGAAAAGTAAACCGGCCAAAAGCCCCCCAACGATAAACGCTACTCTGTTCATATCGGTCTGTTATCCGGAGAAGCGGCGGCTTTTGCCGGTCCGCTGATCTTCTCCTGCAAAGTTTGAAATAGAATGTATAACGTCGGAACAACTACCACTCCCAGCAGCGTACCGACCAACATACCTCCGATGGCACTGATGCCGATGGAACGGTTCCCGACCGCACCGGCTCCGGAAGCCAACGCCAGCGGGATCAGGCCGAAAATGAAGGCGAACGAGGTCATCAGGATCGGCCGGAGACGCGCCACTGCTCCCGCTACCGCCGATGCGGTGATACTCATCCCCTGTTTCCGGCGCTGTATGGCATACTCAACGATCAGAATGGCGTTTTTGGCCAGCAAGCCGATCAACATGATCATAGCGATCTGCACATAGATGTTGTTGGTGACGGCACTCCCCGCCAGCAGTCCCAGAAAGATAAAAATAAACACACCCGACAGCCCGACGGGCAAGGAGAGCAGTACGGCAAAGGGAAGGATGTAACTTTCGTAAAGCGCCGATAACAACAGGTACACAAAGACAAAACAGAGTACAAAGATCAGAACGATCTGGTTGCCGCCGCCGGCCTCTTCCCGAGACATCCCCGAATATTCGTAATCGTACCCCTGCGGCAGCAATGTCCCGCCCTCCTGGTTGATCAGGTTGATCACATCCCCCGTATTGTACCCTTTGGCGTAGTTGGGGATAACGGTTACCGCCATGGAAGCGTACATGTTGAAATGGTCCAGGCTTTGCGGTCCGGTCACATCCGTAATGGTCAGAAATTCCGTCACAGGCGCCATCTCGCCTCCGGCTGTGCGGACAAAAATTCCGTTCAGGTCTTCCAGACGGGTCCGGTATTCCGGAGCGGCCTGCACCATGACCCGGAACTGTTTGCCGTACAGGTTGAAATTCGAAATGTATATACTGCCAATATAGGCCTGTAACACGGACATGACCGCCCCCAGCGTCAGGCCGGCCTCTTTGATTTTAGGCAGATCGGCTTCCATCAGGCGCTGGGGAAAATTCGGATTAAAAGTGGTCATGGCCATCATCACCTCCTCCCGTCCCTGCAAAGCCGCCAGAAATTCTTCCGTGACCCTGAAAAATGCATCGACCTCCCCGCCGGTGCGGTCTTCCAATTGCAACTCCACCCCGCTGCTCATACCGAATCCCTGCAGGGTAGGCATCCCCATAAAAAGAAAGGTGGCATTCCGGATGGAAGCGGTTTTTTCAGTCAGTATCGTGGCCACTTCGTTGGTGGTAATATCCCGCTCCTCCCAGGGAACCATTTTGATCATCACGGTGGCGTACGAGCTGCCCTGTCCGCTCATAAAATTGACCCCGGTAATGTTCAGGACATGAGCTACGTCCGGAATCTCTTCGGCCACGCGAACCACCTCCCAAACCACCGAATCGGTCCGTTCCAAAGAAGCGCCGGGCGGCAAGGTGATCATACCGAGCACACTGCCACCATCTTCCTGCGGAACAAATCCTTTGGGCGTTTTTTGCATCAGAAAATAGAAGAGACCGGCACAGACACAGATAATGGCCGGGGCGATCCAGCGCCGGTTGTGTTTGCCGAAAGTTTCCAGCGTAGACCGGTAACGTTTGGTTACCGCTTCGAATATCCGGTTGAATACCCTGTAAAAGCGTTGTATCCCTCCTTTTTTTTGTTTCTCTTCGTTGGAGCGCAGGAACAGGGCGCAGAGTGCCGGGCTGAGAGTCAGGGCGTTCAGGGCGGAGATCAGGATTGCCGTTGCTAACGTCAACCCGAATTGCCGGAAAAAGATGCCGCTGGTGCCCGGAATGAAACTGACCGGTACAAACACGGCCGACATGACCAGGGTGATGGATACGATGGCCGGGGCAATCTCTTTCATGGCCGCAAGAGTGGCCCTGTAGGGATCCTTCTCCCCCGCATCCAACCTGGCGTGCACGGCTTCTACGACTACGATAGCGTCGTCTACTACAATCCCGATGGCCAATACCAGAGCAAACAGGGTCAACAGATTGATGGAGAACCCAAATACCCAGAGAAAGAAAAAGGTCCCGATGATCGCCACAGGTACGGCAATGGCGGGGATCAACGTGGAACGGAAATTCTGCAAGAAAACAAATACGACCAAAAATACCAGGACAAAAGCTTCCAGCAACGTGTGCAACACCTCGGTAATGGAGGCCGACAGAAATTCATTGGCATCGTTTATATAGGTGATTTGCAGGCCGGGCGGAAAACTTTCGGCCGCTTTTTCCAACTCCTGTTTGATGTTATTGATCACCTGCCGGGCATTGGAACCGGCTGTCTGATTGATCCCGATCGCAATGGCTTCCAAGCTGTCCAACTGTGTAAATACGGTATAATTCAAGGAGCCCAACTCCACCTCTGCAATGTCTTTCACCCGCAGTACCTGTCCGTCCTGAAAACGGATGATCACATCGGCGAACTCTTCTGCCGATTTCAATTTACCCGTATATTTCAGCGTGTACTGGAATGCCTGCCCGGAATTTTGCCCCAACTCCCCCGGAGCGGCTTCCATGCTCTGATCCTGCAATGCGGCGATCACTTCCGACGGATCCAAGCCATAAGAGGCCATCACGTCCGGTTTCAACCAGATCCGCATGGAGTAATCCTGTGCTCCATACACATTGGCATTTCCCACGCCATTGACCCGCTGTATCTGGGGTATGAGGTTGATGTTGGCGTAATTCTGGATAAAACGGCCGTCGTAATCGGGGTTGTCCGAAGAGAGGGCGATCATCAGTACCATACTGCTCTGCTGCTTGCGAACCGTGACGCCCGTCAGTGTAACATCTTGCGGCAACTGGGGGGTAGCCCGGGCTACCTGGTTCTGTACATTGACCGCTGCGATATCCGGATCGATCCCCTGTGCAAAGTAAACGGTTATGCTGCCGGTCCCCATATTGGAAGCCGTAGAAGTCATGTAGGTCATCCCCTCCACACCGTTGATCTGCTCCTCCAGCGGCACAATGACGCTGTTCATCACGACATCCGCATTGGCGCCCGGGTAAGAGGCCGAGACCTGTATCGTGGGAGGAGCTATATCGGGGTATTGTTCAACGGGCAGGGTCTGTAAGCCGATCACACCCAACACCACCACAATGATGGATATTACCGTAGAGAGAACCGGCCGGTCAATAAATGTTTTCAGCATACTCAATCCTTTTGGGGAGTAATCCGTTTTCCATCAGCCAAGGTAGCAATGTCATCGGTCACGATGCGGTCTCCTTCGTTCAATCCTCCCGTCACTGCGTAATGGACACCGTCGGGGAGCGCTTCCACCGTAATCACTTTCTGTACGACCGAGTCACCTTCTACTTTGTATACGAATGTCTTATCCTGCAAAGCAAAAGTAGCTTTCTGGGGGATCAAAAAGATCCCCGAAACCGGATGCGGAATGACGATCCGGCCACTGGTGCCGCTCCAGAGCACTCCGTCCGGGTTGGGAAATACAGCCCGCAAACTGGCCGATCCCGTAGAGGTATTGACCACTCCGGAGATGGTTTCAATCTTTCCCTTGACCGCATACTCGCTGTGATCGGCCAAAAAAAGCGTTACCTCCGGCAACTGCTCTATCTTCTCCTGCCGGGTCTTTCCGTCCAAATGGGCAAGCAATGCCATCAGGTCTTTCTCATTCAGGGAGAAGTAGGCATATATGGCATGGGTATTGGCTATGGTGGTCAATATGTTGGTATTGTTCACAAGGCTTCCCTGCCGGAACGGTATGGTACCCACTACGCCGTTTACCGGGCTGGTTACGGTAGCCCAACCCTCGGTGGCCCGGGCGTTTTTCAGTGCCGCTTCGGCCTGGACCTGGGCAGCGACCACTGCTTCGTACGTGTTCTGCAAGGTTTGCAACTGCACCTCGCTGATGATCCCTTTCTCCGCCAATGGCCTCATCCGGTCCACATTCAATTTGGCCGTACTGACCTGCGCTTTGGCCGTACTGACCGAAGCGACTGCATTGGTGACCGCCTCTTCCGCCTGGGGAGAATTTATTTTAAACAGCGACTGCCCCTCCCGGACCCTGGCGCCTTCATCAATGTAGATCGCCTCGATAAATCCGTCGATACGCGGACGTATCTCGATATCCTGCTGTCCCTGCAACACCACCGGATAGGTCGATTCGATCACGGCCTCCCCGGCATGTACCGTAATGGTGGGATAGACAGCAGACTGCGCCGCTGTTTGGGTTTCGTTCCGGTTTTTACAGCTCCATACGCCCGCCAGCAGCAGCAATACCCATATTCCCCTCCTGTTGTTCGGTTTTCTATTATTCTGCATCATACGTTGTTATTAACGTATCTTACTACGCGAAAAAACAAGAAAAGTTCCGGCTTTGGACCATCGCCCGTGATGTTGGAAGCAAAGCAATTTCCGAAACAGGATACCGGAACGGAGAAGAGAGAAAGTTCCGGAGAAAGAGTTATTTTCTCAAAATAATTGTAAATTTGCAGGTATGAAAGATATGAATTTGCCGGGGAAAATGAATCCTTTTGAAGGAGATTTTCGTACAACCAACCACTAAAAAATAAAACGTATGAAAAGAACATTGTTATTGATTGCAGCCATTGCCTGCGCTTTCGGAGCGACAGCGCAAGACATCAAACTGAATGCACCGGTAAAAACGGGAGGAGAACCATTAATGAAAGTGTTTAACGGACGGCATTCCGAGCGGACTTTTGTAAAAAAGACAATGCCTTTACAGATGATGTCGGACCTGCTATGGGCGTCCAACGGATTCAACCGGGACAACAAACGGACCGTAGCGACCGCACAGGATAAACAGGAGTTGGACATTTACGTGATGACCGATGAAGGGGTTTACCTGTACGAAGCCAAAGCGCATCACCTGAAACAGATCGCTAAAGGAAATTTCAAAGAAGCCTTGGGACAGGCCAACATCAGCAACAACGCCGCCCTCTCCATCATCATTGTAGCCCATTTGGACAAAGCGGCTTCCCGGGAATATGCCTACCTCTCCGCCGGTTATATCTCCGGGCACATCTACCTGTTCGCCGAATCATTCGGATTGGGAACGGTGGCTCGCGGCTCTTTCAACAAAGCGGAATTACACAAAGCACTGAAACTGACCGATAAGCAGGAGATCACACTGGTACAACCGGTGGGTTTTCTGAAATAACGTAGAAATGACCTAAACTCCGGAAGCAGCAAAAATGTTGTTTCCGGAGTTTTTTATTTAAAAATAAAAACCGAAATTGAGGTAGACCTCCGGTTTTTTGCTCCAGTCGGAAAGGTTGATGCGGGCATCTATGGGCCCCAGGGAGGTTACATAGGAGTAACCGACTCCGCCGCCCCAGATCCGCTGACCGCCGAGTACATCAAAAAAACTGTTGTCCTGCATAGCGTATCCCCCCGTAAAGACCAGATAGTGCCGGGCTCCCATACGCTGGCGGAACTGGAAACTGGCAGCTAAAAAAGTGTTGCTCATCAGTTCCGCGTAGGCAATCCCCGCAAAAGGAAGCTGGTGGGTTACGTACCGGCCGGGCATTTCACCCCCGACATAATTGAGATAGGGATACGGGATCTCGTTACCCACCAACACCCTTCCATATACGGAAGGTTGGAACTTAAAACGATTGGTAATGGAGATCACACCCGTAAAACCGCCGTTTATAGCCGCAAAGGGCGTTTTTCCGAATTGCAGAAAATTTTTCGTATAGAGCGAGTAGGACGCCTCAAAAGAGACCCCTTTTCCCGGGTAATATTTCCGATCGAAATTCTCCAACTTCGCCAAAGCAAAATAGCTGAAAAAGCCTTCGGAACGGACATCTGCCGACTGTTGGGCATCTTTGTACAGAAAGGGATCGTAATCAAAATGTTCGTACCGAAGCCCGTATTGGAATTTCAGTTTCTTGAATAAAACATCCGCGACGCTCAACTCTCCCAAATGGTAGCGGTTGCTCACCGTATTGATCTTATCCCCGCGGTGATGCATACTAAAGTCCGTATATTTGAAGAGATACGACAGACTAAATTTCCGCAGCCAGGGATTTTCCAAAGAGTAATCCACCCGTATATACGGATTCTTGCTCAAGCGAGCCGTCAATTCGAGCCGGGAGCCACTGAGTGCCTTCAGATCGATCCGGCTGTTGAGCAGGATAGCGGCAATCTCTTCCGAATCGAAACGGAACCCCAAATTCACCCGGTTGGGGTTCCCTTCGTTCAGAGTTATTTCCAATTCATATTCCGGCCCTCCGGTCAAGCGGTAAGAGACATCCGAAAAGGAGCGGGTCCCATACAGCAAAGCGACCGCATTTTGTATCTCACTGCCTGCAACACGGCTATTTTCAGGGATCCGGATCATCCGTTTCAGCCACTTCGTATTTCGTTCCGATACCCCTTTCAGCGTCAGTTTGCGGATGTAAAACGAATCCGGGCAGGCAGCCGGCGCCTTGACAGGCAAACGACGCTCTTCAATCCCCAGTTGTTCCCTCAGGCCTGTCAACTCTCCCCAATGCGCCCGGGCGGCACGTTCCCCTCTGTTGATCATGGTATCGATAGCCTCATTCTTAAAACTAACCGCCGAATATTCATGGATATCCGGTTTGATGTAGATATCCGTCAACGTCTTGTTTTGCTCAAACTTGTTCAGGCAGAGCAAACTGATCAACTGCCCCATCACATCTTTGAAGGTTTCCAATCCGTCCGCTTTCTGCAGGTCGGCCTGTACATCCACCCCGATAACGATCTCCGCTCCCATCGCCCGGGCCACATCCGCCGGGAAATTATTGACAATCCCTCCGTCCACCAATACCAAACTGTCTATCCGTACAGAGGTGAAGGCCGCCGGGATCGCCATACTGGCCCGCATGGCCTGTACCAGATTCCCGCTCCGCAAAACGACCTCGCTCCCATCCACAATGTTAGCGGCCACACAGGCAAAAGGGATGGGAAGTTTGGAAAAATCAAGCGAATCGTGGTAGCCGGCGGTCAGATCCGTCAGGAGATTGTATACATTCTGCCCCTCTATCAAACCCGTTAACCCCCTGTGCTCTTTGTTGGGGCTCCACGGAAGCGTCAAAACGTATTTTTCCGCATGTTCCCGTTCAAAAAAAGAGATCTGCTCCCGCTGTATCCTGTCACCCAACAAAGAACTCCAATCCTGCCTCCTGACCAGACTGTTCAACTGGGTCGCATTGTAACCGATCGCATACAACCCGCCGACGATGGCGCCCATGCTGGTTCCAACCACCATGTCCACAGGGATCCCGGCCTCTTCCAGTATCTTGATCACTCCGACATGCGCCAAACCTTTCGCGCCGCCGCCACTCAATACCAAAGCAACCTGTTTCCGCTCCTTCCGGTCCGGAGAACCGGCAAAGGCCGAAGCAAAAGTGAACAGAAGAAGCATAAGGAATACGTACTTTTTCATACATTTTTTATTTGACAAGGCTTGGAGAGACAAAAATACGATACAATATTTAAAAAACAGGCCGATTAACATTAAATATCTAAAAATTAGCAAAAATACCGGCAATATAGTAACTTTAGACAGGATGTATCGTTACAGTACTCGAAACTAAACTAAAATTAAAAATGAAAAAGACATTTGTAATGCTGCTGATCGCGTCAACACCATTGATGGCGTTTACGCAAGTGAAGAACGAAGTTTCCGTCACAGAAAAAGGAGCTGCCTGGAGAGAATATGAAACCAACCGTTTCTGGGATAACTGGTTTATTTCTTTGGGTGCGGGTGCACAGGTATACTTCGGAAGAGCTGACGTAAAACAGGAATTCGGAAAACGGATCACTCCTGCTTTTGATCTGTCAGTGGGTAAATGGATTGTGCCGACTTTAGGGTTGCGTATACAGGGAAGCGGCTTCAGAGAAAGAGGTGTAGCCGGAGACCATAACGCTTTCTACCTGACAGGCGGGAGAACCGACGACGGTTTCCTGAAACAAAGTTGGCAACAATACAACATTCACGGGGATGTGTTGATCAATCTTTCCAACTGGCTCGGAGGGTATCGGAGCGACCGCTTCTACGAACTGGTTCCCTATCTGGGATTCGGTTGGATGCACGCCTGCAAGTCCAACGGTACGGATGTACTGATAGCCGGCGCCGGTTTGATCCACAAGATGCGTATCTCACAAACGGTCGATTTCAACATCGAAATGCGGGGAATGGTATTTGACAAGAAATTTGCCGGAGAAGGCGGGGAACATCCCAATGCGATCGCTACGGTTACCGGAGGTTTCACGTTCAACCTGCAAAAATCCGACTTCAACCGCAGTTCTGCCGCTATTGTAATGGCGGAAGATATCGAACTGGCTGCTGCCAACCAACGGTTGACGAAAGCTGAAGAGGATCTGGCTCACGAACGGGCGCGCAACAGTCGCTTGGAAAGCGAACTGTCGCGGGAAAAAGCGAAAAAGCCGGAAGTAATTGTGGAAAGCGCTCCCCTGGCTATTTTCTTCGACCTCGACAAAGCTGATGTAACGAAAAAAGAAAAAGTGAATCTGAAGTACGCAGCCGATCTGATCAAGAAAAACACCAGCAAAGTCTACACCATCGAAGGGTATGCCGACAGTGCGACCGGTACGCCGGAACACAACATGGAGTTGAGCCACAAACGGGCACAACATGTGTTCGACATCCTGACGAAAGAGTTCGGAGTAAATCCGAATCAGTTGAAGATTCAAGCCAAAGGCGGTGTTTCCGATCTGTTCGACAGCAACCCGCTGAACCGGGTGACGATCATCGAATAAACCGTCGCTGTTCAAAACAAAAAACAACTGCTCCCAAAGGGCAGTTGTTTTTTTATGAGACCCAAAACCGGCACTACAACAAAAAGTGTCCCGGAAAGGCTCTTACTCGCTTTTCCAAACAAATTCACCTTTCAGGGCATCTACCTTCCCTTTGCCCTGATTAAAAATACCGAATACTCCGGAACCGCTTCCCGTCATGGAGGCATACAAGGCTCCCATCCCGTACAGCGCCTCTTTAACCCGGCGAATCTCCGGATGCCGTTCAAAGGCCTGTTGCTCAAAGTCGTTCCGTATCACCTCTTTCCATTGTTCAACCGGAACTTCAGTAATCTTGCGTAAATCGAACGAGGCCGGAGCCGGAGTAATCGTGGCGTATGCTTCCGAGGTAGACAAGCCGCAATCCGGTTTGACCACCATGATGGTGTAGTTTTCCAGGGACAGTCCCGTCTCTTCGAATTCGTTTCCCGTTCCGCCGGCAAACAGCGGACGGTTCTTCAAAAAGAAGGAGCAGTCACTCCCCAAACGCAAGGCATAATTCAACAGGTTTCGCTCCGGTATCTTCAGGTCAAAATAGGTATTCAGCGCCTGCAACATACAAGCAGCATCGGCAGATCCTCCCCCCAAACCGGCCCCATACGGGATTACTTTGTGTAAACGCACCTCCACGGCAGGCAGGGAAAAAACAGTAGCCAGCATTTTATATGCCCTGATAACCAGATTCTTATCATCCGGACAGTCGATCGGTAAGCCGGTATTCTCAAACAGGCACACCCCTTGGGCGCTGTTGATGCGGTTGATCTCCAATATGTCTTTGATCCCTACCGGATAGAAAATGGTCTCCAAATTGTGGAATCCGTCTTCCCTTTTGCCGGTCACATACAACCCGATGTTGATTTTGGCGTTTGGATATACTATCATAACTCGTAGTGCATTTAGGTA
>DBDA01000017.1 GCA_002293375.1 Odoribacter sp. UBA944
GTCCAGCCGGATGCCCAGCAGGTAAGACAACATCCACCCGAAGGAGGTATAATATAAATCCGCCTTTCCGCTCTTATCCTGAAAGGCGTGCTCCTCCGTCCGCTGCGACTCCACAAAGCAAGTAATCCTGCGAAGCGCTTCCGCCCCTATTTGCTCCTTCCCCTTTTGCAGGGTGTTGAATAATTTTGCCGAAAGGGTATGTTTCATCTATTGTTGTTTGTAGACTAGAAAAATAGCAAAGGGCAGAGCGACCAACAGATTTTCCGCTATTCGTATCTTCCGGTATTGCTTATTCCCAAAACACATTTTGAGGAAATCGTTCCGCCGGACCTCACTCAATTTTGCCGTAAAATAGAGGGCAACAACTACATACATATACGGAGCAAAGGTCGTTTTATAAAACAAGTAGGTTGATAATCCGATGAAAACAAGGAACAAGAGCGAGTAACCAATGACCGGATGTACGCCGAAATCGGATAATTTCCGGTTGATTAGGGTGTATTGCAACTGAAAGTATGCTCTCATATCTTTAATCGTATTGAGCGGAGGTTACCTTTTTTAGAATCCTCTGCGTGACACGGAAGAGCAGGCGTTTTAATTCGATTTGGGTGATGTTTTGCAGGGTTTCTAATGCCTCTTTGTGGTATTGTGCGGCCAGTTGGCGTACTTGTTCCATAGCGTTGTCCCATTCTTTACCCTGCGAAGAGATTTGTGCGATAGCGAGGTTGTCCGACGGGCTTTGTTGTTCGCATAGGGCAGCGTAGGGGGCAGTCGGCCGGGTGGCTTGCGGTCCGTCCGTATCGAAGTCCTCCAGGTCGTCTTGCAGTTGGTAGGCGATACCGATAGCCTCGGAATAGCGATGCAGGGTGGCTTGCAGTTCCGCATCGCCTCCGGCGCAGATCGCCCCCATCGTCAGCGCGACATCAAAGGCGGGAACGGTTTTGTTCCGGAAAATAGCTAAAACAAACGCCATCGTTACAGGCTGCGGACAGGTACTCCATTCCAACTCCATTCCCTGCCCTTTGCAAAGGGCGATGTGTGCCTCGGCAGCAACTTTCAGCAACTCCGGTTTCCCACACTCCGCTAACAAGCGGTAGCCTTCTCCCAACAACAGGTCGCCTGCGTTAATGGCAACGGCATCTCCGTATGCAACGTATACGGTCGGTCTGCCGTAACGGGTGGCGTCCCGGTCTTCGATGTCGTCGTGGATAAGGGAGGCTTTGTGGAAGCACTCCACCGCCACAGCCGCCCGTTGTATCGTTGGGGGAATCTCTTTTTCGCCGGTGATAGTCAGGTAGACGGATGCCAACAGGTAAGGGCGCCACCTTTTCCCGTCACCACCCAGCCACTCCTGCGCTACGGTGGAAGTTTGGTCGCCTGCAGGGGATAGCAGGGCGGACAGCTTCTCCGGCGTAAACCAACCCTGTACGGTGGACTTCACGTAATCGTAATCCAACAGGTTCGCCTCTTTGCCCGATTGCCTGCCAATCAGGTAACGGACGTATTCCTCGTCGACCTCTGTATCTTTACAACCCGCCCGGTTTAACGGTATAGCCAATCCGGGTACAGCGTGGTCGATGAGCAGGGGGAACGCCTTTTCGAGTGAATCCAGGCAACCGATCCCAATCACGGCATCCACCACCCGGTTTTCAATCAGCCCGATGACGGAGGTGAAGCCTTCCGCCACCATACTCATCATGCCCAAACTATCGGCATACTCCTGTAAATCCGGGATAGAGCAACGTCGACAACGGTGGCACAACAGCCCCAGGTCGTCGATTTCCGCTTCGCATTTTTCGGAATGGCTCAGGCATTTGGGCAGCAGCAGGAGGCGTTTGTCGTACGGAATGGAAGCCACCGTTTCGCGCCATGCGCAGTTGTGGATTTCCACCATGAGCCACCCCTTGACGGACTCATCCAATCCCTGTTCCCGGACCAGCCTGTCGGCGAGACCGGCAAGATCATCCACGGACAAAGGCGGCACCCAAGTGAGCGCGCTTACGAATCCCTCTATCAGGTTTCGCAGACGCTGCCGCTCTTGGTAAGGCTGCGGGACGGTGTATTGTTGCGGTGTATCCATTATTCTTTCATGCCGGGCTTTTGTTGCAATTCCCTGTACTCTTCCTGTTTCTTTTTGGGAAGTTTTTTTACGACCTCTTCCGCGGAATGTGCGATTAGTTCTACAATAAGCCTGTCGGGCACATCTTTTTGAAGGTACACCGAATTCCACAAGAGGCTGTTGCCTGCATAATAGCCTTTTGTAATACCGTCGTATTTTTCTCTTAGCTCTATCGCTTTTTCGGGAGCGCATTTCATCACAACAAAATAGTCGTTCCCCTTGGGAGTTATGGAGAAATAGGCAAACATTTTGTTCATAATTTTATACACCATCACATCTTCTCCAAAAGGTGTGCATTCTTCGGCATTTTTTATGGATAGGCAATGCTCCCTCAACTCTTCAATATTCATCTGTTCTTAAGTTTTATGATGGCTGTAATATCCGCTTTTTATATGACGTTCCAACAGACGCAAACTCCATTTTGTTTTGATGCTTCTTTGATATAATACGCTCTTTCTGCCTGATTTTCAAGGCGCATAATCATGCGTATGTTTGTCCAACTGAGATTCGCTACGCAGTGCGTAGCGAATGGGTCGAAAGCAGGGAAAACCAAATAGAATTGTCTGATATTTTTTAAATTCGCTTCTGAAAATCCTTTACCGAGCGTGTCGGACAGATAACGTGAAAGATTTGTAATGAGATTATCACCATAGCCTGCGCGGTTTTGCCCGTGCTGCTCCTCTTCTACGATTCGCTTCCCGATTTGCCAATAGGTAGTGACCATTATGGTATTGACCGTTTGGTAGGCGGTGTTTCGTGCCCGCTGTAATAGGTCGCGATTTCGCTGTAAAACTTCTGGGCGGTTTCTAATATTTCGTTGGAATTCATATTGTTATTTTCCTTTGAAAGGTCCATATCTTGAGAACAGTATATTTGTAGTTTACCCGTAAGCGCCGAAGCCGAAAAAATACCTTTTTTTGACGAAGCGGTACAGGGGATTGGCTTCGGGAATCTCCTCTCCCGGCAGGTTGTGCCCGGCAAGCGGAACCATTTTTTTATACTCCTCCAACACGGTTTGGCGACTGGTCGTGTCGATAGCCCCGTGTTTTTCCAGAAAGGCCGTTAATTTTTGCGGGTCTTCCAACAGGATACACCCGCGCGAACTTTCGGCGGCCATTTCCCGAAAATCGGCCAAAAAGTCCGATTTTTCAAACAGCTCCGCCAGATTGGAACCTTCCGCATTGAGAAAATCCTTAGCCATCTGAATGGGAGGGCAAAATTCCAACGCTCCCGACGGGGAGATGTGGTGGCTCATGCCGGTGGCCCCCGGACAGAGCGCCTTCCCCTTATCGTCCCAATAGGTTTCGATGATAAACAGGGGAGCGTCTTTCCGTTGTTCGGAAACAAAGCGGCGGAAGGAGAGTACCTCCTCCTTGCTCAGGGCGTTTGCGGTGTTGGGGTCGGCCCCTACCGGCCGGTAGATATAGTACCACAGATAGTGCGCCCCCTCTTTGGCAATTAGTTCGATGTACTTTCTGTTGACCAAATCGTTGTAGTTGCTTTTGCAGATGCTTGCTGCAGCCCCGAATATCAGTTTCGCTTTCCGGCAGGCGCGAACGCCGGCCAACGTCCGCTGAAAAACATCGCTTCCGTGTCGACGGGCGTCGCTCTCTTCCTGTAGCCCTTCGATGCTAATCAGGGGGGTGACATTGCCCATTTTTTTCAGGCGCATCGCCACCTCTTCCGTCAACAAAATACCGTTGGTAAACAATTGGAAGTAGCAATCGGAGTGCTTTTCCAGCACATCCAACAGCCCTTTATACATCAAAGGCTCACCGCCCAAAATGCCGAAAAAATAAGAGCCTTTGGCTTTGCTGCCGGCAATAATCCCGTCCAACTGTTTGGGCGAGAGGGATTTCTTCCCGCCACCGGACACCCAGCAGCCGCTGCAGGCCAAATTGCAATTTTCCGTTACGGAGACCATTACGAAGGCGGGGAAAAAGGGCTTTCCTTTAGCCTGCCTTTTTTCAAACCGGCGGATGTTGCGCATGCTTTTCCAGCCGAAGTTGTACATAAACTTCCAGACAATCCGAGGAGAACACTCCCTGAGAAGCCGGAAGGCCGCTTTGGCGTTGGCTGCGTATTCCCTGAGTGTCATTCGCCCTCCTTTTTAAGTAGGGAAATACCGGCCCTCCGCTGTTGCAGGCGCATTTGCAAGCGTTCCCGGTACATCTTGTCCATCTTGCCGGGAGTGAAAGTCTCTTCAAGCGCCGTCCCTCCGTTGATGGGCGATTTTTCGTACTTGGGAAAGATGATAGCGCGGCTTGGACACATACGGGCGCAAGCCGGACAACTGTTTTTGCAATTCTGCGGTTGTGTCACCTTCACCCGCTTATTCTCCACGGTATAGACCCCAAACAGACAGAAGTCGTGGCATTTGCCGCACTCCACGCACCTTGTTTTGTCCAACACGGGATACCAGGCGTCTGTTCCGTTCTCTGCGGGAAATGCTGCAATCTCTTGCCGGAAGCGCTCTGTCTCTGCGGCGTCCCGCGTGTCCGAATAAGAGATTCCCAACCGGGCAAGTACCTCCTCCCGGCTATTACTGCGCAAATCTTCCACCTGACGGGCTTCCTGTCCCGCCCACTCCAAAAGCGAATGCACCGCCCGCGGGTGGCAGGCAAAAATCACCCCGGCAGCCATCTTCGGCAATTCCGGCGACGCTTCCATCACCTGCCGGCACAAATCAGCTACCAGCACCACCTCATACCCCTCATTCTTCAACGCAGCCGCCATTTCGGCCACCTTCCCTTTATCCGTCCATGCCCGTGAAGCACAGGCGCAGACCGTTACCCGCTTGTTTTGCATTGTTGTTATTTTATGCTGTATAAATCTCTGTGACAATAGAATGGAATGTAAAATACTCCTCTTTCTACCTATACAAAGATGCAAAAATATTTTGTGATCCTTTTCCTTTTTGCGAAAAAAGCCGAAAAGAACAAGAGTGAGAAATTTAAACAGATACTTAAATTTCACGTGTTGGTCATCCCCCTTCTCTTTTTGGGGCAGTTTGCTTAGATTGCAGGGAAAACAACCACGCTATGGAGAATCAATATGTACCGATCCGAAACTGGGCGGAAGACGAAAAACCCCGGGAAAAATTGCAGAAAAAAGGGATCTCGACCCTTTCTACAAGCGAATTATTGGCCATCCTGTTACGCTCCGGCGTTCATGGGGAGTCTGCGCTGGCCTTGTCCCGCCGGATCCTGAAGGACTGCGGGAATCGCTTGACGGAGCTTGCCCGCTGGGATGTGGGAGAGATGATGAAGCGGTACCATGGCGTAGGGCTTGCCAAAGCAGCTTCTTTGGTGGTAGCCATGGAGTTGGGAAGGAGGCGGGCAGTGGAAACATCTGAGATTCTTTCCATCCATTCCAGTTCGCAACTCTTCGAATACATGGCGCCCTGGTTGCAGGACTTGGAATACGAAGAGTTTTGGGTGGTTTTTCTAAACCGTGGCAATCGGATTTTGGGGTACGAAAAACTCTTTACGGGAGGGATGTCGGGAACAGTGGTCGATGTGCGTATCGTGTTCAGGCGGGCCTTGGAGATGAAATGCAGCGCCATCATTGTCCTGCACAACCACCCGAGCGGCACCCTGTACCCGAGCGAGTATGACAAGCAGGTTACCACCCGGATCAAAGAGGGAGGAAAATTGCTGGATATCAATTTGTACGATCATATTATCGTGGGCGGTGTCTCCTACTTCAGTTTCTTAGACGAAGGCCTGTTGTTCTGAGAAATTTAAACAGACTCTGAATGCCGGTTTTGTTTCAGAAATGGACAATCAGATGACAACAGGTGTCAAAATAAGTACTATATTTGCACAAAAGACACAGGTATCAGAGGGACAATTAAAGGATTTTGTGTAAAAGTCGGCAAAACAGAAGAAAATTCTTAATTTATGAGAAAGAAGCCAGCGCATAAAACAAGATTAGTGCATACGGCCGGTAATAAAACAGTTACCCGCACCGTACCTGTGGAAGGGAGTGCCGCCGCCGGTGTGCTTATCAATGGCGTGACATGGGCGACGTGTAATGTGGATGCTCCGGGTACCTTTGCTGCCAGCCCCGAATCTGCCGGAATGTTCTATCAGTGGAACAGAAAACTTGGCTGGAGCAGCACAGACCCCAGAATAGCCAGTGACGGTAGCAAAACGTGGGACAACAGCGACATTTTCGGCGACAATTGGAGCGCAGTCAACGACCCGAGCCCTTCCGGTTGGCGGGTGCCGACATTCGATGATTTTACAAAATTGTTGGACGAAGACAAAGTCACCAATGTATGGACCAAGCAGCATGGCGTATTCGGAAGGAAATTTACAGACAATGTTAGCGGTGCTTCCATTTTTCTTCCTGCTGCCGGTATCCGCTGTGGTGACGGTTCGCTCGACCTCGCAGGCAGCCAAGGGGACTACTGGTCCGCTTCGTCCTATTTTGACGATGCTTGGCTCCTGTACTTCTATAGTCGCTATGTCAGTGAGGACAGCTATGACCGCGGCTATGGCCATTCCCTCCGCTGTGTCCGCGCCGAATAAACAAAGAGCGGTCGATTCATTTGATCGTTTGAAGGTATCCTCTTTTGGGATACCTTCTTTTTGTTTCCGGCCTTCGCCCCGTGTCATCCTGTCCTCTTTTTGGGATTGGCAAAGATTTTGCTTAATTTTGCCGGGTTAAACAGACTCTATAAGGGAACTAAACAGTAAAAAATATGGCAAAAGAGAAAGATTTACCGGAAGAGATGGAAAATGCAGAGATGCTGGACGAAAGGACGGACCGGGAGGAAGGAATACCTGAGCAATTGGACCAGAAATTAGCAGCGGCAAACGACAAATACCTTCGACTCTCGGCTGAATTTGACAACTATCGGAAACGGACGCTGAAAGAGCGGATGGAGTTGACCAAAACGGCCGGCGAACAGATTCTATCGGGCATTCTTCCGGTAGTAGATAACTTTGAAAGAGCCTTGGACAGCATAAAGAAAACCGACGATATACAGGCCATTCGGGAAGGCGTCGAACTGATCTACGCCTCTTTTCGGGATTTTCTGGCACAGAATGGTGTAAAGGAGATCCGGTGCGATCAGGCGGAATTCGATACCGACTTTCACGAAGCGGTAACAAAAATCCCGGCCCCTTCCAAAGAGTTAAAGGGAAAAGTAGTGGATTGCATTCAAAAAGGATACCTATTGAATGATAAAGTGATGCGATTTGCCAAAGTAGTGGTGGGCGAATAGCAGAGAATGTGGTGGTTTTAAGGAAGAAAAGATGGCTCAAAAAAGAGATTATTACGAAGTACTCGGTGTAACACGTACATCGGAAATCATAGAGATCAAAAAAGCATACCGGAAGTTAGCGATCCAGTACCATCCGGATAAAAATCCGGGAAACAAAGAGGCGGAGGAGAAGTTCAAAGAGGCGGCGGAAGCGTACGACGTTTTGAGCAATGAGGAGAAACGGCGCCGGTACGATCAGTTCGGCCATGCCGGAATGGGCGGGAATGGCGGTTTCGGAGGGGGAGGCATGAGCATGGACGATATCTTCTCCCAGTTCAGTGATATTTTCGAGGGTTTCGGCGGTTTTGGTGGATTCAGCGGCGGCTTCAGCGGTTTTGGAGGTGGTCGGCGCGCCAAGCGGGTGAACCGGGGATCGAATTTGCGGGTGAAGGTGAAACTGACCCTGGAAGAGGTAGCGACCGGCGTAGAAAAAAAGATCAAAGTCCGGAAAGACATCGCCTGTCCGCATTGCAACGGTACGGGAGCGAAAGACGGCAACTCATATTCTACCTGCTCTACTTGCCGCGGAAGCGGACAGGTGACCCGCGTACAGAACACCATACTCGGGCAGATGCAGACAACCTCCACCTGCCCGGCCTGCGAAGGCGAGGGGCGCATCATCAACGAAAAGTGTTCCCATTGCCGCGGGGAAGGGATCCTGCCTTCGGAAGAGGTGATCACACTGAGCATTCCGGCCGGTGTAGCAGAAGGCATGCAACTGTCCATCGGCGGCAAAGGAAACGCAGCCCGTCGGGGCGGAGTAAACGGAGACTTGATCGTGTTGGTGGAGGAGCAGGAACATCCGGCTCTGGTACGAGATGGGAACGATCTGTTATACAACATATTCGTCAGCTTTCCGGATGCGGTGTTGGGAGAATCTACGGAGATCCCGACGCTGGAGGGAAAAGTAAAGGTGAAAGTAGAACCCGGCACACAACCCGGTAAGATATTGCGATTAAGGGGAAAAGGGTTGCCGGACATCAACGGATATGGAAAAGGCGATCTCTTGGTGAAAGTGAATATCTGGGTACCGAAGAACCTTTCCAAAGAGGATAAAAAAACGGTAGAAAAAATGAAAGAACAGGAGTTTCTGAAACCGGAAAAGATGGAAGAAAAATCAAGTTTCTTTCAAAAGGTAAAAGACTTTTTCGAATAAATCACCTGCCCCAATCGGCTTTGTCCAATGTCCTGTACTGAATGGCCTCCGCAATGTGTTCCGGGCGGATCTGCTCCTGTTCCGACAGATCTGCTATGGTTCGGGCCAGTTTGACGATCCGGTCGTACGCCCGGGCGGACAATCCGAACTTTTCCATCGCCACTTGCAGCAACATCCGGCAATTTTTGTCTAACGGACAGAACTTTTTTAACAAAGCGGTATTCATTTGCGCATTGCAGTGAATGCCGTTTGTGCTTTCAAAACGGTGGTTTTGGACGGTGCGCGCTCGCAGCACCCGTTCCCGGATCGCCTCGCTGCTCACCCCCTCTTCGGTTCCCCCGATCTTATCGATCTCTACCGGAACGACCTCCACATGAATATCAATCCGGTCCAGCAACGGCCCGGAGATCTTGGAAAGATAGCGGTGTACCTGAAGTTCGCTGCAGGTACACTCTTTTACCGGATGGGTGTAATACCCGCAAGGGCAGGGATTCATAGAGGCAACCAGCATGAAATTGGCCGGATATTCGACAGTGAACCTGGTCCGGCTGACGGTGATCCTCCGGTCTTCCAACGGTTGCCGCATCACCTCTAACACAGAACGTTTAAATTCGGGCAATTCATCTAAAAAAAGTACGCCGTTGCAGGCCAGTGAGATCTCTCCGGGACGGGGCCAGACACCTCCCCCGACGAGGGCAATATCAGATATGGTGTGGTGCGGCGAACGGAACGGGCGGAGGGAGATCAGGCCGCTGTTGCGTTGCAGGTGCCCGGCCACAGAGTGTATCTTGGTGGTTTCGAGCGACTCCTCGGTGGTCATGGGCGGAAGAATGCCGGGCAATCGGCGCGCCAGCATGGTTTTTCCGCTTCCGGGAGGCCCGATCATCAAGAGATTGTGTCCGCCGGCAGCGGCGATCTCCATCGCCCGTTTGATATTTTCCTGTCCTTTAACATCTTTGAAATCAAACAGATCGATCCCACTCTGGGTAGCTCCGGGCAGAGGTTGTGTATATAGACAAGGGGTAAATCGTTGCACTTCCCGGAACCAGGCGACAACCTCTTGCAGGTGCCGGAACCCGTAGACCCGTATCCCTCCGACCACAGCGGCTTCATTGGCATTTTCCTCCGGAACGACCATGTCGGTAAAGCCTTCGGCTTTTGCATTGATGGCGATGGACAACACCCCTTTCACCGGCAAAAGCGTTCCGTCTAAAGAGAGTTCACCCATAATGACCGTGTGTTTAAGGTGTTCGGCGGGCAACTCTTCATTGGCGGCCAGAATACCGATGGCCATCGGCAGGTCATAAGCGGCTCCCTCTTTTTTAATGTCGGCAGGCGCCATGTTGATGATGATCCGTTTTCCGGGAATGCGGGAACCCACCTGCCGGAGAGCGGAATCAACCCGTTGCTGGCTCTCTTTGACGGCATTGTCCGGTAGCCCGACAATAATAAATTTTGCACCGGAAAGGATATTGACTTCCAGCGTAATAGTGGTGGCTTCAATCCCGTTGACAGCCCCGGCAAATGTTTTGATCAACATGCGATTCAGGTAAAAAATTCTACCTGTAATCTAAGGCTTTTTTACCGGTAACAGAATAGGGGGGGCGGAAAATTTTAACAGACTCTAATTCTCAGCTTTTGGTAATGAGCCGGACATCCCGCCCGTCGAACACCGCATAACTGAAGTGGGTAATCCAATCCCCGGTATTAATATAGCGGCTTCCTCCGCCGAGTGGGATGTCAGTGGGGAGGTGCAGGTGGCCAAAAATAAAGTAGTCAAAAGATTCCTGTTTCAGGATGCAGCGGGCGTAGTTTTCGATCTCCTGCTGCCCGTTTTCTCTCCCCGATGCCTTCGGGCAGGCCCCGTTCTGTTTGCTTTTGCGCGAATGGGCAGACCAACGGCGAGCCAACCCAACGCCCACGTCCGGATGCAACCATCGAAAGCAACGCTGCAGAAAACGGTTGTGGAAAATCCGGCGGATACACAGATACCCCCTGTCGTGCGGATCCAATCCGTCTCCGTGCCCGAGGTAAAATTTTTTCCGTTCAATGACAAAAGCTGCATCCTGTTTGAGGATCCGGACCCCGCACTCTTTTTGCAGATAATCGAAGAGCCACACATCGTGGTTGCCCGTAAAAAACCAGACTGGGATCCCCTGATCCGTAAATTCTGCCACTTTCGCCAAAAACCGAACGGCCCCTTTCGGTACAACCCGTTTATATTCAAACCAAAAATCGAAAATATCTCCCAACAAAAAGAGGGTGGCACAATCGTTCCGGATCTGTTCCAGCCAGCCGACAAGCCTGCATTCCCGCTCCCGGTTGACGGACTCGGACAGGGCAGAAGCTCCAAGGTGTACATCCGACAGGAAGTACGCTTTTTTTCCGTTCAGGCTCACGTGCTCAGTGTTCATGCCGGAACGCGCTTATTTGATGACATCCGCCAGCCTGTCGCGGAGGCGTTGGCCATACAGATTTTTACCCACAATCTCGTATTGGCGGTTGATCAGGTAATTGGCTGGGATCCCCTGAATATTCCAACTGCGGGCCGCCCGGCTCTCTGCTCCCTCCGGATCCAGGAGGCAAATCCAGTCAATCCCGGAGGCTTCCAGCGCCTCCTCCCACAGCAGCTTATTCCCATCCAGGCATACCTGGAAAATTTCCAACCCCTTGCCGCGATACTTGGCATACGCCTGTTTCAGGTCGTTGGTGTGCGATGCGCCGGCTTTGGCCGTCAACAAAGTAAAATCCAACAGGATGTACTTCCCTTTCAGAGACTCCAAGCGCTGTTCTTTACCGTTTTGGTCCGCCAGCCGAATGGCGGGCAAAGAACTTTCCGACTGCTCAATCAACGATCGGATCCTGTTGGATTGCATGTTCTTCCGTATCTGTTCGTAATGTCCCGATAACGCTTTGGTATAGGACGATTCCGGATAAAAAGCCATCAGGGAAGAGAGGACGGCTTTATAAGAAGTAAGCTCATCGACAGGGGACAGGACAAACCTGTCCGGGCTTAATTTCTGGTAAAGGGCGTAATAGGCGGCCGGAGAGGTAGCGTGTTCAATGGTAAAATTCCGGGAAAACAAGATTTGGCCGGCTACAACAGAGTCCCAGTTCGTTGCCAGCCGCTCCCGTTCTGCGTCGTGCACCTGTTCTGCCGGAAGCGCCCGGTACCTCTTTTGGAGTGAATCCATCGCGGTTGTGGTGGCATTCAGGTGAAGAACCAGTTCCCGGACCAGTTCCGAAGCCTCCGATCCGCTTACCCGGTAATTTTTTTCCAACCCAAACCGTTCCCCTTCTACGAAGATCTGTTTACCCGCCTCGGCCACAACCGTCACCGCAGCCTCTTGCCCGACCCGGACTACATAGTAGACCGGATCTGTAACCTGCACCCGGAAAGAGAACTCGCCGGAACGGCTGATCCGGGCAGAGTCGACCGCGACGATCCGGTCGACATCCTGCCTTTCCAAATACACCTTTGTATTGGCCGTGCCGCCTATTTTACCCGAAATTTCCACATTCCCCGATTGGCACGACAGGAATACGGCGGCCGGCAGAAACAGGAACTGTTTAAAACAGACTCTGAAACAAATTCTTATCATGGTGTTGTAATTCATAACGTTCATGGATCGGCGTTGTCGAATCCTACAAAACAACCGCCTCATACTGCCTGCAAAGTTAAATAAAAACAGAGAGAAAAACGAAAAGGTGGGTGACATCCGCAAGGCAGCACATGAATTTTTCGCTTTTTCCATTTTCGCTTCGGACTGTTGTTTCCGGAAGCGATCTTCCCGGCAACAACACAGTGAGGAATGAAGGTAGGGAAAGAGAATGGAAAAGCATGTGCAAAGCATATGCAACAGGATAGAAAGCGGATGGGAAAGGGTAGGAAAGAGGCCCCACACACCGGAATGGCCAGTAACACAACCTAAAAAACAACAAAATTTCAGGCAGTTACCTTGGAAGATATCCGAAAATAACTATCTTTACTTTCCTATTTTGCAGGAACGGTGAATGCTTGGGTGTTGAAAAGAGTGGCGCTATTGGTGTGTATGGGCTGGCTCTCCCTGTTTTCCAAAGAGGGAGTGTCGGCTCAGACACCGGTATATTGCCCCACAGTTCCCGATTTTACAGACCTGAACCAACCGTGGGTGGTGGCAACCACCGGAACAACAGCGAATCCGTTGCAATCCACCGGGGTGGTGGAGGGGCGGCACACCGTGCTGGCGGAGCAGGGATTGGACCCGTTTACAGGCAGCCAGCTCCGCTTTCTGCCGGATACCGAGTCGCGGGTCGTACGCTTGGGCAACAGCCAGGTCGATGCAGAGGCCGAGACCATTACTTACCGCTTCTTTGTGGACGGGAGCACTCCCGTTTTGTTATTGAAATTCGCTGTAGTCTTTGAACTTCCCGCACACACGATCGAAAACCAACCGCGCTTTATCCTGCAGGTATTGGACGAAACCGGAAACCTGCTGGACGCCTGTACCGAATACGATGTCTATTCCCGCGAAGGGATCGATGGGTTTGAAACCTATCACTGGGCCGGAATGCCGATCCTGTGGCGGGATTGGACCCACGTCGGCTTGGACCTTTCGGCTTACGCCGGGCAGAAGGTGCAGGTGCGGATTGCCACTTACGATTGCGCCCAGAGGGCTCACTTCGGATATGGCTATTTTACGGCAAGTTGTGTCTCCCGGAAATTAACGATGTCCCATTGCGACGGAGAGCGCTTTACTCTGAATGCACCCGGCGGTTTTGCTTCTTACCAATGGAACAGCGGCCACATCGAAAGCAGCCTCGATACGGTGGCGGGCGTTGAGGATGTATCGCTGTCCTGCGAGATCACCTCTGCAACAGGTTGTAGTTTTACGATGAGCGCATTTATTGCAGCCTCCGGCCGTGTTCCCGTTGCAGACACCGTGATATGGGACACCCTCTGTGCGGGCGAACCGTACGTCAGCGACTATTTCAACCTGCCTCCCCGGCACGAAGTGGGAACCATTCCCTATGAGATGACCTTTTTCGACCCGGCCTCCTGTTCGGAGGGTGTCAACCTGACCTTATACCTCACTACCCATCGGCGCTACTTTGACCGGGAGGCGATGATTTGTACAGGGCAGCCGTACAGTGACAAAGATTTTACGATCCCATCGCTTGAATTTCCGGCACCGGCAGCCGGTACACATGTTTACGAGAAATCCTATCCTACAGCGACGGGATGCGACAGTGTTGTCCGGTTGACGTTAACGGTCTCCTCCTCCTTCACGCCTGTTCCTGGGATTACCGGTTCTACGTCTTCGTGTGCGGGGAATCATGTCCACTTTACAGTGCCGAAGACGGAGGAGGATATCCGGTATACTTGGGGAAGATGGGGGCGGGCCACTCTCAATATGGGCGACGGTACATCCATAAATGTTGGGGAACTTTGCTACAACCTGATGGGTGGACAGGGGACACCGGGCGCTACGTTTCAATATACGGATTATTCCGGAATATACAGCTCCTATGCTTATATCTATTGCATCCGCGAAAACGGGTGCGGCAGAGAGGAATTGCGTATCGAACCCTCTCCCTTGAGATCTTACTGGAGTACATTGTCGGAGTCTATATGCGAAGGAGAGGAGTTTCACGACGTCCCCAATGGGTTTCATATCCCGGTTATCGACAGTGCCGGGTATTACATGTATCCCCAACATGGCCGGACCGTCAACGGATGCGATAGCATTATCGTACTCCATTTGACGGTTTTTGATACCCCTGAAGCGTCCCTGACGGCCAGTGATTCCATTACGTGCGTCGCCGGAGATCCTGTTACGTTACAAGCCCATCCGAACGATCCCTCCATTTACCGGTATAGCTGGAATGATGAGGGAATGTTGACCACCAACTCTTCCCGGGAGTTTTCGCCTGCAGGCAGTACGGATTACCGTGTTACGGTTTCGCAGGAACATCTGTTTACTTTTAATAATCTTACTACTCTTTTGACGTGTAAAAGTAGCGCAGATAAACGGATTTTTGTTTCTCCCGATCTTCCGGAACTCACCGCTTCCATTTGCGAGGGAGAAAGCTACACCGACAACGGCTTTGATGTATCTACACCGGGAAAACATACAACTACCATTCAAAATTCAACCGGCCTGTGTGACATTGAATTAACCCTGAACCTGACCGTCCGGGACACGAGTTACACTTCCTTAACAGCAACCATCACAGAAGGGGAGTATTATACCGGTTGGTTCTATACCGTGCAGGAACCGAAACTCTATCGGCAACTCCTCAAAAACAGGGTGGGGTGCGACTCCCTGGTTACGCTCGCCTTGCGGGTCATTTCGAGGGATACCGTACTGTACGGCCGGATATGCGAAGGCGACAGTTACACCGGCGAAGGATTTCACACCGCTCCGGTACACAGCGACACCGTCTGCATTCAGGAACTTACAAACAGCATCGGGGGAGATTCCACGGTCACCCTATACCTGACAGTGATCCCCCAAAATATTCAAAACTACACCCGGACCATTTGCTCCGCTGAATTACCTTACACGTGGAACAGCGACACGACGTTCGGTATCGGAACAACAAGCGGTGTTTTCCGTTTCCAGCGAACCAGTGCGGTAACCGGCTGCGACAGCATCGTCTATTTGGGTTTGACGGTGAACGACAGTGTGGTCAAAAACTATACCCGAACCATTTGCTCCGCTGAATTACCCTATACATGGAACAGCGATACGACATTCGGGGTCGGTACAAAGAGCGGTGTTTACCGGTTGCAGCGAAGCAGTGCAGTAACCGGTTGCGACAGCATCATCTGGTTGGATTTGACGGTGAACGACAGCATCGTGCAGAACGAAGAAGAAGCGATTTGTGAGAGTGGTTTACCTTATAAATGGCGCGATACGATTTTTGATGCCGGCTCTGTATCGGGCTTTTTCCGTTTCCAGCGGAGCAGTGTGGTAACCGGTTGTGACAGTATTATCTATTTGAATCTGATCGTAAACGACAGCATTATCAAATCCGAATCGCTGACCGTTTGCCGGAGCGAATTACCTGTTGATTGGCGCGATACCACATTCGATGTGGGAACGGAGAGCGGAACGTTCTGTTTTCGGCGGGTCAGCCATACGATGCATTGCGACAGTATTGTCTGGTTAAACCTGACGGTGAACGACAGCATCGTGCAGTATGAAGAGGAGACGATCTGCGCGAACGACCTTCCTTATCCGTGGCGCGATACCATATTTGACATCGGCACCAAAACAGGGGATTTCTGTTTACGGCGAATCAGTGCAGTAACCGGTTGCGACAGCATCGTCCGGTTGCACCTGACCGTCCATTCGGTGGACAACACCGTAATAACGGATACGGTTTGTCACGGCTCTCCTTACCACAACGGCCCTTTCTCCTATGCGACCGTCACCGGAGATAGACACGAGGTGAGGGTGCTTTCGGGGACGAACGGCTGCGACTCCATTGTCGAACTCCTCCTGCATGCCGCTCCTGTCTACCTCTTTACAGACCGGCAGGTCATTTGCGAAGGAGGCAGTTACGACTTCCGGGGCCGGCCGTTGACAGCTGGAGGCATCTATGCGGATACATTGCGAACAGTTGCAGCCGGTTGTGACAGCATCTACCGGTTGGAACTGGCCGTGAATCCGGTCTTCGATACAGTTGTGAACGGAGAGGTATGCGAAGGCGACCGCTATATCGCCTACGGTTTTGATGAAACGGTGACCGGTACGTATTACCAATATTTGCTTTCGACGGCCCGTTGCGACAGCACGGTTCAACTCAATTTGGTGCAGAAACCCAATCTTAAAGGGACGATCCATTCAAAGAGGGCGAATTGTGAAGAGTACAATTACCTCTTCTCCGTGAAGGTAGATTCGTTACTCACTGATGCTTTAAGCCTGCCAGTGCAGAGTTACCGATGGGATTTCGGGGACGGGGACGGTTCCGACCTGCCGGCTCCCGGCCACCACTACAGCCGGATCGGAGTCTATCCGGTGGAGGTAGCGGTAACGGCTGCTAATGCCTGCCGAAACGTGTTGACACACAAGCAAGAAGTATTTTATTTTCTGGAATATCCGCCGATATATTCGGACAAAACGGAGATCACGGACGAAGATCCGGAAGTACGTCTCTGGACATTTCCGGCAGATGGAGTGCGTTTTATCTGGGACTTTGGGGACAGTTCGACCGGTGAAGGCGAAGAGGTAACACACCTGTACAATGTCGTTGGAGACCAGGAATTTGTAGTACGGTTACAGGCCGTGAACGCCGACTCCTGTATAGGGGAGGAGCGGCTTGTGCTTCCGGCTTTCCCGCACATTGCACCTCCCAATACCTTTTCCCCCAACGATGACGGTTTTTACGACCGTTTCATGCCCGGCATGCGGGTAAAGATCGTGAACCGGAACGGAGTGGTACTGTACGAGGGAGAAGATGGCTGGGACGGTACCTATCAAGGAAAAAAGGTGGCGCAGGATACCTACTTTTACGAACTCTATTACCGGCAGAAAGGGAGAGAGAAGACGAAAAAAGGCTATATAACGGTTGTCTTATGAGGGCGTTGAATATACTGGGAATGTGTCTGTTGGCAGCCGGGGGAGTTCCTCTGGCCGTACAGGGACAGATCAACCCGGCGACAGCCTTTTACTGGGAAAATCCCTTTTACATCAATCCTGCTTCGGTGAATCTGGATTATGCCGCTTATTTTACGCTGGCGGCCCGGAAACAGTGGACGTCATTCCCCGGTTCTCCTTCTACGCTAAACACGACCGGAGCGTTCTATGCAGAGGAGTACCGTACCCAGATCGGCTACAAAATAGTCAGTGACCGGATCGGCTATCTGAACACCACGGACATCAGTCTGGCATACGCCTATACCGCCAAACTCAGTTGGAACAGTTTCCTGAACCTGGGAGTATCCGGGGCGTTTCAATCGCAGTCGGTAGACAGGAGCAAGGTGGAGTTGGGCGATGTGTCGGATCCGGTCGCTGGCAACGCTTTTTTTAAAGGTACAAAGGAGTGGAATGCCGGTATTGGAATAGAGTATGTTTACGATAAAAAATTGACGGTCGGAATATCGGGACGCAATTTTCTCTCTTTTTTGAAAAAAGAACCTCACATCTGGGGAGGGACCAATTACCTGTACGGACGGTACCGGACCCGGTCGGTGGAGCGGAGTTTCGACCTGGAAGTCGGGTTTTGCGTACACCAGTATGAGGACGATACGCAGGTAGAAGGAATGCTCACCTGGTACTTGAACCGGGATCGCCGGGAAGAGTTGTTGCAACTCTCACTCCTGGGACGGAGCACCGGAGAAGCCGGATTCTTGGTCGGGGTGAAATTGGTATCGGATCTGAAGTTCCTGCTTGCCTTTGACTACAATTTTCACGGGGTGTCGGGGAATACATTCGGAACGTTCGAGCTGATGGTGTCGTATCCATTACACAAGAGCAGTACCTGCCGGAGTGAGTGGGATTTGTAAAGTAACCGAAATTGGACGGTATGCGATTTTTGTTTTTGTGGATTTTGATCACCTGTTTTGGCGTTGCCGGAGCACAGCCGTTGAAAGGCCGGGTGGTGGAAGACCGGGACGGTGAGAAGGCTGGCATTCCCGGCGCCAATGTCTATTGGCTGGAAGGGACGGCCGGTGTGATGACCGATGCGGATGGCTATTTTTCCATCGCCCGGAGAGGCGCCCGTTTGGTGGTGAGCTTTGTGGGCTATGAACCGGATACGGTGGAGGTACAGTCCGGCAGCAACGATCTGGTGATTGTGCTGGCCTACGGGCGGCAGTTGGAGCAGGCTGTCGTAATGAAGAGGGGCCGGACGACGGTCATGAGCACCTCCGCTCCCTTGATAGAACAACTGATCACGGACGAAGAGTTGTACAAAGCAGCCTGTTGCAACCTCGGGGAGAGTTTTACCACCAACGCTTCAGTGGATGTGGCCTATTCCGATGCGGTAACCGGCGCCAAACAGATCCAGTTGTTGGGGTTGCACGGAAAATATGTACAGATGATGACCGAGAATATGCCAAATTTCCGGGGATTGGCGGCGCTGTACGGTTTGAATTACATTCCGGGTCCTTGGATGAGCGCTATATCGATCTCCAAGGGAGCCGGCTCGGTGGTGCACGGGTACGAAGCGATAGCGGGGCAGATCAATGTGGATTACAAGAAACCGGAATTCAGCGAAAAGTTGTTCGTGAACCTGTATGGGAGCCATGAGGGAATGGCGGAGTTGAACCTGAACAGCGCCATTCGTCTCGGCGATAAGTGGAGCACCGCCTTTTTGGTGCACGGGGATTGGTTCAACCGGTCGCATGACCATAACGGGGACGGTTTTCTCGATATGCCGAAAAAGGAGCAGTACAATGTGATGAACCGTTGGGCGTATAAAACCAATGCGTGGTACCTTCAGTTCGGCGGAAAGTTCCTGAATGAAGAGCGGTTGGGGGGACAGAAGGGATTTACCGGGGAGATGCGCGGGACGGAGGGGCCGGGCCATTTGTACGGCATCGGTGTGGATACCCGCCGGTACGAAGGTTTTTTGAAACTCGGTTACCTGATGCCGCAGTACAAATATACCAGCATGGCGTTGTTGCTGAATTATACGGACCACCGGCAGGAGTCGTATTACGGTGCGCGGAATTACAACGCCCGCCAGCATACACTGTTTGTCAACTACATCTACCAGTCGGTTTTTGGTACGGATACCGACCATGCCTATTCGGCCGGGTTGTCGTTTACGTGCGACAGGTACAATGAGGATTTTACCGATTATTTTGTGCCGGACCGCCGTTCTGTGGCGACGGAGTGGCGTCGGGAAGAGCGGGCCGGAGGGGCTTTTTTCCAGTACACCGGGCATTTTTGGGAAAAGGTGACCCTGATGGCCGGATTGCGGTACGACCACCACAACCTGGCGGGCGGCTTCTTTACCCCTCGCCTGAACCTGGCTTATGCCCCGGATGGCCTAACGACCTTGAAATTGGCTGTGGGTACCGGTTCCCGGCAGGCTGCCATCCTGGCGGAGAATGCCTATCTGTTGGCTTCTTCTAAGCCGGTCTATGTGAACGGGCTGCTTCTGGCGGAGCATCCGGCGGCTTTGGAGCAACTGTGCATGGAGCGCGCCTGGAATTTCGGGGTGTTGTTGAACCGTAAGTTTCTGCTGTTTGATCGCTTGTTGAATATAAATCTGGATTATTACCGGACCGATTTTAGCCGGCAGGTGGTGGTGGACAACGAAACTCGCAGCGGACAGGTGCATTTTTACAATCTGACGGGAGCCTCTTACTCCAACTGTTATCAAGCGGAGATCCAATACGAATTGATCCCCCGAATGGATGTGACGCTGGCCTGCCGTTATAATGACGCCCGGATGACCTATACAGAGGTGTCGGGCCGGGAGAGGACGCTGCGGACACCGTTGCAGAGCAAATACAAGGGGTTAGTCAATGTGTTGTTTTACACCAACCTGAAGAAGTGGCAGTTTGATTTTACCACGCAGTTCAACGGTGGCGGGCGTTTACCGGGCGATGCAGGCCGTTTCGGTTCGTACGGGATTGTGAATGCGCAGGTGACGAAGTTTTTCCGCCGGTGGAGTGTGTATGCCGGTTGTGAAAATGCCGGGGATTTTACCCAGAAACACCCCATCCTTTCGGCAGAGGATCCCTGGGGGGAGCGTTTTGATGCTTCGCAGGTCTGGGGGCCTGTGATCGGGCGAAAGTTTTATGTCGGGTTGCGGTTTTTCTTGGAATAAGCGCCTGTTTAAATAGAAACCATAATAGTGATAACCATGAAGACGATCAAAAGGGTAGTATTGTTGCTGGCGGTGTTGTTTGGAGTGCTGGCCGCTCAGGCAGCCGGCAAAAAGGAGCTGACCACGGTAGTCTATCAGGCGGAGATCAGTTGTGAAAACTGTAAAGCGAAGTTGGAAAAGAATATTCCGTTCGAGAAGGGGGTGAAGAAACTGACGGTTGATTTGGAGAAAAAGACGGTGACGGTGAGTTTCCGGGGCGACAAAAACAATGCGGAAAACATCAAAAAAGCCATTGAAGAATTGGGTTTTCCGGTAAGCAGTTACAGCGCTATAGAAGAGTCTCCCCAGAAGTAGCGGCGGGGGATTTCTTTCTCTTTTTTATCGTTGCTTCGGCCTGTTGTTTGCGAAAGTGGTCTTCATGCTTTCGCAAATCAACAGGCCTTCGCTTTTGCATTTTATTATTGGAAGCCGGGGTACAATCCCGCTTTGTCGTAAGCTTCCAGCGCAGCGTTTACGCCGGGAGTATCTTCCCGATAGGTAACGCCGAACCATTTGGCATCGGTGGGGATTACTTTAACCTGTACCGCTTTCTCCCGGATCAGTTGGTCCACTACTTTGGGAATATAGAATTCTGATTTCAGGTTATCCTTGTTGGCCGGGTAAAAGGCGGCGAATAGCCGTTCGATTTCAGCGAAGACCGTGGGGGTAAATCCCCAGAAATTCATGGATACCACGTCGTCGGCCTGTAATTTTTTGCCGGACTCTTCGTCCACGATAGAGCCGTCCGGGAGAATGCCGATCTTGGTGCACTCGGTAACGGCGGTCAGGTAGTTGTTTGCATCTACTTCGCATACCCCCCGGGAGACGGTTCCGTTTTCGGAGAGGGTGGAGGCCAGCCGGTAGCCGATCAGGCAATACTCCTTTCCGGAGGTGCTTCCGGCCAGAAAATCGTGCGCTTTAATAAAGGCGTCCCGCCCGTAGAAATCGTCGGCGTTGACAGCGGCAAACGGCTCTTTTATTGCTTCTTTGGCGCACCAGATGGCGTGTGCGGTACCCCACGGTTTTTCCCGGTCCACAGGGGGCATCCCGCCCGGCAGGCGGTCCATCTCCTGGTAGCAGTAAGCTGTCTCTGCCAGGCTTTCCGCATAGGTACCGACAAACTCCTTGAACTCTTTGGCAAAACTCTCCCGGATGACAAAGACGATCTTATCGAAACCGGCCTGTACGGCGTCGTAAATGGTGTAGTGCAGCAAGGCTTTCCTGTGCGGCCCCAGCGGGGTGATCTGTTTCAGGCTGCCGAACCGGGAACCCATCCCGGCGGCCATGATCAAAAGGGTGGTTTTATTTTGCATACATTCTGTTTTTTAAAACATGGTTTTAGCATCGCCTTTTTGGTGGGTATATCTGGCAAATACCTCCATCGCTTCGTACTCCGCCATCCCCAGTTTGTTATAGGTATCCGCAGTGTGCCGGTTCCGGTCTTCCGCCCGTTGCCAGAATTCGCGGGGGTCGTCACCCGGAAAGGCGGGGCCGTTGTTCTGGGAACCGTGTTTGTAGATAGATTTGCGTTTGATGGAGAGTTCCGACGGACTGATGGGTACCGCCATGTCTACGTTTTCGATCTCCCACTCCATCCAGGCCCCCCGGTACCACCAGGTGTAGCACTCTTTGAACCAGGCTTCGTCGCATACGTGGTCGTATGCCCGGATGATCGCATCCAGGCACACGCCGTGTGTACCGTGCGGGTCTGCCAGGTCGCCGGCGGCGTATATCTGGTGCGGTTTCACTTTGCGGAGCAATTCTACAATGATGTCAACGTCGGGTTGGCCGAGCGGATTTTTTTTGACGGAACCGGTTTCGTAAAAGGGCAGATCGAGAAAATGGATCCGTTCCACGGGGACGCCGATGTAGTGGCAGGCGGCACGGGCTTCGGCTTTCCGGATAGCACCTTTGTAAGCCAGCAGTTCGGACGGCTCTTCGTCCCCCGCTTTCCGGTTTTTGATGATCTGTTTTACCTGTTCGTACGCGGCGTTCATGGTTGCCGTATCCCCTTTGATATGTCCGGTAAAAGAGGCGGCAGTGTCCATCATCTGGGATACATAGTCGTCCAGTACGGCGATGTTGCCGGAGGTCTGGTAGGCTACGTGTACTTCGTGTCCCTGCTCCACCAGGCGGGCGAACGTTCCCCCCATGGAGATCACGTCGTCGTCCGGGTGCGGGCTGAAGATCAGCACTCTTTTGGGATAGGGGTTGGCCCTTTCCGGCCGGGTGGAGTCATCCGCATTGGGCTTGCCTCCCGGCCAACCGGTAATGGTGTGTTGCAGGTCGTTGAATACCCGTATGTTTACTTTGTTGGCTGTTTCAAAGGTTTTGAGCAACCCGTTCATGCCGTTGTCTACGTAGTCTTTATTCTCCACCTTCAGGATGGGCTTGTTGACTTTCTGGCAGAGCCAGATGACAGCTTTCCGGATCAGTTTGTCGTTCCATTCCACATTTCCCACCAACCAGGGCCTGTCGGCGCGGGTCAACTCTTTGGCGGCTTTTTCATCCAGATAGAAGCGGGTATTGGGGTGTGTTTGCAGGAAGGTGGCCGGTACGGTGTCCGTCACGCTTCCCTCTACGGTTTCCCGGATGATGGAGGCTTTCTTTTCCCCCCAAGCCAGCAGGATGATCCGCTTGGCTTCCATGATGGTGCCGACGCCCATGGTAATGGCCCGGGTCGGTACTTTGTCGCGGCCTCCGAAATCGCCTGCGGCGTCGTTGATGGTCAGGTCGTTCAGGTAGACCATGCGGGTGCGCGAAGTAATCAGTGATCCCGGTTCGTTGAACCCGATGTGGCCGGTACGGCCGATGCCGAGGATTTGTATATCGATGCCTCCGGCGGCTTTGATCTGCCGGTCGTACTCTTTGCAAAAAGTTTCGATCTCCGGTGAGGTCAGCGTGCCGTCCGGGATGTGTACATTGGCCGGCAGGATATCTACGTGGTTGAAGAGGTGGTGGTGCATGAAGTAGTGGTAGCTCTGTTCGGATGTTTTGGGCATCGGCAGGTATTCGTCCAGGTTAAAGGAGATGACATTTTTAAAGGACAATCCCTCTTCCCGGTGCATCCGCACCAACTCTTTGTACAGCCGGATCGGTGAAGAACCAGTGGCTAATCCCAGTACACACATTTCGTTGCGGGAGGCTTTGCTCCGGATCAGGTCCGCCACTTCCCGGGCTACGGCCTGTACGGCACTGGCCGGTGTGTCAAAGATCTGCAACGGGATCTTTTCGTATTTGTCGGAGCCTTCGCTCTGTACAATGTGGTTCACAGTCAGCATGGTGATGGTATTTTAATGGTTGTTTTACTTTCAATACAAAGAGAACTCGTGATTGGCATCGTAATAGAGGTTTTTCATAACGATCATCAGGGTCCCCAGGATGGTCGAATGGGCGTGCAGGTTGCTCAACCGGATCTCGCACTGGTTTTTCAACCGGGTCAGGGTGTATTTGTTCAGGGTTTGTTGGATGGGAGCGATCAGCAGATCGCCGGATTCGGCCATCTCTCCTCCGACAACCAGCAGTTGCGGATTGAATAGATGGATCAGTGTGGAGAGCCCTTCTCCGATCTTCTCTCCCGCTTTTTGCAACAGGTCGATGGCAAAGATATCGTCTTGCTGGGCGGCCCGGATGATGGCATTGAGGGTGATCTCTCCGTTTTCGGCAAAGTGGCTGATAAGGGTCTTTGTTCCGTTTTGAATGGCTTTCCGGGCGCTCTTGACAATGGCCCGGCCGGAAGCGACTGTTTCCAGGCAACCGGTCTTTCCGCAGTAACACTGATCGTCCAGGCCTGATATGCGGATATGCCCGAACTCTCCGGCCATTCCCTTGTAGCCGGTATAGGGTTGGGAGTTCAGGATCATCCCTAAGCCAATGCACTCGCTGACACTGATGCAGAGCGCATCCTGTACTTCTTTGGCCGCTCCGGAGGTGTGTTCGGCCAGTGCCATGGTTTTGGAGTCGTTGTCGATAAAGACGGGGATCCCCAGTATCTTTTCGAGTACCTGCTTGATGTTGGTGTTTTCGTATACAAAATAGGTATAGGCGTTTCCGCTGTTGTCGATGAGGCCGGGGATGGCGAATCCGGCTACCTTGATCTTGGCGTAATCGACATGTAATTCCCGGAGGGTCTGGTCTATTTTCTCTTTGATGTACCGGAGGATCTCGTCGTTGCTTTTGTCTTCTTCCAGAATGGAACGGAAGATCTTGATTTCCCCGATTACCTCTTTCCGCAGGTTGAAGATCGCTATCTTCAGGTGTTCCCGTCCGACATCCACTCCCAGTGCATATGCAGCGTCCGGGTTCAGGGTAAAGATGTGCGGACGTTTTCCACCGACGGACATCCCTTGTCCCCTATCCGTTACCCATCCTTCTTCGATTAGTTCGTCGATGATCCGGCTGATGGTCGGCGTGGTCATGTTGGTCAGGCGGCAGATCTCAGGCTTGGAGAGTTCACCCATCCGGTACAGGTATCCGATGATGTCTTTCTTTTGTTGGTACCTTTTTTCTTTTAGTCCCGGAAGGGTGTTTCTTGTTGCTGTTTGTTGCATCCTGTTCTGTTTGTGTGGTATCCCGTACAAAAGTATACAAACTTATTAAAAAAAATCCTAAAGCAGAAAGGATTATTGTAATGTGAATACAAATTTTTGCACCGAATAAATAAATAGCTATTTTTAAGGTCGTAATGACAAAAATAAACGGATAGCTATTCAGATGCAATTCACGATAAACAACACCCCCGTCGAGGTGCTTGACGGTGAGACGATTTTGGAGGCGGCGCAAAGGATGGGGTGCGAAATCCCTTCCTTGTGTTACGCTAAAGGGGCCAAACACAAATCGTCCTGTATGGTCTGTGCGGTCAAGAATGAGGTGAACGGGCAGATTATTCCTTCCTGTACCACCCGGCCGGAGGAAGGGATGAAGATCACGACTGACAGTGAAGAGGTGTTGTTGGCGCGGACGCTCTCTTTGGAGTTGTTGCTGAGCGACCACCGGGCGGATTGTGAAGCGCCCTGTTCGATGGTGTGCCCTGCAGGATTGGATGTGGAGCGGATGATCGGGTATTACGATGCCGGACAATATGCGCAAGCCCGGGCGTTGGTCGTTGGCGCTTTTTCTTTGCCTGTGGTGGCCTGCGATACCTGCAAAGCGCCCTGCGAAAAGGCCTGCCGGCGGGGGATGGTGGACAAAGCCGTGTCTATTCGGGCGATTATCAAAGAGGTGGCTGCGATGTCCGGTTTACCTGCACCGGACCAGGAGGTGCGGCAGTCGGAAAGAGGGAAGAAGCTGTTCCAGTCCCAGTTGGGAAGGTTGACGGAAAAGGAGCGCAAGCGGTTGCAGGAAACCGTAATCTCTGCTTCGCGCTGTCTGCATTGCGCCTGTGCCGGGCGGGTGGATTGTAAACTGCGCCTTTATGCAACGGATGCGAGTATTAAGCGCCCTCGTTATTCCGCTTCTTCGGCCCTGCCGGCGATGTGCAAAGTGCACGCCACCGGGAGGTTGTGGTTTGAACAGGCGAAATGTATCCGTTGCGGCCTCTGTGTTTATAACAGTGAAAATGGCTTTACGTTTAAAGACCGGGGATTCGGTATGCAGGTTGTGCTGCCCGAAGAGAACCGCTCACATGTTTGCGAAGAGTTGGCTGCGCTTTGCCCGACGGGAGCGCTGTATTTGGTTTACTCTTGATTTTCGTTGCAGGAAATCGTAAAAATTTGAGGTATGGATGTTGAGTTTCGAAGGATTGCGGGTGATTATCCGTATGAGTTGTTGTTGCAGGCTGATGAGACGAAAGAGGGGATAGATCGGTATTTGTTTGATTCGGAGGTTTTTGTGGCGAGGATTGTGGGGTGTGATGAAGTTGTTGGGGTGTGTTGTTTGTTGCGGGTTGATGAGCGGATGGTGGAGTTGATGAATATTGCTGTTGATGAGCCGTTTCGCGGGAGGGGGATAGGAAGTGCGATGGTTGCAGAGGCTGTCCGGATGGCTATGGCCGGTGGGTACAGCGAGATTGTTCTCGGAACGGGGACGGAGGATTGTGCTCGCGATCAAATTCGGTTTTATGAGCGGTGTGGTTTTCGGAGGTCGGGTCTCCGCAAGGAGTATTTCGTTGAAAAGTATCCCAATGATCCGATTTATGTGAACGGTGTGCAGATGCGGGATATGCAGGTGTTGAGGATGGATTTGTGATTATTTTTTTGTTGCTGCGTCTATATCGTCATCCGTAAATTTTTCCTGATTTGTTCCCTGTGGGTTTCTTTAACTCCGGCCTCTGAGGCGTATTTGTTCCAGTTGGAAACGACCTCTACTGTCTGATCTATGATCGGGGGTGCGTTTTTTATGCCCATATTCCGGGCTACTGCCAATAAATCTTCCCGCGTAAAATTGTCGCGCTTGTTGTTGGCGGATAGTTGATGTTGGTTTGTCCATCGTCCGGCGGAGGAGTATGAGTAGCAAAGGTCGTAAGCGGGAGCCAGACGCCACTCGCTGCCGGGGCGCAGGATGAAGGAGTGGTTTTTGGTGTGGTCGTCGTGGTTCCGCGCCGTGATGTTGAAGACCATCCGGCGATACATCTGTTCCATGTCGGGATAGGGCAGTCCCATGCGCCTCATCATCTGAAATGCCTGTTCGTAGGAGTGGTGGTCGTCGCGGTCGAAGTGGGCTATGGCACACAGTGTCTGGGTGTGCAGTTTTTCACCGGCATCTGTCCGGTCGAACCGTTTTGTCATGAAGTGAGCGTACTGTCCCTCTTCGAACAATCGGCATTCGGTCATGTTGATGCCACAGTCCATGGCCATTTTGTGATAGGCATACTCGATCCGGCCAATGCCGAGCGGGTTGTCCGAAACTTTTCCGGCTTCGATGCCGTCGAATTTGAGCAACCAGTAAGTAAAACCGTCCGGGGCGGCGACTTGGCCAGAACGTATTTCCGACATATCATCGTTAATGGCGATGATCGCTTTGGGTTTTGCTCCACCTGCTGATGTTCCCACACGGATGATGTCGAGCAAGGATTCGTCTCCTTCGGCCAGTTCGGTTTGGAACTCTTCGCGCCTGCCCAAAACTTCTTTAGCGAGGTCGGTCAGGTGGGCGATCTCGATGACTGAGGATTTATCTAACTGAGGATTGTTCTGTGCCGGTTCAAATTCCAAAGCACCCATACCGCGCCTGCCCACGTAGCACAGTCTGTCTACCGGGCTGAATGCCCTGCCGCTTACTCCTTTGCTGGCAAAATATTCGTCTAATATCTGATCTCCGTAAGTGTCGGGCAGGGAGTCTGCGATGAGTCCCGGCAATCCTTTGAAGGTATTGTTGTTTCTGTGCGCCGGGAAGTAGTATGTCCTGTCGCCACGGCGAATATCTTCCAACGGCATGATCAGCGGAGCGACATTCAGGTTAGTGGCAGCAAATTCGGGAAAAAATTCGAAAACGGCATATTCCCGTTCTTTGTCCCACACCATGGCGGCAATATCTTTTCCCCACAGGGATACCTTTAATGTGATATCGGTCATCGCTTTTTCTTATTTTTCGTTAGTAGCTCTACCGGACTGACCATGATCTCCGGTACAAGGGTGTTGAAGTTTTCGAGCAGTTTCAACACCCGTAATACGGCGATCAGGGAGCTTAGCGATGTGTTTTTGCCGTTTTCCATCTGGCTTATCGTAAACTTACTTATTCCTGCCCGCTCGGCGATTTCAACCTGGGAGAGTTTTTTTCTTAGCCGGGTCGTTTTGATCCTTTTGCCTAACTCGGACGCTATCTGTGCATCAGTTATTCCGTACCAGTCCATATTATTAGCTTTATTTGATGGTAAAGATAATAGATATATCTAATAAATAGCGCTATTTTTGCTGTTTTTAACAGATATATCTAATGTTGTGGATTTTAATTTTGATGCAGTGGCTAAGGATATGTTGGCTGCTATGAAGGAGGTTCTTTGCGGTAATTGGCCTAAGGTTGAGTCTGCTGCGAGGCAGTTTGTGCGGGGCAAGGAGAGACGGTTTAAGCTGTTGTCCGGGTCTTATCTGAAGGGTGAAATTACGCAGCAGGAGTTTGCGTTGTATCTGGAGGATGAGAAAAGAATTTTTGAGGCGGAGATTGAGGCGTTGAAGGTTGTGTCGAAGGCTCTTGCTCAGAAGGTTGTAAATGCGGCGATCGATGTGTTTGTGAAGGCGGTAAGGGCGGCAGTTTAGTCGGTTTTGCCGGGTTTGTGGCGATTGGAGAGGTTGAACATGGTGTAGTTGTCGGCGAGGATTTTGCGGATGTCTTGCCGGCGGTAGTAGAGTTTGTTGTTTATGCGGGAGGAGAGGAGGGTGCGGTTGGTGCGGAGTGTTTGCAGGGTGCGGGGCGAGAGGTGGAGGATTTGCATGATGTATTGTCCGTCGACCCAGTCTTCGAGGGGTGTGTCGTAGATTTCTTGTATTTGGGGCCGGTATGTTTGGAGCAGGGTTTCTATTGTCTCGATTTTTTTGAGCAGGAGGGCTGTTGTTTTCAGCAGGTTGTTTAGGGCGGTTTCGTTGGTGAACATGTTTTGTTTTTCTGAGTGTGATTTTTGTTCATACAATTTATGGAAATAAATGTTGTTTCGGAAGGGGGTGGGGGTGTTTTTTTGGCTATTTAAGTATAAGTATGTGTTATCGATATGTTTATGTTTTTTTGTGCGATTGATAGTTTCTTTGATTTCTATTTATTATTTCTTAAAAAATATTTTTTCAAATGATTTATTGTTTGTTTTGTGAAAATGTGTGTAGCTTTGCAAAGATGTGAAGAAATGGATATGTATGGGGGTTGATACTTACAAAGTAAATAATATACAGTGAAGAGAGCACTTAATGCTGTAAACGGAAGTTGTGTATTGTCGCAACAATATCTTTTAAACTATAAAATTAATTATCAACATGAAAAAACCAACCCAGAAGAAACAGTTTTTGGATGATATTTTTTTTGCTCCTGCAGATTTGCATGTATGCACAAACGTTTATGTTACAGGTATTAAGGTGATTATTGGAGAGGAAAAGATGAAAAACTTGTCATTATCGATAGCTGCTGATAATATCCCTCCTATATGCAACCCTGAGCATATGGAATTATTATTAAAGCTGTTTAATAATGAGATAAATATAGATGTAGGTGATAGGGAAGAAATTATTCGTGCGGCACAACGTTTGTGTAAATTTGGCAGAGGATTAGGTAAGAAAACAAACAGTAATCGGGATATTGGAAGGAAACGGAAAAGGGTAAAACAGATATATAAAGGGTATATCAAACATGCATCTTCAAAATTTACCCAGTTTTTAAAAGGTCATCAGTGTTCTACTAATAGATTTACGGTAAATGTTAATATGGAATACCTATCATCATACCAAAATAAATAGTTACATCGCAAAATAAATAATACGTCTTATGAAATTCAACAACATACGAGAAACTTTGAAAAACACCTTGTTTGTTTCCCCTACACCTCCAAATAGGAGAAAAGAGTTTTTATATCTGCATGATTTTATATTTCCTAACAAAGAGTTATTCTTGAATTTTTTGGATGAGGATAATTCTGAACGTCAAGTTTCTTTGGCAAAGGATATTCTATTGAGTCTCTTTTACGATTCTCATTTCGCTCCTCCAACAAGATTATTATTCAATATATTGGATATGGACACAAATGATTTGAGTACAAATTTCGATACATATATACGTCGAGATCATTTTGTTCATTTAGTCCATACTTATTTGCTTGGGATTTATATCTATTTTTATCATCAAGCCATAAACGAACATGTTACGAACATCTTTGTGAGGAAGAGAAGGAAAAAAAACCATGCAAGTTTGCCTCCGATCCCGTCTGCAGAAAAAGATGTTATGATTGCTTGGCGTTATTTTGTGTTATTTCACGATCTTGGTTATCCTCTTGAGAATTACCTAACGGGGGAACGCATAAAAAGGGGTACCCCAAAAACAAACGAAACTAAAACTCAAAAATACTTAAAGGGGTATGAAAAAATCGCAAAATCTATAGGGAAAGATATGGTCTTGAAGGGACTCTCAAAAATTCTTGCAATTAATAATTTAAATAGAGTTAGTGATGAGGATATTTTTTGCCACATAGTTGGGAATATGATAGATAAATCTGAATTATCGGAGGTCGAGTCGAAACAAAAAAAATCGGCTGATGATATTATAAAAAACTGGGCAAATGCAAAAAAATTGGGAGGGACATATAGTTATACAACATTAAAGTGTATGGCTAATGTTTTTAGTAAAGAAAAGATGTTGGCAGTATTGTTTGATCCTCTCGGTTTCCCTATTGTGCTATATATTCCTGGTCAAGATAAACATTTAGTTTATAAAACAAATTTCGGAGAAAAAGTACAGGATAAATTTATATTATCTCCATCATTTCCATTTGTAGACCGCGAGAAAAAATATAAAAAATACTCTATCTCTTATTTCTACTCTGATCCACAGAAAGAAACAAGCGAATTTATCAGGTATATTTTTGGGGAAAATAGCGTTGAGGATTACAATAGGGTCATTAATTATCTTAGCGATTTGACAGAGTCTAAAGCAGAATTAATAACTTGCGAAACGGATTTTCAGCGATATTGTTTCGATATTTATATGACCTTATATCGAATTGTGGGGTATTATAAATATTTGGAAGATGATCCATCTATAGATTTGGCAAGTGCCCATCAATTACTTAAAGCTATAAAACGACTCGATGATGATATACCTCACTTAATCTCTAAGAGTATTTATAAACTACTAAAACAAGGTCTTAAGCAAGACAAATATTTTGCTGATGCTCTGAAAGGGGGGGAGAACTATAAGGATACGGTTAAAAAGATATTTGTTGATGTATTTACTAACTTTAATGGAGTGACAGAAGAAATCGCAAAAGATATTCTAAGTGACATTACCTACAAAGAGAATCTAATCAAAGTTATTAAAAAGTCAAGAGAAAAGATTGGTTCAGAATTTGATAAGATGCCTCTTGCTTCAGGTCTTTCCATAGATTACAATCAAGGAATTGTAAAGGAAAAGGATGAGCTGAGGAAAAACAGTATGTATAAAATTGTTTCTGACAGAATGAAACAAATGAATATTGGAGAGATATCAACGCTGCTGACCAATTATGTGCCGAATTACAAAAAAGATAATGCTCGTTTTTTTGACCATGGTATATGTGGCGGTATTGTAATGATGGAAATACTGCGCATTTATGAAGAAATACTCTCCCATCGAGAAGGTGGCAATGATTATTTATCTAAAATAAAAAAGTTGGCGATCAATTCGGATATTAATGAATGGGATGCAAAAAAAACCTACAAAATATTGGATATTCTTAGTGAGTCATGCTACGCCATTATGATTCACAACATCTATCCAGAATATTTAAAAGATAACCCTTCTTACAGAACGGATTTACTGACATCTCCATTTGCCTATTTTTCTATTCTTACGGATTCTCTACAACCGTGGGATCGAAATCATTCCATAAATCAGGCATATGTAAATCTACCATATAGCACTAGTAGTAAGAAATTTAATATTGAAATTGTAAAAAATAAAATTCGAATCACAGAAGTAAGTTCAGGTCTTTCTCTCAATAAACGTTTAAGTCAACTGAAGGTCGATTTGGATAAATACTTGAAGCATGCATCTAATAACATTGAAATCATATTAGGCGATATTCAATAATGCCCCCCCAAAAAAAAGGGCTGTCCCCCAAAAGGCGTTTTCACATCGGACACGGCTCTCGATAAATTGGTTGACATATACCCACATCCAGAAAAAGTGGACGTATCTGCTTCAGAATTGGAACGGGCGGGTCAGCAATTGGCCATATCTTCGGCAACCGTTTCCAGCTGTTCTGAAATTGAAGTTAGAAAAACCGTTCTTTGAATTTTTTGATTAATTTAGCGGGGCGATTTTCTCCGAGATACCACACCATCACAAAAATTGTTACGGGATTCCATAATATACTTCTAAACAAAATCAAATAAAATTACGTAAACCATTAAGAAAATGGAAGTGATACTTTATTCATGAATGAAAGCATATCATACACAAATAGTCGTAGAGTTTGTTTGTATAGGGATAGTTTTTAAAGAATAGATAAAATATTTAAACGCTAATCTTTGGAATGATAAAGGTGTCCCTTCAGAAAGGATAACAATTTTTTGGTCGATTCAAAAAAGGTATTAGGTTTGCATGGTTTTATTAGGGTGTTTTTCTTTTTATTGATGAATGAAAACAGTTAAATTAGACAATAGCATTATAAAGGGTTCGGTTGTATTTAAAGTATCTGATATCCGTAAGCAATGTAAAAAATACTTTTCGCAACCTGAGATTAAGTCTCAGTTGAAAGAATTGTATAGGGAAAGATATGAACTTAATAGTTGGCGCACTTTTGACAAATCTGTAATGAAGAAAGAATTTGGAAAATGAACGTGTGTGAAGAACTTGATTCCTCTCACGTTGATCTTCCATACGAATTTCATCAATTGTTTAACGGCAATTAAACGGCAAAAATGTACTTTGTGGATTTTTTATAATTTGAATAAATCTGCCGGATTCATTGTCAGGAATTGCTCGATGGGGATGCCGTCGGTACCGACGAGGAAGACCCCGCGGGGATGGAACTCTTCGTCGAATAGAGCCATGCCCTTGTTTGCGCTGTCCTTACCGCTTTTTATTTCGATCCCGACCACCATTCCACCTTGTTCGATGACATAATCGATTTCGTAATCCCCTTTGTTCCAGTAATATACATTGAAGCGGTGTTCTATGCTGCTGTTGATCAGGTGCGTGCCGACAGCGGACTCGAAGAACCGGCCCCATGCTTTGGGATCGGCGCGCAATTCGCCGAACGATAGATTTTGGCTGGCTGCCAGAAGGGCGTTGTTGTGTACCTGAAATTTGGGTTTGGATGCCCGTTTGCGGATGATGTCGGCGGCGTATTTCTCCAATCCCGACAATAATCCCGCCTCCCGGAGCAGGTTCAGGTAGCCGGACAGGGTGGTTAGGTTGCCTGATTCTTGTAATTCTCCCTGTACTTTTGAGAGCGATAGAATCTGTGAGGAGTATCGGCAACCGATGTCGAACAGCCGTTCCAGAAGTACCGGCTTGTCGACACGGGTCATCATCAGAATATCCTTGGAGATGCTGCTCTCCACCAGCGACCGGCGTATATAGTCTTTCCAACGCTGTTCGTCGCCAACGAGCGAGGCCGAACCGGGATAGCCTCCGAAATAGATGTATTGGTCGAGGTTCCATCCGAAAGCATCGCGCATTTCGTGGAATGACCAGTGGGTCAGGTTTAGCAATTCATAACGCCCGGCCAATGATTCGGTCAATCCCTTTTGGAGCAACAGGCGTGAGGATCCCAATAGAATGACTTTTACGTTGGTGTCGGAAAACGTGTCGGCATCCCACTCTTTTTTCACTGTTTCGCTCCAGTTCGGGACTTTCTGCACTTCGTCGATGATGAAGAGTATTTCGCCTTTCCCTGCCTGCTTCATTTGCAGGCGGGCGTTGCTCCATTCGCGCCTGATCCAAGTGGTGTCCGCCGCGTATAGATCGTCTGCCGTAACGAAATAGTGCGGTAGTTCCGTTTTCGATAACAGTTGCTTTATGAGGGTGGTTTTGCCCACTTGTCGCGGTCCGATCAACACCTGAATGAATTTTCGCGGCTCGATTGTGCGTGCGATAATTTTCTGTAATATAGCTCTTTCAAATGCCATAGATCAAATTATTATGCGTGGCTAAATATTTATTTAGGCAAAGATAATAAATTATTTCTCGATATCGAAATGTAGGCTCAAGTTATAGATATGCAAGTGACTGAGGGGTAAAGCCAATTTGCATAAAGGAGGTGTGCGGAATAGTTCCGATTGCGTTGGTTTTGGTTCCGATTGCGTTGGTTGTTGTGGTGGTTGCTGTTTTATTTTTGCGGAGGTGAAATCTGTAGATATGAAACAGTTTGTGTTATTGGTGTGCTGTGTGGCATGCCTGCCTTGTTTGTATGGCCAGGGGCAGTTGGAGGTGTATGTGCGGGAGGGGTTGGAGCGTAATGAGGGGGTCAGGCAGCAGCAGTTGTCGCTCCGGAAGAGTTTGTATGCTTTGAAGGAGGCCAGGTCGCTTTTTTTTCCGATGCTGACGGCGGGGGTTTCTTATAGTTTGTCGGATGGGGGAAGGACGATTGCTATTCCTGTGGGGGATTTGCTGAATCCGGTGTACAGTAGCCTGAATGAGTTGACGGGAAGTGATGTTTTTCCGCAGGTGGGTAATGTGGAGGAGCGGCTGAATCCGGATAATTATTACGATGCCCGTTTGCGTTTTTCCCTGCCGGTTGTGGATGCCGAGATTTATTATAATAAGGAGATTCGGAAGCAGGCCGTTCAGTTGGAGGAGATTGAGTTGCGTTTGTATAAGCGTGAGTTGGTGAAGGAGATCAAGGTGGCCTATTTTCAGTATGTGCAGGCGAGGGAGGCGGTTGGGATTTATGAGCATGCGGTGTCGTTGGCGCAGGAGAATTTGCGGATGAACCGCTCGTTGCAGCAGAACGGGAAGGTGAACCATACGGTGGTGTTGCGCAGTGAGAGTGAGGTGACGAGGGTGGAGGCGATGTTGGCGTCGTCGTTGGTGACGCAGGCGAACAGTGCGGCTTATTTTAATTTTCTGTTGAATAAGCCGTTGGAGAGTCCGATCGTTTGTGAGTGGCCGTCCGTGTCTCCGGATGTTTTGCCGGTAGCGGGTGAGCCGGAGGAGTTGAGTAAGTTGTATAAGGCGGAGACGGTGTTGATGTTGAATAAGAAGCTGAGCCAATCGTTTGTGATCCCGAAGTTGAGGACGTTTGTGGATGTGGGGTCGCAGGGGTTTGACTGGAGGGTGGACCGTAAAACGGGGTATTATCTTTTTGGGGTGTCGCTGGAGTGGAATTTTTCGTTGGGGGGGAGGAATGTGCGTAGGGTGAGGCAGGTTTCGATAGAGCAGGAGCGGTTGCAATCGCAGATCAGCGGTGCCAGAGAGCAGTTGAATTTGCGGGTGTTGGTTGCCCGGAATGCGCTGCTGGATGCCGAACAGCAGTATGAGGCGAGCCTGAAGCAGGTGGCTGCGGCGGAGCGGTATTATGGCGAGCAGGCGGCTGTTTATCGCGAGGGTTCGCTGCTGTATATTGAGCTGCTGGATGCTTACGATCAATATGTCCGCGCAAAGGTGGAGAGTAATGTGGCCCGGTGTGCGACGTATATCAGGCAGGCCGAGTTGGAAAGGGCCCATGCCAGTTTTAATCTTCAATAAATAAGCGTATGAAACAGATTATTATAGGTTTGACTATTTGTCCACTGCTGGTTGTTTGCCTGGCTTGCGGGGAGGGGAAGGAGAAGGGGGTTGCGGGCAATCACGACGTACCGGTGGCGTTGGTGGAGGTGAGGGATACGATGATGGCTCGGGAGATATGGGTGCACGGGGTGGTTTCTTCGGGGGAGCAGGCGAATTTGTCGTTTAAGCTTCCGGGGATTGTGCGCAGTGTTCGGGCGAAGGAGGGGGATGCGGTGAGGAGGGGTGCGCTGTTGGCGGAGCTGGATTTGACGGAGATCGAGGCGCAGTATGCACAGGCGCAGGAGTCGTTTGATAAGCAGCGGCGCGATTGTGAGCGTACGGAGGCTCTTTTCCGGGACAGTGTGGCCACGCGGGAGCAGTGGCAGAATAGCCGGACGGCTTTGATGCTGGCGGAGCAGGCGCTGAAGGTGGCCGGGTATAACCGGCAGCATGCGGGGATCTATGCTCCTGCGGATGGGGTGGTGTTGTATAAGTATGTAGGGGAGGGGGAGTATGTGCAGCCGGGGCAAGCGGTGATGCAGGTGAGCCTCCATACGGATAGGGGGCTTTTGCTGAAGGCGGGCGTGAGTGTTTCCCATTGGCGGAGCCTCTGTGTGGGCGACCGGGTGGAGTGGGAGGCGGAGGGGTTTCCCGGAGCGGTTTTTGCGGGTAGGGTGACGCGGGTTGCCCGGGCGGCTGATCTGCAGAGCGGGTTGTATCAGGTGGAGGTGGGGCTTGATGCGGGGAGTGAGTCCGTTGTGGTCGGGATGTTTGCCGAGGCTACGATATATCCGCAGCGACAGGCGGTGTATAAGTGTATTCCCTGTACTTGCCTGCGGGACGGAGAGGGACGGGAGGCTTATGTTTATGTGCCGGACGGAAAGCGGGTGAAGCGGGTGGGGGTCACTGTGGCGTTTATTCGGGAGGGGCAGGCGTATGTCAGCGCCGGCCTGGAGTCTATCGGGCGGGTGATCCACGAGGGGGCGGGTTTCCTTTCTCCCTATTCGACGATTTCCATTCAATGATGTGTTTATGAATCGATTTATCCGTTTTTTTGTAGAGAAGAGCCAGTTTACGTATCTTCTTTTGACCGGTATTGTGGTGACGGGGATCTCTTCGCTGTTGTCGATGCCGCGGGGGGAGGATCCGGAGATCAGTTATACTTATTATACGGTCAGTGTGATTGTGCCGGGAGCTTCTCCCGAGGAGATCAAGGACCAGGTGGTGAAGCCGTTGGAGGACCGCCTGTATGAGATGGAGCGGGTTCGTGAGATTAAGTCCATTTCGGGCAATAGTTTTGGTTTTGTCGGGGTGGAGTATGAATACGGGGCCGACATCGATGAGAAGTATCAGGAGGTGATCCGCGAAGTGGAGGCATTGCGTTCTTCGGTGTTGCCGGATAATATCCATAGCGTTACGGTGAAGAAGAGTTCGAATTCGGATGTGAATGTGTACCAGATTGCGTTGCAATCGGCTACGGCTACGTATGCGGAATTGGAGGAGCAGGCGACTGCTTTGAAGAATAGGTTGAGGAAGGTGGGCGGGATAAAGACGGTGGAGACCTGGGGGTTTCCTTTGCAGGAGGTGCAGGTGGAGTTGCATGTGGAGAAGTTGGCGGAGTACGGTATTTCTGTGGAGGGGATTGTGGGCGCTTTGGAACGGAACAGTCGCGGATTGCCTGCCGGAAGTGTGGAGAGCGGAGGGGTTTCGTTTAATGTAAAGGCGGGCGATACGTATGGGTCGGTGGGGGAGATTGCGCAGACGATTGTGGGCAGCCGGAACGGGCAGTATATCCGTTTGCAGGAGGTGGCGGAGGTGGCGCACGGGTATGAGGAGGAGAAGCACCTGGTGCGCCTCAATGAGGTGCGTTCGGTGTTGGTGACGGCTTCGCTGAAGTCCGGTTACAATATTGTCTCTGTGGCCGATAAGGCGGAGCCGGTGATCCGGGAGTTTGCCGCATCGCTTCCTCCGCATATCCGGCAGGTGAAGAATTTCGATCAGTCTGTCAGTGTGAGGGAGCGGCTGAATCATTTGGGCAGGGATTTTCTGATCGCTCTGTTGTTGGTTTCCGTTACGTTGCTGCCGTTGGGGTTCCGGTCGACTGTTGTGGTGATGATCTCTGTGCCCTTGTCGCTGGCCATCGGGTTGGTTTGTCTGCATTATTTGGGCTATACGTTGAACCAGTTGAGTATTGTCGGGCTGATCATTGCTTTGGGTATTTTGGTGGATGACTCGATTGTGGTGAATGAGAATATTGAGCGCTCGCTGCGGATGGGGATGCCTTTGCGGAAGGCTATTGTCGGGAGTACGGCACAGATTGCCTGGGCGATTGTGGGTGTTACTATTACTTTGATCATTGCTTTTGTTCCGATTATATTCCTGCCGGAGGATTCGGGGGAGTTTGTCCGTTCGTTGCCGATGGCGATTGTGTTGACGGTGGCGGCTTCGCTGTTTGTGTCGCTGACGTTTGTCCCTTTTTTGTCGAGCAGGATATTGAAGGAGAAGAGCGCCCCCGAGGGTAATTTTTTCCTCCGGGCGTTGAACAGGGGGATTCATTTGAGTTATAGTAAGATTATGCAGAAGTCGCTGCTGCATCCGTGGAGGGCGGTGGGGGTGATCAGCCTGATTGTTGCGGCCTGCCTCACGGTGTTGCCTTTTATGGGGTTCAGTCTGTTTCCCAAAACGGATAAGCGGCAGTTTCAGATTGAGGTGCGGACTTCCGTTGATGCAACGTTGGATTATACGAACTTTAAGACCGGGGAGGTGGAGGCTATTTTGCGGCAATATCCGGGGATTGCGTATTATACCAGTAATGTCGGGAAGAGTAATCCGAAAATATATTACAATGTGAGGAGCGATGTGGAGGAGAAGAGTTATGCCAGTCTGTTTGTGCAATGCAGGGAGGAGCTGAGGTTGGAGGAGAAGGCGGAGTTGATCCGTTCTTTGCGGAGGGATTTGGAGCAGATCAGGGGGGCGGAGGTCCGGGTGTTGGATTTTGAGCAGGGGTCGCCTTTGGAGGCCCCGGTGGTGATCCGGGTGTTCGGGAATGATCAGGATTCTTTGCAGGCGCATGCTTTTCGGGTGGAGGAGATCATGAAGTCGGTGGCGGGTATTGTGTATATAGAGAATTTGCAAGCCCAGAGTAAGACGGAGCTGAAGGTGCGGATCAATAAGGAGAAGGCGGCGATGTATGGGGTGCGGGAGGCGGATGTGGACAGGGCTGTCCGGTTGGCGATTGCGGGGATCCCGGCGGGTGAGATCCAGTTTGCCGGTTCGGAGTTGAAATCGCGTATTCTGTTGTCGCTGCCCAAGGAGAAGGTGCAGGGGATGGAGGTGTTTGAGCGGATCCGGGTGCCGTCGATGCGCGGGGGCAGTATGCCGCTGATGCATGTGGCGGAGGTGGTGTTTGAGAAGACGCCCAATAATATTACGCATATCAACCGGGAGGCGTATACGACGATCCGGGGTTTTGCGGAGGACGGGTATTCTTATAATGAGTTGAACGAGGCGGTGATCGCGAAGTTGAACGCGGAGTTTTCGCCCGCTGCCGGGTATAGTTGGACGGCGGCGGGAGAGAAGGAGAATCAGGAGCGTACGTTTGCCGGTTTCGGTATTGTTATTTTGCTTTCGGCCTTTGGGTTTGTGGCTGCGCTGATCCTGGAGTTTAAGAGTGTAAAGTCTACTTTTATTGTGATTTCGGTTATTCCGTTGGGGTTTGCCGGAGGGATACTGACGTTGTTTCTGACGGGTAACGGGCTCTCTTTTGTGGCGTTGATCGGGTTTATTGCGCTGATCGGTATTGAGATCAAGAATTCGATCCTGCTGGTGGATTATACCAATTTGCTGCGTAAGGAGGGGATGGCGATTGATGAGGCGGTGGCGAAGGCGGGTGAGGTGCGGTTTATTCCGATCTTGCTGACGACGTTGACGGCTATTGCGGGTATGATACCGTTGATTGTGTCGTATTCGCCGTTGTATACGCCGTTGGCGTTGGTGATCGTGGGAGGGTTGATCAGTTCGTTGCTGTTTTCGCGGGTGTTGACGCCGGTGTTGTATAAGTTGTTGCCTCCTCAGGTGGAGGTTGACGCGGCTTATTGTCCGTGACGCAGGTCGCCCGGCAGGAATCCGTATTTTCGTTTGAATGCCGCGGTGAAGTGTTGCGGGTATTTGTAGCCGACGAGATCGGCTACTTCGTTGATGAAGAGCTCTTTTTCCAGCAGGAGGTGTTTGGCTTTTTCCATTCGGATGTCTGTGATGAAGCCAAAGACGGTGTTGTTGAAGAGTTCTTTGAATCCCCGTTTTAGTTTGTTTTGGTTGATGCCGACCATTCGGGCCAGGTCTGAGATGGATTTGGTGGAGGCGGGGTTGTCTTCGATGTACTGTTTGATTTCCCGTATGAGCTCTTTGTCTCTGGCTTTTAGGGATGTTGTTGTGCCTTCTTGTGTGAAGGTGCCGATCTGCATGACCATCAGTTCTTGTATCTTGGATTCGATGTAGAGTTTTTTGAGTTGTCCGGAGTAGGGGGCGTTGTCGATGTCCCGGATGATGTTGGTCATGGTCGGCGTGACCCCGATGCCTTTGCCGGCCCACATGGAATCTCCTTTTTCCATTTCGTTGCAGAATTCGTAGAGAAATGGGTTGTCGTCGTAGAATCGGTGCAGGAAGGTCTCTTTGGGGATGGCTAACAGCATGTAGCAGCCGTTGGAGATGGCGTTCGACTGATAGACGACCGGCGCTGCGGATTTGTAGTAGAGGGAGGACTCTTTGGAGCGCAGTTCGTAGCGCCTGTTTTCGGTTTCGCAGACGGAATCGCCTTTGACCGACCATTGTGAGATGACGCAGTCGGAGAAGGCGCTGACATGGATGGTCAGGCTGCTCTCGGCTGAAAAGTCGATCTGTTTGAGGTAGATGTCGTCCAACAGTATCTCTAATACATCGGAGTTTCTGCAGGCTGAGTTGTAGTTTCCGGCATGTAAGAAGAAGGAGTTGTGATCGGTGAGTTTGGGTAAGTCGTTATCTGTTAGTTGTTCCATGTTCTGTCGTTGTGATTTTTACAAAAATAGCAATTTATTCCGGTTTCAATAATTCCAATTGCGTTATTTATCCTTCCGAATCCGTTAGTTCCCCTTGTGTGCAGGGTTTTATCTTTGTAATGTGTCGCAATAACGCTGTTGCACAAGTTGGGGTAATGAAGTATATAATTGACAAATGGTATTGTTATGAACAGATTGGTTTTTTTATTGGTGGCGATGCCCGTGGTTTGGGTGGTTGGCGCAGGAAGGGCGGATGCACAGGTTTCTTTTAAGACGGAGTATTTCGGTCGTTCGGCTTATATGTATGCTCCGAAGGAGGGGTCGGATGTGAGGGTCGGGAAGAGCGAGGGTTCTTCAGTGGTTTATCAGGGCGCTGCCTATATTCCCTTTTATATGAAGAGGAATGAAGGCAAGTGTCCGACGATGTGGGGCGTGAAGTTTGGCGGCGCTTATGTATCGCTGGACAATGAGCATTTTACCCGGGAGATGGTTTCCGAGATCGTGAACCTGCAATTGGGGGTGTCTCACATGCGGCCGCTCGGTAAGAGATGGTCGATGCTGGCAAATGTCAGGGCGGGCGTTTACACTCCGTTTGCCGAGTTTTCAAGAATGAGGTGGAATCATGTGATGGGGAGCGGAGGGGTGATGCTGATCTGGCACCTGAGGCGCAATCTGGATGTGGGCGGCGGATTGAGTGTGAATAATAGTTTGGGGTATTTGAAGGTGTTTCCGTCGTTGTATGTCAATTGGCGTTTGAATGGTAAGTTTAAAGTAAATGTTACGATGGGAGAAGAGGTTGAGTTGTTGGGGGGGTACGAGTTTAATGATTGGTTTAAACTCTCCCTGGCTTTGGAAATGAACCGGCAGATGGCGCTTATGAAGAAAGAGGGGGAGCGGATGATGTTTTCCCACCACTATACGGTTGTAGGGGTTAAGCCGGAGGTGAGGCTCGGTAAGTCGGGGCTGTCGTTGTTCGCGATGGGCGGTCTGAATGCCCGGCGGTCTGCGGAGTACCATGATGAGTACCGCTCGTCGATTTTGTTGGCGCTGTTTGCGCAGGACTATTATTTTCGCGCGTCGCCGTATGTGGCGGTGGGGGTTAGGTTGGGGTTTTGAGGGGGAGGTAATTGCATGATGTGTGGAGGTAAATTTCTTTTATCCCTGTATTTGACGCATTCATTCCTTAGTTGGTCGCGTTGGTCCACTTTGATGGTAAGCGAGTCCATATCCGTACGTACTTTTGTGGTGTAAATCAGAAAAATAGGTTTTATGAAAACGAAAGTATTGTTATTGTTGGTGGTGTTTGGATCGCTTAGTTGTTTTGCACAGGAGAAAGAACCCCGGTTTGGTATGGAAGCGGACGGAGGTGCGTCGTTCGCCCTCAAAAAGTTGGGGGATGCCCGAATGAAGGTGGGGTTTGGTTTCGAGGGGACGCTGCATTACCGGTTTTATAGGTATCTCGGAGCGTATGCCGGTTGGGGGTGGAACCGGTTTTCGTCGGGAGATTTGTTTGCCGGAGAGCGTTGCGATTTTGAGGAAACGGGCTATGTATTTGGGTTGCAGTTGAAACGTAGGATCGGGAGTTCGCCGATGTCGTACTATGTCCGGGCGGGCGGTTTATGGAATCATATTGAGGTTGAAAACAGTGACGGGGAGATCATAGAGGACACGAAGCACGGGTTGGGTTATCAGCTTGCGGGCGGTGTTTATATTCCGATCGGGAAAAATTGGAACATCAACACGGGGGTGAAGTTTCATTCGCTGAACAGGAGAGATGTTGAGTTTTCTGATCATGAAAAGAGGTCATTGGATTTAAAATATCTTTCTTTGCGGGTGGGATTTATCAAAATGTTTTAAACGGGCAAGGATAAAAGAGGCATCTGTTTGGTGACCGGGTAATTCTTTCTTACTATTTTTACACCTGAATAGTTGAAAAAAATGCATCCTACTAAGCGCATAAAGTCGTTGCCGATAAGGCCATTGTTGCGGTTGCTGTTGGGAGCGTCCGTCGTCATTCAGGCAGTGATCTTGTGTTACCGCCACCTGACAGGCATTGATCCCATCAAAGATGCCGTTGCATTTTGGGCGTCCCTTGTAGTTAATTCGTTTATCGGAACGATTGCGGGGTTTGCTTTGGCTGTGCCCGATCTGTATGTGATTAACCGGCTGAACAAATCGTTCAGATGGGGAGAGAAGACGATGCTGCGGATGGGTATTCAGCTTGTGTTGACCGTTATTATAGCGATCGTTGTTTCTTCTTTGCTCACGCTGTTGAGTGAGCTTGTTTTCGGCTACAATGAACCGTTGGTTGGGGTGTTGGTCCGTAATGGGATGATTTTTCCCGTGGTCAATATGTTGCTGATGGCTATCCTGGAAGGATGGATGTTTTTCCGGGAAAACAGGCAAAATAAAGAGAAGGCCGATCTGCTTTCCCATGAATTGTTGGAGATACGGTTTGAGGTGCTGAAAAATCAGATAGACCCGCATTTTATGTTCAATAATCTGAATGTGTTATCGGCTTTGATCGACAGGGATCCGGGCAAGGCGCAACAGTTTATTGAGGAGTTTTCGGATTTGTACCGCTATGTGCTTGATACGATCGAGAAGCCGGTAGTTACTGTGGCTCAGGAATTGAAGTTTATTCGGTCGTATCTCTTTTTGCAGCGGATGAGGTACAGTGAAGCGATTGTTCTGCATGATGCGGTTCCCGAAGAGGTGTATTCCGCCTGTATTCCGCCGTTCTCGCTGCAAATTGTTGTTGAAAATGCGATCAAACACAATGTTGCCGATGTTCGTAAACCGTTGAAAATAGAGCTGTTGTATGTAGACGGATGCATTGAAGTGAGGAATAATATACAAACACCTCTGTCGTCACGGCTGTCGACGGGATTGGGACAGAGGAACCTGATGAAACGCTATGAACTGCTTTCGGAGGTGTTGCCTGTATTTGAGGACAGGGGAGAGGTGTATGTGGCAAGGTTGCCGTTCATTCAGGAGGAATAGGTATGAAACCCGCATGCTGACAAGCGCCAAAGAAGATGTTGTTGCATAAAACGTATGGGAAGTTTCGTTCCATACGGAAATGTTCTGTAAAGTTTTATCCATAATGAAAAAAATACAACGTATGAATGTAGTTATTATTGAGGATGAAGCTTTGGCCGCCGAACGATTGGAGAAGATGCTAAGGGAGTTGGCTCCGGAGATCACAGTAGCGGCAAAGCTTGCTTCTGTTGAGTTGTCTGTTGCGTGGTTAAAGGAAAACAGCGTAGACCTTATTTTTCTGGATATACAACTGACGGATGGGTTGAGTTTTTCGATATTTGACAGGGTAGAGGTAAAAACGCCTGTTATTTTTACGACTGCTTACGACCAATATGCGGTAAAGGCGTTTGAGTTGAACAGTGTTTCGTATCTGCTCAAACCGGTCAAGAAGCGGGATCTTGAAAATAGCCTTGAAAAATATCGATCGCTCCGGTCGGCGTACAGTATTGATTTCGATGTGTTGTTGTCGACGATAAAAGGGAAAACCGAATATAAAAAACGCTTTCTGGTTCGGATGGCCGATAGGTATAAGAAAGTGGAAACAGAGGAGATCGCTTACTTTTTTGCGCTTGAGAAGAGTGTGTTTTTCAGGACGGTGGAGGGACGAACGTATCCGCTTGACATGACGCTTGATCAAGTGGAGAAAGTGATTGATCCGACAGTGTTTTTCCGCATCAACAGGAAATATATTGTACATATAAACGCCATTTCGAATATGGTTTCGTGGTCGAAAAGACGTATCAAGGTCGAACTGCGGCCTGTTGTGGATGATCATATGGACACGATTGTGAGTATGGAACGGTATGCTGAGTTTAAGAAGTGGTTGGATAAATAATTGTATTTAAGGGAATTCCGAAACATCGATCTCTTCTACTCCTGTCAGATCGTTCAGTTCGAATCCGGTGGAATTCCAGTTTTCGATGATGATCTGTTTTTCGCCTGTGCCGGAATAGGTATGTGTAGCGTCGATCGTGTATGCGGCGTTGGTATTGTCTCCCCAGTTGACAAAACCGAATACGTTGTCGCCGGTCAGTGTCGGAAGGGTGAAGGTGGCAGCGGTGTGTGTGATGCGCAGTATGCCATGCCCCGATAGTTCTTCCATTTCGTCGGTATCCTGATCCAAAGAGATCACAACAATTTGATCCGGAATAAATTCCAGTCCGTAGTCTGTCAGTACCAGGTGGAAGATGTATTGGAAGCCGCCTCTCATCTCTGCTTCGGGCAGTATGGCCTCGTACTCTTTGCCGTCTATCCGGGCCTTTAGCTTTACAACGGATGCTTGTGTTGAAAACGGGATGCTCCATGTGCGCGGCAACTCGGTGTTCCAGCCGCCGGCGATGATCTGTTTGTTAACATCTACCGCAAAACTTCCCTTTTCTGTGCCGGTGATCTTTCCGTTTTCGATATCCATGGTTCCTTGGATGTATACCACATCGCCTGTGATGCTTAGATTTTGCAAGATCCCTGTTCCTGTGTAGCCGTAGTTGCTGATGTTGTATGCAGCCAGTGACAGCGCATGTTTCATTGTCAGTTTGGCGCGGTTGGAGGTGAAGGTGACCGGCATGTAACTGCCCGAATACAGGACATCCTGCTGTTGGGTGATGTCGATCGGGATAGCTGTCAGGTCTTCTATTGCTTCTTTGTAAGGAGCTACAGCATAGATAAAGGCCTTTCCGCCCTCCGACAACTTTATTTCCGGCGATATACTCCAAGCGCCGTTCTGTCGGGTTGCTTGAATACCCTTGACCAGGTCGGGAGCATTGGGGGCGCCGTACGTCTTGGCGTATACATTCATTTTGTCGCCATTGGCGAATTGGGTCGTTACCGATGCTCTACTGGTCAGTATCTCCGTACTTATCGTTACCGTTACCTGGTCTCCGTCCGGTATGACCGGTTCCTCTTTGTCCCCGCTGCAAGCGGGCAACAGCAGCGCCAGGCTGCCGATTGCGTATAAAAACAGGTATTTGTTCATAGTTATTCCTCGGTTTTATGGGCAATGATCCGGAATTGCTTGATCTCGTCGGCGCATTTCAGCTCCACGGTGTTTTTGCCGGCCGGCAGCGTATTGGCGTCTATGGTGAGTTCCGGCAGGGGTTCCAGCGTGCCGCTGCCCAGTTGGGTACCGTCTTCTCCTGTCAGGATGTAGGTTACGTTGTGCTTGGTGGTCAGTGTGAACACGTTTGTCGCGCGGTCGTACTTTAACCGGGTAGTTGCCTCCAGGCTCTTCCAGGGGTCTACCGCAATGCGGAATCCCTGTGTCAGGGAAGATTCGCTTTCCGCATCCGTTACAGTGATCTCTATTTCCCATTGCCGGGTCTGTGCACTCAGCAGCGCCGTTGTTTTCAGCATACCGTTTTCCCAGGTGAACGGAACGGCTTTGTAGTCGCCCGTTTGGGAATCATACGTACCGTGTATATGCACCTCGTAAGTCGGTTTGGCAGGTTCGCCGTTCACCAGTACATTGCCCACCACGGCTCCGGCAGGCAAACCCTCCTCGATGCGAGCGTTGCTCAATGATATGCTTTTCAGTTCCCGGTCCGGGGCGCCAATGCCGATGACGGCAACGTGCAAAGCGTCGAAGTCGAACCCCTGGTACTGGTCGCGCAGGCCGTTGATGGAAAACTCACCGTTCCCATATCCGCCCCATCCCCAGTTGACGTGAAAGTGTCTTTCGCCGTCGTATCCGTCTATATTAAAACTGTGGCCGCTGTTGTTTTCGGAGTCGACGGCATTGTACACAATGGCGCGTCCGGCATTCAGTTCGTTGATGAGCAGTTGTTCCCAGTCGTCGTTGTACCGGTCTCTCCAGATGTACTGTACATCGCTGGAATAGGAGAAATTCTCCCGGAATGCGTCCGATATGCGGTTGACTTCGTTGCTGGGAATGCCCGACGCCTCTTTGCCGTAGTTTGTCCGGATGCTCATACCGGCGTGGTAAAGGAACCGCGCCACTTCGTCGTAGTTGTTGGCGCCGCTCAGGATGTTGTCCCAATTGTATGCTCTTTCGTTGTCAAAGTTGATGCGCAGGCCGCCATACTCTGCGCTGGTGAACCGAACTTCTCCTTGCGGGCGCTCCGGATAGCGCTGTACGCTCATGGCTTGCCCCATGGCTACGGCTACGCAACCTACCAGGGCTTCCTGTTTCGGACAATACGTATTGTAAGGGGCTGTCTGGTCCCAATTTATCCGGATGAGCGGATCGACCGGCCTTCCGGAAGCGCGCGTCAACATTTTTTGAGGGGTTTTCCAACGGGGATGCGGAGCGCTTTCTTCGCCGATGGCTTTTACAATTTGTTGTTCGTACTCCTCCAGCATGAATTTCATGTTGTCGGGCAGACGATCGATCGCTAACTCTCCGCTAAGCGAATAACCGATCACAGGTGTTACCACATCGTCCGCCGAAACCAATGCCCACCCTTGCGGCGCAAAGTCCACGAGGTAGTAGTGCTGTTGATATACCGCCTGCACACTTTGCACGCTCAATGCCTTTGACGAGCGCGCCTGCATAAATGCGTAGGCGTACGCTTTGGCTTCGTTCGGGCTTACCTCTTTTGCCTGGCTTGCCGTGAGGGCGGCCAGCAGCAGGAGAGAGAATAAAATCAATTTTTTCATCATTGCGGTCGTTTTAGACAAAAGAGGAAAAAATAATGATTATAGCAACGCTAAGATACTATTTCTTAGTGAAATAAACAATAAAAGTTGAGGCTGCCTAAATTTTTAGGCAGCCTCTTCTTTTAACATCTGAAAAAATTACCGGGTCAGTGTCATTTTATCACAACCAGTGAATACATCAAAAAATGTTTGAGTTCCTGTATAGCGCATGACAAAATACAGGATTCTATCTTGCTGGAACGTGATGGTTGTGAAATCATCGTTTGGTACGCCGGGAATAGCTTCTGTATAGTTCAGTTCGTCATTCATATCGGTTGCCGAAACAAGATCCACCACATCAGGGCCGAAACCAACTCCTTCAGCAATGAAAGCATCCATAGGGATCGAAAGGGTTACGGTTTCGGTCAGAATGTCAAAACTGTATGTTACTTCCAATATCATAAATTCATATCCAAGCATTCCGATGATATAGAGCGTTTCATCATAGCCTGCTTCGCCCTCTTCGTAGCCCGCAATGGTAACATTGTAATTAACAGTCTCACCTTCTTTCAAATCAAATGCATTGAACGTCCATCTTCCCTGCAATCTTTCGTAAAACAGCGCATCATTATCAGTCAACGTAATGGAAGTCGTTTTGTTGGTTCCAATGGTGGCGCCATTCGCTTCCGTAATGGTCATGGTGAAGGTGCGGCCTTCGTTGATATCAGGGTCGTCTACCGTTGCTATCTGGATGTTGCCGACAGTGGCATCCGCCGGAATAACAATGGTTTTTTGTGTTACGAGGTAGTGTATATCGTCCATGGCCGGAGTTTCACCCGTTTCGGCTACCTGTACCGTTACCTGTACGGAACCGTTGCGTTCCCCTTCTACTGTTACGGGGATATTTACAATGCCCCTGTTCTCCTTGAACGACAGTTCCTGCTGCCCCATGCTGACGGTGGCAGACTGGGTGTTCCAGGATTCCGAATCGTCGGAACAGGAAGCAAGCAGGGCTGCTGCCAGCAGAAGTAAATATATTCTTCTGAATTTCATACTCTTTTTCTTTTACATGTTAGACAATTAATACCCTGCATTCTGTTGGCCGTCCAATTGCGGGTTGGCTTCCATTTCGCCGGTCGGGATGGGCCATACAAAGCGGTAGTCTCCGGCAGGATAGGAGAGGTCTTTGCCGGTTGTGACCAGGATTGCATCGATGTCCGGGTTTTCGGGATGGTCGGGATTGCGACTGAAACCAAGTCCCCAGCGGCGCAGGTCGCTCATGCGGTATCCTTCGCCCAACAGTTCCCGGAGGCGCTCCAAACGGATCTCCTGTACCAAAGCCTGGCCTGCATAGTTCTCGGTAACATGCCCGTTGATGCGTTTGGCCCGCAGGTCATTCAGGTATTGATTTGCTTTGGTAACGTCGGTTGTTATAGCTGCTTCGGCTGCGATCAAGTACATCTCGCTTAACCGGAACGGCTTGCTCATGTTTCTATAATTGGGTGCCAAACCGGTTTTTAGCGATTCGTTGCCCGGGTATTTATGGAACACATACGCATCTACATACTCACCGTCTACCAGTAACTCCCAAGGTGTAAAGAAAGCATCAAAACGTACATCTCCATCGGGGTACATATCCAACACGTCGAATGTCGGAATGTAATCGGCCCCGTCCAGGTTGGTACTCAGGTAAGCCGTACCGGTGGAGTTCCCCAATTCGGTATTGCTCATAAAGGAGCGGAAGATCACCTCCGATCCTTCGTCTTCGCTCCACAGGTCGGCATAGAGTGCGTTGGCGGTCAACTCGTATTTCCCGGAGGTGATGATGCCTTCTGCTTTGGAGAGTGCTGTGGCATGGTCGCCTTTCAGCAACGCCACGCGTGCCTGCAATGCTTGTACCGCATAAGAGGAGAAGTAGATGGCGTTGGGCGCTACCGCGTCGTCGTCGACAGTTTCGTATTCCGTCAAGGCGGTATAGGCAGCCTGCATGTCCTCCTCTATGCACAAAAAGGTTTGTTCCAGAGAACTGCGGCCCGGATAGCGGCTCATGTCGCTTGTCGGGTAGTACACTGTCACGAGCGGCAACCCTTTGGCGGGCGTTTGCGCGTTTGCGGTGGTATAGGATTCGCAGAAATGGTCGACCAGCCAGTAGTAGTAATAAGCCCGTACAAAGTAGGCTTCCCCCTCGTAGCGTTTCAGTGTAAGCAACTCTTCGTCCGAAAAATTCCCTGTTTCTACCAAACGTTCTATCTGTTCGATAAGGTAGTTGGCGGAGTTGATAGTGGAATACATGTTTGCCCACATGGTTTCAATATCGGTGTCCGACGAGAGAATGTTGCCGTTGGCGAACATGCCGTTGCGATTTCCATTATTGATCACCCCTTGGAAGAGATCCATCTGGATATCCGATGTAAATACGTACGCTCCCGTTGTCCGTCCTCTCATGCCGGAGTACAATCCGTTGCGGAAGCGTTGGGCGTCGTTCAGGCTTTGGATGGCGGTTTCGTCGTCCAAGCTGCCGTATGGCCGCTTTTCCATGTCGCACGAAACTGCCAGTACGCTTGCCAGTATGATGGTAAATAATACTCTTTTCATCTCTTTATCTTTTTTAGAATGTTACTTCGATGCCAAATACATATTGGCGGGTATTGGGGTATAAAGCCATGCTAAGATTGGAATCCGGTTCCGGGTCGTATCCGGTGTATTTGGTAAAGGTCAACAGATTCCGGCCTACAACGAACAGGCTGGCGCTTTTTACCAAACGTGTCCGCTCCAACAGCGATTGCGGCAGATTGTACTGAAGGGTTACGTTTTTCAATCGGAGGAAGGAGGCGTCCTCCAGCAGACGGTCGTCAAACTGGATCGCTTCACCATACGCCGGGATATCCGTAATCTGTCCCGGATGTGTCCAGATATTCAGCATCCTGGTGCTCTGATTGATCCCTACTCCCTGATCGGCGTTTTCAATAAAGTAGTTGTCGTTGTTGGTCATGTACTTTTTGGCTTGCCAAGCGAAATCGGCCGACAACGTCAACCCCTTCCACCCGGCCTGCGTACCAAAACCGCCGGAGTATGGAGCATACCGGCTTTTACCCACCAGCACGGCGTCCCGTTCTTCGTTGAATGTCTTGGTCAGGTTGCCGTCTTTGTCGTACCAGAGCTGCTTGCCGTCGCGCGGATCAACGCCCGCGTAGCGTACCTGGTAGAATTCGCCCACATCGTGACCTACGGTGTATTTTATACCGGTGTTGGGAACTACGTATTCATCGCGACCGTTGAACAGTTCGGTGATCCTGTTTTTGTTGTAATTGAAGTTTGCTTTTACATTCCAGAAGAAATCGCTGTTTTTTAGCAGGTCAACACTTAACTCAAGGTCTACCCCCCTGTTGGTCATGGCGCCGATGTTTCCGTTTCCGGATCCAAAACCGGTGGTGTAGGAGTAAGGAATTACCATCAGCATATCGGTGGTCTTTTTCCGATAGTATTCTACGTTGGCGCTGACGCGGTCAAACAGGCGAAACGACACCGCTATGTTGGTACTGGCAAGGGTTTCCCAAGTCAGATCTTCGTTGCTGGCTTGGGAGATGCTCAAAGAAGCGCTGCCGTTGTAAGGGGTGCCTGTTCCGATTAGACCGAAGAACTTGTAATTGCCGATACCGGAGTTACCCGTCTCTCCGTAGCCCACTTTCAGGGAGAGGTCGTCCAACCACGTCACATCCTGCAGAAAACTCTCTCTCTTTGCGTTCCACATAGCGCTGGCGGAAAAGAAGTTGGCCCTCCGGTGCCCTGGAGCAAATTTGGAACTGCCGTCGCCGCGAAAACTCAGGTCTACGTAGTATTTTTCATTATAATTGTAGGCGGCTGTAAAAAAATAGGAGTTGAACACCTCTTCTGTGATGGAGTGCGTTAAGTCCCCGATCCCGACCGTAACACCGTCTTGCAGCCGCATCTGCCGGCTGTCGGTGTGTCCGTCTACGCCTGCACTGAAACTGTTCGTTTTAGTGATGATCGATTCCTGTCCGGCCAGTACGCTGATGTTGTGCAGGAGGTCGATGTTAAATTTATATTCGGCTGTGTTGGTATAGGTAAAGGAGTAGTACCGTTCAAAACGTTCCTGGCGGAAACCTGTTTCTCCCTGAACGGTTTGTCCCATGGGCGTTGTGCTGGTGGCGTATGGAAACCATGTATTGGACAGTGTATAGTCGAAAGCGTCCAGCACTTGTTGTGCCCGGATGGTTAATCCGGCAATCGGTGTTAACTCCTGGTAAAAGTTGAGGTTTCCGGTTACCCTTTTTCGTTGTATATCGCGGGTAGAGGCTTCAAATTCAGGAGTTGAGAAACCGCTGAAAAGCAGGTGTGTGGCTTTGTCGCCCCAGACAATGTTGTCGTTTTCATCGAACGAGTAGTAGCGGGCAGCATCGTATGGAAGGGCAATCCGGGAAAAAAACGCCGGATTGGTTGCATATAAATCACCACCATCCACATACATCTCTTCGATCTCGTTGTTTTGTTCGTATTGGGTGAAACCGAGGTGGGTTTGCAAACCAACCTTCAACCACTTTTTGACACGGGAGTCGATGGAGGCGCGCAGCGATTCGCGGCGCATGCCTGACTGGCTGATGATCCCCTCCTGTTCGTGGTGGTTCAGCGACAGGTAGTAGGCCGTTTTGTCGTTTCCTCCTGAAATACGGGCATCCAATGTATAGGTGGGGGCATCGTTGCTAAAGATCTCTTTGCGCCAATCGGTACTGATACCGTAGGTGTTTACCAAATCCTTGATGCCTTGGGAAACAGGCTGTCCGATCAGATCCCTGAATTGGATGTATTGTGTAGAGTTCATCATGTCGGCCTGGTCCTGCACCATCCGGGAGAAACCGTATTGCGCTTTTATCGTGATCTGTGCCTCTTGTCCCAGCTTCCCTTTTTTGCTGGTGATAAGGATGACGCCGTTTGCCGCCCGCGATCCGTAGATAGCTGTGGAGGAGGCATCTTTTAACACCAAAATGTTTTCAATATCGCTTGGGTTGAGGGTATTGAATACGGAGGAAGAGATCGGCGCTCCATCCAGAACGTACAAGGGTTCCGAACTGGCAGTGATGGTGTTAATGCCCCGCAAGCGGATGGAGGCCGCTTTGGAGGGGTCACCCGATGCGGAAAGTACAGAAAGGCCGGACACCTGGCCGGAGAGGGCATCGGTAAAGTTCGGCGTAGCGATCTTTTCAAATTTTTCTTCGTTTACTTTGGCAACGGAACCGGTAATGGAACTGACTTTCCGGCCTGTACCGTAGCCCAAAACAACCACCTCCTCCATTTGCTCGGCATCCGCTTCCATCTCCACATTCACACTGGTGAGCCCGTTCAGCGCTATTTCCCGGGTTTTCATCCCCACGAACGTGAAGACAAGCGTGGCGTTGGCGTCCGTCTGCAACGTAAAGCGGCCATAGGCGTCGGTAGCCGTTCCGGTCGTTGTTCCCTTGACGACAACGGAAACGCCGGGGAGTGGAGAGCGATCGCTTTTGTCGTTCACCGCTCCTTTGATTTCGCGCACCTGTGCGAAACAGATCTGTACGCTCCAGATAACAAGGAGTACAGATAGTCCGATGAGTTTTCTCATACATTTAAAATTTAAGTGATACATATTGAAGCTGTTGTTTATCCTTTGGATTTGTGATGGTGCTGAGTGTTTTTATATCACATGCTTCACAAGCATGTGACAATCGGAAGAACAGGTAAATGACTTTTCAATATATTAAAGTTCATGATCCATCATTTTTTTGTTAAAAACAAACATTTAATTTCACAAATATACGACAATAATTCACATATGGTGGTAAATTTTTTTAAAAAATAACATACAATCCATTCAAACGTTTGCACACTAAATTAAATATGTATTACCTTCTTTGATTTTCTTCACGCTGATTATTAGGATTTTATGTGTACAGCTTTCTGTCAGTATTACTGATAGCCTTCCATCGTTTTGTATATGCTTGTGAAACATGTATAGGCGGGTGTTTCAATCATCGTAAATCCAAAGGATACAAACAGCTTCAATATGTATCACTTAAATTTTAAATGTATGAGAAAACTCATCGGACTATCTGTACTCCTTGTTATCTGGGGTGTACAGATCTGTTTCGCGCAGGGGCGTGAAGTGACGGGGAGGGTTACCGACAAAAGCGATCGCTCTCCGCTTCCCGGCGTTACCGTTATGATCAAAGGCACGACCGAGGGAACGGCAACAGATGTCGACGGCCGTTTTGCGTTACGGGCGGATGCCAACGCCACGCTTGTCTTCACGTTCGTGGGGATGAAAGCGCAGGAAGTGGCGCTGAATGGTCGCTCCCAGGTCAATGTAGAGATGGAAACGGATGCCGAGCAAATGGAAGAGGTGGTGGTGACAGGGATGCAGCGGATGGATAAGCGCCTCTTTACGGGAGCAACCTCCCGCTTATCGGCCGAGGACATCAAGTTGGACGGGATTGCCGATATCAGCCGTGCGTTGGAAGGACGTTCTTCCGGGGTGTCTGTGCAGAATGTATCGGGCACGTTCGGTACGGCTCCCAAGATCCGGGTGCGCGGGGCTACCTCTATTTTCGGCAGTTCGAAACCGTTGTGGGTAGTCGACGGAGTGATCATGGAGGATGTGGTGGAAGTGAGCGCAGACGCTTTGTCGTCGGGGGATGCGGTGACCTTGATCTCCTCAGCCATTGCGGGATTGAACGCGAATGACATCGAAAGTTTTCAGATACTGAAAGACGGTTCGGCCACCTCTATATACGGTGCACGGGCCATGGCGGGTGTGATCGTTGTCACCACCAAAAAAGGGAAAGCCGGCAGCAATAAAATAACCTATACCGGCGAATACTCTTTGCGGCTGGTTCCCAACTATGCCGATTTTAACATCATGAACTCGCAGGAGCAGATGGGGATCTACCGCGAATTGGAGCGGGCCGGGTATTTGACATTTGCAGATACTTACCGTGCCTCCAACAGCGGGGTGTACGGTAAGATGTATCATTTGATGAATACGTTCGATCCGGTTACGGGAACGTATGCGTTGGAGAATACCACCGCCGCCCGTAATGCGTATCTGCGGGAAGCGGAATACCGAAATACGGACTGGTTTGACATCCTGTTCGACAACGCTATCTCTTACAACCATGCCATCAGCATGTCGTCGGGAACGGAGAAAGCCTCCTACTACACTTCGTTGAGCCTGATGGATGACCCGGGTTGGTACAAGCAGAGCAAGGTACAGCGCTATACGGCGAACGTGAATGCACTGTACAACATCCGCCCGGATCTCTCCCTGAACCTGATTGGGAACGCCGCTTACCGGAAGCAAAAGGCGCCGGGGACATTGAATCAGAGTTTAGACGCTGTTTCCGGAGAGGTACGGCGCGATTTTGACATCAACCCGTACTCTTACGCATTGAATACGTCCCGGACGCTGGATCCGAACGAGTACTATATACGCAACTACGCCCCGTTCAATATTGTGAATGAGTTGGAGAACAACTTCATGAACATCGATGTGGTGGATTTGAAGTTCCAAGGGGAATTGAAGTGGAAGCCGGTGCAAAAAGTGGAGTTGGCGGTGTTGAGCGCCTACAAATACTCTACGTCGAACCAGGCGCACGAGATCCGGGATAACTCCAACCAGGCGTGGGCGTTCCGGATGATGGACGACGCCACCATGCGTGACGCAAATCCCTGGCTCTACACGGATCCGGACAATGCCAATTCGTTGCCGGTGTCGGTGCTCCCCGTGGGCGGTTTTTACCGGGAGACGAAGTATTCTATGTCCAGCTACGATTTCCGGGCAACGGCTGCGTACAACGATGTATACAACGACAACCACATTGTCAACTTTTTCGGAGGTATGGAAATCAACTCCGTAGACCGCAAAAAAACGTGGTTCAACGGGGTAGGGATGCAATACGATATGGGGATGCTTGCCCAATATGATTACCGTTACTTCAAACAGGGGAATGAAGAGGGGACCACTTATTTTACCGTCGAAGAGACACAGGCCCGTTCCGCCTCCTTTTTCGGAACTGCCACTTACTCCTGGCAAGGAAAATACACTGTCAACGGGACTGTCCGTTACGAAGGTACCAACAAGTTGGGCAAGAGCCGTTCCGCCCGCTGGTTGCCCACGTGGAATGTTTCCGGAGCGTGGAACGCGCACGAAGAGAATTTTTTTGAACAGCTCCGGCCGGCGCTTTCCAATTTGACGTTAAAGGCCTCCTACTCGCTGACGGCCGACCGCGGCCCGGCGAATGTGACCAATTCGCGCGTGGTGATCCAGAGCTACAACCCCTGGCGTCCCTTTGCCGATCTGAATGAATCCGGGTTGCAGATTTCCGAGTTGGAGAACAGCGAATTGACCTACGAGAAAAAGCACGAATTGAACATCGGGGCGGAGATCGGCTTTTGGGAAAACCGGATCAATCTGGCGGTGGATTGGTACCAGCGCAACAACTATGATTTGATCGGCGTGATCAACACGATGGGAATTGGCGGCCAGATCATGAAAGATGCTAATGTGGCCAAAATGAAATCGCACGGGGTGGAGTTTACGCTCTCTGCCCGCACACTTGATCTGGGCGATTTTAAGTGGAATACCGACTTTATCTTTTCACAGGCGAAAAACGAGGTGACCGAGTTGGAATCCGACACCCGCATCATTGAAATGATCACCGGTACCGGTTTTACAATGAAGGGGTATCCGGTGCGTTCGCTTTTCTCCATAGACTTCCGTGGGTTGAACGAACAGGGACTTCCGACATTTATTAACCAGGCAGGGACGTTGACGGTGAGTGATCACGACTTTCAGGAGCGAAACAACAAAAGCTACTTGCTGTATGAAGGTCCTACAGACCCCACCATCACCGGCAGTCTGGGCAATGTATTCACCTACAAGAATTTCCGGCTGAACACTTTTATCACCTATTCGTTCGGCAATGTCATCCGTTTGGATCCGGTGTTCCGGGATCGGTATTCGGATTTAGACGCCATGCCGAAGGAGTTTAAAAACCGGTGGACAGTTTCCGGAGATGAGCGGATAACCGACATTCCGGTAATTGCCGACCGGCGCCAAAACAGAGTGGATCAATATTTGATATATGCGTACAACGCCTACAACAACTCTTCGGCGCGGACGGCCAAAGGGGATTTTATCCGCATGAAAGAGATCTCCCTGTCGTACGATTTTCCCAAAGCGTGGCTGACCCCCTTGCAGATCAGCGATCTCTCTGTGAAGTTGCAGGCGACCAACCTCTTCCTGATCTATGCCGACAAGAAACTGAACGGGCAGGATCCGGAGTTCTACAACACGGGCGGTGTGGCCGCTCCTGTCCCCAAACAGTTTACATTTACACTCAGATTAGGAATTTAATAGTATTTGGATATGAAAAAGTGTAGTTTTGTATATATCGCGCTCTGTGTCGGCCTCTGCTTTGCCCTGGCCGGTTGCGACGATTTTTTAGATGTGATGCCCGACAACCGGGCGGAAGTCAATACGGCGAGCAAAGTAACTTCCCTGTTGGTGTCGGCATATCCGCTGAGTACATCTGTTGGGTTGATGGAGATGGCTTCGGATAATGCCCAGGACAACGGTGACCGTTTTTCCGCGCTGGGCCAGGAGCAGGAAGATGCTTATTTGTGGAAAGATATTACTGTTACCAGCAATGACTCTCCGCAGTTGTTTTGGGATGCATGCTACAATGCCGCTGCTGCTGCCAACCAGGCGTTGAGCGCCATCGAAGAGATGGGCAATCCGGCCAATTTGCAGGCACAGCGCGGGGAAGCGCTCATCTGCCGCGCGTATGCGCACTTTGCACTGGCAAATATGTTTTGCCTGCCGTACAATCCCCAAACGGCCGAGACGGATTTGGGGCTGCCTTACGCCGAAGCGCCCGAAACGACGGTTGCTCCGCACTACGAACGGGGAAACCTGAAGACGCTGTACGAGAAGATCAATGCCGATATCGAGGCGGGGTTGCCACTCGTCAACGATGAGATCTATACAGTGCCGAAGTACCACTTTAACCGGAAGGCGGCGCACGCTTTTGCCGCCCGGTTTAATCTTTATTACCACCGGTATGACAAAGTGATCGAGTACGCCGGCGTTGTACTGGGTGCTTCGCCCGACAAGATGATGCGGAATTGGGCGGCTATTGATGCTGCTCCGTCCGATTTCAATGTGCGGGCGAATATGTATATCTCGGCCAGCGATCCGGCTAATTTGTTGATGTTGCCTGTTTACTCCGATTGGTGTATTTGGCATGGCCCGTTTTCTTTAGGGCAGAAATATGGCCATGCCAGAGTCATTTGTGAGAGGGAAACCATGCGTGCTCCGGGGTTGTGGGGAACGGGTGCTGCTTTTTATCCGGCTAATTCCATTTGGTCTCCTGCGGAGAAGATGCCTGTAACTAAAATTGCCTACTATGTTGAATATCTTGACAAGGTGGCCGAAACAGGGTATGTCAGGGATGTAATAGTGGCTTTTTCCGGTGACGAAACGTTGCTGTGCCGGGCCGAGGCGTATGCCCTGAAGGGAGAATTGGACAAAGCGACCGAAGATATCAATGTTTGGGTGGCATCGCACACCTACGGAGTGGAACAACTCACAACGGATTCGATAGTCAAGTTCTATGAATCCGTAGCGTATATGCCGACACAGATCACAGGCGACAACCAACGGACCGTGAAAAAGCGGATCAACCCGCGTGGCTTTACGGTGGCGGCAGGCGATCAGGAGAATATGATCCAGTGCCTTTTGCACCTGCGGCGTGTAGAAAATATACACGAAGGGTTGCGTTGGGAGGACATCAAGCGGTACGGCATTGAAATTGCACACAACCGCGACGGACAGGCCGATGATGTATTGACGTTAGACGACCCGCGGCGCGCCATGCAATTGCCGCAAGCCGTGATCAGCGCCGGTTTGGCGGCCAATCCCAGATAATAATTTAAAAATAGAAAGCATGAAAAATATACAATGGTTGTTGATAGCACTTCTGGCAGGCTTATGGGGCGCTTGCAGCGAAGAGGATCTGGATCCCAAAAGCATCTTTGGACCGGAGGCGGGCGTGGTGGAGAATGAGTTTGACGCTTGGCTCTACACAAACTATGTCCGGCCGTACAACGTTCAATTCAAATACCGGCTGGAAGACCGGGAGACCAATCCCCAGTACAATTTGGTGCCGGCGGATTACCACAATTCCATTGCGCTGGCCAAGATGACCAAGCATGTTTGGATCGATGCGTATGAAGAGTTGCTGGGAGCGGCGTTTCTTCGCACCTACTGCCCGAAAATCCTTTTTTTGGTCGGTTCTGTGGGGTATGATCGGGGCCAGGTTGTGTTGGGTACGGCAGAAGGCGGTATGAAGATCGTGCTGTACAATGTCAACGGCATTGATACGGATAACTTGGATTTGGAGATGCTCAATTATTTCTTCTTCCACACGATGCATCATGAGTTTGCACACATTCTGCACCAGACGAAGAGTTACTCCACCGATTTTAATCTGATCACTCCTTCGGATTACACATCGGGTTCTTGGGTCAATCTCGATGATCAGGAGGCGTTAGACATGGGCTTTATTACCCCCTACGGCAGTTCGGAGCCTCAGGAGGACTTTGTGGAGATATTTTCTATTTATATCACCCACAGTGCAGCCTATTGGAATAATCTGATGAGGAGGACCAGTGCTGAAGGGCGGAGTAAAATTGACCAAAAATTGGAGATTGTGCGGGATTATATGCTTACTTCTTGGGGGATCGACATGGATGCGTTGCGGGGGATCGTCCTGCGCCGTTCGGAAGAGATCTTGACAATGGATGATTTAACAATGCTTAATTAATGAACGTATGAAAAAGATATTTTACCTGTTTTGCCTGCTCGCAGCGACTTTGGCGGTTGCCTGTACGCACGAGGAGGAGGATCTGTTCGGCGATTCGTCGGCCAACCGGGCGGATGCGACTATCTTTGCCAGCATAGAGGTGCTGACGGAGGCCTCCAACGGCTGGCTGATGGAGTATTTTCCTGCTTCTGCGCAGGAGTATGGCGGCTATAATCTGCTGTTGGATTTCAACACGGATGGGACGGTGCAAGTGGCCGGTGAGGTTGCCAACCCGGACGATGTGACAACCGGCCTTTATTCTGTGAAACAGAGCGCAGGTATAGTGCTTTCGTTCGATACGTACAACGAAATTTTCCACTTTTCTCCGACCCAGCCATTCCTTATGCCGGGGGAGAGGGCTACGGTTTTGAGGGGGATTACGACTTTCTGGTGTTGGAAGCCTCTCCCGAAAAGGTGGTGCTCATGGGAAAGAAGACGGAGGGTATTGCCGTGCTGACTCCCATGCAGGGCGATTGGGGCGACTTCATCACCGGGATTCAGGAGGCGGAAGCCGCGATGACTTTTCCCAAGCTTATCTTGAAGATTGGGGAGGACACTGTTCGGGTCTCTCTCTCTTATCGGACAATGACCTTTACCTTCGAAGAGAACGGAGAGCAAAAATCGCAAATGGCCTCCTATATCGTAACAGAAACCGGCTACAAATTTTATGCACCGGTGGAGGTGCTGGGTGTGTCCCTTTCGGGCTTCACATTTGATGCTGCCAATCAATGGTTCACCGAATACAACAACGCTGCAGTGGTGTTGCTTCCTGTTCCTCCGTCGCTGAACGAACAGTTTGTGGCAGGGAATTGGTACTTTGCATACAGTGCCTTAAGTGCCAGTGTGAAGCCTTATTTTGCAATGGCCGCTAATGGCAGCGCTTCGGATGGCGAGGAAATTGTCTATATGTATATGGGTTCGACTGCCGATGGATATGGATTTTATTTTCAAAGCGGGGGCTATAAGGGCTACTTAGGTTATAATTATACATTGATAGGAGAAGATCAGATTACATTGTCTTTCGCTCTTTCTGGTGACAATAATGGTGTGTATTATTATAATAACCTTGGTTACAATTATGTAGTTAGTATAGTAGGTCCTTCTGCCGGAAAAACCTATACGTTGACAACAGATGATCTTGCCGCTCCGACTTACATCACGTTGACAGACAATGCCAATCCGGCAAATGTCATGACATTGAGTAAAGCGGTGGTAAATTATCCGTTTGACAACTGATTTTTTATGAGGTGAGGAAGGTGTCTTGGTAACGAGACACCTTCTTTTAAAACAACCGACTGCGTTTGATGAGGTAGGGCAGAAGTACCTCTTTGAACCCTTCGTTGATGTCCGCCTCGACGAAATCGATCTGGTACTGCCCGCAGCGGAGCTTGAGTTCGTGGTAAAATTCGGCGACTTTTTGTTTGTAGGTTTCGCGGATTTCGTTGGGAGAGAATTTGATCTCCCTTCCGCTCTCCATGTCAATGAAGATGTGCGGGCGGTTGGAAAACTCGAATTGCTCCTCTGTTTTTTTGTCTTTGACGTGGAACAGAATGATCTCGTGTTTGTTGTAGCGCAGGTGTTGCAGGGCGGCGAAGAGTTCCTCCGCATTGTTGTTGGAGAACATGTCCGAGAAAAGCACGATCAGCGACCGCTTGCCGATGGTGTCGGCCAATTGGTGCAGTACCTGGGCGGTCCGGGTCGGTTTGTTCAGCGGGACCCCGTCGAGCAGAAGCGTACGCAACCGGTTGTACAGCATCTGCGTGTGGGTGGTGTTCAGCTTGGTGTCCGTGAGGGTCTCGATCTTGTCGGAAAAGAGGCACAGCCCGGAGGCATCCCGTTGGCGGCGCAACAGGTAGATCAAAGCGGCAGCCGAATAGATGGAGAAGTTCAGTTTATTCACTTGGTCCGACTGGTACGGGAAGAGCATGGAGGAGGAGGTGTCTATGACGAGGTACGACCGCAGATTGGTCTCCTCTTCGTATTGCTTGAGAAATAATTTTTCCGTGCGGGCGTACAATTTCCAGTCGACGTGTTTGGTGGACTCTCCGGTGTTGTATACCCGGTGTTCGGCAAATTCTACGGAGAAGCCGTGGTACGGACTCCGGTGGAGGCCCGTAATAAAGCCCTCCACGATTTGCGAAGCGATAAACTCCAGGTTGTCGAACTGTTCGTACTGTACGATCTCTTCCAGCGTTGCAGCCATGATCCGAAGGAAAAATAAAAGAGGCTGAATTTAAGCAGCCTCTTTCTTAATCGTTTAAAGAATGGCGTTAATTTTCTCCGCCAGGGCCGTTTTCGGAGCGGCGCCTACCTGTTTGTTCACGACTTCGCCGTTTTTCAGGAACAGGATGGTCGGAATGTTGCGGATGCCGTAACGGGCGGCCGTGCCGGGGCAACTGTCTACATCCACTTTCACAACCAGCAATCTGCCGGCGTATTCGACGGAAGCCTCTTCCACGAGGGGGAGCATCATTTTACAGGGGCCGCACCATTCCGCCCAGAAATCAACCATCACCGGAAGCTCTGATTTCAACACAACTTCCTCAAAGTTAGAGTCATTAACTGCTATTGCCATATCGTATCTATTTGGGTTTGTATTTCAATACGTTGTATTTTTTTCATTATGGTCGTATGGAACCCTTTGCAACAACATCTTCTTTGGCGCTTGTCAGCATGCGGGTTTCTTCGAGCAAAATTAGTCAATTTTGAGTTTAAAGGTATCATTATTCTCGAAATATTCGTACAATTCCTTGGAACGCTCTATCTTACAGGATCTTGAAAATAGCTGAACCTGATAGCCGTTTGGATCGTACAGCACAAAATGGAGCGGGACAAGCCCCTCTTCTTTGTTGACAGGTGGCTGCCGGTGGACAAAGAGCGTATTGATTTCATGGATGGCTTCCGGAGTAAGTGACTCCACGTTTACTTGCAGGGTCACCTTGGAGATCAGTTTTTCGCCGATCACACTCAGCAAATCCATACTGAGAATAGTAAATGTCAGATCGTTCGGATCGTCGCTCCACTTTTTCTGGACGATCCGGCCTTTTACATAGATGGCGGTTTCCAGAATAAAGTAGTTGCGGAACTTGACGTAATCCTCTCCGAACAACGCAATCTCGTAGGTCCCGCTGAAATCTTCCAGTGTGAGGATGCCGAAGTCGTTCCCTTTTTTGGTTTTGCCTTCCCGCATGTTGATGATGATGCCGGCCAGGGTGATCTCTTTTCCTTTCAGGGCGGCCTGGTTGTTGTTGACCTCTTCCAACGGCGTACAGAGGTGTTTGATTTCGAGCTTGTACGGATCCAACGGATGCGATGTCAGGTAGATGCCTATCAACTCTTTCTCCTTCTTGGACCGCTCCAGGTCGCTCCACGGTTCGCAGTGCGGGATCGGGGGACGGGAGACTTCGTACCCCTCCATGCCGCCGAAGAGCGAAGCTTGGAGGTTCAGGCTGTCTTTCTGGTTCTTTTGCCCGAAGTTAATTAAGGTATCCAGTACGATGGTGGTGGCGTCCAACGGATGGAAGTATTGCGCCCGGTGAAATCCGAAACTGTCCAGTCCGCCGGCGATGATCAGGTTTTCCAGCGTTTTCCGGTTGGCGCTTTTGTAATCCAACCGCTCAAAAAAGTCGTACACATCCTTGTATACCCCGTTTTCTGCCCGCTCCTGGATGATCCGTTCCACCGCTCCTTCACCCACCCCTTTGATGGCCGCCATGCCGAAGCGGATGTCACCGCGGCTGTTCACAGTGAAGTCGTTGTAGGATTCGTTTACGTCCGGCGCCAGCACCTTCAATCCCATGCGTTTGCACTCGTCCATAAAGACCGTTACCTTTTCGATCTGGGAGAGGTTGTTGCTCAGGTTGGCCGCCATGAACTCCGCCGGGTAGTGGGCTTTCAGGTAGCCGGTTTGGTAGGCGATGTAGGCGTAGCAAACAGAGTGCGACTTGTTGAAGGCGTAGGAGGCGAAAGCTTCCCAGTCGCCCCAGATCTTCTGCACCAGTGCGTCCATCTCTTTCCCCGCTTCCGCGCACTTTTCGGCGAACTCTTTGTTTCCCCGGCACCCTTCGATAAACTGCCCCTTCAGCTTGTCCATCTCCTCCTTTTTCTTCTTGCCCATTGCTTTCCGGAGGGTGTCCGACATGCCCCGGGTAAATTGCCCCAACGCCCGGGACAGCAGCATCACCTGTTCCTGGTAAACGGTGATCCCGTATGTATTTTTCAGGAAGGGTTCCATCATCGGATGGTCGTACACGATCGGCTCCTGTCCGTGTTTCCGGCGGATAAACTGCGGAATGTACTCCATGGGGCCCGGACGGTAGAGGGCGTTCATGGCGACCAGGTCTTCGAACTGGTTCGGTTGCAACGCCCGGAGGTGTTTTTTCATCCCCGGAGATTCAAACTGGAACAATCCGGTAGTTTCTCCCTTGGAAAAAAGCTCGAAAGTCTTTTTGTCGTCTAAGGGAAGCTGGTCGGGGTCCAGTTCAACCTGTTTGGAGATCTTGATGTTGTTCAGACAGGTCTTGATGATGGAGAGGGTGCGTAGCCCGAGGAAGTCCATCTTCAACAGACCGATGGGTTCCACGAAGTGCCCGTCGTACTGGGTGGTCATCAGGCTCTCCCCTTCGGTCGCCATGATGGGGATGTGGTCGGTCAGCGGGTCCCGGCTGATCAGTACGCCGCAGGCGTGTACCCCGGTCTGCCGCACCGAACCTTCCAGGGTTTCGGCCAGGTTGATGGTTTTGGCGATCAGCGGATTGGAAGAGTTTTTTTCTTTCAGCAGGTCGGGATTCTCTTTATACGCTTTTTTCAAGGTCATTTTGGGCGCTTCCGGCACCATTTTGGCCAGCCGGTTGGATTCGCTCAACTCCAGTTTCAATACCCGCGCTACATCTTTGATCGCCATTTTGGCCGCCATGCTGCCAAAGGTGACAATGTGGGCGACTTTGTCCTGCCCGTATTTTTCGGTCACCCATTCCAGAACCTTCTGCCGGCCTTCGTCGTCGAAATCGACGTCGATATCCGGCATGGAAATTCGATCCGGGTTCAGGAAACGTTCGAACAGCAGGTCGTATTTTACAGGGTCTATATTGGTAATTCCCAGGCAATAAGCGACGACGCTCCCCGCGGCGGAACCGCGTCCGGGGCCGACGATGACCCCCATCTCCCGGGCGGCGGCGATAAAGTCCTGCACAATGAGGAAGTAGCCGGGAAATCCCATCGTCTTAATGGTGGTCAACTCGAAATCCAGCCGCTCCTGGATGTCGGGCGCCAATTCGCCCGGCCATCTTTTCCGGGCGCCCTCCAAAGTCAGGTGCGCCAGGTAATCCGTTTCAAATTTGATCCGGAGGATCTTTTCGTACTCTCCGGAGAGCTTCTTGTACCGCTCTTCGCCGAACTCTTGGATCAACGCCTCTTCCGGGAACTTCTTCCTGTAATGCTCTTCCGTATCGAAACTTTCCGGGATGGGGAAAATGGGCATAATGGGGTCGGAATCGAGTCGGTACTCTTCGATTTTATTTGTAATTTCCTGCGTATTTTCAATGACCTGCGGCATGTCTGAAAAGAGCTCAACCATTTCGACCGTGGTTTTGAACCACTCCTGGCGGGTGTAGCGCATGCGGTTGGGGTCGTCCACGTCTTTGCGGGTGTTGAGGCAGATCAGCAGGTCGTGGGCTTCCGCATCTTCTTCGTTCAGAAAGTGAACGTCGTTGGTGGCGATCACCTTGATCCCCAGTTTTTCTCCCAACCGGAAAATGGCCTCGCTACAGAGCATCTGGTTATCGTAGACCTCTTTTTTCAGCCGGAAATCGTCGTTCGGGTGCCGCATCACCTCTAAATAGTAATCCTCTCCGAAGAGGTTTTGGTACCAGCGGGCGGCCTTTTCTGCTCCTTCCGGGTCGCCGGCCATGATCTTCTGGCAGATCTCTCCCCCCAGGCAGGCGGAGGCTGCGATCAATCCCTCGTGGTGTTTCTCCAGCAGGGTTTTGTCGATCCGCGGGCGGTAGTAGAAGCCGTCGATGTGCGCCGCGGAGGTCAGTTTCATCAGGTTTTTGTACCCCTGTTTGTTTTTGGCCAGCAGGATCAGGTGTTCTCCCGAACGGTCGGCCGGTTTCTCTTTGGAGGCCAGCGATGTCCGGGCCACGTAGGCTTCGCAGCCCAGGACCGGCTTAATGCCTTTGGCTTTGCAGGCATCGTGAAACAGTTTGATACCGAACATGTTGCCGTGGTCAGTGAGCGCCAGCGCCGTCATCCCGTCGGCAACGGCTTTGTCGACCAAACCCGGAATACTGGCGGCCCCGTCCAAGATGGAGTATTGGGAATGTACGTGAAAGTGGGTGAATTTCATGTAAACAGGCGCTTATAGTTGCTGGAGGGTTTGTTCGATGATTCGGGGAAAATGTTGATATTCCAGGGCATGTACTTTATCGGCTACGCTCTCCGGGGTGTCGTCCGGGGTGACCGGGCATTTGGCCTGGAACAGGATGTCGCCTTCGTCGTACCGGGTGTTGACCAAATGGATGGTGATGCCGCTCTCTTTTTCGCCGGCGGCCACAATGGCCCGGTGGACGTTCATGCCGTACATCCCTTTTCCGCCATAGGCAGGGAGCAGCGCGGGGTGGATGTTGATGATCCGTCCGGGGAACGCTTCAACGATACCCGGAGGAATGAGCCACAGAAAGCCTGCCAGGACAATAAAGTCTATAGTTCGCTCCCGGAGTTGTTTCAATATCCCCTCCGGATCCTGTAATTCGCAGCGGTTGAATACATAAGCGGGGATCCCGTATTTTTCGGCCCGTTGCAGCACAAATGCACCGGGAACGTTGCAATAAACGGAATCCACGGAAATCTCCGGATTTTGCCCCAAAAAACGGATGATATTTTCGGCGTTAGAACCTGATCCAGAGGCGAATATTGCGATTTTCTTCACACGATAATATATTAAAAATCAAGACCATAAAGGTAATAAAAGTTAGATTTCTCCCCAAAAGTTTTTTAGAAAAAAATAAAACTCTAACTTTGCCCTGAATTTTGAGTAAATGTGTATATGCTTGTCATATGCATGGGTATAAATGAAAAATGTCTAATTAAAAATTAAAGCTATGTCTGACATTACAAGTAGAGTGAAAGCTATCATCGTTGACAAATTGGGAGTTGATGAATCGGAAGTTACGCCGGAAGCTACGTTTACAAATGATTTGGGAGCTGACTCGCTGGATACGGTAGAGTTGATCATGGAACTGGAAAAGGAATTCAACATCACGATCCCGGACGATCAGGCGGAAAAGATCACTTCTGTAGGTGATGCTATCTCTTACGTGGAAGCAAACGCGAAGTAACTATCAATACCGATTTTATGAGTTTGAAACGAGTAGTAATAACAGGTCTTGGAACAATAAACCCATTGGGTAGTAATGTACCGGAGTTCTGGGAAAACTTAATAAAGGGAGTCAGTGGAGCCGGTCCTATTACTCGTTTTGATGCAGCCAAATTTCGTACACAGTTTGCCTGTGAAGTAAAGAACTACGATCCTGTCGCTTATTTTGATAAAAAAGAGGTCCGCAAGATGGACCTGTATACCCAGTTCGGCCTGATCGCGGCCGGCGAGGCGATCAAGGATTCGGGCCTGGTTCCGGAGCAGGAAAATGTAAAAAGGATCGGAGTGATCTGGGGAGCGGGCATCGGTGGTCTGGAGACGTTTTACGAAGAGTGCAGGGATTTTGCACTGGGAGACGGAACACCGCGGTTCAATCCTTTTTTTATTCCGAAGATGATCGCCAACATGTGTGGGGGAATGATCGCCATTGAGAACGGTTTTAAAGGTGTGAACTACACCACTGTTTCAGCTTGCGCTTCTTCTGCCCATGCGTTGTTCGACGCATTGAATCTGATTCGCTTGGGCAAAGCGGACGTTATTATTGCCGGAGGTTCGGAAGCTGCGATCACAGTTTCGGGAGTAGGCGGTTTTAACGCCATGAAAGCGTTGTCCACTCGGAATGACGACCCGAAATCCGCTTCGCGTCCGTTTGACGTAGACCGGGATGGATTCGTTATCGGGGAGGGCGGGGCCTGCCTGGTCGTGGAAGAGTACGAGCATGCGGTTAAAAGAGGCGCTAAGATCTATGCCGAACTGGCTGGAGGAAGCGCTAATTGCGACGCTTATCACATGACGGCTCCGGACCCGAACGGGGAAGGCGCCTGCGATGTGATGCTGGGCGCTCTCGAAGATGCCGGCCTGAAACCCGGGGATGTCGATTACGTTAATGTGCACGGCACTTCGACCGGTTTGGGCGATGTGGCGGAGCCGAAAGCGATTGGCAAAGCGTTCGGGGAACATGCCTACAAACTCAACATCAGTTCAACAAAGTCCATGACGGGCCACTTGTTGGGAGCGGCCGGTGCGATCGAAGCGATCGCTTGCGTGCTGGCGGTGAAGAACGACCTGGTTCCGCCTACGATCAATTTTCACAACCCGGATCCCGAGATCGACCCGAAACTGAACTTTACCTTTAACAAGGCTCAGGCCAGGAAAGTCAACGTTGCCATCAGCAATACATTTGGTTTCGGCGGGCACAACGGCTGTGTTGTTATCAAAAAATAATCCGTTCTAATCTTTCGGATGTGATTAGAAAAATAATTCAATCCATAAAGTTTTGTCTTCACAGAAAAGACAAGCTTTATGGATTGTCTGTTTCTCAACTGGGCTTTGTTCCCGATAATCGCAACCTGTATAAATTAGCCCTGCTGCACAAATCCGCTTCGACTTATTCCAGGGACGGTACGGCTTTGAATTACGAGCGTCTGGAATTTTTGGGGGATGCCATTCTGGGTGCGATCGTGGCCGAATTGCTCTACAAATTCTTTCCGGCTAAAGATGAAGGGTTCCTGACCCGCCTGCGCTCCAAAGTGGTAAGCCGGGAGTCACTGAACAGTTTGGCCATCAGTATCGGATTGAACAAAGCGGTGATCGCCCGGTCGGACATTTCCCAGAACAGGCACATCTACGGCGATGTTTTCGAAGCTTTTATCGGAGCGATGTTCCTGGATCAGGGATTTGCCAATACCAAGCGTTTTATCGAAAAGTTCATCTTCCCGAATTTTTTTAATATCAGGGAGTTGGTTTCCGTCGATAAAAATTACAAAAGTCGCTTGATCGAATGGGGACAGAAGAATAAGCGGCCGCTTTCGTTCAAGGTGGAAGAACGTTTCAAAAACAAGAAAAACCGCTTTTATTGCACCGTTCTGGTGGCGGGCGAGAGCATGGGAAGCGGCGAGGGAATGTCTAAAAAAGAGGCGGAACAGCAAGCTGCCCGCCAGGTCATTGAAAAATTGATGGAGGAGTCCGAAGAGGAGACAAAGTGTTAAGACGTTTCCCTTACCGCACTCTTTCCACGTAAGAACCGTCCGTGGTGTTGATCTTGATCTTTTCGCCGGTTTCAATAAAGAGCGGCACCATGACTTTGGCCCCGGTTTCCACTTCGGCCGGTTTGAGGGCGGTGGAGGAGGCGGTATCCCCTTTTAATCCGGGCTCTGTGTAAGTCACTTCCAAGATCACGTTCAGCATTAATTCAACATAGAGCGGCGTTTCCGTGTCTGCATGCACGACCATCTCTACGGAATCTCCCTCTTTCAGGAATTGGGGGGCGTTGATGAGATCCTCCGCGATGTTTATCTGTTCATAGGTTTCGGTGTGCATCATGACGTAGTCGTCCCCCTCTTTGTACAGAAACTGATAGGGCCGCCGTTCAATGCGGGCCGTATCTACTTTTACGCCGGAGTTGAAGGTGTTTTCAATGGTTTTCCCCGTTTTGACATTTTTGAGTTTGGTTCTGACGAAAGCGGGACCTTTACCCGGTTTTACATGCTGGAACTGTACAATGGTATAGAGGTCGTCTTTAAAGATGATACACAACCCGTTCCTGAAATCTGCCGTTGTAGCCATTTTGATCTGTATTTTAATGGTTGAAATTCTCGAACGGGCAAATATAGTGAAAGTCGAGCTACAATAGTGCAAATTTATTTGTAAAAATTGTACAAGACGCATCCTATATTTGTTTTACCGGCCATTCCGGTGTATTGTCCATCGTTGCTCCCGCCAATGTTCCCGACGGATCAATACACCTTCACTTAGAAGACGTAGGCGGATAACGTAACCGGAAAAATAGCTTGTTGTTTCCGGACGCTGCAAGCGAAGGTCTGTTGGTTCCGAAAGCGTGGTCGGGAACGGCGAAAACCGCCGTGTAGACCGCTTTCGGAACCAACAGACCGAAGCGACAGTGGAATCAAGCGAAAAATTTAAACGGACTCAATCGTTTTATTTAGAAGATTTGGGTGTGGTAGTGATAAACTCTTTCAGATAGAACGGTTCAAAGTAAGCGACGTCTTCGAATTTTTGCTCCCGGTATCGCTCTTCCGACAGCCGGGCCATGTTGGCGGAGGAGGTTTGAACGTCTGGAAGGAAGCGGGCGTTGGGGGAGGTGATCACGTCCCGGAATTTGTCGCTGCCGTTTCCGAAAAAGTAGACGATGTGTGTCCGGAGCAGGTCGGAGAAGGAATCCGGGCCGAGGATCTGTGCGCCGGCTTCCTGCCGCGTTTGGTTCTCCCGGTCAAACAGGGCGGTATAAACCTCCATCCGCCGGGCATCGATCATGGGGCAATAGAGGGCCTCTTCCCGTAACTTCTCCGAAACGGAGGCAGCCAGCGCCTGCAAAGTGTTGACGGCGATCAGTGGCAGGGAACTTCCGAAGCAGAGTCCTTTGGCCAGCGAAACGCCGATGCGCAGGCCGGTGTAGGAACCCGGCCCCATGCTGACCGAAACGGCGTCCAATTGCTTTGCTTCTATCTGCTGCTCCTCCAACAGCTCTTTTACATACAAGCCCAGCAGGAGCGAATGGTTCAATCCGTCGTTGTTTTCCCGGAGCGAAATGACCGTTCCCTCTTTTGCCAGGTTGGCGGAGCAAACGGTGGTGGAGGTGTCTATGTTCAGAATAAGCGCCATGCCGTAGGGATTAATTGCGGATGATCTCAACCTCTCCGCGAAGGCCTAATTTGATGATACCCGAAGGTTGGTGCACCTTCCTCTCCTCGCGCCGGTAATCCACAATGTAGTCTACAGCCGCTTTGATCTCGTCGCCAATCTCGTTGAACAGGGCCGGCGCCGGCCGGCCGCTGACATTGGCGGAGGTGGAAACAATCGGTTTGCGGAACCGGTACAGCAACGATTTGCTGAACAACTCCTGTGTAATACGGATACCGATGCTTTTGTCCGCTCCGGTCAGGTTGGGGGCCAATCCTCTGGCGTTCGGGTAGATGATGGTCAACGGAGCGTTGGCCGCCTCCAACAGTTGGTACGCCACCTCCGGCACCTCCGCATACGAAGCGATTTTGCCGATGTCATCCAACAGGATCAACATAGATTTGTGATCGTTCCGCTGTTTGATCTCGTAAATGCGTTTGACAGCCTCGGCGTTCGTAGCATCACACCCCAACCCCCAAACAGTATCGGTCGGGTAGAGGATAACCCCTCCTTTATCCAGCACCTCCTGCGCATTGCGGAGTTCCGTTTTCAGTTTATCGTCCATAGGCGGATCACTCCCCGTTACACCAAGCGACGGACCAACTCTTCCCGGCTGCCGTAAAGCAGATCGATCGGCGGGATTTCGATCAAGGTGTAGCATCCCGGCGCTTGTAACAAACTTGCCCGGGCGCACGAAACCATAATTTGGGCAGTAAGCGCCGGATTGTTGATCTTCATGTTAAACTCAAACAGTTGGTTCTGGGTCTTTCCCGACACCCCTTTCCGGGAGAGGTTAACCCCGTGCCCCATGTCCGACAAAGCGTCCACATTTTCGACCTGGAACACGTGGGTTTCGTCGTGAACAAAATAGGGGTCGTTTTTGATCTCCTGAGCGACCTGTTGAAGAGTATATCCCGCTTCCAGTTCAATGTAAACCATCCTCCGGTGTATGCCGGTCCCTGCCGGAATGGTCATGGAGAGCGCCGCTTTAACGCCGGCAATGGCTTTCACGGCAACGGTATGCCCCATACTCATCCCCGGCCCGAAGTTGGTGTAGGTAATCCCTTTGGGAGCGCAGGCTTCCAGCAACGCCCGGATCACAGAGTCGCTGCCGGGATCCCAACCCGCGGAGATCACAGCGACTTTCCCATGCTGCTTAGCTGTTTTTCCCAACTTTTCCCGCAACTCCACGATCTGGGAGTGGATATCAAAACTGTCCACCGTGTGGATCCCTTTGCCGAGCAGTTCCGTCGCATACTTCTCCACACTCCGGGTGGGAACGCAGAGGAGCGCCACATCAACCGCCCCCAGCGCTTCAATCTTCTCAGCGACTGGCCAGGCCTTCAACTCCTCCGGAGTTTTCTGTGCATTCCGGCGGATCACTCCCGCCACCTCAAAATCGGGAGCCGCCTGCAACGCTTCCAATACATATTTACCGATATTTCCATAGCCGACAACAGCGGCCCTGATCTTCTTCATCTTTGGCTCTGACATATAAACAAACTTCTATTTTTTTGCGAATATAGTAAAAGATTTTTCCATCCGGCCGATTTCCTGCAATATTGTATTTACTACCTTTGCCTTCCGTATGGGAAAAGATGCGCTATACCTGAAAATTGCCGGGATATTGGAGCGGCAGATCCTGAACGGAACATTTAAGATCGGAGACAAACTTCCTTCCAGCCGGACGGTCCAGAAAATATACGGGGTCAGCTTGAATACGGTGAAGCAGGTATTCCTGGAGTTGGAGAGCCGCTCCCTGATCGAACCCCGCCGCCGTTCCGGCTATTTCGTGATCCGCTCCTTTAAACGGAAACTCTCCCTTCCTTCCGTCAGCGCCCCCATACTCACCGCCAAAGAGGAACAACCGGACGATTTGATCGCCAGGGTGTTCGATCTCTATAACGACAAATCCATCACCCACTTTTCACTGGACGTTCCCGACAACGCACTGTTGCCGATCGCCAAACTGAACAAAGGAATCGTCAAGGCCTTGCGAAACCTGGAAGGGAGCGGCACCGGTTACGAATCCGTACTGGGCAACGTCAATCTCCGGAGAAGCATCTCCAAATGGTCGGTTGTGTGGGGCGGCAACCTGACGGAAACTGACATCGTCACCACCTCCGGCGCCACCAACGCCATTTTTCATTGCCTCATGGCGGTCACCAAACCCGGAGATACGATCGCTTTGGAAAGCCCTGTCTACTTCGGGGTGTTGCAGATCGCCCGGACCTTGGGATTAAAGGTCATCGAACTGCCGACACACCCGGAAACCGGCGTAGAGATCGAGGCGTTGAAGCGAGTGCTGCCGCAGATCAAAGCCTGTTTTCTGATCAGTAATTTCAACAACCCGTTGGGCAGTTGCATGCCGAACGAACACAAAAAAGAGGTGGTCCGGATGTTGGCCCGGGCCAACGTCCCGTTGATCGAAGACGACCTCTACGGAGATATCTTCTTTTGCAATACCCGTCCGCTTCCGTGTAAAGCGTTCGACGAAGAGGGAATTGTCATGTGGTGCGGCTCCGTCTCCAAAACCCTGGCCCCCGGCTACCGCGTGGGCTGGATCTCTCCCGGAAAATACAAAGAACGGGTGGCTCGTTTCAAGTTGTTGCAAACCGTCTCCACCCCTCCGCTTTTTCAGGAAGTTATAGCAGACTTTATGGAAAACGGCCGCTATGAACACCACCTCCGTACCTTGCGGAACTCCCTGCATGCAAATAGCTTGCAGTTTCAGAGGGCCATCGCGGACTACTTCCCGGAGAACACCCGGGTGACCCGCCCCGAAGGAGGGTTTGTACTCTGGGTGGAGTTGGACCGGCACGCGGATACGACCGCTTTGCTGGAGAGCGCCCTGAAACAGAAGATCAGCTTTGCTCCGGGCCGGATGTTCACACAACACAACCAATTCGGCAACTGTATGCGGCTCAGTTTCGGCCTGCAATGGAACGAACGTATCGACCTGCAACTCCAAAAACTGGGGCAACTGATAAAAGCTCATCTGTGTTCGTAAAAAATCTTTTTTTGTGTCTGAAACCGCCGGGAATGATTTTTCACATTTGCACCCATAACCAATAAAAAACAATGCAATGGGAAAAAGTAAACCGGCAAAGAACCTGGCGGAGACGCTAAAGGGAGGAGTGATCATGGATGTAACCAATGCCGAACAGGCGAAAATCGCCGAACAGGCCGGAGCGTGCGCTGTGATGGCGCTGGAACGGGTGCCGGCCGATATACGCCGGGACGGAGGCGTCGCCCGGATGTCCGATCCGGCCATGATCCGGGAAATTCAGCGGAGTGTCTCCATTCCGGTGATGGCCAAAGTACGGATCGGCCACTTTGTCGAAGCGCAGCTATTGGAAGCGATCGGTATCGATTTTATCGACGAGAGCGAAGTGTTGACCCCTGCCGACGAACAGTACCACGTAGATAAGACCACCTTCAAAACCCCGTTCGTGTGCGGGGCGCGGAACCTCGGAGAAGCGTTGCGCCGCATCGGGGAAGGGGCCCTCATGATCCGTACCAAAGGGGAGGCCGGCACCGGCAATGTAGTGGAAGCAGTTACCCACATGCGCCAGATCATGGACGACATCCGGAAAGTAAAAAACGCTCCGGCAGAAGAGTTGATGAGCCTGGCCAAATTGTTCAACGCACCTTACGAATGGATCCGGTACGTCCGCGAAAACGGAAAATTGCCGGTAGTGAACTTCGCGGCCGGCGGAATTGCCACGCCGGCGGATGCCGCACTGATGATGCAGTTGGGATCGGAGGGGGTCTTTGTCGGCTCCGGCATCTTCAAATCCGGTGATCCGGCCAAACGGGCCAAAGCGATCGTACAGGCGGTGGCCCACTTCAACAATCCGGCGAAGATCGCCGAATTATCCGAAAATCTGGGAGAACCGATGTCCGGCCTCGAAATAGATACATTGGAGAGCAAATACGCCGAAAGAGGCTGGTAGCCGGAACACTTTCCAACAAGCGAGTAAGAAAAACCGTATCTTTGTATCTGGAATTTTGACCACACATGAAAAATACCTCCACCATTCCGGCTACCGGGGCCTCCGTCTCCATTCTACTCTACCTGAGCCTGGCTCACTGCTTCAACGACGCCTTTCAATCCACCGTTTCGGCCGTATATCCCATCATCAAAGAAGAATTAGGGCTCACTTTCAGCCAGATCGGGCTGATCGCCTTAGTGTATCAAATCTGCGCTTCCGTCTTCCAGCCGGTATTCGGGGTCGTATTCGATAAACACCCCGGCCCGTGGTACCTGTCGCTCGGAACTGTCAGCACCATGATCGGCCTGGCGATGCTATCCTTCTCCGGAAACATGATGTGGGTCACCGCCTCCGTCGCCTTTATCGGACTGGGATCTTCGATCATCCACCCCGAGGCCTCCCGGTTGACCCACTTCGCTTCCGGTGGAAAACACGGGCTGGCGCAATCCATCTTCCAGGTCGGGGGAAACTTCGGCAGCTCCATCGGCCCGCTGCTGGCAGCCGCTATTGTCGCTCCTTATGGGCTGTCATACCTCCTCGTATTTGTCGGTATCGCCGTAATCTCACTGATCACCAAAAGGCCGCTTGTCCACTGGTACCGGCAGCGGGTCCGGGAACTTCGGAACTCCACCGGAAAATCGGAAATCATACACCGGGTCCGGTTATCCAAAAAGAAGATCTACTTCTCGCTGGCCGTTCTGTTGGTGCTGATCTTTTCCAAATACGTCTACATGGCCAGCCTAAGCAACTACTACACCTTTTACCTGATGGAGAAATTCGGGGTCACCGCCCAACAATCCCAACTCTTCCTCTTTGCCTTCCTCTTCGCATCGGCGGTGGGGACCTTCCTCGGCGGCCCCATCGGCGACCGGGTCGGGCGGAAATATGTTATTTGGGTATCCATTCTGGGGACGGCGCCCTTTTCACTGCTGATGCCTTACACAGGATTGATCGGGACCTGCCTGTTAAGCATAGTCATCGGGTTGGTACTCTCCTCCGCCTTCTCTGCCATTTTGGTCTTTGCACAAGAGTTGCTCCCCACCAAGCTCGGACTGATCTCCGGCTTATTCTTCGGATTGGCGTTCGGCATTGCCGGCATCGCCGCCGCCATAATGGGCAAAGTAGCCGACCTGCACGGTACAGAGTATGTTTACCGCTTTTGCGCCTACATGCCGCTACTCGGTTTTGTCGCCGTCTTCCTGCCCAACATCAAACCGCACCGGGTACATGCCGGTCATTCGGCGGGCAGTGACGGAAGATCGTCTTGAAAACCTTTCTGCATGTGATTGCCGTCGCAATAAGGCTTATTTTGAGAACTTCCGCAACGGCACAGCGTCACACGGTTCCGTATTTCGAAAGAATTGCACTCGCAATCCTCCACCGGAATACCTCCCTTTACCCACAGCGGCCCGCTGCACTCCTTTTGCGGGTCTTCTATCAGGCTCAGGGAAGGGGCGAAGTGCGGTTCCAGAAAAACATCCTTATCTTTCTCCTTGATCTTCAGTCTGCCGGAGGGACAATGAAACGTTTCCCGGATACTGAGATCGTGCGCCTCTTTCTCTTCGGAATGTTCAATTAACTCCCACACGCTGCCTTTTGCCATGCAAAAACGGGCGTGTACACAGAACCGGATGTTGTCGGCCAGGTCCAACGTCGTTCCCTGATAGGTCATCGCCCCCTCCAACAGCGGAGCGCGGTCGGCCCGCAACGTCGGATCCCAGTCGGCCGAAGTATGCGTTCCGTCGCAAAACGGTTTGGACCGGGAGTGCCCGCAACGGCACAGGGCCATGGGTTCGTGTTCCACTTTAAAGGTCACACCCTCCTGATACTCCCAGGACTCCCCCTGTGCATTCGGAACGATAAACTCCTGTTTTAACTCCGTACACCCGTATACAAAATAGGGTCCCTGAGTATCCACAATGATGGAACATCCTCCGCCGTTGGCCGGTGTTCCCGGTTCGATTTTTTGCTCTGTTTTCATACAAATACTAACGTGAAATGTCCGGATATGGTTACACGCACTACCAGCTTCCGCTGGCGCCTCCTCCTCCGAAACCTCCTCCTCCAAAGCCTCCGAAACCTCCCCCTCCCCGGCTGAACGAACCGAAGCCGCCTCCCCGGCCTCCTCCTCCGAAAAAGATAAAAGGAGCGCCCGTGGTACCGGTACGGCTGGTCGTAGAACCATTTCCCCTGTTCTTGGAAAAAATGCTCCCGAGTATGATAACCAGGATAATAATACCGATCCATATCAACAGACCGGCCCCCTTCTCTTCGGCATGCCGGTCAGCGGTGAACTCCCCGGAGCTCAGACGGATCAGGGCGCTTACCGCCCGATCGACGCCCTTATAATAATTACCTGCCTGGAATTCGGGAATAATTTCGTTCCGGATGATCCGGGAGGCGAGGGCGTCCGGAATAACACCCTCCAAACCGTAGCCCACCGCAATGGCAACCTCCCCTTTTTCACGGTTGCTTTTGGGTTTTACCAACACCAACACACCGTTGTCCTTCCCTTTTTGCCCCACCCCCCATTTCTCCGCCAATCGCTGAGCGTAATCATCGGGATCGTAACCATCCAGGGTGGCCACGGTCGCTACGGCGATCTGGGTGGAAGAGGTGTCGTTAAAAATGCGCAACTTCCGTTCCAACGCTTCCGATTCCCCGGCAGAAAACAAGCCCGCCAGGTCATTCACCATCCGGGGCGGGCTGACGGGATCCGGCAGGTTCTGGGTGTGGCCGGTCAGCCCGGCGATCAACCATCCTAAAAGCAGCAAAAATCTGGCCATGGCACTCTCTTTAGGCCGGATCATCCAAACGAGATCTCATCCGGCAGTTCATTCTTCTCTTTTTCTTCCCGTGGAAAGTGAACTTTCAACTGTGCTCCGACGCTGCGGATCGCTTCGCAAATCCCCTCGCAGGCCGAACCATCCCGGAACCGTTCCACCAGTTGCTCCTTGATCCCGTCCCAGAATCCGGCGGGAACGACCCGGTTGATCCCGGCATCACCGATAATCGCCAATTGCTTGTCCTGCAAGGCAATATAGATAAGTGCACCGTTTCGCAACACGGTCTTGTGCATCCCGATGTGCGCAAAGGTTCGGGCGGCGCAATCCAGGACCTTCTCCTTGCAACGCCCGGTGATGTGCACGCGGATCTCTCCGGAAGTGCCCTGTTCCGCTTCCCGGATGGCAGACACCATCTCTTTACGCTGTTCGGCTGTGATCTCTTTTCGGGGAGACATCATCCGCAACTTAAAATTGTACTTCGGGAGCTTTTTCGGCTCCCTCTGCCGCTTCAAAATAGGGTTTCGGCTGGAATCCGAACATGCCTGCGATCAGGTTCCGGGGAAACGAACGGATATAAGTATTATAATCCCGGGCCGTATCGTTAAACTTCCGCCGCTCCACACTGATCCGGTTTTCCGTTCCTTCCAACTGCGCCTGCAATTCCAGAAAGTTCTGGTTCGCTTTCAGATCCGGATAGCTCTCCGAGATCGCCATCAACCGGGACAAAGCAGAGGAGAGTTCCCCCTGTGTCTGGTTAAAACGCTGCAACGTGTTTTCGTCCAATTCGTCAAAATTGATCTGCGTTTGCGTGGCTTTGGCCCGGGCTTCAATAACCTCGGTCAACGTCTGCTGTTCGTGGTTCGCATACCCCTTTACCGTATTGACCAGATTGGGGATCAGGTCCAACCGGCGCTGGTACTGGTTCTCTACATTAGACCATTGAGCGGAAACCCCTTCGTTTTTCTGTACCATACTATTGTAGTTCCCTTTAAACCAGAAAAAAATGATCAGTGCGATCACCCCGATCACTCCCAATACAATGCAACCTTTTTTCATACGTTTGTAATTTGTGTTTTAGTTGTTTTGCTCTTTATTTTTCCGTTATACGGAATTTATCTGTAAAAATAGGCTTTTTTTATTCTTTTTCGATCTTATTGTAACGATTCGGTCGATTTTTTTGTTACCGGTCATCCGCATAGCATCCATTGCCGTGCGATAGTCCTATACGAATCCGATAATATGCGGAATACGAAACACAAAATTTTTCAAAAACGTAAACGTAAAAACAGAAATTTTGTTTAAATTAGTATCCAACTTCAAACCCAATTCAGTATGGAAGAAAAAATCAGTGTAATGCCGCGCATCGGAGAACCCGCTCCGGCATTTGAAGCATCGACGACTCAGGGCAAGATCAGTTTCCCGGCAGATTTCAAAGGAAAATGGACCATTCTGTTCAGCCATCCATCGGATTTCACCCCGGTATGCACCTCGGAATTCATGGCCTTCGGTACCATGTCGCAACAATTCGAAAAACTGGGCTGCCAGCTTATCGGCCTCTCGGTCGACGGGCTTTCCAGCCATATCGCCTGGCTACGCACCATCAAGGATAAGATCGAATACAAGGGAATGAAGAGTGTGGACGTAGAATTCCCGCTGATCGACGACCTTACGATGAAAATAGCCAAATTGTACGGCATGATCCACCCCGGAGCCAGCTCCACAGCAGCGGTACGTGCGGTATTCTTCATAGACCCCAAAGGCATTATCCGCACCATTCTCTACTATCCCATGGCTCTGGGCCGTAATTTCGACGAGATCAAACGTATCCTGATCGGCCTGCAAACCATAGACAACTTCGGAGTCGCCCTTCCGGCAGACTGGCGTCCGGGCAGCGAAGTGATCGTTCCTACCGCAAATTCCATGAAGATGGCAGCCGACCGCATGGCCGGCAAGGAGGGACCGATGAAGTGTTACGACTGGTTCTTCTGCACCAAAGAACTTTCAAAAGAGGAGGTGGAAAAGAAATTAGGCGGGAAATAAACGGAGAATTCCCTCCATATAGGGATCCGGTAGTGCAACTGCTTCCGGAATCTCCGGATTTATGCTATTTTTGTAGCCATGAATGTATGGGGATTTTTGGGAGCTGCTGTGCTGCTCACCTTAATGCCGGGACCGGACATCCTGTTTGTCCTCACCCAAAGCATTACCAGGGGATGCAAAGCCGGCGTGGTATTTGCCCTTGGGCTTTGTACCGGATTGGTGGTACACGTCCTGGCGGTAAGCCTCGGTGTAGCCGTTCTGTTGACCCGGTCGCCTTGGGCGTTTACCCTCGTTAAATGCGCCGGTGCAGCCTATCTGTTGTACCTGGGTGTCAAAACCTTCCTCCACCGGAACAAAACCTCCCTGCGGTTTGAAACCAACCGGCCGGAAGTCCGCCGGTTGTATGGCAGGGGGATCATCATGAACCTGCTGAACCCCAAAGTGATCCTGTTTTTTCTGGCCTTTCTGCCGCAATTTGTGCGCTCCGGCACCGAAGAACCCTTTGCACAATTGCTTTCTCTGGGCGCCCTCTTCATTGTACAGGCCCTGGTGATCTTCTCCGCGGTCGCCTTACTTGCAGACCGCCTCTCTGCCCGTTTGATGCGGCATCCGGGCGCTGCCCGGTGGACGAACATCGTTGAGGCGTCGGTATATGCCGGAATAGGCGTGAGCCTGTTGTTTGCGGATATTTAAACAGGTTGTAGGTATTCCGTAGGTATTCCGTACGTGTTCCGTAGGTATTCCGTGCGTGTTCCGTGCGTGTTCCAAAGAAGGCATAACGAAAGAAAAATAGACCTTTCCCGCTTGTGAACAGGCACCGGCATCTACAAAAGAAGCGACAGTAGAACCCCCACCGACACATTTCCTGCGTTTTGCTCCGGAAAGGGGGTAAAATAGTTTGTTTTTGTCCCCATAAGGAGTAAATTTGTCCGTCTTCTAAAGTAATAGCGTCTAAAAACAACAGATAAAATAGATCATCTATGGCAGAAAATGTAAATCAAAAGCTTTTTGCTGAATTTGCCCCCAATACCATGCAGCAATGGGTGGACAAAGTGACCGCCGACCTCAAAGGGGCGGATTTCGCGAAAAAGCTTGTCTGGAAAACCAACGAGGGGTTCGATGTACAGCCGATGTACCGGTTGGAGAACCTGGAAAACCGGAAGAACCTGGCGTGCTATCCGGGAGAGTTCCCGTTCGTACGGGGCAACAAACCGGACAACAACGATTGGTTCGTGCGCCAGGATATCCGGGTAGAAGACTTGGCGGAAGCAAACCGGAAAGCATTGGACGTTTTGAACAGGGGAGTGGATTCGCTGGGCTTTGTACTGACCGGTTGCCGGGAGTACACGCCGGCCGATCTGGAGATCCTGCTGAAAGATATATGCCTTGAATGTGTGGAGATCAACTTCGTTTGCGCCTGTAAAAAGTGTACGGTTACGGACGCCTTTAGGACGGTTGTGGACAAACGGGGCATCGATCCGGAAAAGCTCCGGGGAGGGTTGAACATCGACCCGCTGACCGACCTGACACTGAAAGGAAAAATGTGCTGCGACACGCCGTTCGCTGCTCTGAAAGCGATCACGGAGAAGATGTCGGCTTACAAGAACTTCAAAACGATCGAAGTGGGCGGGTATGTGTTCGGCAACGCAGGCTCCTCCATCGTACAGGAGCTGGGGTTCAGCCTGGCTGCCGGTGCGGAATACCTGGACCGGTTGACCGACGCCGGGATGAGCATCAACGACATCGCCCCGCGCATCCGCTTCCATTTTGCGACCGCTTCCAAATATTTCCTGGAAATCGCCAAACTGCGGGCCGCCCGCTACCTGTGGGCGCACATCGTGAAAGCATACAACCCCTGTTGCGACTCCGTATGCAAAATGCACATACACGCAGAGACCTCCGAATGGAACAAAACAGTATACGATCCGAACGTAAACATGCTGCGCACCCAAACAGAAGCCATGTCAGCCGTTCTGGGCGGAGTGGATTCATTTACCGTTCATCCCTACGACTACGTATACGAATGCCAGCCGTCCGAATTGGGCGAGCGGGTAGCCCGCAACCAGCAGTTGCTGCTGAAAGAGGAGTCCCACTTTGCCAAAATCGCAGATGCGGGAGGCGGCTCCTATTACATCGAAGAGCTGACCGAAATGATCGCCGAAGCGGCTTGGAAACTCTTCCTGCAGGTACAGGACGAAGGCGGCTACTCCGCTGCGTTTGAAAAAGGCTTTGTACAGGCGGCCGTTCAGGCCACCGCCCGGGCGCGGGATCTGGACATCGCCCGCCGGAAAGAGAACTTTGTAGGTACCAACCAATTCCCCAATTTCGGCGAAAAGATTGAGAAAACCTTGTGCGATTGCGTGTTTGAACCGGAAGACTACACCGAAGAGGGAGCCGTAGCGGAGACCCTGAAACCGTACCGCGGCGCTCAGGCTTTCGAGGCGTTGCGCCTGAAGACCGACCTCTATGCCACCAGGAGCGGCCGTCCGGTGGTATATATGTTCCCGATGGGAAATCTGGGGATGCGGAAAGCCCGGGCGCAATTCGCCTGCAACTTCTTCGCCTGCGCCGGATTCCAGGTGACGGACAACAACGGTTTCGCCACCGTAGACGAGGGCGTGAAAGCCTGCCTCGACAACAAAGCCTCCATCGTGGTGCTTTGCAGCGCTGACGACGAATACGCGGGATTTGCTCCGGAAGTCTTTGAAAAACTGAAAGGCAAAGCCGTGGTAGTAGTGGCCGGTAACCCGGAAAACAGGGCCGAATTGGAGGCCAAAGGGCTGACAAACTACATTCACGTCAAGTGCAATGTGTTGGAAGAATTGAAAGGCTATCAGCAAAAATTGGGAATCTAAAAAACAGAAGATACATGCGACCGAATTTTAAAAACATAGATATCAAAGCGTCCAAAAAAGCTGCCGTTCCCGCTGCGGAATGGGAAAAAGCCAACCACATTGCAAAAAATTGGACAACGCCGGAATTGATCCCGGTAAAACCGGCCTATACCGCCGAAGACCTGAAGGGAATGGAACACCTGGACTACGTGGCCGGTATCCCTCCCTACCTGCGCGGTCCCTATTCAGGGATGTACCCGATGCGCCCGTGGACCATCCGCCAGTACGCCGGTTTCTCGACGGCGGAGGAATCCAATGCCTTTTACCGCCGCAACCTGGCGGCCGGACAGAAGGGGCTTTCCGTCGCTTTCGACCTGGCGACGCACCGCGGCTACGACTCCGACCATCCGCGGGTGATCGGGGACGTAGGAAAAGCCGGTGTGGCGGTGGACTCCATTCTGGATATGAAGATCCTGTTCGACCAGATCCCCTTGGACAAAATGTCGGTTTCCATGACCATGAACGGGGCGGTGCTGCCCATTCTGGCCTTTTACATTGTGGCCGGTTTGGAGCAGGGGGCCACGTTGGACCAATTGTCCGGAACCATACAGAACGACATCCTGAAAGAGTTCATGGTGCGGAATACCTATATTTATCCGCCCGAATTTTCCATGAAGATCATCGCCGATATTTTTGAGTATACCTCTAAAAATATGCCGAAGTTCAACTCCATCTCCATCTCCGGCTACCACATGCAGGAAGCGGGCGCGACGGCGGACATCGAATTGGCCTATACGCTGGCGGACGGTTTGGAGTACCTCCGGGCCGGTGTCAACGCCGGCATGGACATCGACGCATTTGCCCCCCGCCTCTCGTTCTTCTGGGCCATCGGGATGAACCATTTTATGGAGATCGCAAAAATGCGCGCCGGCCGGTTGCTGTGGGCCAAGATCGTAAACCAGTTCGGTCCGAAGAACCCGAAATCCTTGGCGTTGCGTACACACTCCCAGACCTCCGGCTGGTCCTTGACCGAGCAGGACCCGTTCAACAACGTGGGACGTACCTGCATCGAAGCAATGGGAGCGGCTTTGGGGCATACCCAGTCGCTGCATACCAATGCGCTGGATGAGGCGATCGCTTTGCCAACGGACTTCTCGGCCCGTATCGCCCGGAATACGCAGATATACATTCAGGAAGAGTCGACCATTTGCCAGGCGGTCGATCCGTGGGGCGGTTCCTATTACGTAGAAACACTGACCAAAGAGTTGGTGGACAAAGCGTGGGGACACATACAGGAGGTGGAGAAACTGGGCGGCATGGCCAAAGCCATCGAGTCCGGTATTCCGAAACTGCGCATCGAAGAGGCAGCTGCCCGGACCCAGGCCCGCATCGACAGCGGGGAGCAGACCATTGTCGGCACCAACAAGTACCGGCTGGAAAAAGAGGATCCGATCGACATCCTCGAAGTAGACAACACCGCTGTGCGCGAGGCGCAGATCGCCCGCCTGAAAGAGTTGAAAGCCAACCGGAACCAAGCGGAAGTGGACGCCGCCCTGAACGCCATCACCAAATGTGTGGAAACAGGCAAGGGTAACTTACTCGAATTGGCCGTAGATGCAGCGAAAAAACGGGCTTCTTTGGGCGAGATCTCGTCTGCCTGTGAAAAGATTGTAGGACGTTATAAAGCAGTGATCAGAACCGTGAGCGGAGTGTATTCAAGTATTGCCGACGAAGACGCCGATTTCAAAAAGGCGAAAGCGATGACCGACGAGTTTGCAGAGATGACGGGGCGCCGGCCGCGCATCATGATCGCCAAAATGGGTCAGGACGGGCACGACCGCGGCGCCAAAGTAGTGGCTACCGGGTATGCCGACATGGGTTTTGACGTGGATATGGGGCCGTTGTTCCAAACGCCGGAGGAAACCGCTAAACAGGCGGTGGAGAACGACGTACACGTTGTCGGGGTTTCCTCCCTGGCCGCCGGCCATAAAACACTTGTTCCCGCTGTAGTCGAAGAGTTGAAAAAACTGGGCCGTGAGGACATTCTGGTCTATGTGGGAGGAGTGATCCCGCACCAGGATTACCAGTTCCTGTTCGACGCAGGCGCCATTGCCGTTTTCGGCCCCGGAACCAAAGTTCCCGCCAGCGCCATTAAGGTCATGGAGATCCTGTTGGAACTGAACCGGAAATAGTCATACCGGAGTATTTAGAGGCTGTCTAACTTAGGCAGCCTCTATTTTTCTAACAGCCTCTAAGCTTCTTTCAGGAAAAGCTCTCCAAAACTATTATACTCTGCCCATACGGTGGTGCAGGCCGATTCGTGGCTGCGTACCTGATACCGGTGGGTTTCGGGATCGTAAGTAAGATAATCGCCGTTTTTCTGTCCGATGCAAAGCAGATCATACCCTAAATTTAGGTACTCTGCGAACTCTTCGTTGAAATCTTGGGTAGCCGTTACCAGATCAAGCAACTGATAATCCGATTTAGCAGCTGTGAAGATGTCCGTTCCAAAAAATTCCACGCTGTTGAATTCATAGCCATTGCTGGTTTTCAGGAAATCTACATAATCACCGGGAAGTTCCGGAAAATCCAATTCCGATAGGTAGGTGCTACAACACTTTAACTCCTGGACAGAAGCCGCATGAACCATCAGTGCACCGCTCCCTGCACACCTCCGGAGTTTTTCTTTCCACGCTTGTTCTCCATTTTCTATCATGATCTAAACAGATACTTAGGGTTCAAGGGACAGACGTGCTTTGCGGATCTCCTTCCGGTACAGCAGCACAGCCAGCAGGAAATAGAACGCCGCCAGCAGACAGAGCCGGAGAAAAGGCTCCCGGACCTCTCCGAAGGAAGAGCCCAGTGTGTTGATCCGGACGTAACCTTCAATGCCGTGTGTGGAAGGGAAAAAATACGCGAACGCCTTCCAAAATGGGGGAATAGCCGTCGAGGGCCAGGAGATGCCCGACATAAACATCAGGGGAACCGAGGTAAAAACAAACAATAGAAAGGGCATCTCCCGCTCCTTGCACAAAAAAGAGAGTGTCAGTGCAAAAAAGATACAACCGGTCAGAAAAGGAACCAGGAACAGAAAAAGATCCCACCGGCTGCCCGTTTGTGTCAGGTTAAAAATACCGGGAATCACAACAATCACCCACAACCCCATAACCAGGTAAAACGGCAGGTAAGCCAGCGTCTTGCCAAGTACGACTTGAAAAGCGCTGCGATAATGTCCATTCGAAGGCAGAGAACTCTTCCGGCGGCTCCGTTCGCGAGCCGTACCGGCCAGCGTACCCACACCCAGTAACAGCGACTGCTGGAGTACCAGGATCAGAATAGCAGGAATGATAAAGGTGGCATATCCGCTTTGTGGATTAAAGAGTTTCACCTCCTCCATTTGCACAGGAGTGGCGGTCACCTCCTCCTGCTTCGTCGATGCGTAGGGAAGCCCGGCCACCTGCACTTTTTTGCCAACTCCGGCCGCAACCAGACTGGCCGACTGAAGCAACGCCTTGTAATTAAGCAACGCCCCCATATCGCAATACAGGGAAATATGCGCCTGTTCTCCCCCTGCCAGATCCGATGCAAAGTCAGCGGGAATTTCCAGCAATCCATATACCTTCTTGCGGTAAAGCAGTCTTCGCGCCTCTTCCGCATCCGTACAGCGGGCTGCCACGTCGATGGAAGGAGAGGCGTCCCAGGCGCGGACCAACTCCCGGCTGCCGGAACTGCCGCAATGGTCCACTACTGCCACCGGTACCTCAAAAACCGTTTCCTCGCTGTAAATATAGGTATACAATACAGGATAAGCCAACGTCAGCCCGATAAAAAAGATCAGGACAGCGCTGTCGGCTGTGATGGCCCGGAATTCCCGCCGGAAAATATAGTATATGTTTCCCATATCCTTCTATCTTTTAAAAGCGTGTCAAGGGGTATATTTATTGGCCCGTAGTAAGGATCGGATCCGGGGAAGCACCGCCAATGGAGAGCCGGCAAATAACAAAAGAGCCAGATACGAAGAGATACTGTACGCCACCGGTATCCCGTTCAGCGCCTGATCAACATACAACAGAAAATAGTACCGCATCGGAAAGAGGTGGGCAAACCATTGCATCGCCTCCGGCATGGAGCGGACGGGAAAAGTAAAACCGCTGATGGAGAAAGAGAGTACAGCCCACAAGGCGCAGGCGCTCAAGGCTATACGGGTGTTTTTGAAAATTCCCAGTACCAACAGGGCGAACCCCTGAGAGGCCACGATCAGTAAAAGCATGGCTGTAAACATCGGAAAAAACCCGCTGTTTAGGGGAAAGTGCAGAAAACGGTACATCAGGGCGAGGCAAAAGGTACCGGTTATCCCCATGAGCACGGTTTGTGGCAGTAATTTTCCGGCCAGGGCTTTCCCGATGGAACCTCCACTGAGTTCCATCCACTCGGTAGCGCTTCCCCGTTTCAATTCCTCCGTCACGCTGAACACCACCAAAAACATCACAAACATACTCAATACAGCCGGCATCAGAATATTGGAAAGATAGACCGCATAACTGAGCCAGGGGTTGTTCAGCGGATGGGTATCCAAAGCCACGGGATTCAATCGGGCGGACAATTGCGGTTCCGTCACTCCCCGGGCCGTCATCCGGGTCCGTTGCACTACCCCGTTCGCCAGAGCCGACTGCAATTTCATGTCCTTGTAGATCAGGGAACCGGGCAGGATGTACGAATCGTTGGTATAAAACGAAAGCAAGGGCTCTTTTTCCGAAGAGGCACTCCGGCGAAACTCCGGAGGAATGTAAAAGATACCGTAGATCTCTCCCCGCTGCATAGCCTCCCGGGCTTCCGCAAAACTGCCCGGCTCCATGGCCACATCTGTCTCCTCAAAAGCATCCAGGGAGCGGATCAGGGAACGGGAAATAGAGGTGTGGTCTCTGTCTACCACCGCCACCGGCAGATTCGTCGGAACGCCTGTCCGGAACATAGCGGCAAAGAACAGAAAAGAAGCTACCGGTGCAACTACCGTCAGAAAAAGATAGATGCGCCGGGAAACCATTCGTTTCAGTTCGCGCTGTATGATCGCTTTGAACGCCATTATTCGGAGGAACCGGAAATTTGTTTCAGCACACTCATACCGGGGCGCAGACCTTCCACCGGATTTACGGGTACCGCCTTCACTTCAAAAGTTTTTGCATCAAATTGCCCGGTTGTTTTGGTGGCCCGCCAGGCGGCATAACTTCCCCGGTCTTTCATGTAAGTTACTTTTAGGGTGATCTCCCGGTTGTCCAAAGCCGGAACGATAGCCGGAAAGGTTTCTCCCATTCGTATATCTTTCAGTTGATCTTCACGCATATTAAAAGATACCCACATGTTGTCCGGATCCAGGACATCCATGATGGGAGCGCCTGTCCCCACCAACTCCCCGACTTTGGGGTAACGCTCCGAAATCTCTCCGTCGATGGGAGAGAGCAGAACGGTTTCTTCCACGTAGGATTCCACTTCTGCCACTGCGCCTTTGGCCCGGCTTACCTGTGCCGCCGCCGCTATTTTATCTTCATTCTGCGCCCCTTTTGCAGCCAGGTCATACTGCGCTTTCGCAGCCCGTTCGGTGGCCGCTGCAGCTTTGTAGCCGGCTTCCGCTTCGTCTCTTTTCTGGGTGGAGACCACACCGTTCTCATGAAGCGTCTGTACACGGTCAAACGATCTCTTGGCGATTTCCAGCGCTGCATTTGCTTTCTGCCAGCTTTCGTAAGCCATGGTCAATTGTTCCGACCGCGATCCGGCATCCACCTTGTCCTGCAGGGCTACGGCGGCATCTTCCGCCGCTTTGGCCTGTTCCCATTTGGCCAGGATATCCGGACTGGAGAGAATGACCAGCGTGTCTCCTTTCCGGACCCTATCTCCTTCGGCCGCCCGGAAACTTTCAATGCGCCCCGGTACCTTGCCGGAAATACGCACTTCGGTGGCTTCCGCTTCTCCCTGTATCCATTCCGGCTGGGGTTCCCAGAATACAAAAGCCGCTATCGTTACCAACAAAAGCAGTCCGGTCGCTCCCCAAAAAACAAGGAGTCTGTTTGTTTGTTTTTTATCCATGACGTGTTGTTTTAATGATCTGTTTGTTCCCGGTCTGTATACTCTGCTCCCAGTACTCCGTACGCTTTTTTCAGGTAAACCTCGCACAGTTTTGCTTCTATACGGGCATCTATCAGGTCCGAACAGGCTGAAAGCCAGGCTGTCTGCGCTTCCAGTACATTTGCTACAGGGATGGTTCCTTCCCGGAATCCCCAATCGGCCAATTTCAGGTTCTCTTCTGCCCGGAGCAGGTTGTTTCCCGCCATTTCCGCCTTTTTAGCCACTTCGCGCACTTTGAACTCCGACTGGCTCACCTGCAACTCGATCTGCTCCTTTGCCTCTTGCAACCTGTACTCCATGATCTCCGTCTGCACCCGGGCCTGTCTCAGACTTTTCCGCGAGGCGCCCCAATGGAAGATCGGCGCCTGCACCCCGATCCCGACACTCCACATGCCGTCGAATTTGGTCGAGATCCCGTTAAAGAAAGAGGGGGATGTTGTCAGGTAATTGGCAGTCAGAGCTACGGAAGGCAAGTAATCGGCCAGAGATATTTTCTCTTTCTTCCTGTAAATTTGGGTCGCCAACTCCAAGCCGGTTATTTCGGGACGTAATCCGTATACCTGTTCCAGGGAGCGTTTTTCTACCGGTCCGGACAGGGAGAGATCGCTCTCCTCCTCTTCCAACCGATACTCTTCGTGAAGCGGCAACCCGCAGGTCTGGTTCAGCAGCATGCGCGCCAGGCTTAAACCGTCCGTCACTTTTAACAGCATCATTTCACCCTCATTCAATTTTACCCGGACCGATAAAACATCGGATTTGACGGCAACGCCGGTGGTATACATGATCTCCATGTTGTGTTCGAATTTTTTCAACGCTTCCACATACTTTTCTGCGACCGCCTTTCGGCCGGCAAGCGAAACTACCTGCCAGTAAGCCTCGTCCGTGGCTTGGATCACATTCTGTATCTCCAAATCGCGTTTGCTCCGGGAGAGTTGTTCCGAAAGTCCGGCTAACCGGTGGTATGCCCGGATCTTTCCTCCCAAATAGACCGGTTGGGTCAAGCCGATCCGGATCAGGGCAGTATTCCGGCTATCGACCGTCATAGCATCCTTGGGCAACAGTGCATAATCTTTCGGAACAGGCTGTCCGTTCACCAATACCGGCTGTCCGGTCGCAGGATCGATCATCACCTGGTCGGGCCGCAGGCTCCAGTTTCCGTCTTCTTTCAAATATCCCACCGGCAAAAATGCATCATTTTCCAGCAAATTCACCTCTTTCTGGTTGCGCAGGTAAACACCTGTTGCATCCAAAGCGGGGAGATAGTGGGTAAACGCTTCTTCCTTTTGTGCTTTTCCGGCCAGCACCTCCTGATCGGCGATCTTCAGTTTTTTGTTGTTCTCGATGGCTAAATCCCTGCACTCCCGCAGTGTCAGCCGTTGTTGCGCCTGTAAACCGAGAACCGGTAACAGAAGCAGAAGGGTGGTAAAAAATGTACTCATATTGTTCATACGTCTCTCTCTTTTTTTCGTTTCTTCTCATTTAAACTTTCCGGTATGTTGCAACGAAAAAAATCAACCGGTGCAAACCAATCCGTACAATTGCTCGTATTGGGAGCGCATGGACGAAATGGCATATGGGATATCCTGTCCGGTCAGCAGGTAATTGATCACGCCCGCCCCGATGTTCAGAATGTTTTTGGCTAAGATCGAGGTATCAACATCGTTCCGCAATTCCTCTCTCTTTTTGGCATCGGAGATTAGTTGCTCCAACTTGACGAGGCGTTCCGTTTTGGATACGATCACCACTTTTTTCAGCTCCGGAAAGAGGGGGACCGCCTCTGCAACCAACGACAGGCAAAGCACTTCCGGGATCTCACAGCCGAACGGGCGGGCTGTATAATCCCGGAGCCCTTCCAATTTCCGGATCGTCAGGTCGATGTACTCCCGCAACGTGGCAATGCGGTAGAACTCTTCCGTGCGTTGCCGGTTGATTCGGACGTAATAAGCAGACAAACCTTCCTGCAACACCTCTTCCTTCCTGCCGAAATGGTAGTAAAAGGTTCCCTTCGTGATCCCGGCGACTTTTTCAATGTCGCTCAATTTCACTCTCTTGAATCCTTTTTGCAGGAACAACAGAAAAGCCTGTTCCACAATCTGTGTCCGCGTGTCCGCCATTAGGTTTTGATCAGCATATAATATTGCTCAAATTGCAGCCGCATGTCCGAAAAAGCGTATTTCAAATCCTTCCGGACCAATTCGATGTTTACCATACTCATGGGTACCGACATCAGGTTACGGGCCAGTACGGAGGTATCCGGCTCTTTTCGGATCTCTCCCGAATGCTTGGCCCGGGCGATCGTCTCTTTCCAGCGGGTAAAACGTTTCCGCACCAGCGCGTCCAATTTCTTCCTGTATTCGGGAAAAAGCGGTTCTACTTCCAGAGCCAGTTGAAAAAAGAACTCTTCTACAATAAACGTGCCGAACAACGTTTGTAATTTTTCCGCCCGGTTCTCTTTTTCCTGTAACACCTGCTTGATGTATTCGCGAAGAGGGGTGCTGCCATCGGATACGGATATTTCGAAGACCTCTATTACGCTGGCGTACCGCTCCAATCCCTCTTTCAGGATCTCTGCCTTGTTTCGGAAATAGTAGTAAAAAGCCCCTTTTGTCAGGCCGGTAGCTTTTTCCAACTCTTTCAGCGAACAGGCATTGTATCCCCTGTTCAGGAATTGGAAAAACGCTTTGTTTACAATTTCGTCCCGGTTTTTATTCACTTTTTTGACTGTGCGTATTACACGATCTCTCTGTGGCGATTTTATCTACGATGACGGCGATTGCTCCGTCACCGGTCACGTTGGTGGCTGTCCCGAAACTGTCCATGGCGATGTAGAGGGCGATCATCAGGCCTTGGGCGGTTTCGTCGAAGCCCAGCATGGATTGCAGAAGCCCTAGGGAGGCCATGATCGCCCCGCCGGGAACTCCGGGCGCCGCTACCATTGCAATACCGAGCATCAGGATGAATCCGGCAAACTGCCCGAAATGGACCTCCATGCCGGACATCAGCAGAATAGCCAGGGAGCAGGCGACGATCTTCATGGTGCTCCCGGAGAGGTGGATGGTGGCGCAAAGCGGTACGACAAAACCGGCGATTTCGGGGCGCACCCTGTTTTTGATCGTTTGTTCCAATGTAACGGGGATAGTGGCGGCCGAGGACTGTGTGCCCAAGGCTGTCATGTAAGCCGGCAGCATATTCCGGAGCAACCGGAACGGATTTTTTCCGCCGGTAAGGCCTGCAATCGAAAACTGTACCACCAACAGCACCACGGTCATGATAAAAATAAGTACGATGATCTTGATAAAGACGCTCATGACCCCGGCCACTTCTCCCGATTGCGTCATGTTGAGGAAGATACCGAAAATATAGAGCGGCAGTAACGGAATGATCACCGAAGTGATCACGGCGTTAATGATCTCCCGAAACTCTTCCATCACTCCCTGAAGGCGTTTCCCGTCGATCACCGCCATCCCCAATCCCAGCGTGAAGGCAAGGACCAGGGAAGTCATCACCTCCATCAAAGGCGGCATCTCTACGGTGAAAAAGGGTTTCAATGCATTTCCGGCGGTCGCATCGACGGCGGACATACCGGCCGATGTGTCCAATAGCCAAGGATAGACGGCCTCACAGGTAAAATAGGTAAAAAATCCAGAAAACAGCGTGAAGCCGTATGCCAGAAACGCTGTGATCAACAAGAGCCGGCCGGCTCCCCTTCCCAGCTCGGCGATGCCGGGAGCTACCAATCCCAGAATGATCAGGGGGATCACAAAATTCAGGAAGTTTCCGAACAACCCGTTGATGGTCAGAAAAATCCGTACCGCCCAGTCGGGGAAAAAGAGTCCTGCTCCAATACCGAGTGCAATGGCTATCAGGATTTTAGGAAGCAATCCCAAATGTTGTTTTCTCATGGGCTCTGTTTAAAATAACCTCTTAATTGTGCCAACGACCATATGTCGGTTTGCCCGGTTAAAGATACGATATGAGATCAAATCTACAAAATGGGGAACAGGATAAACACCATAACATCCCACAAGGCGTGGGATATCAGCAAAGGTGCTAAATTGCGGGGGCGAAAGCACAGGTAGATAAAGCCCCAGAAGGTGCCGCAGACCAATGCTGCCATGATCAACATAAAGTTAAACGAGAAGAGGTGTACAAGGGAGTAGATAAGGGTTGTCAGGATGAAACCGGGCCAAGGGCCTAACCGCTGCATCAGGTTCGACTGCACCAACCCCTGCCAGAAAATAACTTCTGCCGGGCCTACGATAAAAAACAGTTCCAGAGCGATAAACAGGCTTTGGGTGCCGTCGCGCAGGCTGTAAATGGAGGAGACCTGGGGTTTGGCAAAATCGAACAGGAGAGCGGAGAGGTGATCCCCGACGTAAAAGACGCCCCACAACAGGCAAGCCGAACCGATCCCTACGGAGATGCTTTTGCCGTCAAACCGGAGTTCGTTCCTCCACTCCTTCCGGAGCGTAAAACTCATATACAGCAACACCGATGCGGAAAAGAGCATGGATATCCAAAAGTTCAGATAAGAGGCTGTCCACGGCGAGAACATCACAAACCAGAGACAAAAAGCGACCGGCACGGAAAGGATCACATGCTTCATAGCCGGCTGGATATAAAGAGTAAGATAGCAAACAATGAACTGAACATCAACTGCAATTGGGCCGTTCGTACATCCAGATCAAAAATACGGGAAGGATGCTCCACAGCCGCCGTGCGCATAATTCTGCAATTTTTGACGGCGACTGGCAGCGTCAACACGATACCCAATACCGGCCAGGGAAGAAAGCCGGTAATGACCATTCCAGCCAGTACCCCGTAAGCCACCACCAGCAACAAAATATACTCTGCAATGGATCCTTTGATGCCAAGCAGCATGGCTTGCGTGCGGATGCCCGCCCGTTTGTCGTGAGCGATGTCGCGGGTGTTATTGGCGTGGAGAATATTCACCGTGATGCAACCGATGGGAATACTCAGCCAGATCACCCTCCAATCCACCCCACCCGTCATCGTGTAAAATGTTCCCAGCGAGATCAGGGGGCCGTACACAATGAAAATGAGCAGATCGCCCAGGGCGACGTATTTGAATTTGTAGTAAAACAACGCCGAGATAAAACCCAATCCGCCGATAACGAGCAGAGGCCAGCCGGTATAATAGACAAGAAACGACCCTAGCAGAGCGCCCGAAAAAAGAAAACCCAACCCCAAACGTAAAATGGTTTTGGGTGCGAACGTGCCGTTGACCAATAACCGGCTCGATCCGAACGTATCTTCCCTGTCCACGCCTCGTTTGTAATCAAAAAAATCGCTGATCAGATTGCCGCTGATCTGGAAAATAACGGCGCCCACAATGGACAACACCCCGAACAACCAATTCGGATGAATACCGGCCTGCTGCCGGAACAGGAAAAATACAAACATACAGGTGACCAGTGCAGGCATGCTGGAAGCGGGGAAAGACCAGGGTCGAACGGCTGTGGTCCACTCTTTTATGGTGTGTGTTTTGTTCATTTCGTACAATTGTATAAATATATGCCAAAGGTACTATCTTCTTTTGAACAAACTCTGAAATTTCACCGGTAAATTGTAGATTTGCAAGATCGGAGGAGGAGTACCTGAAATTTTGGAATTTATGGGATACAAAGCAGAAACGGTTGTGCCGTACGAAGGGGACGAGGCTGGCAAGAGCGGCCAGGTGAAACGCATGTTCAACGAGATTGCCGGCCAGTACGATGCATTGAACCATACGCTCGCTTTGGGGATCGATCGATACTGGAGAAAACGGGCGATCCGGTTGTTGAAAAAGCTTCGGCCCGGTACGTTGCTGGACATCGCCACCGGAACGGGAGACCTTGCGCTGGAAGCATACCGGCAATTGCATCCCCGCTCTATCACCGGTATCGATATTTCCGAAAAGATGGTGGAGATCGCCCGCCAGAAGGTATTACGGACGGAAGTGGCCGACAAGATCACCTTCCGGTTGCAGGATTGTACGGTCTTGTCTTTTACGGACAACACCTTTGACGCTGCAACGGTAGCTTTCGGCATGCGCAATTTTGAAAATTTGGATAAAAGTTTGCAGGAGGTCCATCGCGTACTGCGTCCGGGGGGAAAATTCGTGGTGCTGGAACTCTCCGTCCCCGAACATTTTCCCGTCCGGCAAGCCTATCTTCTCTACTCCAGGATCGTTATACCGATGATTGGGAAATGGAAGTCCGGGAACAGGGAGGCGTATAACTACCTGCCAAGATCCATCCGGGCATTTCCGCAGAATGCCGAATTGGCGGATATCCTGCGAAAAAACGGATTCTCGGATGTAACTTTCCGGAAATTGACCCTGGGGGTCTGTACTCTGTACACCGGAACCAAAGCAGACTCTTAACAGTAACGCCGGAACTTTACGAACATTTCGGGCCGCATGCTCCGTCGGGCAGTTCAAATTCCAGGGTGGAGTGTTGAATGTTGTGGGTTTTCAGTACTATTTTTAACCGACACTTGATCTCCTCGAACGCTTCCGGATCCGGAATGACAATATGGGCGGTAAGTGCGTTTTCGGTCGTGCTGATCGCCCAGATGTGGATGTGGTGCACATCTGTGATTCGCCGGTCGGTCTCTTTCAGTATTCGGCCGATCTCTTTGGGAGAGAGGCCCGCAGGCACTCCGTCCAGCGAAAGGCGCAGGCTGTCGTGCAACAAACCGGCAGTGGAGACAAGAATAACGACGGCAATCGCCATCCCGATGATGGGATCGAGCAGGTACCAGCCGGTGTACTGGATCAGCACGCCGGAGATCAATACCCCTACCGACACCAACGTATCGGCCGCCATGTGCAGGTAAGCGCCCTTTACGTTCAAGTCTTTTTCCCGGTCTTTCCGGAAAACCCAGGCCGTAAAGGCGTTGATGACGATCCCCACCCCTGCGATCCAGGCAATAACGCCTCCCTCCACCACAGGCGGATGGCTGAGTTTCTGGATACTCTCCGCCAGAATGATTCCCACGGCTACCAAGAGAATACAGGCATTCAGCAGGGAGACAAGCACCGTACTTTTCTTGTATCCATACGTGTAACGGGCAGACGGTTTGACTTTTGCCAACTTGAACGCCAGCATGGCCAGTACCAAACTGATCACATCGCTGAAATTGTGTCCGGCATCGGAGATCAGCGCTAGGGAATCCAACCAGATCCCGCTTCCGAACTCGATCAGGACAAAGCTCAAATTCAAAGAGATCCCCCAGATAAAAGCCCTGTTCAGGTGGTTGACTTCCGGGCTGTGGAGGTGCGTATGATGTGAAGTTTTGGAATGTGCCATAACTGAAAAAGAGCAGGCCGTAGCCCGCCCTTTCTATATATTACATGTTGTAGAACGTGGTAAAGGCTTTGATGATGTAGTGGTGGTCCTGCGTTCCTGCCGTCTCCCGTACGGAGTGCATCCCCCACATCGGGTTACCGATGTCTACGCCCCGCATCTCCATTTGCGACAACAGGACGTTACCGAGCGTGGAACCTCCCGCCATATCCGAATGGTTCACAAAGGTCTGGCAGGGAACCTCCGCCATCCGGCAGATGTTCTCGAACACGGCGGCGGAATCCCCGTCCGTTACGTATTTCTGGTTGGCGTTGATCTTGATGGCCGGCCCGCCGTTTATCAGCGGATGGTTGGTCGGGTCCTGCTTTTCCGGGTAATTCGGGTGCAGCGCATGCGCCATATCGGCCGATATCATAAAGGAGTGGTGGATGGCCCGGTGCAGATCCTCCTGGCTGCCACCCAACGAGAACACAATCCGTTCGATGATCGTCCGCAGAATGGGCGATCCGGCCCCCTGCTTGGTGCCGCTTCCCACCTCCTCGTTGTCGAAAATGGCCAGGATTTTTCCCCGGGAGCACTCTTTTGAGCGGACAAGCGCCTTCAGGCCGGCGTGTACCATAGCCAGATCGTCCAATTTGCCGCAGGAGATAAACTCCTCGTTCAAACCGGCTAAGCCCCCTTTCTCCACATCGTATAACGTCAGGTCAAAATTCAGAATATCCGCTGGGTTTACCTGCATTTCGGTTGCAATTAGCCGCAATAGAAAATCCTCTTTTTCAAAATGGTCGTTGATCATCCCCAGCACCGGTAACATGTCCTTCTGTTTACTGAGCGGATTGCCCTGCTCGTTGACGGTGCGATTGAAATGGATGGCCAAATGCGGGATTAGCAACAGTGGCCGGTTAAAATCCACGAACTGAACGATCGGTTTCAGCGGATTTTCGCTGCGAAGCAACACCCTCCCCGCCAACGAGAGTGGCCGGTCAAACCACGTGTACATAATGGGGCCGCCGTATACCTCCGTATTCAATTTCAGGTATCTCCCTTCCACCGTCATCTCCGCTTTTGGCTTGATGCGGAAAGTCGGGGAGTCGCTGTGCGCACAGATCAACTTGAAACCGTTCGCGGCCATGTCACCGCTTCCGGGAACAAAGGCAAAGAGAGAAGAGTGGTTTTTGGTAACGAAATACTTACCTCCCGGTTCGATTCTCCAGACATCACCAGAAAAAAGTTGCTGAAAACCGTTTTCCAGCAGGTATTTTTTACTGTTCAGGACGGCGTGAAAATTGGTAGGACTGCTGTTGATAAAATCAAGCAATTCCCGGGCAGCTTGTTTTTCCATACGTGTATACAAATTAAATTAGTTTCCGTGTTTAGAGTGAAACTTCAGGCGCATTAACCGGAGGTCCTCTTCGGGATACTCGCCGTCGAATTCATCAAAGGCTTCGGAGATGTTGTCCGTCTGGGCCTCCATGAAATAGTCGAAGATCTCGTTCTGCTGGTCTTCGTCCAGGATCTTGTTGATGTAGTAATCAATGTTCAATTTGGTGCCGGAGAAAACAATTGCCTCCATCTCCTTGATTAACTCCTCGTACGTAAGCCCCTGTGTGGAAGCGATGTCTTCGAGGTCAATCTGCCGGTCGATGTTCTGGATGATGTAGACTTTGAATTTGGACTTATTGGCCACGGTTTTCACCACCATGTCCTGCGCCCGTTCTATCTCATTGTCTTCAACATATTGCTTGATGATCTCCAGAACCTCTTTTCCGTACTTCTGGGCTTTCCCCATTCCAACCCCCTGAATGTTCGCCAACTCCTCCAGCGTCACCGGATAATTGGTACACATGTCTTCCAACGAAGGATCCTGAAAGATCACATACGGTGGGAGATTGTTGGTTTTTGCGATCTTTTTCCTCAAATCTTTCAGGATGGCGAACAGGGTTGTGTCTAACGCAGATACCCCCCCCTTTTCTTGGATCTTTTCTTCGCTTTCCTCAAAATTCCGGTCTTCCATCAACATAAAATCTTTGGGGTTTTCTATAAAATCCAAACCTTTTTTCGTGATCTTTATAACCCCGTATTGTTCAATATCTTTTTCAATCAGGTTGCTGATCAAAGAGCGGCGGAAAACCATGGTCCAGAACTGTTTGTTCTTTTCGGATCCGGCCCCGAACATCTCCAGTTTGTCGTGCCTGTACGCTTTTACGGCAGAATCCGCTTCGCCCGTCAGTATGTTCACCAAATGCTCTATCTTGAACTTCTCCTTCACTTCCGTGATCAATTGCAAAGTGTCCAACACATACTCCTGCCCTTCAAACTCTTTTCTGGGATAGAGGCAGTTGTCACAGCATCCGCAATTTTCAGTCTCGAACTCCTCCCCGAAATAGTGCAGCAACACTTTGCGGCGGCACATGGAGGTCTCTGCATATGATACGGTTTCCAGCAGCAGTTGTTTGCCTATTTCCTGTTCGGCAATAGGCCTTCCCTGCATAAACTTCTCCAATTTCTGTATATCTTTGAAGCTGTAATAGGTAATACAGGCTCCTTCTCCTCCGTCGCGCCCGGCCCGTCCGGTTTCCTGGTAATATCCCTCCAAACTTTTGGGAATGTTATAGTGGATGACAAAACGCACGTCCGGTTTGTCGATTCCCATCCCGAAAGCAATGGTCGCTACGATCACATCGATCTCTTCCAGCAGGAATTTATCCTGGTTGGCGCTGCGTGTGGCAGCATCCATGCCGGCGTGGTAGGCCTCGGCTTTGATGCCGTTGATCCGGAGCACCTCGGCCAGTTCTTCCACTTTTTTCCGGCTCAGGCAGTAGATAATCCCCGATACCCCCGGCAGCCCCTTGATGTATTTGATAATGTCCTTGGTCGGATCGTTCTTGGGCCTGACTTCGTAATAGAGATTGGAGCGATTAAACGACGATTTGAACACCTCCGCTTCCAGCATGTTCAGGTTCTTTTGTATGTCGTGCTGGACTTTCGGAGTAGCCGTCGCCGTCAATGCAATGATGGGCGCTTTCCCGATCTGCTCCACGATCGGACGGATTTTCCGGTATTCGGTACGGAAATCGTGCCCCCATTCCGAAATACAGTGCGCTTCGTCTACCGCAAAGAACGAAATCCGAATCTTTTTCAGAAATTCCACACTGCTCTCCTTGGTCAGCGATTCGGGAGCAACGTAGAGTAGCTTTGTCCGCCCTGCCAGAATGTCCTCCTTCACCTGCAAGATCTCGTTTTTGGTCAAAGAAGAGTTCAGAAAGTGGGCGATACCCTCGGTGCTGCTGAACGCCCGCATGGCATCCACCTGGTTTTTCATCAGTGCGATCAGGGGGGATATCACAATGGCTGTTCCTTCCAAAATGAGCGCAGGCAATTGGTAACACAACGATTTGCCGCCGCCTGTCGGCATCAATACAAATGTGTTATTTCCCGCCAGCACATTCCTGATAATAGCCTCCTGATTTCCTTTAAAATGGTCGAAACCAAAAAAGGTTTTCAGTTTAGACTGTAAATCAATATCCGATCCCATCACATTCCAATAATTTACACACACTCCGAAATAGGGAATGCAAATTTATAACTTAATTTGAATCTGCAAATAAATCAAACCTCATTTCTCACGTACCGTAAATCGCAGGTACGTTGAAACAAAGGAGAAAAACCAGCACCTAATGTTCTTACGTAAAGTTAGTGTAAAAAATAGCTTCGGCAAGCAATTGGCAGAATTTTTTTTCGGCACACATTCCGGATCCGTTGTGCGGAGGATCGTGCGGGGGATTACGACTGTAGTCCTTGCGGTTAAAAAGGCAGTTTCAAGGTAATTTCTTCGGCCTCTTTTCTCCTTTTCAGTTTCTCTTTTTCACCTCTGCGGAAGACATAGATCAGGCCGTACTCCTCGCACATATACCGTTTCTCCTCCTCATCCTTGACGTTTTGAAAGTAGTGCTCCACCTCGTTCCAGATGTTCAGGATCAACGCATCTGCTTCGTTCCGGTACTGGGCAACCTCCGCGCTGAACCTTGCAGAGTTGGCCTGTAATCTTTTCTGGTATTCGTAGCCCTGTTTGAAGTTCTCATAATTTACCCGGACCAGAGCGATGGCTGGGCTGTAGATCGGGTTTCCTCCCCTGTTGTTCAACCGCTCCTGTTCCCCTGTTATCATCCGCTCTCCCCACATAACCAACTCCGGTTCCGTCAGCAGGGAAGGTACTTTCCCGTCCTCCTCTTCCAATCCGTAAAACGTGCGCGCTTGCGGTTTCAGTTCTCCGCGGGAGATCGTAAAATTCAATACCTGAATAAAATGTGAGATATACAACCGGGCTTTTTTGGTCAGTTCGGCAAACTTCCGGCTGTTGTCGATCTGTTTTTCCCGGGCCGCTTTTGAATTGACAATAGCGACCTCAAATTTCGGGAGAAAAACATCGATTTTTTGCTTCAATGGAAACGGATAAGCGATCTCGTTGATATCGTTCAGTTTTCCTGCTTTCCGAAAAGCAGCTTTTAATGCCCGGATCCGTGCTGCGTCAGTATTGGGTAATCTTCTGTAAGGCATAAGATTATATAAAAAAAATCATAACGTTGCTTCTTGGTGCGAAGGTATAAAAAAAAATACGTATAAACAATATTCGTAAATGCATATTTCAGACGGTTTATCAATCGACACCTGAAACTTGCCGTAAAAACATACATCTTCGGAGAAAATTCTCTCCTTTTGTCCCTGAAAAATGTTGAAAAACGACGATATATCCAATTTATCATTGTATCTTGCTGGTTATTATAATCCATAGACAAAACTCATGACTCCGAAAAACCAGACTCCCTCTGAAACGCCTAAATACGAAACCACCTTCAATTATTTGCTTACGCACCGTGTGATTCCGCAGTTGATGTTTTCCGACCTGAAACTTTTCTACGAAAAGATTTTGACAAGTCCGGATACCATGCGACAGTTCATGCAAAAAGCCGTAGCCCACGCGACAGCTCTGGAGACGGGCCAATTGCGTTATGAACCACCTTACCCGATAGAAGATTTCAAGATGGGTATATACGGGAAAGAGGGAAGTGACGAATCGTCGGAGGACAACATTATCGTAATTGCATTTGCCAGGTTCTGGGAAGCCTGTGATTGCGTGGCGATCGCATTTCCTGTATCGCGCGTTGGTTATTATACCTGTGAAGTGGCAGTTGATCCGGTGAACAGCGATGTTTCGTATATGCTTGGAGGTTGGGAACCCAGTGGCTCATCGTTCCGGCACAACAATTACGGCGAAATGCCCATGCCCCTTGATCCGCAGGTTTTCATTGACCGGGTGATCGGGATCGCTTACGGAAAAGGAGAAATAGACCCTGAAAATCCCGAGTCGAAAGCTTATCCCAACGATGAGCTTCTGAAAGAACGCACGGCGGAGATCAAAGAGATCATCGCGGAGCGAAATGCTTCATACCCGGTCGCAGTGGATCCGACTAAAGTTGGCTCGTACAATGCGCACACCTGTTCCGGTGGCGGTTATTTCTACGATGAGGTACTGGAATACCGGGTTTGGGTACATGCTTCTGAAGGTGACAATTATGAGGCTTTCCCGTCGTACGAAAAAGCGCTGAAATTTTCCCATGAAACGCAGGGCGCCGAGGAACCGCTGGTACTTGTGCTTCAACGGGAGCATGTCAACCAACGCGAAGACGGAACGTATGAACACATTACCGGCGATCGCATTACCGAATGGCGTGTTGAGTGGCTGACGGAAGAGACCAAACGGAACGAAAACGCTATCCGTGAATTTTTGAAACAGCACAACGCAGCAGAATAAGAGGGGCCATATAACCGAAACAGCATGAAAAATCCGCATTTGTTAGAAATTAAAACATTGTCGTCCATGGAATGGTGCGATAAAGACATGGTCATGCTTCACGTCTGCTTTCAATTGTTGTCGGATTGTGTGGAAGAAGAAAATTTGCTGGATGGACACACCGACTGGGGCCATACCGAAGAGACCCGGAAAATCAAAACAGAGATCGAAAGTTTATACCGTTGGTGGAACGAACGCAAAGAAAACGATGTAGACGAACAACAATACGAAAAAGACAACGAAATGCTCATCCGTTTAATCAAAATCCGCAAACACTTATGGACCTGAAACAAGAGATCTCCGCCCGTCCCGCCGAAAAAATGGCGTCGATGGCTGTTATGATGCGTATGTTTAATATGGTAAAAATATGAGGTTATGAGAATTGGAATGCTCGTAGGTTCTCTGCGCAGGGAGAGTTTCTCGCGCAAGATTGCAGAAAACGTTGCTAGGTTACTGCCCGGCGATATGGTGGTGGAGTGGGTCTCGATAGATCTGCCGATGTATAATCAGGATTTGGACGATGACGGTGTACCGTCGCAATCCTGGATGGATTTCAGGGCGAAGGTCGGGGAGTGTGACGCTTATCTGTTTGTCACACCCGAATACAACCGTTCCATTCCGGCTGTCATCAAAAACGCATTAGATGTCGGAAGCCGTCCATACGGCCGGAATGTGTGGGGAGGTAAGAAGGGTGCAGTGATCAGTGTTTCGCCGGGGGCTATTGGCGGGTTCGGTGCCAATCATGCGCTTCGGCAAGCGGTGGTGTTCCTCGATATTACCATGCTTCAGCAGCCGGAAATGTACATCGGCGGGGTTACGAAACTACTTGACGAGAACGGAAACACCAACGAAGGTACAACGGCATACCTGCAAAAATTTGTGATGCAGTTTGTAAAATTTGTGAAAGGGTAAGGCATAGACTGGAATTCCTAGTTTTTTGTGCGGAGAAAGTTGGGAACTCCAGAAAATTGTAGCATAGAAACAAAATAGGCTGCAAACACGTGGTTTACAGCCTATTTTTGCTATTTGTTGATTATTTCTAATCGCTTCTTACTTCACTTCTTCAAAATCAACATCGGTTACATCATTATCCGGTGAGCTGCTGTTCCCGCCGCCGGCATTCGGATCGGCTTGGGGATCTTGCTGGCCGCCGGCCTGTTGCTGGGCGTTGTACATCTCCTGAGAAGCAGCCTGGAACACTGTATTGAGTTCCGTTGTGGCAGCATCGATTCCGGCAATATCCTGCGCCTTGTGAGCCTCTTTGAGTTTTTCCAGCGCAGCCTCAATCGGCGTCTTCTTGTCGGCGGGGATTTTGTCGCCAAACTCCTTCATCTGCTTCTCGGTTTGGAAAATCAAACTGTCGGCGTGGTTCAGTTTGTCGATCCGTTCGCGCTCCTTCTGGTCGGCTTCCGCGTTGGCAGTCGCTTCGTCCTTCATCCGTTTGATGTCGGCATCCGAAAGGCCGGAAGAGGCTTCGATCCGGATGGATTGCTCTTTACCGGTCGCTTTGTCTTTGGCAGCTACCTGAAGAATCCCGTTGGCGTCGATATCGAAGGTCACTTCGATCTGAGGTACCCCTCTGGGGGCAGGCGGAATACTGTCCAGGTGGAACCGGCCGATGGTTTTATTATCTTTTGCCATGGAACGTTCTCCCTGTAAGATATGGATCTCTACAGAAGGCTGGTTGTCAGCAGCCGTGGAAAATACTTCCGATTTTTTGGTCGGTATGGTCGTATTGGATTCGATCAACTTGGTCATTACCCCACCCAGAGTTTCAATACCGAGAGAGAGCGGAGTAACATCCAGTAACAGCACATCCTTCACCTCACCGGTCAGTACACCTCCCTGAATAGCTGCGCCGATTGCTACCACTTCGTCAGGATTTACTCCCTTGGAAGGGGCTTTGCCGAAAAATTCCTCTACTTTCTTCTGCACGGCCGGAATACGGGTGGATCCCCCAACCAGGATCACTTCGTCGATCTGCTTGGCCTGCATGCCGGCGTCTTTCAACGCCTTTTTGCACGGTTCGATGGTGCTTTCCACCAACTGGTGGGTCAACTGGTCGAACTGCGCCCGGGAGAGGCTTCTCACCAAGTGTTTTGGAATACCGTCTACCGGGAAGATGTACGGCAGGTTGATCTCCGTCGTTGTGGAACTGGAGAGTTCGATCTTCGCTTTCTCAGCCGCCTCTTTCAGGCGCTGGTGCGCCATCGGGTCTTTTCGGATATCGACGCCTTCATCTTTTTTAAATTCATCTGCCAGCCAGTTGATGATGATATCATCAAAATCGTCACCTCCCAGGTGGGTATCCCCATTGGTCGATTTTACCTCAAAAACACCGTCTCCCAATTCCAGGATGGAGATATCGAACGTACCGCCCCCGAGNNCGAATACGGCGATTTTCATATCCCTGTCTTTTTTATCCAATCCATAAGCCAGTGCGGCGGCCGTCGGTTCATTGATGATGCGTTTCACCGTCAGGCCGGCAATTTCACCCGCTTCTTTGGTCGCTTGCCGCTGGGAGTCGCTGAAATAGGCGGGTACCGTAATGACCGCTTCCGTTACCTCCTGTCCCAGATAGTCCTCGGCTGTTTTTTTCATCTTTTGCAGTACCATGGCGGAAATCTCCTGAGGAGAGTACTGGCGGTTGTCGATCACGACACGGGGCGTGTTGTTCTCTCCTTTTGCCACTTCGTAAGGCACCCGCTTGATCTCTTTGGATACCTGATCGTACGTTTCACCCATNNTTGGTGATCGCCTGGCGTTTGGCCGGATCGCCTACTTTCCGCTCTCCGTTATCCACAAAAGCGACGATCGAAGGAGTTGTCCGCCGGCCTTCGCTGTTAGGGATGACCACAGGTTCATTTCCTTCCATAACGGAAACACACGAGTTGGTGGTTCCCAAGTCNNATACCGATTATTTTTCCCATAATGATTTTCAATTATATTGTTTGTTATTCGTTTTCGTATTTGCGAAAGTTTCTTGAAATACGATGAATCTTTTATCAAAGCTTGTGCCAACACTTTTTGTGTCATGTTTTCTGCCGATATGTCAGTATCAGCATTCACAACTTAGAGTCTGTTTAAATTTCTCACCNNACCGAAGTTATTTGCGAGCTGTTCTTGTTTACACGGGAGTGAGAAATTTTAAACAGTCTATAGTCTACACAAGAAGTTGGAAATTCTTTTCTTGTTCAGCCTATGAAACAAGTACGGAATATGCGCGGAATACGCTAAAGTATTTTCTTTGCATACTGTGGAGGGAGGTGGTGAGGCTTTTTTCGCTAAATTGATTATTTTTGTCCATTCGTTTTAGTTTAAACAGAAATTTTATGACAAAATATACCCTGCGTTCCCGGTGTTGCGGCCACTCCCATGAAGATGGCGACTGGACCCTGGAGTGTCCCCGCAAGGACGGGGCGGCCCTGATTTATACTGAGTATGCCCGGAAACAGTTGCGGGTAATGGACGACCTGCCCGGATTGTACAAATTTTCGGACTGGTTGCCGGTTTGCCGGACGCTGGAGGGCTCTGCGGCGCCGGTGACTTACAAAAGCGAGGGATTGGCCGCCAAACTGGAACTCTCGCGGCTCTACATCACGTTCAACGGCTATTGGCCCGAAAAAGGGGCGGGGATGCTTACCGGGGCTTTTAAAGAGTGTGAGGCATACTCCGTATGTGCCCGCATAAACCGGAACACTAATAAGGTGATGGTGGTAGCTTCGGCCGGGAACACCGCCCGGGCGTTTGCACGGGTCTGTTCGGAAAACAAGATCCCGCTGCTGCTTTGTGTGCCGGAAGATTGTCTGGATGCTTTGTGGTCAGCCACACCGTTGAACCCTTGTGTCAAACTGATCGCCACTGCTAGCGGAAGCGACTACTTCGATGCCATCCACCTCTCCAATGTTGTATGCGGATTGGACCGTTTCTACCCTGAAGGCGGAGCCAAAAACGTGGCCCGCAGAGATGGAATGGGAACCACCGTCCTGTCGGCCGTCACTACGATCGGCCGGATCCCGGACTACTATTTTCAGGCGGTNNAAGCCAACAAACGGTTCATAGCGGACGGGCGGTTCGGGGATCACCTGATGAAATTGATGGTCTCCCAGAACAGCCCCTTTGTTCCGATGTATGACGCCTGGCGGGCCGGATCCCGGCAACTGTTGCCTTTGGATGATCAATTGGCCCGTAAACAGGTGGAAGAGATTTGTGCTAAAGTACTTTCCAACCGGAAACCGCCCTACGCAGTGGAGGGAGGCTTGTTCGACGCCCTGACGGAGAGCGGTGGGGATGTGTTGGTGGCTACCAACGAGGAAGCGGCTGGGGCGGCGGAACTTTTCCAAAAAACGGAAGGGAACGACATCGAACCGGCGGCAGCGGTGGCGGTGGCGACCTTGATACAGGCTGTGAAGCAGGGAAAGGTGGAAAAAGACGCTGTCATCATGCTGAACATCACCGGTGGCGGCATCGGGCGGTATAAATGGGAACACGCCTTGGTATATAAAAAACCGGATGCTGTTTTCCCCGTCGATGCCGATCCGGAAGAGATCAAAGATACGGTATCCCGATTATTTTCCTGATTTCTGTCTCTATTTTCTTCTTTTTTGCGTACAACTGACTGTTCTAAACATTGTCACATGGCCAAGAAAACACCGAAATACCTGTCGTTGAACTACTACTATATCCTGTTAAGGCGGGATCGGCGCCAATCCGGCCGGATCCTCTATTTTCTGGGAAAAGTAGTGGCCGTGTCGGTGGTGTCGGTGGATCGTTTCATAAGGAATGTGGGGGCGGTTTCGGCTTCCGCGCTGACCTTCTACACTATGTTGTCGCTGATCCCGCTTTTGGCGTTGCTCCTGGCCATTGCCAAAGGATTCGGCGTTTCCCGGATGTTGGAAGATCTGTTCCAGGAGCAGACCTTCACCAATCCGGAGGTGACCAGGTTCTTTTTGAATTTTGCCAACCGGGCGCTGGAAAATACTCAGGGCGGGCTAATCACCGGAATCGGGATCGTCATGTTGTTGTGGACGGTCATCAAAGTATTGAGCAATACGGAGGATGCCATGAACCGGGTCTGGGGGATCCGTCGGGGAAGGGGATTGGCCAAAAAATTTGCGGATTACCTCTCCCTCCTGTTCATTGCACCGATCCTGATCATTCTGGTCAGCGGGATGAATGTCTTCCTTTCGACCAATTTACAGGAGATCGCCCGGGAAGAGGGGGTCTTGCGCTATGCTGGTTCGGCAGTCATATTTCTGCTGAAACTCTCCCCGTATGTATTGATGTGGCTTCTGTTCACCTTTATCTATATCTTTATGCCGGCAACATCGGTTCGCTTCAAGCACGCCGTCATCGCGGGGATTGTTGCCGGATCGGCTTACCAGGTGGTGCAGTGGTTTTACCTCCGTTTTCAGATCGGTGTCAGTTCGTACAATGCCATTTACGGCAGTTTGGCCGCTCTTCCCCTGTTGTTGGTTTGGTTGCAATTGAGCTGGTGTATTGTATTGTGGGGAGCGGAGATATCCTATATTCTCCGCAACCGGCACATCGTGTTTCGGAGCGACACGGAAAAAGAGTACTGCTGGTTGGACTACGTGGAATTGTCGGTGCGGATCCTGCGCTTCGTCTCTTCGGAATATTTAGCCAACCGGGGCGCGTTGCCCCTGAACATGGTTTGTAAGGAGTTGAGGTTGAACAGTCATAAGGTTAAAGAGGTATTGGACGAATTGGTGGAAAAGAAGATCTTGGCGGAATTGAAAAACGGGGATGAACCGGCTTACCTGCCGGAGATTGATCTGCATACACTGTCGTTGGCGGATGTTTTTTTGCGGATGTCTAATCTGGAAGCACACCAAAAGGAAGTTTGGGAAAATAAATTGATACACTTGATCAACAAGGAGTTCGGCGATGAAAAATTCGCCTGATCGCTTTTTTGAAAAGCGACGATTTGGCTGTTTCAACCGGATTTTGTATCTTGCTTTCAAAATTTTTGGTATGAGAAAGAAGATAGAGTTGGAGTACCCATTTTCGTCGTCGGTCAAGGTGCTCTTTTCCCGCCTGAGTACGGCACCCGGCTTAGCAGAGTGGTTTGCGGACGATGTAATGCAGAGAGGCGAAAAATTTATATTTATCTGGAACGGAGCGGAACATCCGGCAGAGTTGGTGGAAACCAAGAACAACCAATACGCCCGCTTTCGGTGGGACGATCGGGAAGAGGAGGACGAATATTTTGAAATGGGGATCCGGGTAGAGCCTCTGACCGGGGATGTAACATTGCTGATCACCGATTTTGCAGACCCGGAAGACGAAGCGGATACCGTCGGGATCTGGGATAAACAGATCGAGATACTGCACCGGAATCTGGGAGCGTGACGTTGATATATGAAGAAATTACACCTGTACATGATAAAGAGCTTCAGTGGCCCTTTTATCGCGACGTTTTTTATCAGTATATTCGTACTGCTGATGCAGATGCTGTGGCGGTACATCGATGATCTGGTCGGGAAGGGGCTGGATTTTTCCATCATCGTCGAATTACTACTTTATTTCTGTATGTCGCTGGTGCCGATGGCGCTCCCGATCACTGTTCTGCTCTCTTCCATCATGACTTTCGGCACTCTGGGAGAGAATTACGAACTGATCGCCCTGAAGTCGGCCGGCATATCGCTTTATCGGATCATGTACCCGTTGATCGTTTTTATTGTAGGGCTTTCGCTGTTTGCCTACTTTTTTGCCAACAACATCCTGCCGGTAGCCAACCTGAAAATGGGCAGCCTGATGTACGACATCCGCAAACACAAACCGGAGGTCTCCTTCAACGAAGGGATCTTTACCAACGACCTGGAGGGATACAGTATCAAAGTCGACCGCATTGACAAAGAGAGCGGGATGATGTACAACATGTTGATCTACAACCATACGGTTGTTCCCGGCAATTACGAAGTAACCCGGGCGGATTCCGGTCTCATGGTTACCTATCCCAACAACAACAATTTAGAATTAAGACTCTTCCACGGCCATACCTATACGGACCAGGGCATGGAGCCCGAATACCGCAAAACATACCCGTTCAGGCGCTTGGAATTCGGCAGGCAGAGTGTGCTGATCCAACTGCCGGATACCGAATTGAAACGGACGGACGAAGATCTCTTCCGGGCGGCCACCATGTTGAACCAAAGTCAGTTAAAATACATGTCCGATTCCTTGCAAGGTGTTGTGAAGCAGCGAAAAGAGATGGAGGTAGGCCGCTTGCTCTCCTCTTCTTACCTGAAGAACAAAAATCCGGCTCCGGAAACGGACAGCACCTTGCGGGCAGAAACACAGGGGAAGATCGGGAATATCGACAGCCTGTTCCATACGTTTGCCCCGGAAGAGAGGCAGCATGCGGTCAACAATGCACTGCAATACGCCCGGGACGTACAACAAAGCGTCCAGGCAGATGCTGCTTCCATTCTCAGGCAGGAGGAGCAGATCCGGAAACACCAGATTGAATGGCACTCCAAATTTACTACGGCTTTTGCCTGCTTTATCTTCTTTTTTATCGGAGCGCCGCTGGGAGCTATTATCCGGAAAGGAGGCTTGGGAACGCCGGCTGTGGTATCCATTTTTCTTTTCATTGTATATTATATTATCTCCATGATCGGGCAGCGTGCCGCACGGGAAGCAGCGATGACTCCCTGTTTCGGAAGCTGGATGCCCTCTTTCATCCTCTTGGTACTCGGCGTGTTCCTGACTTACAAATCTGTGACCGATTCGGAAATGATGAGCGGCGAATCGTATGCGAATTTTCTCAAAAAAGCGGCGGCGTTTTTCAAAAAGCAAAAAGAAAATGTCTAAGCATACATTGCGGATCGTCTATATGGGAACGCCGGATTTTGCGGTATTGCCCCTGAAAAAATTGGTGGAGGCCGGTTTTGAGGTAGTTGGCGTGGTAACCAATCCGGACAAACCGGCCGGCCGCGGACAGCAATTGCAGGAGTCTGCGGTCAAGAAATACGCCGTGGCAGCGGGATTGCCGGTATTGCAGCCGGAGAAGTTCCGGGACGAACTCTTTTTGGAAGAATTACGGGCTTGGAAAGCTGATTTGCAATTGGTGGTGGCTTTTAAGATGCTTCCGGAGGTGGTGTGGAGTATGCCCCCGTTGGGGACGGTCAACCTGCACGCTTCCCTGTTGCCGGATTACCGCGGGGCCGCCCCGATCAACTGGGCGGTAATCAGTGGGGAAAAAGCATCGGGGGTGACCACTTTTCTGCTGCGTCATGAAATCGATACGGGCAACCTGATCTTTCAGCAGCGGGTAGAGATCCCGGAAGACATGACAGCCGGGGAGTTGCACGATCGGTTGATGGAAGCAGGAGCAGATCTGTTGGTAAAGACCGTGGAGGCCATGGAAGCCGGAGCGTATCCGCTGACGGAGCAAACCCCTTTGCTTCATGGACGGGAACCGGTACACGCGCCCAAGATCTTCAAAGAAGATATGCGTATTAAGTGGGAGCGGAGCGTGGAGGAGGTGTACAACCACATCCGGGGGCTCTCCCCTTTTCCGGCTGCCTGGACAGAACTCAAACACAGGACCACCGGGGAGACCATCTCCCTGAAAATTTTCCGAACGAACAAAGAGCGCATGATGCACGGGCAGATACCCGGCGACTTGCAGACAGACGGCAAGGAGCGGTTGGCCGGTTATACTCCGGACGGAGTTATACACATCCAAGAGCTGCAGTTGGCGGGGAAAAAACGGATGACAACAGGGGAATTTCTGCGGGGATTTCCGGCAAACGAATATGTTTTTGTGTAATACGTGCTTGTTTTCGAAAACGTTTCCTTAAAAAAAGACAAAAAAATTCTCATTTTCTTTGG
>DBDA01000002.1 GCA_002293375.1 Odoribacter sp. UBA944
GAGAGTAGGAAGACGCCGAATTTCAAAGCCCTTCGTTTCGATCAAAAAGAAAGAAACGGAGGGCTTGCACATTTAGGGGATTTGGCTTATCGTTTTGTTTATACTATATTTGCAGAAACTGCTTCGCTTGGTAGGAAAATAATAAAAAATACGACGTATGAAAAAATCAGTTTTGCTGTTATTGGCTGTAGGCTTGGTTTCTTTCGCTTGTGCGGAGAAAAATTCCGACCTGGCGCTTTTTGCCGGGCCGGATCTATCCTCTTTAAAGAAAAATACGACAGAGAAAAAAGTTTCTGCCATGCAATCTCCGATTCTGAAAGCGGCAGCGGAAGAGATGTTGGCCGGCCGGTATCCGTTGGCCGATCGGATGAGATACTACACCTGTTACTTGTTTCCGGAAATTCTTGCAAAACAGTTAAAGACAAGCACTTATTCACGTTATGAAAATCCGACGGGTATCTGGTTCGAAGCTGCCGGTCCGGCTGTTGTTTGGGTGGGGCCGACACAAGGAGCAGAAGTGGAGTTACGCGTGGCTAATTGGGGAGATGAACACTTCACAAGTCAGAAATATCCGTTGCAAGAAGGAGTGAATCTTTTGGATATCAAAGAGAAAGGGAATAGTTACATTAGTTATTACGCAAAGGAAACGGTAACCGATCACCCGATAGCGGTTCACATTCTGGGAGGAAAGGTGAACGGGGTATTTGAGTTGGGCAAGGATAACAACGATCGGTGGGACGAACTACTTTCCAATGCTACCGGCCCCGTGTTGGATATTCTGGGGGATCGGGTGCAGTTGGCTTATCCGGTGGAGGCACTGAAGCGGGAAGCCTCTGGGCAGGGGGTGGAATTGGTCCAACTGTATGATTCTATCATTCGAATGCAACACCGGATCATGGGATTGGAAAAGTACAACCGGATTCCGAAAAATCACATGTTCGGAAGGGTGATCTGGAAAGGTTATATGCATGCGGACGGTATGGGAGCGGCTTTTCACAACAATACGCTGAAAACGCTTGCCAATGTGGAAAAATTACGGAAAGGAAGTTGGGGTGTGGCTCATGAATTCGGGCATGTCAACCAGATACGTCCCAATATGAAATGGGTGGGTACAACGGAAGTGACTAATAATATCTATTCGGTTTGGGCCCAATACTTGTTGGTGCCGGAATTGCCGAAATTGGAACGGGAGAGGGTTAGAGATTACGATGGCCCCAAAATAGGCGGACGTATTACAGCGTATATGGAAAGCGCTTTTATCCGGAATCAGCCTTGGCTGACACAGGCCGGTAATGATCGTTGGGACCGGGAACGGCCGCGTGATTGGGGGGGAGACCATTTTGTAAAGCTGGTTCCCTTGTGGCAATTGCAACTTTATTTTGTAGTAGCGGGAGAAGGGAATAGTTGGGGAAATCTTGATTTTTATGGAGATATCTTTATCAAAGCCATAGACGAACCAGTAGAAAAAGAACGGCCAAACGGCTATTATCAATTGGCATTTATAAAGAATTCCTGTGATGCGGCTCAATTGGACCTGACGGAATTTTTTGAACATTCCCGGATGTTGTATCCGATTGATTTATGGGTGGATGACTATACCTGTGCCCAGATGACCCTAACAGAAGATGATATTCAGGAAGTGAAAAAATATGCTTCCCAATACCCAAAACCTTCAACTCCGGTCCTGCACTACATAACAGCGAACAGCGTAGATACCTATAAATATAAGCTTCCTTTAGAAGGTGTCACAGGAGAAGGTTTTACCGATGAAGAGGGGCGTCTGTTGGTTGATAACCGGATCTGGAAAAACAGTGTGGCGTTTGAAACATATGCGGGAGACCAGTTGGTAAAAATTGCTTTTACGGGCGCGGGTTCGAACGATGCCGAAACTACTATTGTCCATATTCCGGAAGGAACAACGACGGTGAAAGCGGTCGGTTGGGATGGGACAAGGATGTTGGTAAGCAGTTTTTGAGTAGTGAAAGTTGAAAGTGGAAAACTTTCCACTTTCAACTCCAATCTATAAGGTTATCCGAACAGTTTTCCGATAGCGGATTTTATTCCTCCTTCACCACCACCTTTAAAGGCGTCCGTCAGGGACTGGAGGTTGAAGCCCGGTTCTTTGGGATCGTTTACTTTTTTGGAAAAGAGCGACATGACAGCCGGTACGGCTGCCGCTGCGATCCCGTGTGCTACCGATGAACTCAGGCCGACTTTTCCGGTCAGGGCTTTTTCTACGGTTGATACGATGGCGCTACTTGTGCTGCTACCGGAAGAACCGCCTCCGAACAGGCTGGTCAATGCGCCGCCTGATCCCAAATGACTTTTTAAGCCGTCTACAATAGAAGATGTTGTGGTGCGGATGGTTTCATCTTTTTTGTCTGCCGGAACCTGACTGTTTCCGCCGATCAGGTTGCTTACCTGATCCTTTACCAAATTAACGATGTTGTTCAGCATATTTTTCTGTTTTGATGTTTGAGTAATACGCTGCGGTTTCGTGTAAAGTTAGAGCGTTCCAGATACTTTAGGAATTTTTGATATACGGAGTACAATTTAAACAGCTTCTTACGGAAAAAGCAGTAAGAACGTAGTTTCTCCCGGCCGGGAACGGACGGTGAGCAAACCATCATGTAGACGCATGATCTGTCGTGATAGACTTAGGCCAATGCCGCTTCCTCCCTCTTTTGTCGTAAAGAACGGGATGAAAATATGGGGCAGTATTTCGGCCGGAATGCCTGGGCCGTTGTCTGTAATAAGGATAGTAACTTGTTCGCCTTCGGGACACTCTGTGGAGATGATGATTTTTCCGTTTGTCTGTCCGTTGAGGGCTTGGGCGGCGTTTTTGAGCAGATTCATCACCACCTGAAAAAGAAGGTTTTCGTCGGCATATAGAATGAGATCGTCGGGCTGTACACAAAGCGTGATGGTCATATCCGGAAACTCCTGTCTGGTAAGGCTTACCATTCGTTCAAGAAGGGGTTTCACCCGGATCAGCGCTGGGCGCGGAGTCGGCAGGCGTGTCAATTTCCGGTAAGAATCTACAAAAGTCGTCAACCCTTTTCCGGTGGTGTAGATGGTCTCCAACCCTTTTCGAACTTCGCCGGATACGCCTTCGGTATCCATCAGTGTTTCACTCAACGAAGTGATGGGAGTAATGGAATTCATAATTTCGTGGGTCAGTACGCGGATCAGCCGCACCCACGATTCGAGCTCCTGTTCGACAAGTTCATTGCCGATTTCGCTGAGCGCAAAGATACGCAGTTCGCTCTCTTTCGATCGGATGGACGAGCAGCGGACGGAAAGTGTCACTTCGCCCCGCTCGTCGTTAAAACGGATGCGGCGCCGGTCATCGGCCTGCATTTCACGAAAAATACCCGGAAGCGCCTCGTCGATACGTGCCAATTGGTTCAGATGTGTCAGTATGGGAAGGCGCAACTGGCGCCGTGCTTCGTTATTGCTTCGGTGAATGCTGCCGTTTGGATCCGTGACTAAAATGCCGGTACTCGCACTGTCGAGGATCAGGGAGTAGTACTGCTCCTGGCGGACGATCTCCTCTTTCTCCTGCATCAATATCCCTTTGATGCGGTTCAGGGTACTGTTCAATACATTGTCAGGCAGAGAGCCGTCGTATTCGGTGAAACGAAACGTGTAATCGCCGTTCGCAATGGCATTGAACATAAAGGTGATCTTGCGGATATTTTCGTAAAAGAGCCGGAAAATCTGCATCCCGGCAAACACTGATCCTCCTGCCGTTGCGATGAGCCAAAAGTATCTCTCCGAAACAAACAGCCATACCGACGCTGCGGCGGCTGCCCCGAAAAGTACAAGCCATACGGCTAAGCGATATATTGTTCCCTTTAACATGGTTTTTACTGCACGGGGGCGGATGTGTTTCTGTCACAGGCTTCAATCGCCGATCCCGTATTTTTTTATCTTGTTGTACAAAGTCTGCCGAGTAATGCCCAGACGGGTGGCTACAGCCGAAAGGTTACCGTTGTCCGTTTCGATGGCTTGCCGGATCATCGACTGCTCCATCTCTTCAAGTGTCGAGTTCGGAGCGTTGTGCAGGGCATTCCCGCCGGAACCGGCGGCACGCAAAGGTTGAAGGTAACGTTCGTCGGGATATTTCCCATCGGAGATGATCACCGCCTTTTCCATGGTGTGTTGCAACTCCCGGATATTGCCCGGCCAGGGGGCGCTGTATAACTCTTTAGCGACAGCCGGTGTTAATGCGAACGGAGCTTTTCCGTACTTTGCGGCATACCGGGCGATAAAACGTTCTGCCAGCGGGACGATGTCCTCTCTGCGCCGGCGCAATGGAGGGATCTCTAAATGTATGGTGTTGAGGCGATAAAGTAAATCCTGTCGGAATTCGTTTCGGATGATCGCCTCGTCAAGATTGCGGTTGGTGGCGGTGATCAGGCGGATATCCACGGGGATCGGAGTGTGGCTGCCCACCCGCACCACACTGCGGCTTTGCAGTACAGTGAGCAGTTTCGATTGCAGGTGCAGCGGCAGGTTGCCGATCTCGTCGAGAAAGAGCGTGCCTCCGTCTGCCACTTCGAACTTGCCCGCCCGGTCGGTTTTGGCGTCGGTAAAAGCGCCTTTGACATGCCCGAATAACTCGCTCTCGAACAACGTTTCAACGATCGCCCCCATATCAACAGTCACCAACAGTTCGTTGTTGCGGGAAGAGAGGCGATGTATTTCCCGCGCCAACATCTCTTTGCCGGTGCCGTTCTCCCCCGTCAGGAGGATGTTGGCATCGGTGCCGGCGACTTTTTCTGCCAGCGAACGAAGCTCTTGCATGGCCGGTGAGGTACCCCAGAAAAAATCGGGCTCCTGCGGGGCTAACTCCCGCTTCACCTCTTTCAACCGTTTAATCTCTTGCTGCGAACACCGCAAGTTGTAGGCTGCTTGTAGAGAGGCGATCAGCTTGTCATTTTCCCACGGTTTGACTACAAAATCGGTTGCTCCGTCTTTGATAGCGCGCACAGCCAGGTCAATCTCTCCGTATGCGGTGAACAAGACGACTTGAATGTTGGGGTCGTGCTTTTTGATCTCGCCGAGCCAGTAAAACCCCTCGTTACCGGTGTTGATGCTGGCCGAAAAGTTCATGTCAAGCAACACGACATCGATCCTGTTTTCCCGTAGTGTCGCATGGATGCGGTTCGGGTTGGAAATGGTGATCACCTTGCCGAAGTATTTGTTAAGCAGCAGCTGTAATGCTGCCAGGATGCTGCGGTTATCGTCGACTACAAGTACAGTCCCTGTTTTTGTCATTCCATATCAGATTCTTAGGCTCTCAATAAATGAGCTGTAAATGTACGCTTTTTTGTCTAATTTGCTGACACAGATGTCTATTTTTTTGACAGGATGTGTTTTGTCGAAAAAATATAAAGTACTAAATCTTAGCATATTGTATGTTTAGGCATTGTTTTGGCATACGAATAGACAGAATTTATCCAATTAAGAAAATACAATGAAGTCTCTATTTGGTGTCGTCTGTTTATCTGTTTTTTTTACACTCTTTGCTGGGGCTCAGGAAAATACCCGCGTCTGGACGTTGAACGATTGCATGGAATATGCTGTTCAAAACAGCCCTCGTACCCGTATTCAGCGTCATACCAACGACAATTACCGGCAGGATGTCATTGTCGCCATGGGCAATATGCTGCCTTCCATCAGCGGATCGGTCGGTGCGGGGTGGGGCTTTGGGCGAAGCATAGATCCACAGACAAATAGCTACAACAATACGTCCAATTTTAACAATAGCTACAACCTGAGCGGATCGATCCCCCTGTTCAGTGGCCTGACCTCGGTCAACTCCCTGCGATACGCTCGCATCATGCAGTTGCGCGGTACTGAAGAGTTGCAAAGGGCTGAAGATGATATCGCGCTGGAAACCTTGCAGGGGTATGCCGATGTAGTGTACTATACCGAGGCGGTGCGCATGGCCGAAGAACAACTTGCTGAGAGTCGTCGCAATCTGTACAGAACAAGCCGGCAGGCGGAATTGGGATTAAGGAGTTTACCAGACGTTGCACAGTTTGAGGCCGAGGTGGCAAGCTATGAATACATGGTGATCAGGCAGCGAAATCTGCAGAATACCGCCTTGTTGCACCTCAAAGAGCGAATGAATTATCCATCCGGGGAGCCGCTTGAGATCGCTCCGGAAATCCCTTCATACGGGGAGGTATATCCCGAAAAAGCGGAACAGATCTTTGCAGACGCCTGCGAAAACCTGCCCGAGGCACGGATAGCCGATTATACCTTGCGCGCTTCGGAACTTTCGCTGGCGGTGGCACGCGGCTCTTATTATCCTTCCGTTTCGGCGTATGGCAGCATTGGTACCAACTATTTTAAAAACCTGAACTCGGACGGCTCTGTAGCGCCGTTTCGCGATCAATTCAAGAACAATACGGGCCGGAGTGTCGGGATTAGCGTGAGCATTCCTGTTTTCAGCGGATTTGCCCGGCGTACCCGGGTGAACCGTGCGCGCAGTAATTTGAAGATTGCCGAGGAGACCCACCACGAAACGTTGCGCCGGCTGGAACGGGAGATTGAGCAGGCGGTGATGGATGTGGAGGGCTACGCCAGGGAGTGGGAACAGACCATCCGCCGGGTCAGCGCTACCGAAGCGGCCCACCGTGCCAACGTACGTAAATTTGAGGAGGGGCTTATCAGTGCGTTGGAACTGCAAAGCAGCACCAACCAACTCTTGCAGGTGCGGGTTGAAGAACTCAATGTGCGCCTGCAATACCGTATCAAGTGCCGGTTGCTCGATTTTTATAGAGGGAAACCGCTGATCGCTGATTTAGTATAGTCATCTAAAAACAACTATGTTATGAACTTGACCTTTCGGAATTTTTGGAACATGCTGCGGCGCTACAAGATGGCTTCCATCCTGAATATTTTGGGACTAAGTGTGGCTTTCGCCGTATTCGCTATTATCCTGATGCAAGTGGCCGGTGAGTATGGCTACGGCAAGACCGATGCAAATTACCGGCGGATCTTTCGCCTCGAAGCTACTTCTCCTTTCGACCGGGCGTACAGAATGAACCTGCTGTTTTACGATAATGCCGAGGACGTTTTCCGTTCCATTCCGTATATTGAGGCACATGCTGAACTGCTTTCTACGGCAGGCGAACTGTTGATTGACCGCGGGGGCGAAGAGATCGCTTTCACAGGAGTCCCTGCCTGGCGGATTTTCAACGATATTTCGCAGGTTTTTGATATCCGGATGGTGCAAGGTAGGTTCGCTGCAGCTCTTGAACCGGGAAAAATGCTGATCTCACAAAGCTGCGCCCGCCGGTTGTTCGGGGAGGAAGATCCTGTTGGAAAAACACTCCGCTTCCAGGGCGGGAACTATACGGTTGGCGGGGTCTACCGTGATTTTCCCCCAAACGCCACGTTGCAGGGCGAACTGATCTATCCCGGACAAATGGGAAGCGTCACTGTAAAAACCGTCTTTCTGCTTCTCAAAGACCCCGCACGCGCCGGAGAAGTCAGCACCCTGCTGCAAGAAAAACTCCGAACGGCGATATCTCCGGCGGAATATCGTTTAAACCCAGCCGGAGATATCTATTTCTCCTCAGACGTGGCCGAAAATACCTTTATTCAGTCCGGCAACCGCTACACGACCTGGTTTCTCACCGCTATCGCCGGATTGATCCTGCTGATTTCGACGATCAATTTTATCAACTTCTCGACAGCGCAGGTGCCGATGCGCATGCGGTCGCTTAATGCCCACCGGGTGTTGGGCGAAAGCCGGGCATCGCTCCGCCGGACAATGCTTTTTGAGGCGGCCGGTATTACGATGATCGCTTTCGGATTTTCGCTGCTGCTCATCGACGCGGCGGGCAAAACGCCCTTGGGAGGCCTGTTGACCTTTGAGGACATCTCTTTGGGCGCTAACCTGAAACTGATCGGTTGGGTTGCCGGGATTGCCCTGCTAACGGGAGTGGTGGCCGGGCTCTACCCTGCATTTTACGCCACTTCGTTCCAACCCGCTCTCGTGCTGAAAGGGGTTTTCTGCGCCACCCCGCAGGGAAAACGGTTGCGCACCGTATTGGTCGGCGTGCAGTATACCATTTCGATGGCTCTGATCGTTTTCGCCCTCTTTATCGATTGCCAGAACCGCTATTTCCGGCAGGTGCCGGTGGGGTACAACAAGGAGAACGTGCTTACGCTTGGCACAATCCGTTTCCGGCCCAAACTCGATGTGGTCCGGCGGGAACTCGAACAATTACCAGGAGTGGAGGGTACAGCCCTCTCCGCCGGCTCTTTCGGAACGGGGGACGGGGATCTTTACAACAGGCTTCTGGTCGGCAACGATACACTGAACCTCAAGAGCTATATGGTCGATCTTGATTTTATGGACCTGATGCAGATCCCGATTGTTGAAGGCCGCGGATTCCGGGAGGGAGACCCAGTGGATCGGATGCAGGCCGGAGAGGAAAGGGCCGTATCGATCGTGGTCAACCGGGCGGCGGCCCGCCGATTCGACCTCACAGTCGATACCGTCTTGCTGGATCGGGGAAGAATCCCCGTTCAGGTGATCGGTATTTCAGGAGATGTCATCTCCCAATCCATGCACCAGGCGACGGAAGATGTTGTTTTCTGGCTGACTGATGACCCGCACCTTTACCAAATGTTCATCCGCATCGCCCCGTACGATCAGGCTGCGACGATTAGGGCGGTCCGTCAGGTACTTGACCGACACGCCACGGATAATCGCTGGTCGATGGACTTTTATACCGGGGAATTGGATAAACTGTACGAAAAGGAACAAAATCTGGGCACACTGATCACTCTGTTCAGCGGGTTGGCGGTACTGATCTCGATCATTGGGGTATTCGGCCTGGTGTTTTTCGAAACGCAGTACCGGCGCAAGGAGATCGGACTGCGGAAGATGCACGGGGCAACGATCGGTGAGATTTTGCGTCTGCTGAATCGGGATTTCGTCCGAATCGTGATCGTCTGCTTCGTGATCGCCTCGCCGATCGCCTATTATGCCATGCGGCGGTGGCTGGAGGGATTTGCGTACCAATCGCCTGTACACTGGTGGATTTTCGCTGTGGCCCTGCTGATCGTCGGGGCGATCACCGTGCTGACCGTCACCCTGCAAAGTTACCGGGCGGCTACCGAAAATCCGGTCAACTCCATCGAAACCGAATAAATATAAAAATAGAACTATGGATATCAAATTGGAAAAGAAAAAAGGGATTCGCGGAAAACACATTCCCTATATTGCGGGAGGTGTGTTGGTGCTCCTGTTTGTGGGGTGGCTCATCTTCGGCGACCACTCGTCGGCTTATAAGGCAGACGTGCGTACAGTGAGCATCGGCGATGTTACCGAAGGGGAGTTCAACGACTACGTCCGGATCAGCGGCCGGGTGCAACCTATTACAACGGTGCAACTCAGTCCCCTGGAAGGTGGGGTGGTGGACCGGTTGGTGGTCGAGGAGGGTGCCATAGTACGTAAGGGTGACGTGATCGTTGTATTGACTAATCCCGCGTTGAGCCTCTCTATTCTGGACAGTGAGGCGCAACTGGCTGAAAAGCAAAATTTCCTGCGCAATACGCAGGTTACCATGGAGCAGGAGCGGCTGAATCTGCGTCAGGAGAAGTTGCAGTTGGACCTCGACGTTGCCCGCAAGGAGCGAACCTTTCGTCAGAACGAAAAACTGTGGGAGGAGGAACTTATCCGCCGTGAGGATTATTTACAGGCGCGCGAGGATTGGGAACTGGCGGTACGGCGGCGCGAATTGGTGATGGAGCGGCAGAAGCAGGACTCGATCTACCGCGGGGTGCAGGTGGAGAATATGGAGGAGAGCCTCGGAAATATGCGCCGCAACATGCAACTGATCCGCCAGCGGGTGGACAATCTGCAGGTCACTTCGCCTATTGACGGCGAGTTGGGATTGCTGGATGTTGTGTTGGGACAGTCGCTCTCTTCGGGGCAGCGGATCGGGCAACTCAACGACCTGTCGGATTTCAAGGTCGAGGCGTTTATCGACGAGCATTACATCGACAAAGTGCGTGCAGGGCTTGCGGCGACCTTTGAGCGCGGCGAAACCACTTATCCGTTGCGCATTCGCCGGGTATATCCCGAAGTGCGCAACGGGCAGTTCCGCGTCGATTTTGTGTTCGACGGTCCCCGTCCCGAAAATATCCGCACGGGGCAGACCTACTACATCAACCTTGAATTGGGCGAACCCTCCGAAGCAGTGCTGATCCCGCGCGGGGCGTTCTACCAGACAACTGGCGGGACGTGGATATTTGTGGTGGAACCCGACGGCAGCCGCGCGCACAAAAGGCCCATACGCATCGGCCGCCAGAATCCGCAATTTTACGAGGTAACAGAGGGGCTGAAAGCGGGCGAACGGGTCATCACTTCAAGTTATGAAATGTTCGGAAACAACGACGTAATTATCTTAAAATAACTTGCCATGAATCAGTTGTTTCGTAATTTTCTGAACACCTTGCGCCGCTACAAAGCTGCCTCGCTGCTCAATATCATTGGACTTGGGATTGCTTTTGCCGCTTTTGCCGTCATTCTGATGCAGGTGCATTACGATCTTACTTACGACCGCTTCCACCCCAATGCCGACCGTATTTTCCGGGTGGAAAACAAGTTGTATGAGGACGAATACCACATGCCTGTCAATGCCAGGCCCTATGCACGGGTTGTTATGAAAGCTTCGCCCGGAATAAAACGGGGAGGGTTGTATGCATCGTGGGATAGCTATTCCATCTCAGTTGAGGGTTCCGATGAAGATACTGTTTTCGAACAAGGGTGGACGTACTATACGCCGGATATTTTGCAGATGTTCGATTTTCGCATCCTTTCCGGGGACACTACCCGTTTGCATCGGCCCGGCATGGTTTTGATCCCTAAAAGCCTGGCGGAAAAGTTTTTTCCGGGTGAGGATGCGGTTGGCAAGCAGTTGATCCGGCATGGCAGCAACGTCTCTCCGGTTGAAATAGCCGCTGTCTTCAAGGATTTTCCCGACAACTCGTTTTTGAAGAATAAGGTCTGGCAGCCATTCGACAATGTGACAAATTATAATTCGTGGAACAACTGGAATTACCCGTTTTTTGTGCAACTCACTTCGTCCGATCCGGCGCAGGTCGAGGAGGATATTCACGCTTTTTCTTCGCCCGAAATTCCGGAAGACCGAATGGACGTGTTGAAGAATATGCGATTAACCTCGTTACTTGACCTTCATTTCCAAAGCGATATAAAAGGAAACAATCTTATGGGAGTTGAAAACGCAAGCCGCGCTACGGTCTATACTCTGCTGTCGATAGCTATCTTGGTTGTATTTATTGCTGCCATCAACTTTATCAATTTTTCGATCTCCATGGTGCCGATGCGCCTGCAAGCGATCAATACGCGAAGGATATTGGGCAGTTCTGTGCGGGCTATACGCAGGGAGATGATCGCTGAGGCGATGGGACTTTCGCTCATTGCACTCCTGTTTGCCTATTGGCTCGTTTATACTCTTTCGACGACCTCGTTCACGGCTTTTCTGAACGTGGATATGGCATTTGGAAAAAACCTTCCGGTACTATTGATCACCGGGGTGGTAGCCCTGGCTACGGGTTTGTTGGCAGGACTTTACCCTGCTTTCTATATCGTTTCGTTTCAGCCGGCCCTTGTGCTGAAAGGCTCTTTCGGACTCTCACCGCGTGGGAGAAAATTTCGCACCGTGCTTATCTCGGTGCAATACATTATTTCACTGGTGTTGATCATTGGGGCTCTCTCTGTTTGGACACAGAGCAACTATATGAAGCACTATCCGCTCGGATTCGAAAAGGAGAACCTGTTGGTATTCCCTATTTCTCAAAAATTATCCGGGCAGCCCGACGCGTTGCGGGAGGAGTTGCTGAAAAGCCCCTCTGTCCGAATGGTAGAATATGCTGCAGGCACCCTTGTTTCGATGAACAAAATGGGGTGGGGAAGAACGATCAAACCATCGGGTATCATGATCAATTTCGATATACTGCCGGTATCGGCAGGCTTTCCCGAATTGTTGAGGTTGCATATCACCGCAGGAAGGAGTTTTCAACCCTCGGATGAACAAAGCGAGGATGGTATCTTTATCTTCAACGAAACGGCACAAAAACGGTACGGCCTTACACTCGAATCTTCTATGAGCAGTCACCGTGGTTATGCCGAAATAGCCGGTTTTGTACGCGACTTCCACTTTAAACCGCTGCAATATCCCATTGAGCCCTTCGCTTTTTTTGTTTTCGGGGCACACCCTTGGTATACACTGCGGACAGCGTATGTCCGGGCCGATGGGGCGGATATTGCTTCAACCATTGACTATATCCGCCAGACGGTGCATAAAATGGATCCGCAGCAAACAGTTGTACAGGTCGATTTTTTGGATGCTACTCTTGGAAATTTCTACGAAAAAGAGGATCGTTTAGCTAATCTTATCGCGCTGTTCAGCCTGTTGGCGGTGTTTATTTCGATCATCGGCGTCTTCGGGCTTGTTTTGTTTGAGACACAATATCGCCGGAAAGAGATCGGCTTGCGTAAAGTTCACGGCGCAAGCATCAGTGAGATACTGTACATGTTGAACAGTAATTTCATATACATTGTATCGGTGTGCTTTGTGGTTGCTGCTCCGGTAGCCTATTATTTTGTCCGGCAGTGGCAGGAGGGATTTGCCTACCGTTCACCTATACAGTGGTGGATCTTCGCTGTCGCCATTCTCCTGGTGCTGGCGGTTACGGTGCTCACCGTCACGCTGCAAAGTTACCGTGTGGCCACGGCAAATCCCGTACATTCTATAAAAACAGAGTAGTTTAGATACATGAGAAACGATTTTAAATTGGCCTACAGAGCGCTGTTGAGGAGCGGGCGCGGCAATGTGATCAAGACCCTCTCCCTGGGGTTGGGATTGGCTGTGGGGTTGATCCTGGTTACCAAACTCTTTTACGAATACAACTATGAGAGTTTCTATCCCGACAGGGACCGGACCTGTCTGGTGGTGGTGAATCACAAGATTTCCGGAGAGGAGTACGATCCGGATGATATTGATGAGACGGTAAGCGGCGGTGTCGCTTACGATTTGGGGCGTGAGATACCGCAGATAGAGGCGGCAACACGGTTCTTCCGGTTAAGAGGAATGATCCGGCCGGACAACAGGGAATCGCTCAAAGTCAAAGCCATTGTTGCCGACAGTTGCCTGTTCGATGTGCTGCCCCGCCCCATGCTCCGGGGCGATGCCCAACAAGCGCTTTCGTCCCCTATGAGCGTCCTTGTTTCGCAGTCGCTGGCGGAAAAGATCGGAGGCGATGTAATGGGGCAAAGCGTTGAATTCGAAGATTTTCCCGGACAGCACTTCGTAATTGCAGGGATCTTTGAGGATGTTCCCCCCAATACCGACTTCGGGTACGAGATGGTTGTTTCGCTCTCGTCGTTGGGGCGGTTCGGAGGGGGTAACGGCTCGCGGTTTTGGCAGGGCAATGATATCTATTCCGGTTTTGTCAAACTTTTCCCCGGCACCTCTCCCGAAGAGTTGTTGCCGGCGATGCGTTCGGTGCAGGAGAAGTACGACGATATGGAGGAACTGAAAAGAGAGGGAAGCGACGTCCGTTATTCGCTTATCCCCCTGCCGGAGTTTCATACCTGCTCCCCCTCGGTCAGACAGGCGAACCTGTTGATGCTCCTGCTGGCTGTCTCTCTGCTCACAGTGGCCCTGCTGAACTACCTGATTGTGACGTTGTCGACCATGGCAAGGCGCGCCCGGGAGGTTGCCGTCTACAAATGTTACGGAGCGGGCGGCGGTGATATATACCGGCAGATGTTTGCCGAGGCGGTGTTGCACATCTTTTTGTCGCTGGTGTTGGCCGCTGTGCTGGTGGCGCTGTTCAGCGAAACGGTGCAGGAGATCCTGAAAACTCCCCTGTCGGCCCTCTTTTCGTGGCAGGGCACGCTTCTTGTGACAGGGGTTTGCCTGCTGTTGCTGGCCATTACCTCTTATATCCCTTCGCGCTTGTTTGCAACGGTTCCGGCGGCTTCGGTCTTCCGCAATTTTAAAAGGTCGGGAAAAGTGTGGAAACTGGTACTGCTTTTTGTCCAGTTCCTGTGTGCGGCCACCTTCTGTGCGGTACTTGTTGTGATCTGGAAGCAGTACGGCCTGATGGTGAACAGCGATCCGGGCTATGCGTATGAAAACGTGGTCTACGCCGATGTTACGGGGAGTGAGCAGGGCCAGCGCAGGGTCGCTGTTGATAACCTCCGGAAGTTGCCTTTTGTCGAGGCGGTGTCCACTTCGTTTTCTACTCCGTTCGGCTCTCAATCGGGCAATATGGTATTTTTGCCGGGAAGCGACCTGGTGCTGTTCAATGCTGCCGACCTCTATTGGGCCGACGAGCACTACTTGGATTTGATGGAGATACCGATTGTTGAAGGGAGCGGATTTGAGCAGGGCGTTACCGCGCCGGACCGAATACTGGTGAACCGGGATTTTGCCGGGCGCATTTGCTGGGCGGCCGGTTGGAACGACGGGGTGGTCGGCAAAACCATCCGCATGACGGAGCACGGTGAGCGCACCATAGTCGGAGTGTACGAAAATTTCCGTATCGGATCAATTAAATACACGGACAGCAGACCGTCAGTTCTGGGATATTCCGAAGAGTGTCAAGATGTTATCTGGGCTAAATTGCGTGTAATGGATGGTGGAAATATGCGGGCGGTGAGCGAAGCGCTCCAGAGCGCCATACCGGGGAAATCCATCTATGTGAACGCTGCCGGGAGTACTATAGCCGGGCTTTACAACAACGAGCGGATTGAACGCAATTCCATTGTCCTGTGCTCCCTGATCACCCTGGGGATTGTTTTGCTGGGGCTGATCGGGTACCTGGGCAACGAGATCGGCCGCCGCCGCGCCGAGATCGCCATCCGGAAGATCAACGGTGCGCGCGTGGGTGATGTACTGAAACTCTTCGTTCGCGACATCCTCCTGATCTCCGTTCCGGCGCTATTGGCAGGCTCTTTTACGGCGTATTATGTATCGGGCAGATGGATAGCGGGATTTTCGGAACAGATAGCGCTTTCGCCGTTGCTGTTTGCCGGGAGCAGTTTAGTCGTACTGACGATTATCCTGTTGACGGTTGTGTTGCAGTGTTGGCGTGCTGCGAACGAAAATCCCGCTAAAACAATTAAAACAGAATAGAATAATCCTGAATAGTTAAAAATAGAAAACCATGTTACGAATTGAAAATCTCAGCAAAAGCTTCCGTACGGAAGAGATTGAAACCATCGCTCTCGACAGTGTTTCGTTAGAGGTGAACCAGGGTGAATTTGTCGCTATTATGGGGCCGTCGGGGTGCGGTAAGTCCACACTTCTCAACATCCTCGGCCTTTTAGACAACCCTACCGGCGGGAACTATTACCTGCTTGACAGGGAGGTGGGGCACCTGCGGGAAAAAGAGCGTACCGAATACCGCAAAGGGCGCATCGGTTTTGTTTTCCAAAGTTTCAACCTGATCGATGAGTTGAACGTTTTTGAAAACGTTGAACTTCCGCTGACCTATTTGAAAATCCACTCATCGGAGCGAAAAAAGAAGGTGAATGACCTCCTCAAACGGATGAATATCAGCCATCGTGCACATCACTTTCCGCAGCAGCTCAGCGGCGGCCAGCAGCAGCGGGTGGCGATTGCGCGGGCGGTGGTGGCGAACCCCAACCTGATCCTGGCGGATGAACCGACGGGTAACCTTGACTCGAAAAATGGTGCTGAGGCGATGCACCTGCTCACCGAATTGAACCGGGAAGGCACCACGGTGATTATGGTAACCCACTCGCAGCACGACGCTTCGTTTGCCCACCGTACGGTAAACCTGTTTGACGGTAAGATCGTAGGGGACGTAAAGGCGTTTTTGTAGCCGGTTTGGCTTGTATCCCGGTTTGCACTATATTTGTGTAATGCAATTGACTTATATAGCGCACAGCGGTTTTCTCATGGAGGGCGACGATTTTGTCTTGGTTATCGACTATTACAAAGAGAGCGTGGATAAGGTTGTCAGCCGTCTGTTGGAACAGAGTACTAAAAAATGGTATGTGCTGGCTTCGCATTCCCATCCGGATCATTTTAATCCGGAGATTCTGTCGTGGAAAGGGAAGGGCGGGGAGGTCCGGTTTGTTTTTTCTTCCGATATCCGGGAGTTGGTCCCGTACCCTTCTCCGCACGTGGTCTTTTTGGATCCGGGAGATGGTTGGCAGGACGATACGGTGCGCATCAAAGCCTACGGTTCTACGGATTTGGGTGTTTCTTTTCTGATAGATGCGGGCGGGAAATGCATCTTTCACGCCGGGGACCTGAACAATTGGCACTGGAAGGAGGAGTCTACACCGGCGGAGTGGCAGGCGGCCGAAACCGCTTACCTGAAGGAGTTGGAGATGATTGCGGCCGATGTTACGGAGGTGGATGTGGCGATGTTTCCGCTGGATCCCCGTTTGGGGGCGGAGTATGCCTTGGGGGCCGTGCAATTTATGGAGCGGATCCATACCCGTCTGTTGGTGCCCATGCATTTCTGGGAAAGATATCCGAAAGTTCACGCCTTTAAGCCGATGGCGGAACAACGGGGGATACGATATGCCGATTGGACCCATACGGGAGAGACGGTGGAATTTTGACGGGGAACAGTTTCTAATCCAAAATAAAAATAGATGAAAAGCAGATTCGACCACTACAATTTTAATGTCCTCGATCTGGACAGAAGCCTGTTGTTCTACGAAAAAGCGTTGGGACTGAAAGAGGTCAGGCGCAAAGAGGCCGGGGACGGTTCTTTTATCTTGGTCTATTTGGGAGACGGACAGACCGGCTTTACGTTGGAATTGACTTGGTTGCGGGACCGGACCGAGCCGTATGACCTGGGCGAGGCGGAGGCGCNNGCACCTTTGCATGCGGGTGTCCGGGGATTACGGCGCTATCCGGGAGTTCCACCGGGAGATGGGGTGTATCTGTTACGAAAATACCGATATGGGACTCTATTTTATCAACGATCCGGATGGTTACTGGATCGAAATATTGCCGGAGAAATAGCCCGGCCGAAATTATTCGGGAGGAGTGCTGTTTTCTGGAGATAAAATGATATTTTTGCTCCGTTCCGGAAGTTTGCGGGATTTTGATGGAAAGCAGCAGCTCGGGGAACAGGTATCAATTTAATCTGGAATAAATGAAATTTTTTGTAGATACGGCGAACTTGGATCAGATCCGGGAAGCATATGAAATGGGTGTGTTGGACGGAGTGACGACCAACCCGTCGCTGATGGCGAAAGAGGGGATCAAGGGGGAGGAGAACTGCCGCAAACATTACGTGGCTATCTGTGAATTGGTGGATGGGGATGTCAGTGCGGAGGTCATCGCTACGGATTATCAGGGAATGATCCGGGAGGGCGAGGAGCTGGCAGCTTTGCATCCGAACATTGTGGTCAAAGTGCCCTGTATTGCGGAGGGTATCCGGGCCATCAAATATTTTACGGACAAAGGCATCCGGACCAACTGTACGCTGGTTTTCTCGCCGGGGCAGGCTTTGCTGGCGGCTAAAGCGGGGGCCACGTATGTATCTCCGTTCGTGGGGCGGTTGGATGACATCGCCAGCGACGGGATCGAACTGATCGAGAAGATTGTGGACATGTACGCTTATTACGGATTTAAAACCCAGGTATTGGCGGCTTCCATCCGTTCAACGCAACACATCATACAGTGTGTGGAGGCCGGGGCGGATGTGGCGACCTGTCCGCTGAGCGCTATCAAAGGTCTGTTGAACCATCCGCTGACTACCAGTGGATTGGCCACTTTTCTGGCAGACCACCGCAAGGTTAATTCCTAACCATGTTACTCAAGTTGTTTGAAGAGGGCCCGAACGATCGGGAACTCTTCAAGGCTGTAGAGGTGTTGAAGCAGGGAGGCGTGATCATCTACCCGACGGATACGGTGTACGCCATCGGGTGTGATATCGGACAGCCGAAGGCGGTGCAGCGTGTGGCCGCCCTGAAAGGGATCAAGCCGGAAAAAGCGAATTTTTCCATCATCTGTCCCGATCTCAGTAATTTAGCGATCTATGCCAAGGTGAGCAATCCGGTGTTCAAGGTGATGAAACGGAACTTGCCGGGGCCGTTTACCTTTATCTTGCCGGCAACCGGAAAGTTGCCCGGTATCCTTCAGAACAAAAGAAAGACCATCGGGATCCGGGTACCGGATTCTGAAATTGCCCGGGCACTGACCCGCGAATTGGGCGCTCCTCTTTTGACGACCTCCGTACACGACGACGATGAAGTTGCGGAGTACATGACTGATCCCGAACTGATCCACGAAAAGTATGAGCGCCGGGTGGATTTGGTGATCGACGGCGGCTACGGGCAAAACACCGCTTCGACTGTAGTGGACTGTACAGGCCCTGAAATGATTGTCCTGCGGGAAGGGATCGGGGAGTTGTTGCTCTGAAGAACGTTAAAAAAGTCCTTACTTCTTCCAAAAGGTCCGGGTGAAAAGTACCAATACCGTAAAGATCTCCAATCGTCCTGCCAGCATCAGGAAAGAGAGTAGCCATTTGGCGGCTCCGGGAAGGTGGGAGTAGGTGCCCATTGGGCCGATCTCTCCGAAGCCGGGGCCGATGTTGCTCATGCAACTGATCACCGCCGAACAGGCTGTCGCCATATCCTCTGTAAAGAGGGACATAAGAACGCTTCCGACACAGAACAGCATCAGGTAGAGGCTAAAGAAAACCATGACCCCTGACACAATGGATGGGGGAACGCTTTTGGAGTTGTACTTGACCGGAAAGACCGCGTTGGGGTGTATGATCTTCTTCAATTCTACCAGGGCATTTTCAAGCAGCAGCTGGATCCGGACTACCTTGATCCCTCCGGCTGTGGAACTGGCGCATCCTCCGATGAACATCAACATCAGCAGGAGCAACCCGATCAGGGGAGGCCAAACCAAGTAATCCGCCGTGGAGAACCCGGTGCTGGACAAGATGCTGACCACCTGAAACAGCGCGTCCCGGAGGCATTTTTCCGGCCCGGCCCATCCGATGGCGTACAGTGTGACGGCGATTAGAATACCGGCTGTGGCCAGAATGATCACATACCACCTGAACTCCTGGTCCCGGAACATTTTCCGGAAATCTCCCTGAAATGTGGAGAGGCAGAGGGCGTAGTTGATCCCTGCCACAAACATAAAGAAGGTGACGATGTACTGTATATAAGCGGAATCCCAGTGGGCGATGCTGGCCTGTTTGGTGGAGAAACCTCCGCTTCCCATGGTGGAAAAGGAGTGGCAGGCGGCGTCGAACAGAGACATATCGCCTACATGCAACAGCAGGGTTTGAATGCCTGTGCAGAGTACGTAAAAGAGCCACAACCGGCGGGCGGATGAGGTGAATGTGGAGGCCACTTTGTTGTGGGTGGGGCCTGTCACTTCGGCGACATACAGGTCGCGCCCTTCGATGCCCAATCCCGGGAGTACCGCCAGAAACAGCACAACGATCCCCAATCCGCCGAGCCATTGGGTCAGTGAGCGCCAAAAGAGGGTAGCGTGGGGGAGTGTTTCGATGTTGTTGAGGATGGAAGCGCCGGTGGTGGAGAAACCGGACATGGTTTCAAAAAAAGCTTCCGTAAAGGAGGGAATGGCTCCTCCCAACAGGAAGGGGAGCGTGCCGAACAGGGAGAAAGCCACCCAGATCAGGGCGACGGCTAAGTATCCGTCTTTTTTGGAGAGTACGCGATCCGCCGGCCGGATCAAGAACGACAGGAGCAAGCCGGCGCCTCCCGTAACCAAGGCGGAATAGAGAAAGGGCAAAAGGTCTTTTTCCCCGTATGTCCATGCCAAGAGGGTACAGATGAGGAAACAGCCGCTCTCGATCAAAATGAGCCGCCCGATGATGGAGATGATAAACCGAAAGTTGATCATAACCGGGTCATGGGTGGAAAAATTTCAATACTTTCCGGACGGAACCGGGGAGGGCGAATACGATCACTTTGTCGCCGGGCAGGATCTGTGTGTCTCCTTTGGCGATCAGGGTCTCTTCCCCCCGGATCACGCCCCCGATGGTGGCGTTGTGGGGGAATTGGACGGATTTGATGGGGCTTTTGGTGATTTTGGAACCGGCTTCTGCTTCCAATTCAAAAACCTCGGCTTCGGAGAAGGTTAGAAATTTGACGTGTTTTACGTCGACGTGCATGGTGTAGCGGTAAATGTATGCGGCGGCGATCTGTTTGATGTTGATCAGGGTTCCGATCCCGATGTTTTCGGCGAGATCGAGGTAGTCGATGTTCTCTACTTCGGCGATGCTTTTCTTGGTCCCCATTTTTTTGGCCATCAGGCAGGAGAGAATGTTGGTTTCCGAGGAGTCGGTGACACTGATAAAGGCGTCGGCTTTGATCCCCTCTTCCCGCAACAGGTTCATGTCCCGGCCGTCTCCGTTGATGATCAGGGTGGAGCGGAGTTTGTCCGCTATCTGAAAACATTTTTCCCCGTCTTTTTCGATCAGGCTGACCCGGTATCTCTTTTCCAGCAGGGAAGCGGCCTTTATGCCGATCCGGGAGGCGCCGACAATGACAATGTTCCGGATCTCGAACTCCTCTTTTCCGCAGAGAAAAAAGACGTCGGAAACACAGGTATTTTGGGTAATGACGAAGATCAGGTCGCCGTATTGCAGTGTATCTTCGCCCCGGGGAATGATGGTTTTGTTGTTCCGTTTGATGGCGACGATCCAGAAGGGTTTGTCTCCGTACCGGGCGCCTAATTCGGTGAGGCTCATGTTCAGGATTTGGGCGTTTTCCCACAGTTTGATCCCCACTAACTGCAATTTTCCATCGGAAAATTCGTGTAATTGCCTGGAACCGATCCATTTTAGCGCCCCGGCGATCTCTTCTGCTGCCAGCCGTTCCGGGTAGATCAATACGTCTACGCCGATGGATTGCAGAAATTCGGAATTTTCCTGTTCCAGGTACTCGCTGTTGTTGATCCGGGCGATGGTGCGTTTGGCTCCGAGCTTTTTGGCTAAGATGGCGGAATTGATGTTCTGGTCTTCCAGTGGGTTGACGGCGATGTAGAGGTCGCATTTCCCGACTTCTGCGTCTTTGAGCGCCCCGATGGAGGTACAGGACCCGACTATCGACAGGATCTCTACCTGGCTCTCAATGCACTTGATCTTTTCCGGATCGGAGTCGAGCAGTACGATCTGGTGCTCTTGTTTACTGAGCATGGTGGCTAGATGTGTTCCTACCGATCCGGCCCCGGCTATCACGATTTTCATTTTTGCATTCCCAACAAAAAACAGTGTAAAGATAGTCCAATTAGCGCTGATTTCGGAATAAACGGCGTGTTTTTTGCCGTTTCTATGTTGGAAGCCGCTCTCCGGGTGCCCGGTTGTACGGTCGTTTCTGTCTGTATACTTTG
>DBDA01000010.1:0-3209 GCA_002293375.1 Odoribacter sp. UBA944
GTCGGCTCGCCGTTGCCGGCAAAGGTGATCACATCGAGCCGCTCACCCCGTTCGGCCATCCCCTTGAGCGTCTTCTCCAACTCCGCGCATACGGTTTCGCGGGAGTTGAAGCGCGGCTTCTCCCCCGCCCCGCCCCAGCCGCATTCGCAGTAAATGCAGTTGAAATTACACAGTTTGTTGTCGACGGGCAGCAGGTTCACCCCCAACGACACCCCTAAACGCCGGCTTTTGACCGGCCCGAAAATCACCGAATGATAAAGCGATGTAGCCATGCGAACAACTTTCTAACGAATGATAAGCGCGAGAGCAAAACACGTCCAAACACACGCTCCGACTCTGCAAAAATAACAAATTCTCCTTATCGAAGAGGTATGGCACCCCACTTCGATAAGGAGAATTGACAGTTTGCGGCTTCGGGCAGGATTACCGGCCTTCCACGATGCTGTTCAGATAGAGTTCGATGTTGGTGTACTGGCGGCTCAAACCGTAAGGACGTCCATCCGACGGATCCGCGGGATTCAGCCCATGGGCAGCCTCCCAGGTATCCTGATAAATAATAATAATGAAATACAAAATACAATATAAATTAATTATATTTGAAAATTGTCTAATTCAAAAATTCAATCTTATGAAAAGTGGATTTTGTATCATTTCGTTTGCCATCCTATGCATGGTTTCCTGTTCAAAAGAGGCATTAAATACATTGGAAATTTTTGACAATCAGGATTATACAATTCCAGCCAGCCTTAACACAAGAGGCATTCTTATACCTTTAGACGATTTCGATTGGGAGAACGAATTGTATATACAAACTTCCTTTGGGCCACTTTACCTTCCCTGGAAAACAGGGGCTAATACAACCGTTCCCATAGCCCACAATAATGACATGAAAAGAGCAAATGGCTGGGAGTTGATATACAACGATTTTGGCGAAATTAATTCAATAAATCCTTTACTGGTTTTTTACAATACTCCTCGCGGGATTTTACGGGTGTATTGTTATACCAACAACATTCTCTCGTATGGAAACAGTTTTTTTTATGACCTTATCCTTAAATCAACCATCCAGAATATTGAATAATATCGACGCGGCGGTGAATAATACAGCAAAAAACACCCAACACACTATTCTTGCAACTTACAACAACAGCATTATGGGGCTGAGCTCAGCCATGTGGTATTGTGGAGAATTCGACCTCTCTTATTATGATGGTTACGAAATCGGAACTATGCAGGCACAGATTATTGGGCATGGAACTGCCATTTCCACTTTGGCGATCAACGGAACACAAACAGGTAAAATTGACGGAACTGTCACAGCAGTGAATACGGGTGGGAGCAGCCCCATTTCAATAGGTTCCATTAACTTCAACGGGAAAAAAACATCAAATGATTCCCCCAATGCAGCTAAAACAGCAGAACAATCATTAAAAGATGCCCAAGCATCAAATCCGGTTTTCTTCAATAAGCTTTGGACAAAAGTTCAGCAAAGCGTAACGAATGGTGCCATCAATTCAATCGGGGATTTAGCAGGAAAAATAACCACAGGAGCTATAAATTGGATAACAAACCCCCTTACATCGCTTTTCAATTCATTTATTGGAGGAGGAAAAAGTAATGTGCCTCAGGAATGGGCTGTAAACCTGACCATGAATACGGAAATCAGTCTTACTGGGGAGATTTCCTCTTCCCCGCTTATTGTCTTTAATAAGCATATCAATCTTCCAAACAACAACCCGCAAAATGGAATCGTTTCCAATATCGACCACAAAATAGGGGTATGGTATGTAAGAACGAAACCCGTCATTCATCAGCAGACTCAGGCTTTCCGCTGGAATGGAGCATATGCAGGTTATTACGATATTGAAGATTACTTATATCTGAGTGCAGGGGATATCGCGATTAATCCTACGATCTCGAATAAATATTTACTGACGGATTTAAAATATTACATCGTCGGAGCTGATGGAGCTCATGTCGCTATGACAGGGCAGTACAGCACCTTTGAACCGGCTTATTACGATGGCCGGTGCTATTATCGGCAAGAGATTCCAACTACTCAGGGAAACGAATGTATTCTTTTTCATCCAATGGTATGGTATTATCCTGACTCTCAACTAAACGTGCGAGACTTTCGGTTACAAGCCGTTTTTTCGATAATGAATAGGGAATCCGGTGTAAAAACAACGCACTCTACTTATCTGGATTACACCAACACCCACGAAGTCTTGCCAATTGAAGATTATTGATTTACGGAATCTAAATGCCCCTTATGCAATTTATCTTCCTGAAAATCGTGTATTTGAAAATACTTTCATAAAGAGATTTTTTAGAATCGATAAGAAAAAGAGGCTGTCTCGTATTTCCAAGACAGCCTCTTTTGATTTCTTTTTTCAGAAAAAATTCGGTGAACGCCCCAGCCTGTATCGAAAAAGAAGCCGGATCGCTTCATAACGGCTCAGGCCGGCTTCTTTCTTTGCGCATCGAATCCCGGCACATCCCGGGATAGCGTCCGTTTTGTGCCCGCCCCAAAAGATACCGACACTTTCTTTTCCTTGTGAAAAAGAAAGTATGACGAGAAAGCGTTATCTTTACGGAATGAAATTCGACCTCACATCGGAGTTTAAACCCACGGGCGATCAGCCGGCGGCCATCGCCGCGCTGACCGAAAACCTGCGCGGGCACTCGCGGCACAACACGCTGTTGGGCGTGACCGGCTCCGGGAAGACCTTCACCATGGCCAACGTGATCGCGGGTCTCGGCAAGCCGACGCTGGTGCTGTCTCATAACAAGACCCTCGCGGCGCAGTTGTACGGCGAGTTCAAAAATTTCTTCCCGAACAACGCGGTCGAATANNTACGACTACTACCAGCCCGAGGCTTACCTGCCCACGAGCGACACCTACATCGAAAAAGACCTCGACATCAACGAGGAACTGGAGCGCATGCGCCTGAGTGCCACCTCATCGCTCTTGTCCGGGCGCAGCGACGTGATCGTGGTCTCGTCCGTGTCGTGCCTCTACGGGATCGGGAATCCGGAGGATTTCGCCGCGCAGACCATCGAACTGAAGGTCGGCCAGATCATCGGCCGCAAAAAACTGCTCTACGGGCTGGTCGACGCGCTCTATTCGCGCAACGAGGTGGAGTTCAAGCCGGGCAACTTCCGGGTGAAGGGCGACACGGTGGACGTCAACCTCGCCTTCGGCGAGG
>DBDA01000010.1:3261-3674 GCA_002293375.1 Odoribacter sp. UBA944
TTCGACCGGGTGAACATCTATCCGGCCAACATCTTCGTCACCACGAAAGAACGGATCAACCAGGCGGTTCAGAAGATACAGATCGACCTGGGCCTGCAAATCGACTATTTTCACAGCATCGGCAAACCCTTGGAAGCGGCGCGGCTTAAGCAGCGGGTCGAGTACGACCTCGAAATGATCAAGGAACTGGGCTACTGCTCCGGCATCGAGAACTATTCGCGCTATTTCGACGGCCGGGCCGCCGGGACGCGGCCGTTCTGCCTGTTGGACTACTTCCCGAAAGATTACCTGATGATCATCGACGAGAGCCACGTCACCCTGCCGCAGGTGCGGGCGATGTACGGGGGCGACTACTCGCGGAAGGTCAATCTGGTGGAGTACGGCTTCCGGCTGCCGGCGGCGATCGACAACCG
>DBDA01000031.1:0-31025 GCA_002293375.1 Odoribacter sp. UBA944
CACTCAAAAGCAAACAACAGAATACCCAAAGCAAGCAGAAGCCCTATCTCGAAGAACAAACCTTTCCTGCCTTCAAGATCCGCTTTCGTTGTTTTTTTTACTTCCATAGGTATCTTTATTTACGTTATACGATTAATTTCTCCGAATACCCGGTAAAAATAGATAAATTTCAAAAAGAACGCAATAATTCAAACGTTTTCTTTCCGGCAAAGGTAAAAAATTATTTGTTACTTTGTACACAGAGGAGAAGAAATGTAAACGTTTCCGGAGTTCATGCTTAAAATACTGCTGCACAAGATCAACGAAACCGAACAAGGGGGGACCGCCGATCCGGATTTTTTCCGGTGGGCGGACAGCGAAACCGTCCGGGAAGGTGAACACTTCCGGAACAGCTGGAGCAGGTACAGCCGGATAGCCGGGAATGCCATGGCGCGGTACGGACTCTCTGCATTCTTCAGGATCCATCCGGAAGAGGTCCGGATCCTGCGCGGAGAAAAGGGCAAACCTTTTGTAGAGGGACGCCGGGATCTCCACTTCAACATCTCTCATTCCGGAGCGTACATTGTCTGCGCTTTTTCCAACGGGGAGGTCGGTATCGATACGGAACAGGTCCGGAGAGCCCGAATGCCTGTCGCCCACCGTTTTTTCCATCCGGAGGAGATCGCTGCTTTGGAAGGAGTGGCAGCAATAGAGAGAGACAGACAGTTTTTCCGCTATTGGTCCATCAAAGAAGCTTTCCTCAAATATACGGGTACAGGTCTCACCCGCCCGCTCTCTTCCTTCCGGATCGTGGAGTCCGGATCGGAGATATCTCTCTACGAGGGGGAACAAAAAATCAAAGTTGCACTCCGGGAATACAACTTTGATCCGGAGTATACCTGCTTTGTCTGTTTGGAACCCCGTTCGTTACCCTTTGTGACGGATCAACCATTCGGCAATCTGGACCGCATTGAGGGCAGCGCCTTTCCGAATCTGATCGCTTACACACCAAAAGGTTAAGCCGNNTTCTCGTTTGTCAAATCTTTCCGGATCCGCCCCACATAGACCGGGTCTTTTCCAGAGATAAACAGTGGCATCGGATACACTTTGTTTTGCGGATCGTCCTGCAAAACAACTCCTTCCGCTTTTCGGAAAGCCTCTTTGGCTTCTTCGACGGAGACGGGCCGTTCGGTTTCCAGCCAGATGCTTTCGGAGTGTGCCCGGAGAGAGGGTACCCGTACACAGGTAGCGCTGACCCGGATGTCCGAATGCATGATCTTTTGGGTTTCGTTGTACATCTTCATCTCCTCCTTGGTGTAGCCGTTGTCGGTAAAAACATCCACCTGCGGGATCAGGTTGAAAGCCAGTTGATAAGCAAACTTCTCAACCGTCGGTTCCTCTCCGGCCAGCACTTGCCGGTACTGGGTTTCCAACTCCTGCATGGCAGCCGCTCCGGCTCCGCTGGCCGATTGGTAGGTGGATACATGCACGTTCCGGATGTGGCTGAGCTGTTCAATGGCGTTCAAGGCGACCACCATCTGAATGGTCGTGCAGTTCGGATTGGCAATGATCCCGCGCGGCGTGTTCAGCGCGTCGGCTGCATTCACTTCCGGCACCACCAACGGCACATCCGCTTCCATTCGGAAGGCGCTGGAGTTATCAATCATAATGGCGCCGTGCTTTGTGATGGTCTCCGCAAACTCTTTGGATGCCGTCGCTCCGGCAGAAGTCAGCGCAATATCAATCCCTTTAAAATCATCGTTGTGCTGCAACAACTTTACCCGGATCTCCTTCCCGCGGAAACGGTAAGAACTGCCGGCGCTTCTGGCGGACCCGAACAACACCAACTCATCTAACGGAAAATCCCGCTCCTCCAATACCCTTAAAAATTCCTGGCCTACGGCCCCGCTGACTCCGACAATAGCTACATTCATCGATCTGATCTGTAAAATTTAATGCAATTTAAAATTAATCTGTATGGTATAAATTACCCGGACTGTTTTTCCCCTTTGCTTGCCGGGGATCCACTTTGGCATGCTGTTGATCACACGCAATGCTTCCCGGTCCAAAGACGGGTCGCTCCCCCGCACCACTTCGGCATCGGAAACGGCGCCGTCCCTATTAACAATAAATTTCACGAACACCCTTCCGGTAATTCCATTTTCCTGAGCAATAGCCGGATATCTAACGTGTTTGTTCAGCCATACGTTGACATCACCGCCCGGGAATACCGGCATGTCTTCCACGATAACAAAAGGAACATCCTCACCCGGCTCCTCCCACACGCCCTCCTGGTCGAAGACCGAAGATTGCTGGTTTTCGGAGGGATCTTCTGCATCCACAAGCTCAATATCCTCCGGCTTAATAAGCTCGTCCACAACCTCTATGATATCCCGCAGGCTGGGAGCCGGCGGAGGTGGTGGCGGAGTCGATTGGTGATAGGTGATTGGAATCACATCCTCCTCTTCAAAAAACACAGCCTCAGTTGCCTCTTCGACAGCAAGGGGATTACTCGTCTTCCATTCGAAAGCGTTTAAAACAAGCGCCAATGCGAACAGAAATCCGATCTCGAAAAACAAGCCTTTCTTCTTTTCAAGATCTGCTTTGGATGATTTTTTTGCTTCCATACAGGCTCTTATCGTTTGTATGGCAGTAAATATATCGATTATTTTGGGAAAAACAACAACCTTGGGGGAAATTTCACAAAGGCCCTTTACTCCGCAGAACTCTTAGCTTTTGCAAAGCGTTTCCGGTCGTTTTCGTCCAGATAGATCTTGCGCAGCCGCATGGTATGAGGGGTGACCTCTACGTATTCGTCTTCCTGAATGTACTCTAGGGCCTCTTCCAAACTGAATTTTATAGGGGGGGCGATGTTCGTCTTTTCATCGGAACCGCTGGCCCGCATATTGGTCAGTTTTTTCGACTTCCCTACATTGATGACAATGTCATCGGGCCGGGTGCTCTCTCCGATAACCTGTCCGGCATACACCTGTTCGCCCGGCTCGATAAAGAACTTGCCCCGATCCTGCAATTTGTTGATGGCGTATGCAAAGCTGTCGCCCGTCTCCATCGCGATCAGCGAACCGTTAATACGCATCTCGATCTCCCCTTTGTGCGGTTCGAATCCCTTCAGGCGATGGGCGATTACAGCCTCTCCTGCGGAAGCGGTCAGCAGGTTGCTTCGCAGGCCGATAATGCCCCGCGACGGAATATCAAACACCAGGTGCACCCGCTCGTCGCGGGTCTCCATGTTGCTCAACACCCCTTTCCGTTTGGTCACCATTTCAATGGCTTTACCGGAGTACTCTTCGGGAATATCGATAGTCAGCTCTTCTACCGGCTCGCACTTTTTTCCGTCGACCTCCTTGATGATCACCTTGGGCTGTCCCACCTGCAGTTCGTACCCCTCCCGGCGCATCGTTTCGATCAGGACACTCAAATGCAATACGCCCCGCCCGAAAACCACGAACGAATCGGCCGAAAGACCGGGTTCCACTCGCAACGCCAGGTTCTTTTCCAGCTCCTTGTCCAAGCGGTCTTTGATGTGTCTGGAGGTGACATATTTACCGTCTTTTCCGAAAAACGGGGAGTTGTTGATAGTGAACAACATGCTCATGGTAGGCTCGTCAATGGCAATGGGCGGGAGCGCTTCCGGATTTTCATGGTCGGCGATGGTATCCCCGATCTCAAACCCTTCAATACCGACCAGGGCGCAGATCTCTCCGGCCTCCACTTCGTCGACCTTTTGCTTCTCCAACCCTTCAAACACCATCAACTCTTTGATGCGGCTCTTTTCCAGCGTCACACCGTCCCGTTTGCAAAGTGTCACCGCCTGCCCGGTTTTGAGTTTTCCGCGGGTCAGCTTGCCGACGGCGATCCGGCCAATGTAAGCCGAGTACTCCAGCGAAGTGATCAACATTTGCGGAGTTCCCTGCATCGCGAGCGGAGCGGGGATATTGGCCACAATGGCATCCAGCAGCGGGGTGATGTCCGTGGCCGGTTTTCTCCAATCCTCCGACATCCATCCCTGTTTGGCACTTCCGTACATGGTAACAAAATCCAACTGCTCCTCCGTTGCCCCCAGCGAAAACATCAGGTCGAACACCTCTTCCTGCACCTCGTCCGGCCGGCAATTGGGCTTGTCCACCTTGTTGACCACCACGATCGCTTTTTTGCCCAATCCCAGCGCCTTCTGCAACACAAAACGGGTCTGGGGCATCGTCCCCTCGAAAGCATCCACCAACAGCAACACCCCGTCGGCCATATTCAGGACACGCTCCACCTCCCCACCGAAATCGGAGTGTCCGGGGGTGTCAATGATGTTTATTTTATAGTTCTTATACCGTACCGAAACATTTTTGGACAGGATGGTGATCCCCCGTTCGCGTTCCAGATCGTTGTTGTCCAAAATCAGGTCACCACCCTGTTTTTCGTTCTCCCGGAACTGTTTACCCTGAAGGATCAGTTTATCTACCAGGGTTGTTTTGCCGTGGTCCACGTGGGCGATGATGGCAATGTTTCTTAAATTTTGCATGCAGTCGGATTAAATTAGGGCTGCAAAATTACGAAAAAACCGGCGATTTTTTGCAGAGGCTATGCAAAAAGTGCAGGTTTTCCTTCCTTTCCCCACTATGTCGTGGCCGGGACTAAATGAAGGGCTGTCGCTTCCCCCGTACAAGTGAGTGTAAGCTGGTGCATGGCTCGTGTGGCGGCCACATAGAGCATGCCGCGGTCCATCTCGGAGAGGTAGTTGTGTGCGGTTGCGTGCGGGATGATCACCTCGTCGAACTCCAGCCCTTTGGCCATATGGGCAAAGGTGATGATCGCTCCTTGCGCAAAGGCGGAACTGCGGTTGCTGAGGAAAAAGAGGTCGGGATCGTTCAATTGTTCGCAAAGTTCCACCGCCTGTGATTCGGTTTTACAGACAATGCCGAGCGATTTGCAGTCCGATTTCCGGAAATCGGCGATCAGCCGTGCGATGCCGTCGATCTCCGCTTCGGGAGTCCGGAATTTCAGGATTTGCGGCTTTTCACCGTGCCGGGCGACCGGCTCTAATTCGTCGTTGGGTCGGATCTGTTGTGCAAATGCAGTGATCTCAAAGGTCGAGCGGTAACTTTTGCAAAGTTTCATCACCTTGCTGCCCGCGAAAGCTTGCCGGATCATTTCGGCGGTCGACGAACCGTAGGGATTCACCGACTGTCCGGCATCGCCCAAAAGCGTTTTACGGCAGGGAAATAGCTTTTGGATCACCCGGTATTGCACCGGTGAGTAGTCCTGCATCTCGTCGATCAACAAGTGTTTAACCTTCGCGTTGGGCTTGATACCGTCCAGAGCGATCCGAAGGTAAGCCAGCGGAGCGAGATCGGAATATTCAAGGGTGTGTCCGCGCCGCATTTTGAACATCTCCGGCTTACCGATCCACTCGAAAAACGCTTTGTACAGTTGCAAGTCATTGTTTCCGGCAAACATGCCGCGCACCTCTTGCTTCAGGAAATTGCGTTCGGCAGTGGTAGTAGTGATGCCGTATTTAATCTTCAACTCTTCCGCGATCATTTCAGCCATCGGTTCGAAACGTTCGCGAACCGCCATGCGGTGGAACCGGCGGAATTGCTCGCCGATGTATTCGTGCGGAATAGTGATGTGCCTGATCTTCAAATCGACCGGACAAAAACAGTTTTGTTCAATGTGCAGGATAAACCGGTCGAGCGAGGCAGCAAATTCGAGGGTCGATTTGCAGGCAATGCGCTCCGCAAAACCCGGAGCTGGTTTTTCCAGCAACTCGGCGACCTGTTCAAAAAAAGTCTGATACTTGTATTTGTTGTTCAGCACGCCCGACAGCACTTCCGCCATACCCGTTTCAGGTACCGTCTCTTCACCGAGTTCGGGCAGCACGTTCGAAATATAGTCGGCAAAAACCTTGTTCGGAGAGATAATGAGTATCTCCTTCGACGAGAGCGTATCCTTGTAGGTATACAGCAGATATGCTACCCGGTGCAGCGCAATGGAGGTCTTGCCGGACCCGGCAACCCCCTGAATGATCAGCGTTTGTGCTTCGCCGTCGCGGATGATGCGGTTCTGTTCGCGCTGAATAGTGGCTACAATGTTACGCATCTTGTCATCGGCATTCGCACTTAGTTCGCGTTGCAGCAGGTCGTCGTGAACAGTCACCGAACTTTCGATCATATACTCCATCCGGCTGTTGCGGACCCGGTACTGCCGTTTCAAAGAGATCTCGCCGGTAACCTCTCCTGCCGGAGAACTGTATGCCGCCGGCCCCAATTCGCAGTCGTAATACATACTCGCAAGGGGAGCGCGCCAGTCATAGATCAGGTTCGTGCGCGTATGGAGATCGTGGAACGTATGGACGCCGATATAAACCGGTACGATTTTGCTTTCCGGCCTGTTTTCCCGAAAGTCAATGCGTCCGAAATAGGGAGTGTCCAACATCCGCCCCAGCCGCTCTTTCCGGGCAATGACACTTTCACCGATCGCGTATATGTTCAGGATATTTTCGCGTACCGAGCGTACCTCGTGCGGGTCGATGTCTTTGTTCTCCCACAAATACCGCTTTTGCTCGTCGAGGGTCTGTACGCGCTCTTTCACAGACACATCCGCACTTTCGATCGCCGCCCGGATCGCCTTCAGGATACAGGTGAGATAATTCCGCTCCGCCTTTTCACTTTCATTGAATACCATAGTTTACCGATTTTAAACAGATTCTAAAGATAAAAGGAGAACAAAATTAATCCATCAAGTGTGGAGGGGAAATAGCCATTTATAGCTATTTTTGCACAAATGGATCTATTCGAACTATCGGAAAAACGGCGGCAGGCGGCGCTTCGGGCAATCTGCACTTCGGGTGTCGAAGAGGCGTGGAAAAGCGTCGGCGCAACGGTCAACCTGGTCGGCTCGGTGCGATCGGGGCTGATTCTGAAAAACCTCGATATCGACTTCCATATTTACACGGACGAGCCGATGCCGGAAAAGAGCCTGGCCGCCATGGCGCTTTTGGAAAAAAATCCGGCGATCCGCAACGTGCAGTTCCGTAATCTGCTCGACACCGAAGAAGAGTGCCTCGAATGGCATGCCTTGTACAAAGATCCGAATGGCTTGGATTGGCAGTTGGACATGATCCACATTCGCCGCGGTTCGGCTTTCGACGGCGTCATCGAAAGGGTCACTGATGCGATCATTGCCCGCCTCACCTCCGGACCGGCGACAACCCGCGAAGCCATCCTGCGCATCAAACACGATGCCCCTGACGTCGTAAAAACGCCCGGCATCGAAGTCTATTATGCCGTACTGTCATTGGGCTTGCGTACCTACAAAGAATTTGCCGCCTGGAAACAGGCCCATCAGAATATTGACCTGTTGAGGTGGATGCCTTAATCTATCTGTCTAATCCATTAACCCCGCTGCACGCGCCCTATTGATCGCCTCAATGGCATTGTCCGCCTCCAATTTGGCAAGGATGTTTTTCCGGTGGTTGTCGACGGTGGATTTGCTAACACCCAGCCGCCCGGCGATCTCCTTACTCAAATAACCTTGCCCGATCAACGAGAGGATCTCCAACTCCCTGCCGGTCAGTGCCCACTCCTGCGAATCGGCATACGGATTGAAAAATTGTCCTGTCCGCAAATTCAATACCGAGCATTTCACCCGGTCCGTCGGGGTCTGGTCGGGCGCTACCTCCATCATCCCCATGACGATCCATGCCTTCCCGTTTCGGTCCGTCTCAATCACCTGCTGGCGGCTCGTCACGTTGATATACTTCCCCTGTGCACTGTGCATCCGCATCTGGTAAATCGTCCGGTAGTCATTGCGCTCCCCGGCGGGCAGGCTGTAAATAAACTTCCCGTGCCGGATTTGTAGCTCGGTGATCGCTGCCCGGTCGTCGGGATGGATCAACTCCTCCATAAAATCCCCCTGCGCTTCGATGTTTCGCAGCCGCGTAGGCTCCACCCCGAAAAGATCCGAAAACCCCTCGGAGGCATAAGCGTAAACACCCTTATAAACGTCGACGGCAAAAATACAACTCCGGCCCAGCGCGGCCATCTGCGCCAGCAAAGCACGGGTGCGTTCCCACCGCCCATAATCGACATCCAGAGGGCTGATCTGCTGCCTCGCCCAAAGTTCCCGGAGGATTTTTGTGTTGGAGATCATTGTGCAAATATAGTTATAAAAACAAAACAGGAGGAGAACGACGTGGCTCTCCTCCTGCATTCTTTAGTAATGTAAGGCCGGAAATTACTCGGCTAAAATAGAGATCTCGGCACCGGAAGCGTAATCCTGCCCGCTCTGTTCGCTCAGGGCGGTAAAACGGATGTAGCGGGCTTTCACCGGTTGCGCGAACTCCACCCGCTTCTCCCGGTTGCCCCGGTTGAAACTTCCTTTATGAACAGGCTCTCCCCACTCTTTACCGTCTAAGCTTACCTGCACGGAATACTCCTTCACATTGCCATTGCTGCCGCTTTGGCGGGGAAGCCAGGTGAACCCCTTGACCGACTTTACTTCGCCGGCATCCAGGTCTACCCAGTGCGGATACTTGGCCACCGTCACCGAATACATGGTGTGCCAGATGGTGTTCGGATCCCCGTCAACCAGGTAGCGGGCGGAACCACCCTCCTCGCTGCTGGCGGACACCACCTCAACTGCAATACTCTCGATCTTTCCGAACTTTGCACTTGTTTTGACAGCAGGATTCTCCTTAAACCAGGCCGAAACCGCTCCCCCTTCCCGCAACGGAACGGGTTGCGTATACTCCTTCGCCTTCCCGTTGTTGACGGAATAGTAGACAACCGCCTCTCCCCGTTGGTGTGGGAACTCTACGAATCCGGCGCGGTTCCGGGTAATGGAGAGCGGAAGCTCTCCGGCCGGGACCACATTGGCCGTTGCAGCCAGGTTAGACACACCGCCGGAGGACGGCCGGATGATAAAACCCGTGTGGTGATATCCTGCATACACCCGGTCCGGTTCCAGCGGTCCGCCCTGTCCGCAACTGTTCCCCCCCAGTCCCGTCACCGCCGCATCCAGGTGGAGATACGTATCTCCGGCCGGAGGCAATTGGAAGGGGTGGGGAGCCAGCGTCAGGTCTAACGCCGCGTAGGGCAGTGCGGAAACAGAGAGCCGGTCCGCGGCCACAAATACCGCTCCGTTGCCGCCGGGGCCGGTAAGGGCGCACCAGCGTACATCTTCGTGATTCCCCATGTCTTGTGGCTTCGGGAAGCCGACAAACTCTCCGGCCACCGTACTCCGGTACTCCTCAATGAACTGTCCGGTCTTCCGGTCGGCATAGTTATCGGCCGGCCCGCGTCCGTAGTAGGTGAAATCCGCGTAACGGGCGGGAACCTTCAGAACATACCCGATGCGGGGAAGCACCAGATTGGGTTTGTTGGAAGTAATGCCGGCCTGTAATTCAATAGAGCCGTCCCGGTAAACCGTCCAGATCTGATTCGTGGTGAACTTGAAGTCATCTTCGCCAAAGGGGCGATCGCTCAACGCTTCGATCCGGTTTCTGCCGGAACTGGTGCCGCCGTGGATGCTGGCGCCATACGGAGCCTGGGATTCCACCGTAAAGGCCAGCGCGATCGTACCGTCCTTCTTTTCAATGATCTTCCCGTCCGTGGCTTTGTGCTGCAGGTTGTACAACCCATTCTCAAACCAGCCGGAATAGGCCCAGTTGTCATTGTTTACAAAGGCCCGGAACGCGTCCAGCCTCGGGCCGTTCCCACCGGCGATAATCGTATCTTGTCCATAAACCAGACTGTGAATAGTCCCGGTGGAGAAATCGAATTTCACCTCGAAACCCTCTCCCGCAATGGTGCGGACCGGTTCGTTGGACTTTACATACTTCAATCTGCCACCACTTGCCGACACTCCGGCCACAGAGGGATGCTCTGCCGTTTTCAGCAAGAGCTGCTCTTCCGCCTGTACAAACCCTCTCTTTGCCCAAGGCATATCCTGCTTCAGCCGGAACTGGAACTTGACAAAATACTCCGAACCGGCGTTCAACTCGTTGTAATCGTAAGGAGTTCTGACAGTCAGCCGGGTATGGGCGGGGATCGTTCCGGTCAGCAACTCCCCGGACCGGATCATCTTCCCCTCTTCCCACAACGAATAAAGTACATCGTAACCGGAAAGGTCTTCGAAATAATTCTTATTAAAGATCTCGAATGTGCCTTCAGTCAGGGAAACCGGCGTCACCCCGATATACTGGTACACCTTTTTCACCTCAAAGTACTGGGGTTTCGGTTGGAGATCGGCAAAAACAATTCCGTTCATCACGAACTGCCCGTCATTCGGCGTATCGCCAAAATCGCCGCCGTACCCCATATACCGTTTTCCGCTCTCCTTGTCGTAATTGTAAATCGCCTGGTCCACCCAGTCCCAGATCGCACCCCCGCAGAAAAAATTGGTGGACTCAATGGCTTCCCAGTAATCAATCAGGTTGCCGACCGCATTTCCCATAGAATGGGCGTACTCCGATATGTGGAACGGGTATTTGATCCGGGCGGTTCCTTTAACCGCATTACGCATCCACGCAATGGAAGGATATTGATTGGAGCCCATGTCCACAATGCTGTTGTTCCGTTCATACTGTACGGGTCGGGTGGTATCCGCCTTTTTCAAGGCGTTGTAAGCCGTTACAAAAGTGTTACCGGGGCCGGCTTCGTTTCCCAGCGACCAGATCACGATAGAGGCGTGGTTCTTCGTAGCGTGCACCATCTCCAGTACACGGGCGACATGGGCATTCTCCCACTCCGCCGGGTGGGAAAGCGAGGCCTCCCCGTAGTAATATTCGTGGGATTCTATATTGGCTTCGTCTTCCAGGTAAATCCCGTACTTGTCGCACAGGTAATACCAATAGGGAGCAGCAGGGTAGTGGGAGTTTCGTACGTGGTTGATGTTGGCCTGTTTCATCAACATCACCTCTTTCTCCATCTGCTCCCGCGTAATGGCGTGCCCTCTTTCAGGAGAACTTTCGTGGCGGTTTACCCCTTTCAGCTTCACCGGCTTCCCGTTGATGTAATAATACCGTCCTGCCAAACCGAACTCATCCTCCGAAGCGGGCGTATCCCGGATCTCCACTTTCCGGAAACCAACGATCGTCGAGATGGTCTCCACCGTCCGGTCCCGGTTATCTTTCAGTTCGGCAACCAATGTATAGCGCCAGGGGGCCTCGGCCGACCATTTCTTCGGCGCAGCAAGCGTCAACACCGCCCGGGCCGCCTCCGCCGTTTCTCCGGCGGGAACCTGTCCTGCTTCCACAGTAGTCATTGCACCAGGCACCGGTTTGTTGGCATCCGAGTAGAGCTCGTTTTCAAAAAGGCTATATACAATGCGATAGCCCTTGGCCGCTTTTTTAGTAAAATTGCGGACGTCCGCTTCAATGGTCAGGGAGCCGTCCGTATAGCTTTGATCCAGATCGGGGGTCACCTTCAAATCCCGGATATGCACCTTCGGGACAGCGTGCAGGGCAACCGTCCGGAAAATACCCGGCAAGCGGAACATATCCTGCGACTCCAGGAAAGAACCGTCGGAACTCCGGTAGACTTCGGCGGCAACGGTATTTTTCCCCGGCCGGAGGTATGGGGTAATATTAAAAGAAGCGGCATTGCGCGAATTTTTAGAGAATCCGACATACTTCCCGTTGATCCAGAGGTAAAAAAAGGAGTCGGTCCCGTCGAACTGGATCAATATCTCCCGTCCTTCCCAACTCTGCGGGATCTCGAAATCCCGGCGGTAGGAACCCACCTCGTTGCGGTGTTTATACGTCGTCCACGTGGCGGGCGGCGTGCGCATAACGCCTCCCCGCCAATCGTCCGCCGCCACCTTGTGCTGGAAAATAACCGGCTGATTTACGTAAATAGGAACACCGTATTTCAGGCTACCGTCTTTTTGGATCCCGAACACATTCCAGTTAGAAGGCACCGGGATCCGGTCCCAGCCCGATACGTCAAACTCCGGCTGGTAAAACGTTTTCGGCCGGGAGTCGGGATCGGGCGCCCAGTTAAAATGCCACTCCCCGTTTAACGAGAGCCGGAAAGGCGTATGTTCGGGCAGCACTTTCCGGGCGCTTGCCACATCCGGGAAAGAGAAAAACCAGGCGCGGGGCTGCTCCTTGTTCAAGGCCAGGTTTTCGGGGGATTCCCACTCGTTACCGGCGGGAGCCTCCGCCGAACCATAGTGATAGCCCTGCAAAGGAGGTTGCACGGCAAAGAGTTGCGCTGCCAGACAGCAAAAAATGCAAACAGATACAATTCGATACATGGTGTTGAAAAAATAAGGTAAACAACGGAAACAAGAGAGTTCCCGGAAGCTCACGTATAAGCGCTTCCGGGAACGGGGATACTTAGCCGACAGTGTTGGCACTGCCCAACACATCGGTCAGTTTGTGCTTATACAGCTCTTTCAGGGAGTCGCGGGCCGGCCCCAAATATTTCCGGGGATCGAATTCCGCCGGCTGCAGGGCGAACACCTCCCGTATAGCCGCCGTCATGGCCAAACGGCCGTCGGAATCGATGTTGATCTTACAAACGGCCGACTTAGCGGCTTTCCGCAACTGCTCTTCCGGAATACCGATGGCGTCTTTCAACGCACCACCGTATTTGTTGATGATGGCCACTTTGTCCTGCGGGACCGAAGAGGCGCCGTGCAGCACGATCGGAAATCCAGGGATCCGCTTTTCGATCTCCTCCAGAATATCGAAACGGAGCGGGGGCGGTACCAGTACACCCTCTGCGTTGCGGGTGCACTGCTCGGGCTTGAACTTATTCGCTCCGTGGGAAGTCCCGATAGAGATCGCCAACGAATCCACACCGGTTTTGCTGACAAAATCCTCCACCTCTTCCGGACGGGTATAAGTGTGGTGTTCGGCCGAAACCTCGTCTTCCACACCGGCCAACACGCCGAGTTCCCCCTCCACGGTCACATCGAATCGGTGGGCGTACTCCACCACCTTTTTGGTCAGGGCGACGTTCTCTTCGTAAGAGTGGTGGGAGCCGTCGATCATCACGGAAGAGAAGCCCATATCGATACAGCTTTTGCAAAGTTCAAACGTATCTCCGTGGTCCAGATGCAACACAATCGGCACGGAGAGTCCGAGCTCTTTGGCATACTCCACGGCCCCCTGCGCCATGTAGCGCAACAGGGTCTGGTTGGCGTATTTGCGGGCGCCGCTGGACACCTGCAGGATCACCGGCGATTTACACTCCACCGAAGCGGCCACAATCGCCTGCATCTGCTCCATGTTGTTGAAATTAAAAGCGGCAATGGCGTACTTGCCGGCCATCGCCTTTTTAAACAGCTCCCGGCTGTTCACTAATCCCAGATCTTTGTAATGAACCATAATCGTTATTTTTGTTGTAAATAGATTGTTTTCGCACTGTAATGAACCTGTAAAATCCCTCAAAAATACAAAATAACTCCGGAAAGCCGCACATCTTTTCCCCTTCGTACACAATAGAAAAAATCGTGAATTAAAGCCAAAAACACCTATTCATTCACGGATATTTAAACTATTTCAGTGAATTAAAATCAAAAACACACATTTATTCACGGAAAAATAAAGATTATTTCCTAACTTTGCTGCCGGACAATACCTGTATTTTTAAACAGACTCTTATGCTTACGCAAACCAAAAAAGAGAACCTGGGCAAATTGAAATTGGAGTACGAACAACTGCGCGCTTCACACGACGATTTACTGAAAATGATAGCCGAATCGGAACTGCCCGAAATGGTCTATAACTCCAATGCCATTGAAAACTCCACGCTTACGCTCAAGGAAACCGAAAAAATCCTGTTGGCACAGGCATTGATGCGCGATGTTTCGTTGCGCGAAACATACGAGGCCACCAACCTGGCGCGTGTAATAAAATATCTTTGGACACGCCCGAACTACGAACTTTCGGTCGAAAACTTTGAACTCTTGCACCAAATGCTGCTCGGCGGTATAAACGACGATTATGCTGGGCGTATCCGTCGCTCCGGCGAATACGTGCGCGTAGGTTGGCACATTGCGCCTGCGCCTGAATGGGTAAAATCCATGCTCGAAGACAGTATACACCAATACAACAGTAACGATAACTATTTTTTGGAAAAGATCGCCGAGTTTCATTTACAATTTGAAACCATACACCCCTTTTGCGACGGCAACGGACGAATGGGGCGCCTGATCATCAACCTGCAATTAGCCGCCTTGGGCTATCCGCCCGTGATTATCCGGAACAAGGGAAAAAGAGAAGAATACTACCCGATCTTTGACGAATGGCGCGACAAGCACAAGCCGGATAAATTTTCCGATTACCTCTACTTGGCACTCTCCGAATCATTCCACAAGCGGCTTGCCTATTTACGGGGCAGCGAAATTGTAAAACTCTCGGACTACATTAAGCAAAACGCTTTAAACGCCTCCGCAACAACCAATGCGGCCAAACGGCAAACCATTCCCGCTTTCCGTCAGGAAGGCATTTGGCGAATAGGCTGCTTTACCACCGGATCTCCTCCAAACCGTGCTCGCGCAGGTACTGATTGGCGCGGCTAAACTGACGGTTGCCGAACCACCCGCCCCGGTTGGCAGAGAGGGGAGAGGGATGCACACACTTCAACACCAAATTCCGCTGCGTATCAATATAAGCGCCTTTCCGTTGCGCATACGAACCCCACAACAAAAAAACCAGATTACTTTTCCGGGCCGTCAACTCCCGGATCACCGCATTGGTAAACGTCTCCCACCCTTTGTCCTGATGCGAACCCGCCTGATGCGCCCGCACCGTCAACGTAGCGTTCAGCAAAAGCACCCCCTGCTCCGCCCACCGCTCCAAATTACCCGAAACAGGGACCGGAAGCCCCAGATCAGACTCGATCTCCTTAAAGATATTTTGCAGCGAAGGGGGTTGCGGCACCCCCTCCGGGACCGAAAAACAGAGCCCGTGGGCCTGTCCGGGGCCGTGATAAGGATCCTGCCCCAGAATCACCACTTTGGTTTTCTCCACCGGGCAGCGGTCAAAAGCGTTAAAGATCCGCTTCCCCGGAGGAAATACCGGACGGAAAGCGTACTCGCTCCGCACAAAAGCGATCAGTTCGGAAAAATAAGGTTTTTCAAACTCCTCCTTCAACAACTCCTTCCACGAAGGTTCAATCTTCACATCAGCCATTTCAGCGGGTATTTACTTTGATCTCAAACAAATAAGGCCACCGTTTCCCGGTAACGAAAACCGTTCCCGTCTCCGGGTTCCAGGCAATGCCGTTCAACACATCGTCGCTATCATCCAATCGGCGACGCTCGGCAGCGGTCAGGATACCGCTCAGGTCCAGGTCCGCTTTCACCACCCCGCTCTCCGGATCGATCAGCACAATCCGGTCGCTCATCCAGACATTGGCCCAAACCAAACCCTCAATCACCTCCAATTCATTCAAATTGGCCACCGGGCCGTTGTGGTCGCAGACCTCCGTTGTCCCGGTCACCCCGAAACCGGCGGGATTGATGCGATACAGCCGGTGGGAACCATCGCTCAGGAGCAAGCCGTCGTTATACGTCGCCAACCCCCATCCCTGCGTCTGGTAAGTAAAAGTCGCCTCCGGCGAAAAAGTATTCAGGTCATACACAAACCCCTTTCCGGAGGTCCAGGTCAACTGATAGATCTTGCCGTGCAACGCCGCAATCCCCTCCCCGAACAGTTTCGGATCGATGCTGAGGCTGTTGAGCACTTTACCGCTCCGCAGCTCCGTTTTGCGGATGCCGGACGCTCCGTACTGTCCGGTACCCTCGTACAGAAAACCGTCCAAGTAGAACAACCCCTGGGTATACGCTTTCGGATCGTGCGGAAACTTATTGACAACCTCGTACCCGTACCGGACAGGAGCTTTGTCCGGCACCACCATCACCGGTTGCGAAACAACAGACGGTTGCCTCCCGGGGTAGAACATCTCGATCCGGAGGGCCCCGCTCCCGATCTTTGTTTCCGGCACAGTCACCGTGCAGCGCTTCACCTCCTTGCCCATTGTGTGGAGCAACGCCCCGTTCAGGTAAACCCGGGCGGAATCCATCGGCGTCCCCCCACTGTTTTCAAAAGCCACCTCCAGCGGCCCGTGCCACACCGCCCGGGCACTCCTTTCGGGCGCCGTGATCCGGACCGGCTTCACCTGCTTGGGACTCTCAACGGGCAAAGCGCTGTTGGCCGCCTGCTTCGGTTTGCCGTTCCCGCAGGCAACCGGCAACAAAGGCAGCCACCAAACCAACAGGCAAGTCAACAGGCCGCCGCTTCTATTCAATCTCCCACTCATACCCCTCTTTGGTATCTTTTACGGCAATGCCGGCGTTTTTCAGTTCGTCCCGGATCCGGTCCGATACGGCCCACTCCTTGTTGCGCTTAGCTTCGGAACGGATGGCCATCACCATGTCCAACACCTTTCCGAGGGCTTCCCGCTCTTTCCCGGCAGCCTCTCCGGCTTCGGCCAATCCCAAAATATCAAATACAAAACTGCGAAAGAGGGTCTTCAGCGCTTCCAGGTGTTCTGCGTCGATCTGTTCGCTCCCCGCGGCAATCGAGTTGATGATCCGGACCCCTTCAAAGAGTTGGGAGATCAGGATCGGAGTATTCAGGTCGTCGTTCATCGCCTCGCTGCACCGGGCGGCAAGGGCCTCCGTATCCACCGTATTTTGATTCCCGGGTTTCAACTGCTCCAATGCCCCCACGGCGTTCATCAGCCGCTCATACCCCTTTTCGGCCGCTTTCAGGGCTTCGTTCGAGAAATCAAGCGGGCTGCGGTAGTGCGCCTGCAGGATAAAAAAACGCACGGTCATGGGGGAGTACGCCTGCTCCAGTACGTCGTTTTCGCCGGAAAACAACTGATCGAGCGTGATGAAATTCCCCAACGACTTCCCCATCTTCTGGCCGTTGATCGTGATCATATTGTTGTGCATCCAGTACCGGACCGCTTCGTGCCCGTAAGCGGCCGTACTCTGCGCAATTTCACATTCGTGGTGCGGGAACTGCAGGTCCAGCCCGCCTCCGTGTATATCAAAGGTATCCCCCAAATACTTCTGGCTCATGCAGGAGCACTCTAAGTGCCAGCCGGGAAACCCCTCTCCCCAGGGCGACGGCCACCGCATAATGTGTTCCGGGGAGGCTTTTTTCCAGAGGGCGAAATCAAACGGGTTCCGTTTCTCCTCCTGCCCGTCCAGCCGGCGGGTATTGGCAAACAACTCTTCAACCTTCCGCCCGGAAAGTTTCCCGTATTCGTGCACCCGGTTGTACGCCTCCACATCAAAATAAATGCTTCCGTTGCTCTCGTAAGCAAACCCGTTGTCCAAAATCCTCTTCACCAACGCCTGCTGTTCAATAATATGCCCGGAAGCCAACGGTTCAATGCTCGGAGAAAGCGTATTGAGCTGCTCCATGTTTTTGTGAAACCGGTTGGAGTAAAGCTGCACCAACTCCATCGGTTCCAACCGCTCCAATTGAGCCTTTTTGGCGATCTTGTCCTCGCCGTCGTCGCTGTCATTGGTTAGGTGCCCCACATCGGTGATGTTCCGGACATACCGCACCCGGTACCCCAACCAGGTCAGGTAGCGGAACAGCACATCAAACGTAACGGCGGGGCGGGCGTGTCCCAGGTGGGCGTCCCCGTACACCGTCGGGCCGCAGACATACAACCCCGCAAAAGGCGGGTTAAGCGCCTGGAACTCCTCCTTGCGGCGCGTCAGGGTATTGTAAATGAATAACTTATCTTCCATATGTACGGACTGTTTTATCTAATTTCATTGATGCCCAAATTTAAAGAAACATCGATGCTCGGCATCGATTGATAGATTTGCCCGTTTAATCTTTTGCCGTTAAGTTTCTTGTTGCGCTTGATTCCGTCGCTTCCCCAAGTTCCCCATTGTTTGAAAAAGAATAGCAAATTCTGTTCTTCGACCTGACGCATTATCGACAGCACCCACTCTTCTTTCATTGGGCGAGCTTTCAAACCACTCTCGCCGCCTACGATAGCCCAGTCTATTCCATGCAAATTCATCTCGCCCAAATCCTCCAACAGAGGCTCGCACGAAAGAAATTTAATGGTGGCATCGAGGTTGCGCAGGTGATCGATGCGGCTTTTTGAATTTCTCACATCCACAGTCACTCCAAGCCACGCATTTGTAGGTACACGCCTCGACTCAAAATACTGCTCCATCCGCTCGGCACGTTTCGTGAGTATTTGATAGTTATGCCGGGGTGTGGATTCGATAACGTTCATAACCTCATCCACGAATGAAAACGGAACGCTGTCATGGAACAGGTCGCTCATGGAACAAACGAAAATGGTATGGGGCTTTTTCCAGTGGAGCGGCTCGCAGAGGACATTATAATGCAACGTAACCCCGAATCCATTTTTGTATTTTTCCTGCCCCATAGCTTGGAGCCGACGGGCCATAACCTCAGCGTAACAATTTGCGCAACCGGCGGAGATCTTAGAACAGCCGGTTACGGGATTCCACGTCTTGTCCGTCCACTCTATTTTTGTTGTTTTCATAATTAATCTTTCCCGATGATGTCTTTCGCAATTTTCAAACCAGCCGGCTTATTCGAAGCAAACACAAAGTGGAAAATGGGAACATTCTTTGTGTTTTTCATTACGAGAGGCTTTGGTGTAACGTGTTTCCAAATACCGGTTAGCCTCTTAATGTACAAGTCTGTAATCAGCTTAATCGGATCCGATTTCTTTTCAGTTATCGTTTCTTCCCCGAAGAGAGTAGGGTTAACTTTTTTGTCGTAAAATTCTTTCCTGATCTCCTCTTCCGTCATACCGAAGAATGAACAGAGTTTGTTGATATACGGAAGCCCCGCCTTCTTATCCAATAACCGATTAATAATAACTCCGGAAGGAACTAAAATCCACACATCGGATGCTGTATCTTTCAGAAGTTCGATGCTCTCCCAATTGATCTGCATCCCAAACGGATCGAGCAATACAAGTGCCTTCAATTTTGTGTCCTTCTTGAGAGCTGCTGCCAACTCCTTAATCCACACATTTGCATCACCAGGCCTGAATTGGAGTTTCGGCCCCATATCAAAGGTCCTCAACTTTTCTTCCAGCCGGTCGAGAGACTCTTTGTTCAAATCGACAAAATAATAATAGTCGAATTTGTGTGTGAGATTAAGCACCCGCTCGGCAGCACCTTTGTACACTTGTGTTCCCGTCTCCTCTATATCCAGATTTAAGAACGAAACTGTGCTGTCAGTTTCAGTATTATCGTTTCCCCGCTTATTTAAATCCCCGCTTCCCGCAAAGCCGTCAAAATACAGTGTTTTCCATCCGTATTTCTTTTTGTTTGTCTCCATGATTGTCAGATACGCATTCACATACTTTTTGAACGCGTCCAACTTTTCAATTGTCCATTTGTTGCCCCACGTGGAGGATTTAGGTTTTGAGGTCGAGCGAGTTGTTGCCATAAGATGGTAATTTCAACCTTCCAAAGGTAAACAATCTTGGGAACATTCAGTTGTTTTCCGGACGCAATTTCCGGACCGCCGCCCCCGCCTGCCACAGTTCCGAACGGCGCATCTCCTCCAGCTCCTCCTCCAACTTCTCCCGGTAATCCGGACGGCTGTTGGCGTCAATAGAACGCTGCGCTTCGTTGCCGTTCGCCACCTCCCGATAAAGTTCCTGGAACACAGGGCGGGTAGCATCCCGGAATTTCATCCACCAGTCCAGCGCCCCCCGTTGCGCCGTCGTGGAGCAGTTGGCGTACATCCAGTCCATGCCGTTTTCGGAAACCAACGGCATCAGGCTCTGGGTCAGCTCCTCCACCGTCTCGTTAAAGGCTTCCGAAGGGGAGTGCCCGTTGGCCCGCAGGGTCTCGTACTGGGCGGCAAAAATGCCCTGTATCGCCCCCATCAGGGTGCCTCGCTCCCCCGTCAGGTCCGAGTACACCTCCTTTTTAAACGTCGTTTCAAACAGATAACCGGAGCCGACCCCGATCCCCAACGCCACCACCCGTTCCCGGGCCCTTCCCGTCGCATCCTGAAACACAGCGTAACTGGAATTCAGGCCGCGCCCCTGCAGGAACATCCGCCGCAAGCTGGTCCCGGAACCCTTCGGCGCAATCAGGATCACATCCACATCCGCAGGCGGCACAATCCCCGTCCGCTCTTTGTACGTAATGCCGAACCCGTGCGAAAAATAAAGTGCCTTCCCCGGGGTCAGGTGTTTCTTAACAACGGGCCACGCCGCGATCTGCCCGGCGTCCGACAGCAAAAATTGCACAATAGTGCCGCGTTGGGCCGCCTCCTCAATCTCAAACAGGTCTTTGCCCGGCACCCAGCCGTCCGCCACCGCCTTGTCCCAGCTTTTGCTATTCTTGCGCTGCCCCACAATCACCCGGAAACCGTTGTCTTTCAGGTTCAGGGACTGTCCGGGGCCTTGCACCCCGTAGCCGATCACGGCGATAGTCTCCTCTTTTAAAGTCTCCAATGCCTGGGCCAACGGGAACTCCTCCCGGGTCACCACATTCTCCTCCGTCCCTCCGAAATTGATCTTTGCCATACTGATTCGTTTTTATGATTTTTAAACAGACTCTTAAATATACTCTTCCAACAACTCTTTGTTGTACCGGCTCACCGCCACCGTACCCGAACGGACAAACTGAAAAACCCCGTAAGGCTTCAACAGCTCAAAAAGCGCTTGCGTTTCATTCGTATAACCGGTCTTTTCCAGGACGATGCAGTCGTCTTCCACCTCCAGTATCCGCACATGCTGTTCCCGCACCAACTTCTCAACATCTTTGTTGTGGGCCACTTTATACAGGGCAATCTCCTGTTGCACCACCTCCTCCGGTGTAAAAACATACACTTTCAGCACATCGATCTTCTTCTCGATCTGGCGGGCGGCCTTCTCCACCTTCTCCCGTTCGCTCCGCACCACAATCGTATACTGGTGGATCCCGCCGACGGAAGACTCCGAAGCCGTAATGCTTTCAATATTAATGTCCCGGTAAATAAACACAGTAGTAACCTGGTTCAACAGCCCTTTGCTGTTCTCCGAAAAGATCGTGATAATATACTCTTGCTCCATGTCAATAACGTAAATAACTTTTTTTCCAATCCGCCTATGCCCACCTGATCTCCGAAACGGCGGCCCCTGCGGGCACCATCGGGAACACATTGCCCTCCTGTTCCACCTTCACCTCCAGCAAAAAAGCCGTTTTGCTCTCCGCCAGTTGCTTCACCGCCTCCTCCAACTCCTCCCGTTGCTCCACACGGCGGTAGGGGATACCATTGGCCTGGGCCAGCAGCCCGAAGTCCGGATTTTGCATCTCCGTAAAAGAGTACCTCCGGTCAAAAAACAGCTCCTGCCACTGCCGCACCATCCCCAGAAAACCGTTGTTCAGGACAACCATCTTCACCGCCGCCCCGGTCTGCATAATAGTGCACAACTCCTGAATATTCATCTGGAAACCGCCGTCCCCGGCAAAGAGGCACACCTCCCGCTCGGGCGCGCCGATCTTCGCCCCGATAGCGGCAGGCAGGCCGAACCCCATCGTTCCCAACCCGCCGGATGTAATCAAGCTCCGGCTCTTCCTAAAGCGGGAGTAGCGGGCGGCGATCATCTGCTGCTGCCCGACGTCGGTGACAATAACAGCCTCCGCATCAAACGCCAGGGCGGCCCGGTACACCACTTCGCCCATACGGATAGCGGAGGTAGAGGGAAACAATTCGGACTCGATGACTTTCCGGTACTCCGTGTCATAACAGGCGCGGAACTCCTCTATCCACGCCTCGTGCTCCCTGCGGCCGATCAACTCCGTCAAAAGCGGCAAGGTCTCCCGGACATCCCCGATAACCGGGACATCCGCCCGGACAATCTTATTGACCTCGGAGGGATCAATCTCCAAATGGATGATCTTGGCATTCGCCCCGAACTGCTTGGGATTCCCGGTGACCCGGTCGTCAAACCGCATCCCGGCGGCAATCAACAGGTCACACTCCCGGTTTTTAATGTTCGGGGCGTAATTTCCGTGCATCCCCAGCATCCCGACATAGTGCGGGTGGTCGGTGGGCAGGGCGGAGAGCCCCAACAGCGTGCACGCCGCCGGAATACCGCTCTTCTCCATAAAAGCGGCCAACTCCTCCTCGGCCCCGCCCGTCAGGATCCCTTGCCCTACCAGCAGCAACGGCCTGCGGGCTTGGTCGATCAGCCGGGCGGCCTCGGCCAATTGGTCACGGTCGGGCTTGGGGCAGGGAGTATAACTCCGGATCTGCGTCACCTTTTCATAGCGGAAAGGGGCTCTCTCCTGCTGCGCATCCTTAGTGATGTCCACCACCACCGGCCCCGGCCTGCCGCTCCGGGCAATGTAAAAAGCCCGGGCAATAGCCGCCGGAATATCGGCCGCCCGCTTCACCTGGCAGTTCCATTTGGTCACCGCCTGCGTGATCCCGATAAAATTAGTCTCCTGAAAAGCATCTGTTCCGAGCAGGGCGGAGCCGACCTGTCCGCTGACCACCACCAGCGGCGTAGAATCCAACAGGGCGTCCGCCAAACCGGTCACGGTATTGGTGGAACCCGGACCGGAGGTGACCAGGCACACGCCCGTCTTGCCGCTGACACGGGCATACCCTTCGGCTGCATGCACAGCGCCCTGTTCGTGTCGGACCAGAATGTGGTTGAGTTGCTCCCGGTATCCGTACAAAGCGTCATATACCGGCATAATCGTGCCTCCGGGGTAACCGAAAACGGTCTCAGTCCCCTCCGCCAACAGAGAGCGGATAACGGCTTCGGAGCCGCTGATAACAGGTGTATTCTCCATGATCTATACTGTTTTATCCCATTCACGTACCGCCCCCTTATCCGCAGAGCTGACAAACCGGGCGTACATCTGCAACGCTTTGGAAACGGCGCGTTCCCGTTTCGCCGGGCGAAAGGCCTCCACCGCCTCCATCCGCCTCTGCAACTCCTCGCCGGAAACATCCACCCGGATGCTCCGTTCCGGGATATCTATCTCGATCGGATCCCCGTCCCGGACAACCGCAAGAACACCTCCGGCGGCAGCTTCCGGGGAGATGTGCCCGACCGAGAGGCCGGAGGAACCTCCGGAGAAACGGCCGTCGGTGATGAGGGCGCAGGCCTTGTCCAACTGTTTGGACTTGAGGTAGGAGGTAGGGTAGAGCATCTCCTGCATACCGGGGCCGCCCCGGGGGCCTTCGTAGCGGATTACCACCACATCGCCGGGCTGTACCCTGCCTGTCAGGATCCCCTCCACCGCCTCCTCCTGCGATTCAAAAACCCGGGCGCTCCCCCGGAACCGGAGCAGCGACGGGTCCACGCCCGCCGTTTTAACAATGCATCCGTCCGGTGCCAAATTCCCTTTCAGCACGGCCAATCCGCCGTCCTGAAAATACGCGTGTGCCGCCTCCCGGATGCACCCGTTTTTCCGGTCACACTCCATCTTTTCGTAATAATTCCCCTGGCTGCCCAACTCGGTACTGAACACCTCTCCGGGCGCACTCAGGTAATACTTGCGGGCCTTTTCGGTAAACTCCGGGCTGTTCCGGCCGTACCGCCTCAGGCAGGCGGCCAAAGATGCGTGCCCCACCCGCTTGACAGAGGAATCCAGCAACCCCGCCCGCTCCAATTCATCCAAAATACCCATCACCCCGCCCGCCCGGTTCACATCCTGTATGTGGTAAGCGCCGTTGGGAGCTACTTTACACAGAACGGGCGCTCTTCGCGACAGGCGGTCGATATCCGCCATCGTCACGTCGACGCCGGCCTCCCGGGCAACGGCCAGCAGGTGCAACACCGTGTTGGTAGAACCTCCCATCGCCATGTCCAGCAACAAGGCGTTTTCAAAAGCGGCTTTCGTGGCGATGGAGCGCGGCAGCACCGACTCATCCCCCTCAAAATAATACGCCCCGGCCATCTGCACGATCAGGGAAGCGGCCTTCTCAAACAACCGTTTCCGGTTCTTGTGGGTGGCGGGGATCGTGCCGTTCCCGGCCAACGCCAATCCCAACGCTTCATTCAGGCAGTTCATGGAGTTTGCCGTAAACATACCGGAGCAGCAACCGCACCCGGGGCAGGCAACCCTCTCCACCTCCCGCAGCGTCTCCTCACCGACCGTTTCGTCGGCCCCCATCACCATAACATCCACAAGGTCGATGTGCTCCCCCTTGTACACACCCGCCTCCATGGGGCCACCGGAAACAAAGATCGTGGGAATATTCAGCCGCATGGCCGCCATCAGCATACCGGGAGTAACCTTGTCGCAATTGCTGATGCACACCAAAGCATCCACCCGGTGGGCGTTGGCCATGTACTCAATACTGTCCGCAATGATCTCCCGCGAGGGCAGGGAGTACAACATACCCTCGTGCCCCATAGCGATGCCGTCATCAATGGCGATCGTATTGAATTCGGCGGCAAAACAGCCCCGCTTCTCGATCACCTGTTTCACATACTGCCCAATCGCGTGCAGGTGGACATGCCCCGGCACCAATTGGGTAAACGAATTGGCAATACCGATCACCGGCATACCGAACTGCTCTTCCTTCATTCCGTTGGCCCTCCAAAGGCTTCTGGCCCCGGCCATCCGCCGGCCCTCCATAGTCACGGAGCTTCGTAATCTGTTTCTCATTTTGCGGCTTGTTGTGCAGTGCTATCGTCCAAATAAAAAAGGCCTTTCCCGTTTGGAGAAAGGCCCGTATCGTAATCTATGTAATGTATTGCTATACCTCTGATCCATACCCCTTTCTCCCGCAGTTTCTAATGACTGCCGGAATCAGAATACAGATAACATTCAAAGATAAATTTCTCATGGCTGTTTACTTGAGCCGCAAATATACAAACAAAACATCCGGATTTCCAAACGAAAACCTAAAAATCCGGAGCAAACGCCCGATTTTCTTTACATTGAAAACAAATACAGCGGAGCATTTTGCCCCGCTGTACCCCCGTTTTACCTATCCGCCTCCTCTTCCCGTCGCTTCCTCCCCTTTTTCAAAAGGCTCATACCAACGGTAAAAATCAGACAAACAATCTCCAACAGAGTCGATTTCCATTTACACATGTTTCCTCCCTTCCTTTTACAACTCAACAACAATCACATTCGACACCGCCTCCCGCCGAGCGGAAGCATACCCGCTCAGCTTGTTAATAGCGTAGATCTGCACCTGGATCTGCTCACCGTCAACCGGATCCCCGAACACCGCCTTATACGCCTCCGTAACATCCGCCATGGCTTGCCCGCCGGCAACAGTCGCAATCTGGCGCAACCCGTTCGTATTGTCGCTCAGCCCGGACTTCAGGGGAGCGGCGCGTACCACCAGGGTATCTCCGGCGTGCACGCTCTCCGCCAGCTCCACCACAATGCCGGAACTCGTTACCTCGAACAGCTCAATAAACGGAGGGGGTTGGGGCAAACTCCGGGCAGGTTCCGTCAACTCATTGGGTGCATCGATCAACTCAAGGTTCATGTTACACTTCACGTAGAGATTAAACCCGCTGACCTTGCCGAATATCCCGAAATAGGACTTCTCCGCGGCCACCTGGCTCGCCTGGTCGTTCCACTTGCGTCGCTGCTCAAGGGGCAGCTTCGCCCATTTCCGGGTGTAGATAGAAAACTGCTTCCGGATCGCTTTTTGCGCCTCCGTATTTGCATCGTTCGGTCTCACTCTCTTGCGCACCAGCAGGTGTCCGGCAGTGTGCGTTGTCGTAATGCCTCCGGTGCTTCCGGAGAAGTTTTCAAACAATTCATGCGTTTTCGCTTTCATAAGGTAAAGTTTTAAAGTGATTAATTTGTTTCATTCGGATCCGGTGCCGGCTCTGTACGGCCGCTACAAAGCATGGACCTGATTCCGGAAACAAACATACACGCAGTTTCACCCCATTTTCAAAAACCGGCGCCGTTTGCGTTACTTTGCGTCCGTTTGCGTAGTAAAAGCCAATTTCTTTCCGTTCGCTAATGCTCGTTATCCCTATTTTTTTCGAACGTGAAGTGAAAATTGCCGGTTGAAAATTGCATTTTTACCAAAAACTGCTTGCTATGTCATGCAATTTATCTATTTTTATGCCGGATGCATAAAGCATATTTGACATGGATGCCTTGATCAGAACTTTCAAAATGCGGTTGGAGGAGACCCCGACCGGCTATGTACGCTACCTGCACAATGAGATCTCGTGGGGCAGCCGCCTTGTTGCCATCCTCGGCGCGAGAGGTGTCGGCAAATCGACACTGGTATTGCAGCATATCAAACTGCACGAGGATATCAACACCACACTCTACATAGCTGCGGACGATATTTATTTCTCGACGCACACGCTCGTGGAACTGGCCGCAAAGTTCTATCAGGAGGGCGGCAAGGCTCTCTACATCGACGAGATCCACAAATACAGGAACTGGTCGACCGAGATAAAGAACATCTATGACACCTGGTCCGGCCTGCGGATCGGCTATACCGGTTCATCCATACTCGATCTGGAAAAAGGCGGCGCGGATCTGAGCCGCCGCAAATTGGAGTACCGCTTGCCGGGACTTTCGTTCCGCGAGTTTCTGATCATCGGCAAGGGCATCGTCCTGCCCGTTCATTCAATAGAGCAGATCATCGCCGGCCGGATAGAATTCCCATACAAGGAACATCGCCCCATAGCGCTGTTTAAGGAGTACCTCCGTGAGGGGTATTACCCCTATTTTCGGGAGGATGGCTATTATCTGCGCCTCAAGACCGTTATCAATCAGGTTGTCGAAAACGACATTCCTGCATTCGCGGAGATGAATGTATCCACGGCGCAAAAGCTCAAAAAACTGCTTTACATCATTGCCCAGAGCGTACCTTTTAAGCCGAATTATTCAAAGCTGGCGCGAGACCTCGACATCAACCGCAACACAGTGGCCGACCTCATGGTCTATCTCGAAAAGGCAGGGCTTATCAATCTCCTGCGGGACGACACCCACGGCATCGCCTCGCTGGGTAAAGTCGATAAAGTTTATTTGAACAATACTAACCTTGCATACGCCATTTCGGATTCCATTCCCGATGTGGGCAATCTCCGCGAGACGGTATTTCTTTCACTGCTCGCGCAATTGCAGCCCGTCACCTCGTCATCTGTCGGCGGTGACTTCCGGGTCGGAGACTTCATTTTCGAGGTAGGCGGCAAAAACAAAACCGGACGGCAAATCAAGGATATCCCAAACTCCTATGTTGTCAAGGACGATATCGAACACAAGGGCTGGAAAGATCTCCCCTTGTGGGCATTCGGGTTGATCTACTGACGATTTTCACTTCAACTCAAGTTGCATAGTTTTCGGGACAGAACCCGGCTTGTTCGGAACACTAACCAGTAATTGCTACCAAATTTTAGCGCGGTGACGAAGATTTTATCGTTTCTGCTCTTGAGATTTATTATCATGAACGTTTCATAAATAACTCATCTTTAGGCAAATTGATTTTTTTCGACAAAAAATTACAACGTTTGTTGAAGAAAGAACAGGTTCGTTGTATATTAGAGTGAAAGTATCACGGTTCAGATTGTAAGCGCTTGTCTGCACCTTGTATTCTATAAAAACGAAAATTTATGCCCCAAGAGATTATTTACTTGAAAGACAGATAACTATCCGAAGTTTCTGCTCTCGACCGATTCTTTCCCGCAAAGCAGGGACGGGATCATCCACCGAAACGTTTTTGAGTGGCTGTTGGGGAAATAAGGATCATCAAACGAAATCAAGAACAATATCGCTATCTTTATGAGGCTTGGGAAAGTACATTTAAAAATCGCCACATCGTTCTGCTAATCGATCGACCTCCGGCCAAGCCGCCTACCGAAGAAATCCCTGCGTACCGTCTTTGGGAGGAGGGGGAGGGGGCATCTTAAAAATAACAGGTATGGTATATCCGACTCGTACCGTCTTTCCCCGTTGTATACCGGGAGTCCAGCGCGGCATGCTTCGGATAACCCGAAAAGCCTCTGCGTTAAAGACAGGATTCGTAGAACTCTCAATTTCCACATCGCCGATCGTCCCGTCCCTTTCAATAACACATCTGACTACCACTTTGCCGCTGATACCCTTTTCGTGTGCCTGTTGGGGATACCGAAGATTTCGACCGATCCACACACTGGGATTGCCTTTGGAGAACTTAGGCGCTCGTTCATGGACCACCGTTCCGTCCGGGTTTCGGAGAATTCCGTTCTCATCCTCCACAACATCCTTCCCGAACCGGACTTTCTCCTGCTGCTCTTTCTTGCCCTTTTTCCCTTCCTTCTCCTCTTTCCCCTCCTGCTGTTGGAAAACACTATCCCGCTTCCCGGCGCTCGCCGGAACAGCCACCGACAAGCCAAGAAAAAGCAGAACCAGCGGCAAAGCCGCCTTTTTCAGATACTTGCCGAACAGCTCCGCAAAAACCTCCCCCCGGGTCAATTTCCCGTCCTGCACACACACATTCTCCGCCCTGCCCTTGCTACACAACAGATTATCCGGCAACCGGTAAATATCCTGCAAGAACACCAATTTAGCCCCCTCCTGCCGGATATTGATCCGCACCGCAAAACGGTCGCCGCTGGTCAGAGAGTGCAGGTACTCGATCTCAATGCGCCGGATCACCGCATCCAACCCGGCCTGGTGCAGCTTCCCGAAATTGGCGCCGGTCGTCTCCAAAAACTCATGCCGGGCATGCTCCATGTAGTGCTGGTAATTGGCATTATTCACAATCCCCTGAAGATCACACTCATAATCCCGCACCTTCATCTCCAATTCAAAAATATACGTTTGCATGATACCTGTCATTTTCTTGTGTCAAAAATAGCAGATTTTTCCGGACAGTTGCACAAAGGATACAATTAAACCTTACTCGCTACCTTCGTTGGTTTCAATATCAGGAATAAGCAAGCTGATCAACAGGAACGGTATAGCATAAATACAACCGACGACCAGCACATCGCTCAACACAAACTCCGGCCAACGGATCAGGCCGCAGGAGAGATCGGTTATAAATATCGCCCACAAAAGAGTTTGAACGATCAAACACAACGGGCACCAGATATGTGCCCGAAACCGTTGGTACCATACACTCCACAAAGTATAAGGCAACGCACAGATATTGATCAGCGCCAGATAATGAACAAGGGCCGGAAACAAGACGAGCAGCAGCATATTCGAGGTAAAATACCCCAAACCCACCTCACTCCAACTGATAACCCCGGCAAATTTTGACGCCGGCGATCCCAGAATATCATTACAACTGGACCGTTTCTTAAATATAGAACAGATCTTATCCGCATGGCTGTGCTGTATCTTCAACTGTTTAAGAATAAGCAAATACCCGATATAAATCCCGAAACCGTTCGCCACAATAAGTATATTGACACCAGTATTTAAGAAAAGCCCGTGCGACGTGTAACCCACAACAATCACAACCACCACCGCCACCAGCAAAATGATCCTCTCGATCCGTCTGAACAACTCTTTTCTCCTGCTTAGAACATAGTTCGGATCTTCCGTTCTCTCCGTCGGTGGCACAATGTCATTTCCTGTCTTCATGATTTCTGTTGTTTATAGAGATTCTACCGCAAAGTCGTTCAATTAGTTACAAAGACACGAAAACAACCCCTAATTATACAAAATAACGATGCCGTGTCCCGGGATATCTACGAGCAGGGAAGAACGGTCGAAACTAAAACGGCTGCCGGACAGAGCGGAAAAAACACCCCTCTCCGGGTACTCCGGAAGTAGTGTCTGTACGGTCAGGTCTCCCGCTTGCCCGTTGAAAGCCACAACCACCTCGCGGTTAGCCGTACGCCGGTAACCGATCAGCACCCTGTCATCTGCCCGCAACAGCAAAAAAAACCCATACAAAAGCGCCGGAGGAGGAGTCCCCCGGAAGTCAGCCGGCAACTCTGCCGCATTCACCTTTTGAGCCGACCCTACTCGCAACAGTCGTCCGTCTCCGGAAATCACCACTTCCGTATCGGGCGCAACTCTGCCAAACCCCGGAACCGAGTCCGGTAACACCAGCGTCACCGAATCCCACAAAAGCACCAAAGGAACACTTCCCGGCACATCCCGCTGTTTCAAAACACCGGGCGCTTCCCGCAAGCAGGCGGAAAGCAGTAAAAGCCACAGAAATACCGGTGCAAAACGACTCATCATTCTCATTTTATTATGTGTAAATGTACGATATTTTTCAAGGAACTTACCGGATTTTTGGCAAAAAGCATAACTTTGTCGCTCAATTCAATCAAATAACTGCTTATAAACATGGGAAGAGCGTTCGAATACCGCAAAGCGCGCAAATTGAAAAGATGGGGCAACATGGCCCGGACCTTTACCAGAATAGGAAAAGAGATCGACATCGCCGTCAAAGCCGGCGGTCCCGATCCCGACAACAACACTCGCCTCCGCATCCTGGTCCAGAACGCCAAGGCCGCGAATATGCCCAAGGAAAATGTGGAACGGGCCATCAAGCGGGCCACCTCCAAAGACACCTCCGACTACAAAGAGATCGTATACGAAGGATACGCACCCCACGGCATCGCCATTGTAGTCGAAACGGCCACAGACAACAACACCCGCACAGTAGCCAATGTGCGCCATGCCTTCTCCAAATACGGCGGTTCCTTGGGCACCTCCGGCTCCCTGGATTTCCTGTTCGACCGGAAATGCATCTTCAAGATCAACAAACCGGAAGGATTCGACCTCGACGAATTCGAATTGGAGATGATCGATTACGGTGCCGACGAAATCTTCGAAGACGAAGGCCTCATCCACATCTACGGCGCCTTCGAAGCATTCGGGGCGATCCAGAAACACCTGGAAGAACAGCACATCGAGATCGTCAGCGGAGAATTCGAACGCATCCCCACCGACACCAAAGAACTCACCCCCGAACAACGGGCCGACGTAGACAAAGTATTGGAAAAGCTGGAAGAAGACGAAGACGTCACCAACGTCTACCACAACATCAAAGAGGAATAATCTACCCGTAAATCGCAACATGCAAAAAGCACCCTATTTGTGTGAAATAGGGTGCTTTTTCAATACATTCCTGTGACCCCGCTGGGGTCATTCGTGAT
>DBDA01000031.1:31216-33624 GCA_002293375.1 Odoribacter sp. UBA944
ACTTCAAAGACCTTTTATTCAGGCTATTGCGCTTGAGTAATTGCAACAACCTGCGGCAAAGATAAGGATATTATTCCGTCTGCCAAATCTTCATCATCTTGAAATTGCCTCGCGCTAAATCGGAAATCATTCGAAACTGTTTATTGTAATGATGGGACTCATACCAGACTTATACCTTGCCCTAATTAGCCAAGTAACAGGTGGTTTTTGAACATCGCGATTTTATGATCTTTTTAGTAAAAAGAGGGTGTGAAAACCGGAAAATATAAAAAATTTTACTACCTTCACAAGGTAAAAAATTTAAGCGCTATTGGTGTGCTTAAATTTGAAAACATACAAGCTTTGTTCCGATAATGGATCAGGTGCAAAATAACGACGTTTAATTATTTGCTAAAATAATATCAGCATGAAAACATCAACTATTCTCATGAAGGCACCTATTTTGCCAATCAGCGCAAATCAATTTAGTGCTATAAGAAATCCTATCTTAAAAGATGTTTTAAAAAAAGTTATTTCAAAAAAACCATCTGAAATGGCGTATGGGAATTATCAAGATCACCTTTATTCTGATACAGGACCAAGTAAATAATCGTATTTGGGAATGTTAATTGTTATGATTAGTTATAGAAACTCCCCCAGTTAGGAGCCAAAATATTTATATCCATAAAAATCCTATCTTAAATATATTTTAAGGTGGGATTTTTATTAAAGATACGTCTTTCAAAAATATTGTAATGATTACCGAAGGAAACTATACTTTTTTTGAAAGCGTTAGTTTCATACAAATCACAATGATAATTGAAAAATGAAAAAAATTACATTAATTCTAAAACCAACATTGTTATGTAACTGCTCCTGTAGATACTGTATCACTCCCTTTGAAATACCAAAAAACAAAATGACTCTTGATACATTTGAAGAGTTATGTAAAAAGATATCATTAAGTAAATTACATGATTCTATTTATTTTATTTGGCATGGTGGAGAACCATTACTACTTGGAAGATATTTCTACGATGAATGCTTTAGAATAGAAGAGAAATACTTCAAAAGAGAGAATATTGTAAATACTTTTCAATCAAATTGTACTCTAATTGATGGAGAATGGATTTCATGGCTGAAAGAGAAGAATATTAAAGTTAGTACCAGTTTAGATGGGGATAAAGAGCGACACGATATTAATAGAATTAAAGAGGGAAAAGGCTCATTTGATGATACTTTTACTAAGATCAAAGCCCTCAAAGAACACAATTTATTGAATGGAGTTGTTACCGTTGTTTCAAGGACAAACCTAAATCACCTTGATTATATTCTAAAATTCTTTTCTGAGAATGGAATTATTACAAGGTTAAATCCGATAATGCCATCTCCAAATGCTCTTGATGAATTGTCCATCACCCCTGAAGAGTATGCAAATGCTCTAATAAAATGCTTTGATAATTGGTTCGATTCTAAATATGGCGAAAAATACATTATTGCCCCATTAAATGAAATAATTCACAGCTTTTTTAGTTCGGACAAACCTCAATTATGCAATTTCTCAGGAGATTGCTCCAACAACTTCATCGCAATGAATCCTGTGGGGGATTTATTTAATTGCGGGAGATTTTCGGATATAGAGAAGTACAAAATAGCAAATATAAAAGACAACATATCTTGGGATAGTGTATTTGAAAAAAAGGGCGACATGATATGTTGGGATGAATCCGTGCTGAACGACTGCAATGATTGTAGATGGTATCAGATATGTAACAAAGGATGCCCAAATACATCATTTTTATTTCATGGAAAAATAAGAGATAAAGACCCATACTGCATTGCGTACAAAATGATATTTGAACATTTGTATAATAAGGTAAATCAGGCTGTTCATTTGGATGGAAATAGAAGTTGATCGGCGTTGCGGTTGATGGTCAGACATTGGCGTCCCTGCAATACCTTTACGAAACGGTCTGAAAGCGTTCTGGCTATTTCGCCGGCTACCTGACTGGAAAAGATAGTAAAAATACTTTTACTCTCCGCAACTTAGCTCATCTGGAAAGTTAGGCGAAGAGTATAATAGAAATGGAACTCGAAGATTCTAAAAAGGAATTTTGGAGAATGATCCACAGGAATTAACTATCTTTGCACATTATGTCAAAAGGCAGAAAACAGACCCCGAATATCGTCAAGACCCTGCGCGGCACCGATCAGCCGTGCCGGATGGCTCCCGCTGCGCCGGAGTTGGATAAAGTGATCGTCCTGCCCAGGAGCGGACTGAAAGGCACGGCGAAGCGGGTGTTCGAGTTGGTAGCAGCCGAGTTGGTCCACAAGGGGATTCTGGAATCGGTCGGTTTAGATCTGTTGGTGGCCTATGCCCGTGAGATGGCTCTCTACTACGATACAATGCGCGAGTTGGAGAAGACCGA
>DBDA01000031.1:33663-107222 GCA_002293375.1 Odoribacter sp. UBA944
TCGAATGCCAAGTCCCTCGCCGCTGAGTTCGGACTCACACCTGCCAGCCGCAGTCGCGTGGCCCGCTTGCTCACCGACGACGCTCCGAAAGATGAATTTGCAGACTTCGAAGAGTTATGACACTTTATTCGTTAGTGTTGAACCTAATGCGCAGAAAACTCCACTTGCCAATCTCTACTTGTGGAACACCAAGTTCTTCCCGAAGGCTGGCTCTGAATTCCTGCAATAGTTCAAGAGTGCCGGCACTCTTAGTTCTTGCCATATCCTCGGCTATTTTGAGTGCAAGCCTGACCTGCTTTTCTGAGCCAAATAACTGTATGTCTGCGATTGCAGATTCCAATTGTAGCAACCTCTTGTCATTGGGTTCTTCTCTATTTGATGCATCCTCTATTTTCCGGTACGCATCGATGAGATATTGAATCCTAATTTCATTTTTTCTGTTTTCAAAATCCCTTTTTTGAGATAAAGAATGCCCAATAAAAAGACTAAAGATAGTACCTATAATGGCCAAGCCACTCAATACCAATGTTAAAATATCTACGGTGTCCATAACGCAATTTTTCACAAAGATAACTCTTTAAACGAATGAGCAATAAATTACATCCCGCCGAGCNNAAGGTGGTGGTGTGCGAGCTTGTGAAGCTGGCCGTCGAGCGGTACTATTCCGACCTTGCCGTCGCCCTCGACCGTGGGTGGCACTTCGACAAGAAAGCTGCCGGACGTGCCATTCGCTTCATCGAGAGCCTGCGCCACATCTACGGAGAGCGCCCTCTTCCGAGTAGCCGGTTGCGGCGGGATGCGGTAATATCGGAACGGTGTCTGCGGAATGCGAACTATCCCGCCTTCTTCATCGTTATAGTCCAGCTTCGCACGGTTATGCATCGCTCGGATGAGGCCTAAGTACTGGGACACGGCTCTTCCTCCCTTATTAACCCGGGGGGAATCTCCATGTTTCCGGTTCGCTCCTCTCTGCGAGGGCTCCTCTCCGAGGAACTTCTCGAAACCTCTGAGGAAAGTAGAGGTGATCTCGGCTATATCTAACTCCTCTCTACTGGTATACCTTCGAAGGGCGTTTAGCATGTTCAGGTACCCACCGGCGGTTCCGGGATGCATTCCCTTCACCCTTTTTCTTGTGTACCCGAAGAGGTCCAGTTTGAAACGATCGCCCCCTTCGAGATGCCACTTTAGTCGTTCTGCCAGCACATCTGGGGACATCTGGTTTAGTTCGAAGTTCAATCCAGTACAGAAGGCCCGGCATTCCCGTAAGATGTCTTCTATTGTGTCAAGTACGGTTTGGTTTCGGATCCGTTTACTCACCGTAAGATCCTCGTCTGTTACGTATATATTTGTTGGTATCCTCCGGACCGTCCGGTTATGAATTACCCGAATCCGGACGGCATAGGTTCCATCTGCTCTTTTATCCTGTATATCCGCTTTAAAGGTAGCCATTTTCCGCCGTCAACATTTTACGGTAAAAATAGCTAAAAGTAGGTACAAGTGGAACACTTTTCGGAAGTAAATAAAAATACCGCGCCTTTGATAGCGCGGCATCCCTTGTGACCCCGCTGGGGATCGAACCCAGGACCCACAGATTAAGAGTCTGTTGCTCTACCAGCTGAGCTACGGAGTCATTTTGGAGTTGCAAATATACAAATAATTTCAAAACCACCCGTACGGCGGAAAAAATAAAGCAATATTTATTCACTTTCTCCCGTGTCCCGAACAGAGGTCGTTTTTCCGGCAGCTTTCCGAACAACACAGATGCTGAGTTCATAAAGAAGATACATAGGGAGGGACACCAGTAGCAAGGTGAAAATATCGGCAGTAGGAGTGATCAACGCCGCTACGATCAGGAGGAAAATACAAGCGTGGCGCCGGTGTCTTTTCAGAAATTCGGGAGAAAGCACCCCTATTTTGGCGAAAAAAAAGGCCACGACCGGTATCTCGAACACCAAACCCATCATCAAAGAAAGCATCGTCAGCGTGGAGACATAAGACGAAAGATCGATCATATTCACCACATCCGCGTTTACCTGATACGTTCCCAGAAAGCGGAACGAAAGCGGGAAGATCACGAAATAGTTCAGCAACACCCCGCAGAAAAAGAGCAGAAAAGCAGAAACAACCACCCGGCCCGAATACCTCCTTTCGTTCTCATACAAGGCCGGCCGGACAAAACCGAACAGTTGAAAAACAACATAAGGCGAAGCAACCAGCAGGCCGGCAAAGGCCGAAACAGACAGATGCGTCAGGAATTGCGAAGCAAGGCGGGTATTGATAAGTTCCACCTGAAACGCTTCGGGGCACAACCCCGGAAGCGACAACCGCTCTCCAAGGCGGCACAATACGCGGTAGGTAATAAAATCGGAGCGGTGCGGGGCAAACACCAGGTCGAACAACAGCTCCTTATTCAAAAAAGCGACAAAACCCAAAATACAAACAGCAATGGCAATACGAAAAATAACCTTCCGGAGTTCGTCCAAATGATCCCAGAAAGTGGCGTTTTGCTCCTTGCTCTGCTTCATGCGGCGGTACTACTTCTTCTCTTCCGGCTCCTTTTTCTCCTCCTCCAGTCCGTTCACCCCGTCCTTAAAGCTTTTAACCCCCTTGCCCAATCCCCGCATCAATTCAGGAATTTTTCTTCCACCGAAAAGCAGCAATATGATAAGTGCGATAAAAATGATCTCCGTCGTTCCGATGAACAGTAATGTATTCATACTCTGTCTCTTTGTTATAACATGCAAATATAGTGCTTTTTTTGGGTTTTTTCGTACTTTTGTACCGGACTAAAAACAAGCAACATGAGCGGATTTTTCGGATGTGTATCCCGCAACGAGTGTGTAGGGGATGTTTTTTATGGAACAGATTACCATTCCCATTTGGGTACAAAAAAGGCCGGTATGGCATTTTACAACGGATCCGACTTTGTCCGTTCCATCCACAGCATCGAGAGTGCCTACTTCCGGAACAAATTCGAACCCGAATTGGATCGGTTCCAAGGTTCCCAGTTGGGGATCGGGGTGATCAGCGACATGGAGTCTCAGCCCATAACGGTCACCTCCCACCTGGGGCGCTTTGCCGTGGTGACGGTAGGGCGGATCGACAACCTCGAAGAGCTGACGGAGAAGTTGCTGAAAGAGAAGATCCACTTTGCAGAGATGTCCGGTTCCGACATCAATCCCACAGAAATCCTTAGCATCCTCATCAACAAAGGGGAAACCTTCAAAGAGGGGATTGAAAACGTGCGCAATGCCGTGCGGGGTTCCTGCTCCTTTCTGATCCTGACGGACGACTGCATTTACGCTGTTCGCGATAAATTGGGCCGGACACCCGTCATCATCGGCAAAAACGAATTCGGTTACGTCGCTGCCAGCGAAAGCTCCTCTTTTACAAACCTGGGCTACACCTATGTACGTGACCTGGGAGCCGGAGAGGCGGTTCGCATTTCCAGGGACGGAGTGACCACGCTGATCGCTCCCGGTTGCCGGAAACAGATCTGCTCCTTTTTATGGGTCTACTACGGGTACCCCTCAGCCGATTATGAAGGGGTCAACGTGGAGAGCGCCCGCTACCGTTGCGGAATCGCCATGGCGGCCCGGGATGAACTGACAGCGGATTTCGTGGCGGGTATTCCGGATTCCGGCGTAGGCCACGCCATCGGTTATTCCCACGGGAAAGAGATCCCGTACAAACGGCCATTCGTAAAATACACCCCGACATGGCCGCGTAGTTTCATGCCGCAAAACCAAAGCATGCGGGACCTGGTGGCCAAAATGAAACTACTCCCCAACGAAGCCTTTACCCGGGATGCCCGGATCGTTTTTCTGGACGACTCCATTGTCCGGGGGACGCAACTCAAAGACAATGTTGTAAAACTGAGAGAGTGTGGTGTCAAGGAAGTGCATATCCGGATCGCCTGCCCGCCGTTGGTATTTCCCTGTCATTTCCTGAATTTTTCGACCTCGCGCTCCACGTTTGACCTCTTTGCCCGCCGGGTCATCCGGGACTTGGAAGGCACCTCCGACCTGACCGATGAACTGTTGAAACCATATACCGATCCCGATACGAAACAATATGCAGAGATGGTGCGTACCATGTGCCGGCACCTGCAATTGGACAGCCTCCGTTTTCAACGGTTAGATGACCTGATAGAAGCGATCGGTTTGCCGAAAGAGGAGCTTTGCACACACTGCTGGGACAACACCAGCTATTTTTAAAACATGAACAACACCGGTAAAATACTGTTGGGTTTTCTCGGATTGACGGCCGTCGCTCTGTTCTGTTGGTATTTCTCTTCGGTGATCGCCTACGTACTGATCGCTGCAGCCCTTTCGTTCTTGGGCAAACCGTTGATCGACCGGCTGGGGCGGGTACGTTTCCGGGGCCGGAGCCTGCCTTCCGGAATGAAAGCAGGCATCACCCTGCTGGCGCTCTGGATCTTCTTCCTGCTCTTTGTCGGCACCATCATTCCGTTGGTCACCCACGAATTCCAACTGTTGGGAAACATCAGCATCGATACCGTCGTTTCCAAACTCAGCGCTCCCTTGGAGGAACTGGGAGATCTGGCAAAACGTTACGGTTTGATCGACATGCACGAAAACGTACAGGGAGCATTGGCCGGCAGCCTCAACTCCCTGGTCAGCATCTCCCAGGTGCAAACAATCTTTGGTTCGATCGCCGATACCGTTACCGGCATCTTTATCGCCCTGTTCTCAATATCCTTTATCGCCTTTTTCTTTTTGAAAGACAGCCACCTTTTTACCAACATCGTACTGGCGATCCTGCCGGCCCGTTACGAAGAGAGCGGCCGGAACGCCCTGAACTCCATAGAAAAACTGTTGGTAAGGTACTTTGTAGGCATCTTGGTGGAAGTACTGGGCGTCATGGCCCTGAATACAGCAGGCTTGTGGCTGGTGGGATTACACTTCTCCAACGCCATCGTGATCGGGCTGGCGACAGGCATCCTGAATGTGATCCCCTACATCGGGCCGATCATCGGGATGGTTTTCGGCGTATCCGTCGGGATCATCCTGAACATCGACCTGCCCTTTTACACAGACTTGTTGCCTCTCTGCCTGCTCTTACTGGCAGTCATGCTGATCACCCAATTAATAGATAACATCATCTTTCAGCCCCTGATATACGGGAACAGTGTATACGCCCATCCATTAGAGATTTTTCTCGTGATCTTACTGGCCGGCAGTTTGGCCGGAATTCCCGGAATGATCCTCGCCATTCCCTCTTACACGGTGATTCGGGTGATCCTCCGGGAATTCTTCAACAAATACCGCTTGGTGCGGAAGATTACGTCCGGGTTGGAACAGAACGGCTCCTGAAAACCTTAAACAAACTCTATAACAGAGCGATTTTCAACACCTCATCGATGGTATCCACAAAGTGAAATTTCAACCCTTCCAGGTACTCTTTCCGGATCTCCTCGATGTCTTTCCGGTTCTCGCTGCACAGAATGATCTCCCGGATCCCGGCCCGCTTGGCGGCCAGTATCTTTTCCCGGATCCCTCCCACGGGAAGCACTTTTCCTCGCAACGTAATCTCTCCTGTCATGGCCAAAGCCCTCTTAACCTTCCGGCCGGTCAGGGAAGAGACCAAAGAGGTAACCATAGTGATACCGGCAGAGGGACCGTCTTTGGGAACAGCTCCGGCAGGGACGTGCACATGGATGTCGTTGTTTTCAAACAGGGCCTCATCAATACCGATCTTTGTCGCGTGTGACTTGATATACTCCAACGCCAGCGTCGCCGACTCCTTCATAACATCTCCCAAATTTCCGGTCAGCGTCAACGTACCTTTCCCTTTGCTGTAACTCGATTCGATGTAGAGGATCTCTCCCCCGACAGCCGTCCACGCCAAACCTGTCACCACACCCGGCAGGTCGTTCCCCTGGTACTCCTCTCTCGAGAAGAGCGGCATACCCAGATACTCCCGGAGATTCTCCGCATTCAGGGTAATCCGGAATTTTTTGTCCATGGCGACTTTCCGGGCCACCAGCCGCATAATCTTGGCAATGGTTTTGTCCAAACTCCGCACCCCCGATTCCCGGGTGTATTTTTCGATGATACTATCCAATACATGGTCCGGGAACTCAATGTGTTTGGCATGGAGCCCGTGATTTTCCAACTGTTTGGGAATTAAGTGGCACTTAGCGATTTCCCGTTTCTCTTCCAACAAATATCCGCTTACCTCGATCAACTCCATCCGGTCGCGCAACGGCGGAGCGATCGTAGAGATATCGTTGGCTGTAGCGATAAACATCACTTTGGACAGATCGTAGTCGATATCCAGAAAGTTATCGTGGAAGGCGGCATTTTGTTCCGGATCCAATACTTCCAACAGAGCGGATTGCGGGTCGCCCCGGAAATCCTTCCCAACCTTGTCGATCTCGTCCAGCATAAACACCGGGTTGGAGGTGCCGGCTTTTTTAATACCCTGTATGATCCGTCCCGGCATGGCGCCGATGTAAGTTTTTCGGTGTCCCCGGATTTCGGACTCGTCATGCAATCCTCCCAAAGACATCCGTACAAACTCCCGGCCGATGGCCCGCGCCACCGATTTCCCAAGGGACGTTTTCCCCACCCCCGGAGGGCCATACAGGCAAAGAATGGGAGATTTCATGTCGGCTTTCAGTTTCAGCACGGCCAAATACTCCAATATCCGTTCTTTTACTTTTTCCAATCCGTAGTGGTCGGCATCCAGAATCTCTTCGGCATGGGCCAGGTCCAGGTTGTCTTTGGAATAACGATTCCATGGCAGATCAATGATCTCCCGGAGATAATTCGACTGCACGGAATAATCCGGAGCGGCCGGGTTCAGCCGTCTGAGTTTGTCCAACTCCTTGTAGAAGATCTCTTTGACAGAAGGGCTCCATCTCTTTTTGGCCGCCTTCCTCTCCAACTCGGCAATCTCTTCATCCGCCGGATTTCCCCCCAGTTCGTCCTGAATGGTTTTCATCTGCTGGTGCAGGAAATACTCCCGTTGCTGCTTGTCAATGTCATTCTTGACCTTTTTCTGAATGTCGTTTTTCAACTCCAGCAAACTCAACTGTTTGCTGAGGAGCTCCAACAGTTTCACCGCCCGCTGTTTCAGGCTGTCGATCTCCAGTAACTCCTGCTTACTCTGATACTCCACATCCGTGTTGGAAGAGATAAAATTGATCAGAAAAAGCATGCTTTCAATATTCCGGATAGCAAATCCGGATTCATTCGGAAGGTGGCTCGAATACTTTACGATCTTTCCGGCGATCTCTTTCAGGGAATCGGCCAAAGCGTCGTATTCTGGATCCTCCTCCGGCATCACTTCCTCCTTTTTAAGCACGACCTTCCCGACATGGTACGGATCATCGTACAGGATATCTTCCAGGAGAAACCGCTTCTTTCCTTGAATAATAGCCGTCGTCGTACCGTCCGGCATCTCCAGGATCTTGAGGATCGAAGCCACCGTCCCGATGCGGTACAGGTCATCCAGGCCCGGATTTTCCGTATTGATATCCTTCTGGGCGATCACCCCGATATAGGCGCTCTGCTTATAAGCATACCGGATCAATTTCAGCGATTTCTCCCGGGCGATGTTCACCGGAATGATCACTCCCGGAAACAGCACCGTATTCCGGAGCGGTAAAATTGGCAGTGTATCGGGCAGTTTCGCATCCTCGTTCAACAATTCCTTCTCGTCTCCAAGTATTGGTAAAAAATCAGCAGAATCCTCTGATAGACTGTTCAGCAACAGGGCTTTTAAATCCATACTATCCTTCATAACACCTCCTTATGCTACATTTTTGTTACAAACCGCACATCTTTTAACTGACATTTTGTCCTATTGGACAATGATTGTGCAATTCCCGGCCTATAGCGCAATTACTGTGCCAAAGGAGAGTGTGAAAATATTTCGTTGTTTTTTTGGTAGTATTTGCCGGATCACTTATCTTTGCGAACCATTATAAACAGAGAAACTTAAAATTTACATACATCATGAAAAAGGGCATACATCCTGAAAATTACAGAATGGTAGCGTTCAAAGACATGTCGAACGGAATTACCACCCTGACCAAATCCACTGCTGTCACCAAAGAAACCATTGAAGTTGAAGGCGTTGAGTATCCGTTGGTAAAGTTGGAAATTTCCAATACCTCTCATCCGTTCTATACGGGCAAAGTGAAATTGGTAGACACCGCCGGACGCGTAGACAAATTCATGAACCGGTACAAAACCCACATGGAAAACAGAAAGAAATAAATTCTTTCCACTGATACAAAAAAGAGCTGTCCGATCCGGGCAGCTTTTTTTCATCCCGAAACGGGCTTGGTTATATTAGATTAAGGACTATCTTTACGCTGATATACCGTAGAATAAAAGAATAAAACATGCAACAAGAGCTTCGGGAGTTGTTCCGCTCGGATACGGGTGAACAGGCGGAAACGGTGACGGAGTTGTCGGCAGCGGGCTCCAACCGGCGCTATTTCCGGATGAAGAGCGCGCACTACAGCCGGATCGGAGTAGCGGGCACCTCTGCGGACGAAAACAGGGCTTTCATCTACCTGTCGGACCATTTCCGGAAAAAGGGGATCGCCGTGCCGCAGGTGTATGCCGCGTCCGGGGACGGGATGTACTACGTGCAGGAAGACCTGGGGGATTGCCTGCTATTCGATGCACTTGCGGAGAGCCGGGCGTCTGGACACTACGGAGAAAAAGAGTTGCTGTTACTCAAAAAAACCATGACCGCCCTTCCCGTATTGCAATGCGGGGGGGCCGAAGGGATGGATTTCAGTTTCGGCTATCCGCAGCCTGCTTTCGACCGCCGGACGGTCCTCTGGGACCTCAACTACTTCAAATACTGCTTTCTGAAAGCCAGCGGGATCGAATTTCAGGAAGATCGCTTAGAAGATGATTTTGAACAGATGGCGGATATCCTGCTGGAAGAGCCCTTCGATACCTTTATGCACCGGGATTTTCAGGCGCGGAATGTCATGATCCGCGACGGAGAGCCCTTCTTCATCGATTTTCAGGGAGGGCGGAGAGGCCCCCTCCACTACGATGTTGCCTCCTTCCTCTGGCAGGCGCGGGCAGCTTATCCGGATCAATTACGGGAGCAGTTACTGGCTGCATACATAGAGGCATTGCAACCGTTCAGACCCGTCGATCCCGCCCGCTTCCGGGCGCGGCTCCGCCATTTTATCCTGTTTCGTTGCCTGCAACTCCTGGGGGCTTATGGCTACCGGGGCCTGTTTGAGAAAAAGAGCGCCTTTGTACAGGCAATCCCGGATGCGGTAGAGATGTTGGTGAAACTCTTGGAGCCGGGCTTCCCCGAGTATCCCTGCTTAGCGGAGGCGCTTCGGGCGTTGGTCGGATCGAAAAAATTTCGAAAACTCCCCCCGCAGCCCGGACTGACAGTTACGGTATACAGTTTTTCCTACAAAAAAGGGATCCCGGAGGACTATTCGGGCAACGGAGGCGGGTTTGTGTTCGATTGCCGGGCCATACACAATCCGGGAAGGTACGAGGCATACAGGAACTTAACCGGTTTGGACGAGCCAGTTATCCGTTTTTTAGAGTCCGACGGAGAGATACAGGCATTTCTGCAACCGGCCCGCCAATTGGCGGACGCATCGGTGGAGCGCTATCTGGAACGCGATTTTACCAACCTGACGCTCTGTTTCGGATGTACCGGCGGCCGGCACCGTTCCGTCTACTCCGCCCGGTCAATGGCGGAACACCTGCGGCAGAAATACGAGATCAGAGTGGTTTTAATCCACCGGGAATTGGGAATACAAAAAGAGTGGGAACAAACAGAGACATGAAAGCCATGATATTTGCAGCGGGATTGGGCTCCCGCCTGAGGCCGCTGACGGACAACTGTCCCAAAGCGTTGGTCCCGATTGGCGGAAAACCGATGCTGGAGCAGGTCATTTTGCGATTGAAAGCGGCTGAGTTCGACCACTTGGTCATCAATGTACACCACTTCGGGCAACAGATCATTGATTTCCTGGCAATAAACGGAAATTTCGGGTTGCGGATCGACATTTCGGACGAACGGGAGCTGCTGCTGGATACGGGAGGTGCCATCAAAAAAGCCCGCCCCCTCTTAGACGGCAGAGAACCTTTCCTGATTTACAACGTCGATATCCTGACGGACCTCAATCCGGCGCTTTTTTACGAAGCACACATCCGCTCCGGTGCGGACGCCTCGCTGCTGACGAGCCAGCGGGACACCTCCCGCTACCTGTTATTTGACGCAGAAGGGAAATTACAGGGGTGGGAAAACCGGAAAACCGGCGAGGTCAGATCGGCTGTTCCCTGCTTTATCAAAGAGAACAGTGTCCCTTACGCATTCGGCGGGGTACACCTCTTTTCACCGGCCCTTTTCCCGTTGATGGACGAGTGGCCGGACTGCTTCCCGGTCATCGATTTTTACTTAGCCGCAGCGCCGGACCACCGGATACAAGGTCATCCTTTTGTAGGCATGTGGATGGACCTGGGCAAACCGGCTGCTTTGGAAGAAGCGGAGCGCTATTGGAACACAGCAGCTACTCCTTCATCCGGGCGATGAGTTCCCGGAAAAGGGCGGTCATCTGCGGTTGGGCCGTCCGCCCGACCTTCTGCACCTCCGTGTGATCGGTTTTGATCTCTTCGGGCGCAGCAGTGCTGTTGGTGATCACCGACAGGCCGAAACACTCCATGCCGGCATGTCTTGCCACAATGATCTCGGGTACCGTGGACATGCCCACCGCATCCCCTCCGATCGCCCGGATCCACCCGTATTCCGCCGGGGTTTCAAAAGAGGGCCCCTGTAGTCCGGCATAGACCCCTTTCTGCAACCGGATGCCCAACTCCCGGCCGATCTCCTCCGCCAGCCGGATCAGTTGCGGGCTGTAAGCGTCCGTCATACCGGGAAACCGGGGGCCCAGTTCTTCTATATTCGGGCCCCGCAGCGGGTGTTCCGGGAAGAGGTTGATGTGGTCGTGTATGATCATCAGATCCCCGGCCTGGTACTCCGGATGGACGCCTCCGGCGGCATTGGAGACAAAAAGCCGCGGGATCCCCAGCGCATGCAGCACCCGGACGGGAAAGGTCACCTCCTGCATGGAGTACCCTTCGTAAAAATGGAAACGTCCCTGCATAGCCACCACATTTTTGCCCCCAAACCGGCCCAGCAACAGATTCCCTTTATGTCCCTGTACCGTCGATACGGGGAAATGCGGAATGGCGGCATAGGGGATTACCTGTTTAATCTCGATCGACTTTCCCAGTTCGCCCAATCCCGTCCCCAGGATAATGGCGGTGGCATATTTCTCTCCGTCTAAAAAACGCGAGAGGTAAGCAGCGCTATCGTTTATTTTTTGCAACATACGCGATGAGTTCCTGGGCAAATGTTTCGCCCTGATCCGGAAATTTGGGTTCCACCGGAATATAAAAGATCTGTCGTTTGATCTCCTCCGAAAGCGGGCACTCCTTCAGTCGCACAGCATCTTTCTCCGTGGTCAGGATGTATTTGTCCGGCCCGGGAATCTCCGCAAAGAGCCGCTCAATCTCCCGAACTTCCCTCTTGCTGAACCGGTGGTGGTCAAAATACCGGATCTCCGTGATATTGTCCGTATACTCCCGCAGTTTCCGGACAAACAGTTCGGGACGGGCAATGCCGGTGATGCACAACAGGAAAACGCTCCGGTCTAAAACAGGAACGGGGACGCCGGCGCATAGGGGCTGAATCTCTCCGTATGTCAGTTGGGTAAAAAAGAGGTGTTGGTAGGGCCTTATCTTCAACCGTTTGAAAATAAGCCGTTTGTCTATCGGCGCCAGATTATCCGGGCATTTGGTCACCACAATGTAATCCGCCCGCCTCAAAGCGGAAGCGGGTTCCCGCAACCGTCCCGCCGGCAACAGGCAATCTTTGGAAAGGGGACGGGTGTAATCAATCAGGACAATATTCTTATCCGCCCGTACCCGGCGGTGCTGGAACCCATCGTCCAAAACAATTACTTCCGGCGCTTCGGGCAATGCGAGCAAATTTTCAATACCCCTGCTCCGTTTTTCGTCGACAGCCACCAGAATACCGGGAAATTTATTTCGGATCTGCATCGGCTCATCCCCGATCTCTGCGGCTGTAGCGTTTTCGCCGGCTAAGATAAAACCGGACGTCCGCCGCTTGTATCCCCGGCTCAGGCAGGCCACCCGGAAGTGCTTTTGCAACTCCCGGATCAGCGCTTCCGTATGCGGCGTCTTTCCAGTGCCCCCCGCAGTGATATTACCGACACAAAAAACCGGCACCTCAAAACTTTTAGAAGCAAGGATGCCGGTATTGAACAGAAAATTCCGGACGCCGACAACGGCGCCGTACACCACACTGAACGGGAACAACAAGAATTTCAAGGCGCTCATTGCTATGGTTTAACAGACTCTTAAAGTCCGGTACGAATTCAATTCAAGGCTATGTCGTAAGGGAGCCGGGCCATCATCCCCTGCGGCATATTCTGCCACTCCTGCCATTGGCTGTAAATGCCGTAATATCCTCCCAACTCTTTCTTCAACAGGTTTGTTTTTACGGATGCCGAGAAACCGGAGAGCAACTCAAAAAAATCTTTTTCCACCGGATATTCCGTGATCCGGTAGTTCTCCAAACCGGCTTTTTCGGCGGCGAGCTCCACTGCTTTTTCCAATCCGCCCAACACATCCACCAATCCCGCTTCCACGGCCTGTTCGCCTGTCCACACACGCCCTTGTGCCACTTCGTGCACCTCGTCGCGGGTCATATTACGGCCGCGGGCTACCCGGTTCAGGAAAGTTTCGTACCCCGTTTCAATGTACTTTTGCAGCACCTTCTTCTCGTATTCGTTGAGCGGGCGATTGCTCAGGGGCAGGCCAAACGGGTTTCCTCCCAAAAAGTCACCGTGTTTGTTGGTTTTAACCACACTTCCGTGAATGCCCATTTTCCCCTTGAAAAGTTTCTCTCCGGAAAAGAACTGCCCGAATATGCCGATGGAACCGGTCAGGGTTCCCGGATCGGCTACAATGGTATCGGCTGCGCACGAAATATAATATCCACCGGAAGCTGCCACATTCCCCATGGAGGCGATCAACGGCTTGGCTTGTGCGGCCAACTCCACCTCCCGCCAGATAATGTCGGAGATCAGAGCGCTTCCGCCGGGAGAGTTGACCCGGAGCACGATAGCTTTGATGTTCTTGTCCTCCCGCGCCTTGCGGATGCTTTCGGCCAATTCGGGGCCAATGGAGCTTTCCGACTGCGCAAAACCGATTTGCCCACTGGCATAGATGACAGCGATCTTATCCTTAGCCACCTCCGTCTTTCCCGGTACAACGGCTTTGCGGTAATCGTTGTAAGCGGCCAAGCGCAGTTTTTCGTCGGCTTTCAGGCCGCATTTTTCCTTCAGGAACGCGATCATCTCATCTTCGTAGATGGCTCCGTCGTACAAGCCGTATGCTTTTTCCGTTTCGAGTGTCCGGAACTCCAGGTTGTCCGCCAGCCAATTCAGCGTATCCGTCGGAATGTTCCGTCCTTCCGATATGCCTTGCAACATCGTTCTCCACATGGAGTTGAGGTACGCCTGGATTTGCAGGCGGTTCTCTTCGCTCATTTCCGTTTGAGTGAACGGTTCAACTGCCGATTTGTATTTTCCGACCTTTACAATATCCACCTGCACCCCGATCTTCTCCAGCATCTCTTTGTAAAAAAAGGTAGTCCCTCCCAGCCCTGCCAGCAACAGCGGGGTTTCCGGGTTCACATAGACACTGTCCGCTACGGAGGCAATGTAATAACTCAACTGGGAATATCCAAAATTGGCGTAACTGTAAATAAATTTTCCGCTCTCCTTGAACGCCTTCAGCGCATTCCGGATCTCCTCGGCCGAAGCGAGCCCGCCGAAATTACTTTGGATAGAGGAGAGGTCCAGGTAAATGCCCTGGATCCGGTCGTCCGTTTCCGCTTTTTTTATACTTTTCAGCAGCTCATTCAATCCGATGGATTTGCTGGGTTGCATACTGAAAAAATCAAAACCGGCCAGCGGATTGCCGGACGCCTTGTCAGTAATAGTACCTGAAAAGGTCAGGTGCAACAGGCTTTTCTCTTTGATCGGGGCGGGTTGATCGCCCAGACTGGCCATCGCCCCAACAATACCGAAAAAGAGCAACAGCAACAATACATTCACGATCAATACGCCGACAACAGCGGCCAAGGTGTATTTCAGAAAACTTTTCATATCATAGTTTTTAAATGAGGTTGTACAAAATTAACACAAATCATTCGAATTAACATCAAATAGCAGTTGATTTTTATACTGAAAGTTCGGCTAAATTTCTTTCTCAACGAACTTCGGTGAGAAATTCGGAGCTTCTGGTCGGACTCTGCCTCTTTTTTTATAGCTTTACGGAACAACAACGGAAAGCATAACACGACCACTTAAATAGAAGAATATGAGCAGATTTGTAATAACAGGAGGCAGGAGATTAAAAGGAGACCTGCAGCCGCAAGGAGCGAAAAACGAAGCGTTGCAAGTGTTGTGCGCCTGTTTGCTGACAAAGGAAGAGGTGGTGATCTCCAACATTCCGGAGATACTGGATGTATTGAAACTCATCGAATTATTAAAAGGAATGGGAGTAAAGGCTGAGCGTCGCGCCCCCGGGGAATATGCGTTCTGTGCCGAAGGGGTCGACTTGCGCTACCTGGAAACGGAGACGTTTTACGAACAGGCTGTCAGCCTGCGGGGATCCATTATGATACTGGGGCCGTTGTTGGCGGTACACGGATACGGCATCATTCCCAAACCGGGCGGGGACAAGATCGGCCGGCGCCGGTTGGATACCCACTTCCTGGGGTTTGAGAAACTGGGCGCCATCTTTGAATATGATGCGGGGAACAGTTGCTTCAAGGCATCCGCCTCCCGCTTGCAAGGGAGCTACATGCTGCTCGACGAAGCTTCCGTTACCGGTACCGCCAACATCATCATGGCGGCCGTATTGGCCGAAGGGACAACGACCATTTACAACGCGGCCTGCGAACCCTATCTCCAGCAACTCTGCCTGATGCTGAACGCCATGGGGGCCCGGATCTCCGGCATAGCCTCCAACCTGCTGACCATAGAAGGAGTGCAGGAGTTGCGCGGTTGCCGGCACCGCTGCCTGCCGGACATGATCGAAGTAGGGAGTTACATCGGGTTGGCGGCCATGACCCGTTCCGAGATCACAGTTAAAAACGTAAACATCACCCAACTGGGCATTATTCCGGACGCTTTCCGGAAACTGGGCGTACGGATCGAAGAGCGGGGAGACGACCTCTACATCCCCCGTCAGGAACATTACATGATCGAAGATTTTATAGACGGTTCCATCCTGACCATTGCGGATGCTCCCTGGCCGGGGCTGACTCCCGACCTGTTGAGCGTATTTCTGGTAGTGGCCACCCAGGCCAAGGGAAGCGTACTCATCCACCAGAAGATGTTTGAAAGCCGCCTCTTCTTTGTGGACAAACTGATCGACATGGGGGCCAAGATCATCCTCTGCGACCCGCACCGGGCTACCGTGATCGGCCAGAACCACGAATCGCAACTGCGGGCGACCAAGATGACCTCTCCGGATATTCGCGCCGGGATCGCACTGCTGATCGCAGCGTTGTCGGCTTTGGGGACCAGTTCCATCCACAACATCGACCAGATAGACCGGGGGTACGAACGGATCGACGAGAAACTGAACGCCATCGGGGCGGAAATTATCCGGTACAACTAAACAATCCGGATAACGGGAAGGGTATCCCGGCAGGCCTCCGCCAACTCCCGGATGCTCTTCCTGTAAACGGGATGGACAAAATCGGGCATGATCTCTAACAGGGGGACCAGCACAAAGCTCCGTTCCGCCATGCGCGGATGGGGCAGGATGAGGGAGGGCGTTTCCACGATCTCGTCGTTACAGAAAAGCAGATCAATATCAATGGTGCGGTCGATATAGCCCTTCTCTCCGTTGGTGCGGGTGCGTCCCAACTCCTCTTCTGTTTCCAGGCCGGTTTCCAAAAAAGCGTGTGGAGAGAGCGCCGTATCGAATACAGCCGCCCGGTTCAGGAAAGGAGTATCGCTTTCGAAACCCCAAGGAGCGGTTTCATACCAAGAAGAGATCAGGTGCAATGTACCGGTGCGTCGGGCCATAAGCGATATGGCTTTTTCGATCAGCAACCGTCTCTCACCCTGATTGCTGCCGAACAACACCGCGATCCGGTTCCCTTCAGCCTTTTTGTTGCGGATCATGGCAACCGGCCGCGTTATTTTACGCTCTGGTTAGTGGTTCCGTTGCCGTTGTTCTTTTTGTAGTAGGAGTTATTGCCGTTCGGTTTATTGCCGTTTGGTTTTCCGTTGGAGGGCCTGTTCGACATCGGCCTGTTGGAACTGGGTTTTGTTTTTCTCTGAAGCAACTCTTTGGGAGTGGCAAGCAACATCCCTTCGGGGAGAACGTCTCTGTTACCGGCGTATGTTTTGATGTCTTCGAGGATCTGCTCGTCTTCCACACTGTCCTTGTTCCAGGTCAGGAACGATTTTTTCATGTGGTTGGCCGTTAGCACGGCCATGGCTCTTTTCTGGTCCGGGTCTTCCAGTTCCTGGATCTTGTCGAACAGCTTCTCCACCATTTTCCCGTAGTGTCGGTACCGGATACGGTTGTTGCTGTAAGGCAGTTTTTCCGGTTTTTCGTAAAGATCATCCAAGGAGGGAAGGGGATAAGGGGTATCGATGTCCAATTGAAATTCCGACATGATGGCCAGGTGGTCCCAGAGCTTATGTCGGAAATCGGGCACATCCCGCAAGTGGGGATAGAGGTTGCCCATGACGTCGATGATGGTTTTGGCGGCCCGGGTGCGTTCTTCCCGATTTTCAATGGTGCGGATGTGATCCACCATTTTCTGAATGTTTCTTCCATATTCCGGAAGAAGAAGTTTCTTCTTTTGGGTATTGTAATCCATTTTTTGGTATTAAGGAAAGGCCGGAGTTGCAGAACAACACTTCGGCAACAGATAATCGCGGCAAAGATAAGCTATTTTACGGTTTCACCGGCACGGTTTATGCTTCCGGAATAAATATTTTCGCAAATTTTAACAAAAGAATTTTATCTCCCGCTCCGTTAAAACGGACTTTGGCCTTCCTGTTTACGCCGAGCCCGTCCAACGCAAGCACCTCGCCCGTTCCAAAAGTGGGGTGGAAGATCGCCATTCCGGGAACGATCTGTCCGGGATCTGCCGGTTTCAGTTTGCTTCGGTCCACCTCCGGAACAGCGGTGTGGACTTTCGGCCGCAGAGAAACCGAAGCGGGTTTGCGTTCCGGAAAGGTATACCGTCCGCCGGATTCCGGCTGTTCCGGCGGGGGGAGGAAATATCCTTCCACGCAGGAGGGATCAATGTCCCCGATAAAACGGGACGCCTGGGTGGCCACCGCGGTGCCGTTCCGGTACCGGGAAGTAGTGTACGACAGGACGACATTCCGCTCCGCCCGGGTCAGGGCGACGTAAAACAGCCGCCGCTCCTCTTCCAAAGCGGCCGGATTGGCAACGCTCTGTTCTGCGGGAAAGAGCTTCTCTTCCACACCGGTGATAAATACAGTAGGAAACTCCAACCCTTTGGCCGAGTGGATCGTCATCAGCGTCACCGTGTTCCGCTCTTCGTTTTTTTCGTTGTCCTGATCGGTCAGCAGCGCCACCCCTTCCAGAAAAGCCGGGAGTTTGTCGCTGGTATTCTCCTGATAGGCCGTTTCGCAAAATGCTTTGATAGCGTTCAGCAACTCCTCTATGTTCTCTTTGCGGGAGATCCCTTCCGGCGTGGAATCGTTCGAGAGGTCCTCCGTAATTCCGGCGATCTGGGCAATGTGACAGGCCAGGTCGTACGCATTGTCTTCTTCCGCCCGGGCGGAAAATTTTTCGATCAGGCTCCGGAAATTCCGTAATTTAGTCAAGGTAGAACTGTTCAATGCGGCTGCTGCCTCATCGATGTTGCAGAGGACGCTCCACATACTGGCCCCGTGCTGCAGAGAGATTGCTTTTACATGTTCTACGGTCGTATCGCCGATACCCCTGCGGGGGTAATTGATGATCCTTTTCAGGGCCTCTTCGTCATGCTGATTGACCGAAAGCCGCAGGTACGCCAACAGGTCCTTGATCTCCTTCCGTTGGTAAAAGGATTGTCCGCCATATATTTTGTAGGGGATGTTCCGTTTGCGCAACGCTTCCTCCAGAATACGGGACTGGGCGTTGGTGCGGTACAGAATGGCAAACTCGTTGTACTCCTGTTGCCGGTAATTGGCCATCCGGAAGATTTCAGCGGCTACCTGAAACCCCTCCTCCTTGTCGGACAGGGCTTTGAATACGCGGATTTTGTCGCCCTCTTCGTTTTCGGAAAAGATCCGCTTGGGGATTTGCTCCTTGTTTTTGCCGATCACGCTGTTGGCGGCGTCGACAATGGTGGTGGTCGACCGGTAATTTTGTTCCAGCTTGAACAACCGGTAGTCAGGATAATCGTTCCGGAAATTCAGGATGTTTTCGATGCGGGCGCCCCGGAAGGAGTAAATGCTTTGGGCGTCATCCCCCACCACACAGATATTCCGGTGCCCTTCCGACAGTTTTTTGATGATCAGGTACTGGGAGTAGTTGGTGTCCTGGTACTCGTCCACCAGGATGTAACTGAATTTCTGGCGGTACTTTTCCAATACCTCCGGAAAGTCCCGGAAGAGGATGTTGGTTTGCAGCAACAGATCGTCGAAATCCATGGCGTCGCTTTGCCTGCAACGGTTCTGGTAATGCTTGTAAATGTCGGCGATCAGCGGTTTGCGGGCGGTTGTATCGACAGAAACGATCCGTGCCGATTGGGCATATGCTTGCGCTGTGATCAGGTTATTTTTGGCCATGGAGATCCGTCCCAACACATCGTTGGCTTTATACACCTTGTCGTCCAGCTTCATCTCCTTCACGATCGTCTTGATCAGGTTTTTGGAGTCCTGGGTATCGTAAATGGTGAAATTGGAGGTATAGCCGAGTTTTTCGGCCTCAAAGCGCAGGATTTTGGAAAAAATGGAGTGGAAAGTACCCATCCACAGATTGGTGGCGTTCACTTCCCCCACCAACCGGGCAATCCGCTTCTGCATCTCCCGGGCTGCTTTGTTGGTAAAGGTTAGCGCCAGTATTTTATAGGGCGGCACCCCCCGGCTCAACAAATAAGCGATCCGATAGGTGAGCACCCGGGTTTTCCCCGATCCGGCCCCGGCAATCACCAACGCCGGCCCCTCGGAGTGCAGCACCGCCTCTTTCTGGTTTTCGTTCAGTTCTTTTAAAAAATCCACGGATCTCCTCAAACAGTTAATTCCGGGGGATAAAGATAAGAAAATCCGCCCGATTTCGCTATATTTGCAGAAACATCACAACTATGACCACTGTATTCGAAACAAATACAAACGCATGAAGTATATTTATTTATGGGCCTGTTGTTTTTCGACGATTGGCGGTTTCGCCCAGATCGTGAACGGGCCGGTCAGAGTGGAGGCGCCCGGACGCCAGCTTGTTTTGACGACACTCGAAGACAACACCACGGATCTGTATGTGATCCAAAATACCGACAATGAACCCAACCCGCAATTCGGTGTTGTGCAGTTTACACCGGATGGGAGCAACGGGTGGGAGTATCAATGGAGTTACAACGGGAATCCACAGTTGCCTAAGTATCAGGGAGATTCTACCTATATGCGCATAGATTTGCTCGGAGAGGGCGTCTATTCCCTAACAGGGACAAAGGCGGGTTCCGGCCCGGTAGAGGCGGAATTTCACGTATTTTACTCCTTTCTGGCTGTTACGATCTCTTTGGAAAATGAGATGGATTGCGAATACCTTACCGTCAATCTGGATATAACCGCAACTCCTGAATACGGGACCTATCCGGGCCGGTTGAATGTGGGGTACCGGCTTTTTTGGGACGGACGGAAAACAGTCGATTTTGAAAGGCCGGATTACGACGTTCCCACGATCAGTCAAGAGGTGATCGGAGAGACATCCGATAAAAGGGTGCAAGTGGAGATCACAGACCGGTTCGGGATCGTCTGGGAAAGCAACGAGGTGACATGGCACTCCTACATCCCCAAGGCCGGTTTCTCTGCTACTCCGATGAGCGGGGAGGCGCCGCTGGAGGTGACGTTTACCTCCGGTTCCGAAAATGCCGACTACTTCGAATGGTACCTGTACAAGGATACGAATGAGATCAAAACGCTTTATCCTACGTTGCAGGACAGTCTCCTGCTGCCTGTTTATTATGGGGAAAACCTGTTGCCGTACCGCTACGAACACCCGGGAGAATACAATGTAAAATTGGTGGTAGTCAATATGCGGGGGGACAATCACTGTTCTGATACGCTCCTTCTGGAAGCGGGAAATTGGATCGTGGTGGACTCCTCCCTCCTCGATGTGCCGAACGTTTTTACGCCGAACGGGGACGGGATTAACGATGTCTTCCGGGCCAAATCGGCGGTTTCATTGGATTTTTTTCACGGGATCATCCTCAATCGGTGGGGGCGGAAAGTATACGAATGGCGGGATCAAGACGGCGGTTGGGACGGGCGGATTGGCGGGAAATACGCCAGCCCCGGCACTTACTACTACATCATAACCGCTACCGGCCGCGAGATCGCTACCCGGAAATACATGCAAAAAGGCGCCTTGTTGTTAGTACGGTAACTATCTCCGGCTGAATTCGCACCCGCAATACGTTTGGTTGTAAAAGTTGTTCTCCTGCAACAGGTCGCGGCGCCGTTCGGTAAGCCCTCCTGTCCGCCAGTTTTTTTCCCAAAATTCGGTACCGGGTATTCGGGCGGCCGCCCATCTTCCAGCTTCGCTAATTTGGGAGAGGCTTTTCCAACGGGAAGAGGCCAGGGTGGTGGCAAAACGGGCCATGCCCCGTTCCTGCGACGTCCGGGCGGTCGCTAACAGGCGCATTTGAAAGCAGTACAGGCAACGCTCTCCCCGTTCCGGTTCCTCCTCCCACCCGTTTGTACCCTCCAGCCAGTCGCCGTGTTCATAATCGCCGTCGATAATCTCCAGCCCGCATTTTTCTGCGTACCGGGTACACTCCTCCTTTCTGCGTTCGTATTCCGCCAACGGAAAAATGTTCGGGTTGAAGTAATAGAGTACCGGCCGGATGCCGTTTTGCAACAGCCATTCGATAACCGCCGCAGAACAGGGCGCGCAACAGGTATGAAGTAACAGGGCCTGCATTTTTGTGTAAAATAGAAAGAAGTCGCCAAAAACGACTTCTTCTGATCTTTCAGGTACCCGAGGTGGGAATCGAACCCACACGATATTGCTATCACTGGATTTTGAGTCCAGCGCGTCTACCAATTCCGCCACCCGGGCTTAAACTCGGCTGCAAAGATACAAAATAATTGCGATCTGCAAACTTTGAACAAAAAATTTGTCAAAAAGCCGGTTCGCAGCGGTTCCTGAAAACCGGCTGTTCAATCATCGATCCCTATCAGATCGAATTTTAAATTGAACTTCAACTCAAGCCCGTTGCTTAATTTCAGTTCGTAGTCGTGCTTGTCGTAGTCTATCTCCAAGATCTTTGTGTCCGGATAGTGGGTGGCCACATGCGTTTTGATGGGTTGCGGAACAACTCCTTCGGGGACTTGCGTAAATTTGCAATTTACCTCCTTCCACATCCCTTTGCCGTCAAATTCCACTTTGTTGCCGTTGGTAAAAACGACTTCGTAACTTTTATCCAGAAACTCTGTCTCCATCTTGGCATAGGAGGTTTTTATTTCCGGAAAATAGTGAGCGATAAACCGCCGTGCGGTATCGGGGAGCTGCTCTACCGTGATCGGTTTGTCGTTGTCGGCGAACGCCGTGCCGGCAATCCCTACCAAGGCGGCCAGCAATAAGATCATTCGTTTCATGTTTTTGTACCTTTACCTGTTTGTAGACTTTTGCCTTTCTCCCAACAAAAATAGGGATAAAAACTGAAAAGAGGTTGAAATAGACTATTTTTGCAACCATGCGGGAGTGAAGTCTGTCTAAAAAACAAAAGCGACATGGAGATAAAAAATGTGGTATTTGATCTGGGTGGAGTGGTCGTTGTCTGGGATCCGGAAAAGATCAAGCGGGAGTTTCCGGGGGATAAAAGTGTGCCGGCTTTTCTCTTTGAAAAGGGATTTTTCAGCGAATACTGGACGGAGTTCGACCGGGGGATGCTGACGGAAGAGGAGTTGATCGAAAGGCTGGCGGAGCGTTCCGGCTCTGATGCCGGGGAGTGGCGCCGGCTTATCGAATACATCAAAGGTTCTCTGGTCGACCTTCCGGTGACGGACGAATTGATGCGGGATTTGAGAGAAGCCGGTTACCGCCTCTTTTGCATCTCCAACCTGTCGGTGGAATTTTACCGCTACCTGCAGGGGAGGCCCTTTTTCGACTACCTTGAAGGCAAGATCATATCGGGCATTGAAAAAGTGGTGAAACCGGATCCGGCCATCTTTACCCTCCTGTTGGAGCGCTACGGATTGAAGGCGGAAGAGACCCTCTTCATCGACGATTTGGAAGCCAACGTCAAAGCCGCCGCTGCAATGGGGTTCCGGGTAGTGCACTACACCGCCCCGCAGGAAAACAGCCGGGACATACGCAGCATGACCGGACTTAAAAAATAGAGATGCCGATCTCGGTGGTGAAGCGCTCCAGCGCTTCAATGCCCATCACCGAATTGCCGTAGGGGTTCAGTTCCGGGCTCCAGACGGCGATGCTTAACTGCCCCGGAATAATGGCGACGATCCCGCCGCCTACGCCGCTTTTTCCCGGCATACCCACCCGGAAAGCAAAATCGCCCGATTCGTCGTAAAACCCGCAGGTCAGCATCAAGGCGTTCAATCTTTTGGCCCGGCTCACGGTCAGGATCTCCTCCCGGTTGTGCGGGTTGGTCCCGTGGTTGGCCAAGAAGAGGAACGAGCGGGCCAGCTCTTCGCAATTCATGGAGATGCTGCACAGGTGGCAATAGACATCCATCAACCGCTCCACATCGTTCCGGATATTCCCGAAACTCTGCATAAAGTACCCCAGCGCCCGGTTCCGGCTGGCGTGCTCCAGTTCGGAAGCAGCTACTATTTTATCGTAATAGATGTCGTCGTTCCCCGCCAACTCCCGGACAAACTCCAGTAACGCCTCCTTGGGGCGGGGGTAGAGGTCGGACAGTTTGTCGGTCACCACCAAAGCGCCTGCATTGATAAAGGGATTGCGCGGTTTCCCCTGTTCGTATTCTAATTGTACCAGGGAATTGAACGGCGTACCGGACGGTTCCCGGCCGACATAATCCCAAAGTTGGCTTCCCAGGTGGCGTACCACCATGGAGAGGGCGAAAACCTTTGAGATGCTCTGAATGGAGAATTTTGTCCGGTAATCGCCCGTACCGGTCACTTTTCCATCTATCGTGGCGACAGCGATCCCGAACTGTTTCGGTTCCACTTCCGCCAGGGCCGGTATGTAGCTCGCTACCTTTCCTTGTCCTGAAAAAGGCAACACCTCCCGGTGTATTTTCTCAATAACTTCCTGGTAATCCATATTCATCTGTAGTGATTACTCGACTTTTAATTCTATTTTCCCTTTGGCTTTTTTTGCAGAAACTTTTATTTGGTAGTTGCCACGGGCGAGATTTTGTATGGTGTCTGTGGTGTTTCCGTGGACAACTGCAACGAGGGAGTCATTGGGAGCATGTATTCTCTGTTGGCGATTTCTTTAGATCACTCTTTTTTACCTGTTTTTTTAAGGGAATAACCTTTCTATACTCGTCCCGTATGTAGTAGATACCGTCAAAAATATGGAGCCATTTGCCCCTTTTCTTAAGAACCATGGCTGCATTAAACTCCTGATCTCTGAATCCTTCTGCAAACCGGAGAGGCTCAAAATCAATGTAGGCATAGGGGGAATTCCCGGTGGCCAAGGCGATTTGTTTTTCGAGTTCTCCGGTTTCAGCTTCCTCTTTTTCCGGGTACGTCAAGGCGAGGGAATACATTTTGTCCCCCAATCTGTCATACAAAGTTTCCCCCATACTTTGGAATCTGAAATAGAAAAGAGAGTCCGGCAGGTAGGTGGTTTGTGATATGTCCTTTGCTCCGTGGAAATTGGCGCACCAGACAATCAGTTTTTCATCGGGAAAATTCCGAGTGATCCAGAGAATATTTTCCGCCATTTGCATATCTCGGTTCCTCAGATTCAGATCTGATTTCGGATCTTCCTCCCAGGCAACCTGAGTATTCTTGTTCCTGATCCATTGCAGAATCGCTTTGAGGTCGTTGCTGCTTCCGTGTTTTGCGATCAAATGGTGTGTCGTATTGGAGATTTTATCAATGATCCTCATGTATTCGTGAAATTCCGACACACTGTTTTCTTTGTATGCAATTTTGTAAAACAACCGGTTACATCTTTCCCACGGGATTTCTTCTTTGTACTCTTTGGAGTATCTCTGCAAAATTTCCTGCGCAGCTTGAAGATCGAATATTCCGCTCCATACATCTATCCCCCAAGGTCTTATTTCACCATTGCTCATAGGAACCAGAAGAGGTTCGTTATTTTTATTCATACTGGGGAAACCCCAGAATTGAGACATGCTCCATTCTTTAACAAATTCTCTGTATGCTGGATTACCGAACAGATAAGTGGTGAGGAACGGTGCATTTTCCAAAGCAATGGATCTGAATCCTTTTTTACTCAGGTAATTTATCATGTTGCATTTTACAGTGGCCGTAACTTGGTCGTAATGTCCTTTCTCGCCCAGAATAATAACCGATTTCCGGGCAGCGATGTTGTCCAAGAAGCTAAAATCCAGCGAATCTTGCAGCGGAATGGCTTGGTTGGCTACATTCCTTTCTACAGACAGGGAGTTGTTCCAGGCAGGAGCGTTGATACGATCTTTCCGACACCCTGCGACAGCAAACAGGCAAAAGAAGAGGATGAAGAGTTGTGATTTGTACATGGTATTGATTTTAGTTCGTTTCACCATAAAAATGTGTTACGTGCAATTACAATCTATGGGGATAAAACGATACAAATATTTTCAATTAAAAATTAAGCCCTAAATAAATTCTCCATCTTAACTTCTGATTGTACTTGTCCGGAATATTCGTTCCGCTTTACACCATAGGTCGTTACCATAGTTTGGTGGATGGCCTTGCGGGTTTGGGTTTCGCGAATCAACGCCGCTTTTTTAGTACGCAGGGTCTCGTCGTATTTTTTATCGATCACAAACTCGGCGATCGAATATTTTATCTCGCAAAGGTTTATAACATGGTCGTTGCGGTCGATGAGCAAGTCAATCTGTGCGCCCGAATCGTTTCCCCGGCTTCGCCATGAAGACACATCTGTCAGTACGCCGGCAATACCCAACTGCTCTTTGATCTGCCGGATATGCGCCAGACACACCTGCTCGAAAGCATAGCCGCTCCAGGCACGATGCCGGGCGTTTTCAACGGAGTGCGTCCAGAAATGGTCGTCATTGTACCTATTGTTCCGAATAAAATTGAGGTGGAACAGGGAGAAAAAATCGACCAACTGAAATAATTTATCCCTCTCTTTTTTGCCGAAAGCGTGATAACTCCGAATAAATCCACACTGCTCCAACTCTTCAAGGGTCTTCGTAAGGTTACCACCGGGAGGTAGTTTAGTCGCCCCTATGATCTCTTCCCGGGTCAATCCCTTTGTTTTTCGGCCCAATGCCTCCACGATTTTTATGTGATTCTCAGCATTCCTAAACAGTGAAGCATACAAGCTCGAAAACTCATCCCGCAGGCTGCCATTCGGAGAAAAACAGAGTGTGTCTATGTTTTGCGCAAGGCTCAAACTTTTATCTATCAGGCTCAGGTAATAGGGCACGCCGCCAAGGATCATATAATTTTCGAGCATCTGGTAACGGCTTATTGCAATGTGGTTAGCCTTGTAGTACACCTCGCATTCGTTCAGCGTGAAAGGTTCGATATACATGCGCCGTGTAACGCGATTGTGCAGTCCCCCACGGTTTTTGATCAGATTGTTGATCATCCAACTTGTAGCCGAACCGCACACGATCAGCATAATATCGGGACGGGCAGAAGCCCAGCTATTCCAAAAATGTTCCAACGCGGAGATGAAACCGGATCGAGGTGTGTCCATCCACGGCAATTCATCGAGAAAGATCACCTTGCGGCCCCTCTGTTTGGAACTCTCCAGCAGATGCTTCAATTCCCCGAAAGCATCCAGCCAGTTATTGAATGCAGGATATTGGATGCTCCCATATGCCTGTATGGCCGTGTGGAAGTTACGAAGCTGATTTTGCATCGTCTCGTTTGCCAGTCCGGTCACATAAAACGTAAAGCTGTTTTTGAAATACTCCCTGATGAGGAACGTCTTGCCCACACGGCGACGACCATACACCGCCACAAATTCCGATTTGTCCGATTCAAGATACTTCGCAAGTTCTTCCTGCTGTGCAATTCTGCCAATTATATCCATATACTCTACTCGCTATACCCAGCCGTAAAGGTAAAAAAAATATAGTTACGGACAAGTATCGTTCATGTATTTATCCGGATCTTTGCTTTTACCTTGTTCTTATAGCTTTACACCCGGTTAACCAACTTCAATAACCGATTTCCGGGCAGCGATGTTGTCCAAGAAGCTAAAATCCAGCGAATCTTGCAGCGGAATGGCCTGGTTGGCGACATTCCTTTCCACAGACAAAGCCCCGTCCCAGGCAGGAGCGTTGATACGATCTTTCCGACATCCTGCGACGGTAAACAGGCAAAAGAAGAGGATGAAGAGGTGTGATTGGTACATGGTGTCGATTCTATCGGTATAGTCTGTGCATTCTCTGTGCATTCTTTAGTGCACCCTTCTAACGCGGTTCGAAGATCGGGTGTAGTCCGGTTGTAAATCGGTCGTAAACCGGATATAGATCCGTTATACTTCTGTGAAATCTGTTTGGGGATGCCCTTTTTTATCTCCGGGACGGCGTGGTGTGCGGCGGGAGTATTTTATCGGCAAGAGGATCAAAATATTGTGTTCCATGGGAGGGGTGTTGGAGGCGAGGATTATTTTTTCCGGTTTTGGATACAATCTACGGGATTGGTTTTATTTTCAGAAGGGGAAAGGGTGTTTTTTTTGTGAGGGGGATTGGGGATTATTCAGAAGTAGATTTTTTGACGGTAAACATTGCCAGAGCGAAGCGGCTCTGCATGTCCATGTAAAGATCTCAGCACGTGCCGATCAAGCGGCGGATCTCCTCCTCTGAGAAACGCTCCGTACAGTTTTCCGAATTGAATTCAAAGCCCGGTTCGACCTGGCGGGCGGAGTGGTGCCGCTTGTACAATTCCGCGTCGGCGTACGGAGGGACGATGATGTAAAAGGCGTCGGTTTCCAAGGTGTGGTAGGAGTCGTAACGGGTGATCATCTCCTCGTATAGTTTTTCTCCGGGGCGCAAACCTGCGATGCGGACCTCCGCCCTGGGGGCTACGGCCCTGGCGACGGTCAGGATGTTGTACGATTTGAGCCGGGGGGCGAAGATCTCCCCGCCCAGGCTTTTCCGGGCCACTTCCCAGGCTATCCGGACACACTCCTCCAGCGTAGCCATAAAACGGGTCATGCGGGGATCGGTCACCGGAAGCACCCCCTCTTCCCGGGCTTTCTTTACAAAGAATGGGATCACCGTCCCCTGCGAGCCGAACATGTTCCCGTACCGGATGACTGCCGTTTTCAATTCCGGATGACTTTTTCCGGCCCCTACAAACAGCTTTTCCGCCAGCATCTTGCTGGCCCCGTACGCATTGTTGGCCAGGGAGGCCATGTCGGTGGAGAGGGCGATGATGCGCGGGCAGCCGTTCCCGACGGCGGCATCGATCACGTTCCGGGCTCCGATGATGTTGGTCTGAACGGCTTTCCAGGGATCCTCCTCCGCCTCGGAGACCAACCGGACAGCGGCCGTATGGACAATAACATCCGCTTCCCGGGCCGCTTTTGCAACATCCGGGAAGGAGGCGATATCTCCGCTGACAAAACGGAGCGGGCTTTTTCCGAATGCCTCCGCCATGGCCCGTTGTTTGCCGGTGTCCCGGGAGAAGATGACGATCTCTTTTACCCCCGGATAGTGCGAAAGCGCCATCTCGGTGAATTTCCGGCCAAAGGCTCCGGTACCGCCGGTAATAACAATTCTTTTATTTGTGAACATGTCAGGTTGTTTTAAGGTTTCGGTAGGAAGATTTTCCGGTGATCCGGTAAAAGCGCAGGTATAACAATACGCCGGTCAGCGTCAATCCGACCGGATATCCCAGCCAGATGCCGTTGATGCCCCACTGCAAGGTAAAACCGCAAAAATAGCAGACAGGCAGTGCAATGAGCAGGTAGCCGGCAAAAGAGCGCACAGCCATCGCTACCACGTCGTTCACCCCGCGCAAGGCATTGGCGAAAGCGATCTGCAACGCATCCCCGAACTGAAAGGTCAGCAGAAAGAGTATCAATACCGAAACCATTTGCAAGACCTCTTCCGACTCTGTAAACAGCCCGCCGACGGAGTTCCGGCACAGGAAAAGCGCCGCCGAAACGAGCACAGCGAGGCAGAGGATGAGGTGATAACCGGCTACGGCGCTCCGCCGGACATTGATCCGGTCGTCCCGGCCGAAGAAGTAGCTGGCTCGGACAGCGATGGCCGCGCCGACCCCGTAGTAGACCATAAATCCCAACGTCGAGAGAGAGACGACGATCTGGTGGGCGGCCAACGCTACGCTGCCCAGCCAGCCGACCATTACACCGGTTACGCTGAACAGGCCGGTTTCCAAGCCCATCTGCATCCCGATCATCCACCCCATTTTGTTCAGGGAGAGGAGATCTTGCCGGTTGTAACCGCTGTGCCGGTATCCGACCAGATAGCGGCGGTAACGGATGTAGCGGTAAAAAAGCACGGTGAACGCCACGAACATCAATACCCGGGCGATCAGCGTGGAGATACCCGCTCCCACAACCCCCATCGCCGGGAATCCCGATTTTCCGTAGATCAGGATGTAATTTCCAATGATATTCAGCACGTTGGCAGACAACATGATGTACATGGGGGTACGGGTGTCGGTGATCCCGTCGGCGAATTGCTTGAATGCATTGAACAGCATGAGGAAGATCAGCGAGGCCAGTTGCAGCAGGAAGTAGGGGCGGATCAACGGTAGCAACTCTTCGGGTTGCCCCATGCTGTCGACATACAGGTACAGGATGCCCATCAACAGGGTCAGGAGTACTCCTACACAGCCGTTTACCAGCAAACTGTTTCGCAGCAGCCGGCCGATCTTGAAGGGATCCCGCCGTCCGAACAACTGGCCGACCAACGGGGTTAAGCCGTAGGAAAAACCGAGGCCGAAGAGGATCGGGAGGTTGAACACACTGTTGACGAAGGAAGCGGCAGCCAGGTCGGGGGTGCCGTACCGCCCTACCATGATGTTGTCCGCCAGTCCGACCAAAACAATCCCCAATTGTCCGATGACAATGGGAACCCCTATCCGGATCAGCGCCCGGTAGTGTTCCCGGAAACAGGAAAAATAGTTCATCGTTCGAAAATATCTCTTTTTTGGTAAACCGGCAATCAAAATCGCGGAAATTGCTTATCTTGCATCGTTATTCAGTTTGTTATGATCAGATACATCTCCTCTCTGTTACCGGCGTTGCTTGCAACGGTTACGCTTTCCGCCGCCACCCCGCTTCTGGACCAACTCCGCACTATTCCTGCCGTGAGCGGCATCCGGGAAGCGACCGTCGCCCCGTTCGGGGCCTATTATGAGTTCTGGTTCGAGCAACCGGTAGACCACGCGCAGCCGGCCGGCGCTACGTTTAAACAACGGGTGCTGCTGGGGCACAAAAAAACGGATGCTCCGGTCGTGGTGGAGTTACAGGGCGGCCCCATCGAGTTTCCTGATGAGGGGGAGTTTCCGGGCGAAGGGGAGCTCTCCGGCCTGTTGAAGGGCAATCAGCTAATCATCGAACACCGCTTTTTTGCCGGCAGTACGCCCGAAAATGGAGCTATTCCCTGGGAACACCTCACCATCCGGCAGGCGGCCGCGGATCAGCACGCTATTATTGAGGCGATTAAAGCGCAGCTCTACCCGGACAGCAAGTGGATCACAACGGGGCGTGGCCCGGGGGGGCAGGCCGCCATCTTCCACCGCTATTTCTATCCGGAGGATGCGGATGTTACTGTTCCGTATGCAGCGCCCCTGAACCTGGACCGCGTGGACCCGCGGATCGGGAAGTTCCTGGATAAGATCGGTTCCACCAAGATCTCCGTTGCGGCTGTGGTGTTCGGGGGAAAGGTCGATTGGGCGTGCAAGTGGAGCGTCCACGATTTCCAGGCGCTTTGTTTGGAACAGCTGGACAGGTTGTTGCCGATCATTGCGGAGATGGTACAGGACCGCGGATATACTTTTGAAACGGTGGGAGGTTTGGAACGCGCCGTGCAACTGCTTGTTCTGGAGTACCAATTTTCCTTCTGGCGGCAGGGGTATCATTGCGGAAGTATCCCCGATATCGGAGACGATGCGGAGTTGGTAGCCGACCATCTGCTTCAGGTGTCCGATCCGGCGTTTTTTGACGACAGACACCTGGCAGAACGGCAACCTTTTTTTTACGCAGCTTTCACGGAAACCGGCCTTTACGATTACAACCCCAAGCCGTTCCGGAAGTTCCTGCCGGATAAAGGACCGATTACGTTTGATTTTGCCTTGCCGCCCGGAGTGGAACGGAGGCCTTTCAACAAAACGCAGATGGAAGAGATCAACCGTTGGTTGCAAACCGATGCGGAGAGGATGCTTTTTATATACGGTGCTTTAGATCCCTGGACGGCTACCGCTGTCGATCTGAAACAGAACGGAAAATGCCAGAAATACCTGCAGGGAAGCGCGTATCACAATTGCCGGATCGCTAATTTTGAGGGGCCTTCCAAGCTGGGGATCCTGGAAACTCTGAAAGAGTGGCTGGCGCAATGATCAGTTGCGGGAGGCGAGCGCCCGGAGGATCACGGCAGTAGCACCTAATTGGCTGTTTACGTATTCGCGGGCTTTGGCGCCGGCTGTTTCCCGGATCGCATCGGAGGTGGTCAGGGTGTCCAACAACTCTTTTAACTCATCGGCAGTCCGGACGGAAAAAGCTCCGCCGGACTCTTTTAACGCGATCGCTTCCCGGAATTTTTCGTATTTCGGCCCGAACAGCACGGGAATGCCGTATACGGCCGCTTCCAGCGTGTTGTGTATTCCGGCGCCGAATCCTCCGCCGATGTAGGCGATTTTCCCATATCGATAGATGGAGGAGAGCAATCCGATGCTGTCGATGATCAATATGCCGGCGTTTTCTCCTGCTGTATACCGGCTGAGCCGGACTGCCGGTTTCCGGCATTTTTCCGTTATGGAGCGGAGGTGGGTTTCGTGGATTTCGTGCGGGGCGATGATCAGTTTGTACGGGCCGGAGTAGTCGTTTATGTAGGCCAAAAGCAACTCTTCGTCCGGCCCCCAGGTGCTTCCGCAGATCAGGGCGGGCGCTCCGTCGAGGAATGATTCGACTTGTTCTATGCGCAGGGCATCTGCGGCGATCTGTTTGACGCGGTCGAAACGGGTGTCGCCTGTTTGTTTTGTCTGTTGTACGCCGATGGAGGCGAGTAGCCGCACGGATTCGCTGTCTTGTACGAACAAGCGGGTAAAGTATTCCAACATGCGGCGGTGCAGGCGCCCCCACTTTTTGAAGAAGGGCTGTTCCGGCCGGAAGATGGCTGATATCAGGTAGGTGGGGGTGTGGCGGCGATGGAGTTGGTGCAGGTAGTTGTACCAGAATTCGTATTTGATGAATACGGCAGCAGCGGGTTGTAAGGTTTGAACGAAGAAGCGGGCGTTGGAGGGGGTGTCGGCCGGCAGGTAGAGGATGTGGTCTGCTCCGGTGTAGTTTTTCCGGATTTCGTAGCCGGAGGGTGAGAAGAAGGTGAGCAGGATCCGGGTTTCCGGCTCTTGCTGTTTTAGTGCTTCTATGACCGGCCGCCCTTGTTCGAATTCTCCTAAGGAAGCTGCGTGAAACCACACCAGCCGTCCCTTTCCCGTTGCTATTTCCCGGATCTTTCCCCGCAATCCTTTCCGCCCTTTTACCCAAAGTTTCGCTTTGGCGTTGAAAAGGGCCGCTAAATGAATGCCCGCCGTATACATGGCGATCCCTAAATTATACAGTCCTGTCATACAAACTTTTTGAAGAGCGAAGATAGTGTAAGTCGAGAGAAAACGCAAACTCGCTTGTAACGATTACTCCCAGCTTTCCCTATATTTGTGAAAAAGGAACTGTTATGGCAACGTGGGAGATTTAAAACAGACTCAAAACTAACGAAAGTATCTTATATGGAACTACTCATCATACAAAACAAAATTTACGAGATACGCGGACAAAAAGTGATGCTGGATTTTGATTTGGCAGAAATGTATCAGGTAAAGACGAAGGTGTTAAATCAGTCCGTCAAAAGGAATATACAACGATTTCCAAGTGATTTTATGTTTCAATTGTCAAAGGAAGAGTGGGAAAACTTGATGTCACAGTTTGTGACTTCAAGTTGGGGAGGTACAAGAAAATTACCGCATGTGTTTACGGAACAGGGTATTGCAATGCTTTCGGGGCTTTTGAACAGCGAAGTGGCTATAGCTGTAAATATCAGTATTATGCGTGCATTTGTTGCCGTTCGTCAACTTATACTCAATCCTCCGGCATCACAAGTGGCAGAACTTGAAAAACGGATGCAGAAGTTGCAGGAATATGTAGAAGACGTATTTGCTGATTACAATGATATCAACGAAGAAACCCGCATACAATTGGAGTTGATCAATGAAGCGCTCGCAGAACTGCAAGTAAAAAACAGAGGATCAAACCGGGAACGTCCGGTGATTGGTTTTAAAATATGATGAGAATACCAGATAGAATTGGTTACAGCACAAGGGTGTTGTTCAAATCTTTTATTATCTTTGTGCCGTTAAATGTGGAAAGATTTGGCTGATTGCAACCACAGAAAAAAATTGCTAAAATGCATGCTTCTGAAAAACAACCATCCAGTATTTCCCTGAGTATTAATTTGTGATCCCGCTACCGGGCCTGTGCTTGGTGTTGGGTCTGAAATCTAAATCAACATGGGATATTTATTTACTTCCGAATCCGTATCCGAAGGCCACCCGGACAAAGTGGCAGACCAGATCTCCGATGCCGTTCTGGACAAGATCCTCGCTTTTGACCCCGAAGCAAAGGTCGCTTGCGAAACCCTTGTAACTACCGGACAGACTGTTATTGCCGGAGAGATCAAAACAAAAACGTATGTGGACATTCCGATGGTGGCCCGCGAGGTCATCAACGAGATCGGGTACACCAAGAGCGAGTACATGTTCGACGGCAGCAGTTGCGGCGTGTTGCTGGCTGTGCACGAACAGTCGCCCGACATCAACCGCGGAGTGGTGCGGGAAGAGCCGATGGACCAGGGTGCCGGCGACCAGGGCATGATGTTCGGGTACGCTTGCAACGAAACCGATAACTACATGCCGCTTCCCCTGGAACTGTCGCACCTGCTGCTCTACGAACTGGCCCGGCTCCGCAAAGAGGGGCAACACATGAAGTACCTCCGCCCCGACTCCAAGTCACAGGTAACCGTAGAGTACGGAGAGAACGGAAAACCGCAACGCATCCACACCATTGTGGTATCGACCCAGCACGATGATTTTATCCTGCCGGTGAACGAATCCTCCGAAGCCCAATTGCAGGCGGACGAAGCGATGGTGGAGTGGATCCGGAAAGACATTATCGACATCCTGCTTCCGCGGGTAAAAGCCCAATTGCCTCCACGGGTACAGGCGCTGTTCGATAAGGATCTGATCCTCTACGTCAACCCGACGGGTAAATTTGTCATCGGCGGTCCCCACGGAGATACCGGGCTGACCGGCCGCAAGATCATAGTGGACACTTACGGTGGGAAAGGTGCACACGGCGGTGGGGCCTTTTCCGGGAAAGACCCTTCGAAGGTAGACCGTTCGGCCGCTTACGCCGCCCGCCACATTGCAAAGAACATGGTGGCCGCGGGGGTTGCAGAGGAGATGCTGATCCAGATATCTTACGCTATTGGGATAGCCTGTCCGGTAGGGATATTTGTAAATACGTACGGGACGGCGAAAGAGGGCTTGACGGATACACAGATCGCGGAAAAGATCCCCGAACTCTTTGACCTCCGGCCGAAAGCCATTGAGGAGCGCCTGAAACTGCGCAATCCGATCTACAAGGAGACGGCCAGCTACGGACACATGGGGCGTACTCCCCGCACGGTGAAAAAGGTGTTCACGTCCAACTATTGGGATACCGTAGAAACGGAGGTAGAGCTTTTTACCTGGGAGAAATTGGATTATGTAGACGCCATCAAAAAAGCCTTTTAATGAGGTTTTGAACAAAAAAAGAGTTGCTGTACGGCAACTCTTTTTTTTGTTTAAAAACGGATGTCTTCTTAATTTCTTCTGCCCATATAGATCAGAATATAATACAACAAAGTCGCTAAAGAGGAGAGGGCTGCGATCACATAGGTATAGGCGGCCCATTTCAAAGCGTTCTGTGCATACCCGTGGGTCTGGGAGGTGGTGATGCCGCTGGTGCGGAGCCACGAAAGCGCCCGGTGGCTGGCATCGATCTCCACCGGCAGCGTGATAAAGCTGAACAGGGTGGTGGTGGCGAACAGGATGATACCTGCCAGCAGCAACTGGGGAAATGTGTTCACGAGCAGGATTTCCGCCAACAGGATCCACTGTACCCAATGTGAGGCGAAGCTGACAACCGGCACCAGGGCCGAGCGCATTTGCAGCATGCTGTACGCTTTGGCGTGCTGCACGGCGTGCCCGCATTCGTGTGCGGCGACGGCAGCCGCAGCGATGCTGTTCCCGTTGTACACCTCCTGGCTTAAATTGATCGTGCGGTCTTTGGGATTGTAATGGTCGGTCAGGCGTCCTTGCACACTGCCGATCTTCACTCCGCTGATGCCGTTGTCCCGCAACATTTTTTCGACTACCTCCCGCCCGGTCAGCCCGTTAGCGGTCGGGATCTTTGAATATTTTTCAAATTTACTTTTCAACTGGCTGTTGATCAACCAGCCCAAGAGCATAAAGGCAATAAAAATAACCCAGATCATCATTGTTCTTTGTATTTATGGTGTTTCATTTTTCAACACACAAAGGTACAAAAATCATGCCGATCGACAAAACGAACAAAAATTGCCAAGTGTGGTGAGCGGTGTTGTTGTTTTTTCCAAATATTGTGATTATTTTGGGAACGCTTTTTCAAAACCTGAAGAAGCGGCATAGAATCATTAAAAACTATTTACAACCATGAAAACCTATAGTCCGAATGAGATCAAGAACATCGCTCTCGTAGGCAGTGCCGGTTCCGGAAAAACCACACTTGCTGAAGCGATGATGTACGAGGGCGGGGTCATCCCGCGCAGAGGTAGCGTATCTGCCAAGAACACCTCCTCCGATTACCGGCCTGTTGAGCAGGAGTACGGCTCTTCCGTTTTCCCGGCGGTATTGTACGCAGAGTGGAAAGAGCAGAAACTGAACTTTATCGATACTCCGGGGGCTGATGATTTTGTGGGGGGCGTTATCTCTGCGCTGGAAGTAGCCGACTCCGCTGTTATGGTGGTGAATGCCGTAAAAGGGGTCGAAGTAGGGACCGAGATCACGGCCCGGAACGTCAAGAAGAAAAGCAAGCCGATGATCCTCATTGTAAACCAGCTGGACCACGAAAAGGCTAATTTTGAACAGACGATGGAGCAGATCAAAGCTTCGTTCGGGCCGAAAGCGGTGCAGATCCAGTATCCGGTCAATCCGGGCACAGGTTTTAACCGGGTGGTGGATGTTCTGAAAATGGAGATGTACCAGTGGAAACCGGAAGGTGGAAAACCGGACGTACTGCCCATCCCCGCCGAGGAACGGGAGAAAGCCAACGAACTGCACAACGCTCTGGTGGAAGCGGCTGCCGAAAACGACGAAAAACTGATGGAACTCTATTTTGAAAAAGGCAGCCTGACGGAGGACGAAATGCGTGCGGGGATCCGGGCCGGCCTGATCAAACGGGATATGTTCCCGGTCTTTTGCGTATCCGCCGAAAAAGACATGTGCGTGCGCCGTTTTATGGAGTTCCTGGTCAACGTGGCGCCCAGTGCGGCATCTATGCCGGGCCGCATTACCATAAACGGAGAATTGGTACCTTACAATGAAAAAGGCCCGCTTTCCGTTTTTGTTTTTGCGACGACGATCGAACCGCATTTGGGTGAGATCAGTTACTTCAAGGTCATGTCCGGCACCCTGAAAGAGGGGGACGACCTGAACAACATGACGAACGGGACTAAAGAGCGCTTTTCGCAGCTTTTCGCCGTCGCCGGTAAAAACCGCAACAAGGTGACGGAGTTGCGGGCCGGGGATATCGGCGCGACGGTAAAACTGAAAAACACCAAGAACGGAGATACCCTGAACGAGAAAGAGTGCGAATACAAATTTTCCGGTTTTAAATACCCGGAACCGCGCTACCGGACAGCCGTGAAGGCCGTCGACAAAAACGACGACGAAAAGGTAACCGAGGTGCTCTACCGGATGCACGAGGAGGATCCCTCCCTGTTGGTGGAGTATTCCAAGGAGCTGAAACAGTTGATCGTATCGGGCCAGGGAGAGTTCCACCTGAATACGATGAAGTGGCGCATGGGACACAACGACAAGCTGGAGATCGAGTTTGTAGCGCCGAAGATCCCGTACCGGGAAACCATCACCCACTACGCCCAGGCCGATTACCGCCACAAAAAACAGTCCGGGGGTGCCGGGCAGTTCGGAGAGGTGCACATGGTAGTCGAACCGTACGAGGAGGGGATGCCGGAACCGGTTACATACAAGATCGGAGGGGTGGATACCAAGATCAGTGTCAAAGGGAAAGAGGAGCACGAGCTGCCCTGGGGCGGAAAATTACTCTTTTACAACTGCATTGTGGGCGGTGTCATCGAAGCCCGTTTTATGCCCGCTATCCTGAAAGGGATCATGGAGAAGATGGAAGAGGGTCCGTTGACAGGTTCGTATGCCCGGGACATCCGGGTGTGTGTGTACGACGGGAAAATGCACCAGGTGGACTCCAATGAAATTTCGTTCCGTTTAGCCGGGCGGCACGCTTTTAGTGAAGCGTTCAAAAAAGCCAATCCGAAGGTGCTGGAGCCGATCTACGATGTAGAGGTGCTGGTGCCGGAAGAGGACATGGGGGATGTGATGGGCGACCTGCAAACCCGCCGCGCCATGATCATGGGTATGGATACCGACAGCGGTTTCCAGAAGATCCTGGCCAAAGTACCGTTGAAAGAGATGCAACGCTACTCCACCGCTTTGAGTTCCATTACGGGCGGCCGCGCTACCTTCTCCATGAAGTTCTCCGGTTACGAAAAAGTGCCGGCGGAGATTCAGGATGAATTGTTGAAGAGCTACAAAGAATCGGACGACGACGAATAGAAGTGATTTTTTCTCGTGATGAAGAGAGGGGCTGTCCTGGAGGTGAACTTGGGGGCGGCCTCTTTCGATTTATAACCAAAATGCCTACCTTTGTCAGGTAACTATGCACCTCTTTTACACACCGGACATCCAGGGCGACGCCTACACCTTGTCTGCGGACGAGTCCAAGCATTGTGTCCGGGTGTTGCGTTTGGCGGAAGGGGCGGAGGTGGTACTGGTGGACGGTGCGGGCGGCTGGTATCGCTGCACGATTGACCGGGCTGACGCAAAGGGGTGTCGGGTGCGGGTGCTGGAGAAACAGGCCGGCTATGGGAAGCGTCCGTTCCGGTTGCACCTGGCGGTAGCTCCAACTAAAAACAGCGACCGGACGGAGTGGATGCTGGAGAAGTGTACTGAGATTGGAACGGACAGGTTTACCTTGCTCCGTACGGCCCGTTCGGAGCGGAAAACGGTCAACGACGAGCGCCTGGAAAAGGTGATCATTGCAGCGATGAAACAGTCCCTGAAAGCTTATAAGCCGGAGTGGAACGGGATGACAGACTTCCGGGAGATCGTCCGGAAGGGTTCCGAACCCCGGAAATTCATTGCTCATTGCGGCGAAGGCGAAAAAGCCCGGTTGGAAGAGGTCTACGCTCCGGGAGAGGATGCATTGATCCTGATCGGGCCGGAAGGGGACTTCTCCCCGGAAGAGATCGCTTTGGCGACAGAAGCCGGTTTTATTCCCATTACGTTGGGAGAAAGCCGGTTGCGTACAGAGACGGCGGGTATTGTAGCCTGTCACAGTATCCATTTTTTAAACAAACGGTAACCTATCATGGAAAATTTGCTTCGGATCGCATTGATCGTGGCGTTGTTTCTCTTTCTGCCCCGCTGGATGTGGGGACAGGAGACCAAAACCCGGATCGCATTGTTGAAATACAAGGGAGGCGGGGACTGGTATGCCAACCCGACGGCGCTTCCCAACCTGATCCGCTTTTGCAACGAGAACTTGAAAACCGGCCTGGCCCCTGAGCCGGCTACCGTGGAACCGGGCAGCCGGGAGATCTTCAACTATCCTTACCTGCACATGACCGGCCACGGAAACGTTGTGTTTACTCCGGTCGAAGCCAAAAACCTCCGGGACTACCTGTTGGCCGGCGGTTTTTTGCACGCCGACGACAACTACGGTTTGGAACAACCTTTCCGGCGGGAATTGAAAAAGATCTTTCCGGAGGACGAATTGACGGAGTTGCCTTGGGACCACCCCATTTTCAACCAGAAATACACTTTCACCAAAGGATTGCCCAAAATCCACGAGCACGACAACAAACGGCCGCAAGCCTTCGGTATTGTAAAAGAGGGGCGTTTGGTGGTGCTGTTTACGTATGAAACGGACCTGGGTGACGGCTGGGAAGATCCGGAGGTACATAACGATCCGGAAACCAAACGGTTGGATGCCTTGCGAATGGGAGCTAATATCATCTCTTACATCTTCCGGAACTGATGTGTCTTTTTGTCGCAAAAGCAAGGCGATATGGCGACAAATTGACGGGGAATCTGTAAAAATTACCTTGAAACCTTTCAGAATGTGAATCGGTATACCCTTTGTGTTTTACCGGATCAGAAAGGAGATTTAATTATGCAAACAGACAACTATACCATCAAATCGCAGGAGGCCTTGCAGAAAGCGGTGCAGCTTGCACAATCCGGCGGACAACAGGCTATTGAAACCGGACATTTGCTGAAAGCCCTGCTGGAGGTCGGCGAGAATGTTACGAAGTTTATTTTCAACAAATTGGGGGTGAATACTCCGGCCCTCTCGGCGGCGTTGGAGCGGATTGTGGACGGGTACCCGAAAGTATCGGGGGGGGGAGCCTACCTCTCGCGGGAGAGCAACAAGGCGCTGGAAAAAGCAGCCCGGTTCGCCGGGGAAATGGGAGACCAGTATGTCTCCCTGGAACACATCCTGCTGGGATTGCTGGAAGAGAAGGATCCGGTGTCGCAACTGCTGAAGGACAGCGGCATGACGGAGAAAGATACCAAAGCTGCGATTGCGGAACTCCGCAAAGGATCGAAAGTAAACTCGCAATCGGCGGAAGATACTTACGACTCCCTCGGCCGTTACGCGATTAATCTGAACGAAAGGGCCCGGAACGGAAAATTGGACCCGGTCATCGGGCGGGACGACGAGATCCGGCGGGTGTTGCAGATCCTGTCGCGCCGCACCAAAAACAACCCCATCCTGATCGGGGAGCCGGGCGTCGGTAAGACGGCGATAGCCGAAGGGCTGGCGCAACGGATCGTCAACGGGGATGTTCCCTCCAACCTGACCTCTAAAAACATCTACTCTCTGGATATGGGCGCTCTGATCGCCGGGGCGAAATATAAGGGGGAGTTTGAAGAGCGGTTGAAATCGGTGGTGAATGAGGTGATCGCTTCCGATGGCGAGATCATCCTGTTTATCGACGAAATCCACACACTGGTAGGCGCCGGGAAATCGGACGGGGCGATGGATGCCGCCAACATCCTGAAACCTGCGCTGGCCCGGGGCGATCTGCGGGCGATCGGGGCGACCACCCTGAACGAATACCAGAAGTATTTTGAACAGGACAAGGCTTTGGAGCGCCGTTTCCAGAAGGTGATGATCGAAGAGCCCGACGTTATGAGTGCCATCAGCATCATGCGGGGATTGAAGGAGCGGTACGAGAACCACCACAAAGTGCAGATCACGGACGATGCGATCATTGCTTCCGTGGAGCTGTCCCACCGCTACATCTCCGACCGTTACCTGCCGGACAAGGCGATCGACCTGGTGGACGAAGCGGCGGCCCGCCTCCGGATGGAGATGAACTCCGTGCCGGAGGAGATCGACGAATTGGACCGGAAGATCATGCAGTTGCAGATCGAGCAGGAGGCGCTGAAACGGGAGGGGAAGAGTAAAAAGTTGGAAGACATCAAAGAGGAGTTGGCCAATTTGACCGAAGAACGGACTCGGTTGCGCGCCCGGTGGGAGTCCGAACGTTCGCTGATCGACGAGATCCAGAAAAACAAGGACGCCATTGAGCAGTATAAATTTGAAGCTGCCCGGGCAGAACGGGACGGGGATTATGGTAAGGTAGCCGAGTTGCGCTACGGAAAAGTTAAAGCAGCGGAAGAGCAAATTGAAAAATTGACGGAGAAACTGGCGGAACGCAAGAACGGGGAGTCTCTGCTCCGGGAGGAGGTAACGGCTGACGACATTGCTACGGTGGTTTCCAAGTGGACGGGTATCCCGGTGAGCCGGATGATGCAGAGTGAACGGGAGAAGTTGCTTACGTTGGAACAGGAGCTACACAAACGGGTTGTGGGGCAGGAGGTGGCCATTGCGGCGCTGGCGGATGCGGTGCGGAGGAACCGGGCCGGTTTGCAGGATGCCAAACGGCCCATCGGCTCCTTTATTTTCCTCGGTACGACCGGGGTCGGTAAGACTGAATTGGCTAAGGCGTTGGCGGAGTTTCTGTTCGACGACGAGGGGCAGATGACCCGGATCGATATGTCGGAGTACCAGGAACGCCATTCGGTTTCCCGCCTGATCGGCGCGCCTCCGGGCTATGTGGGGTACGACGAAGGGGGGCAGTTGACGGAAGCGGTGCGCCGGAAACCCTATTCGGTCATTCTGCTGGACGAGATTGAGAAGGCGCACCCCGATGTGTTCAACATCCTGCTTCAGGTGTTGGACGATGGGCGGCTCACCGACAACAAAGGCCGGGTGGTCGATTTTAAGAACACCCTTATCATCATGACCTCCAACATCGGCGCTCACCTGATACAGGAGCAATTGAAGGAGTTGAACGACAAGAACCGGGAGGAGTTATTGGACAAGACCAATGCGGAGGTGTTTGAGTTGTTGAAACAGACCATCCGCCCGGAGTTCCTGAACCGGATCGACGAGATCATCATGTTTACGCCTTTGCAGAAAGGGGAAATCGTGGAGATTGTCCGCCTGCAGGTCAATGGGGTGAACAAGATGCTGGCAGCCAACGGGATTGTGTTGGAGGTGACCGACAAGGCGGTGGAGTGGATCGCCGGAGAGGGCTTCGATCCGCAATTCGGCGCCCGTCCGGTCAAGCGGGTCATTCAGCGCAACCTGCTGAACGACCTTTCCAAACAGATCCTTGCCGAAAAGGTCTCCCGCGACAGTCACATTCTTGTGGATGTGGAGGACGGGCAGTTGGTTTTTCGAAACAAGTAAGGCTTTCTATCTAAAAGAATATTACTTGGGAATAGGAGTGGAGATATTACCGATAACCGTCCTTCTCTTACAGATTTTCCCAAAGTTGTAGTCCTTTTACGACTCGATTTGATAATATTTGCCATCCTTTTATTACATAGAATGATGATATTTGCCGTCCTTTTATTACATTTGCAGAAAATTGATGCGCTATGTTTTACAGGAATGCACTTGTCGATCTAAGAAATTGGGCAGAAAAGGATACTCGTAAGCCATTGGTATTACGGGGGGCCAGGCAGGTAGGTAAGACCACACTTGTCGATGAATTTGCAAAGGAATTCGACGTTTACCTGAAATTGAACCTCGAAAAGGAGAACGACCGCGCCCTGTTTGAGCAAAACCTCGACATCAAAAATTTACTCACGGCGATATACCTTTTGAAGAATCAGCCGAAAACAGATGGACGCACCCTGATCTTCATCGACGAGATTCAGAATTCACCCAAAGCGGTCGAGCAGTTGCGCTATTTTTATGAGGAATTGCCGAATGTTCACGTCATCGCCGCGGGCTCGCTGTTGGAATCACTGATCAACCGCAAGAAGAAAAAGATAGAGTTCCCGGTCGGCAGGGTCGAGTATTTGCCCGTCCGTCCCTGTTCGTTCAACGAGTTTTTAGGGGCGATAGGCGAGACTCAGCTCCAGCTGGTTCACGCCGAAGCAACAATACCCGAAGTGTTGCACGGTAAGGTAATGGCACTTTTTAACACCTATACGCTCATCGGTGGCATGCCGGAGGTCGTGAATGAATACTCGAAAAAACAGGATATCGTTGCGCTACAGGACGTTTACGAATCACTGCTGACCGGCTACCGCGATGATGTTGAGAAATACGCCGAAGACAGCGAGAGTCGACAAAACCTCTTACGCCACATTCTGCAAACGGGCTGGGCCTATGCTGCCCAGCGCATCACTTTCGAGCGTTTCGGAAATTCCAATTACCGTTCACGAGAGATGGGAGAGGCATTCCGAACGTTGGAGAAGACGATGCTGATGGAGTTGGCATATCCGACCACTTCGACAATGATACCTATTATCGGTGAAAAAAGCCGCGCTCCGAAATTGTTATGGATCGATACAGGGCTGGTCAACTATTCGGTTGGGATACAAAAGGAGTTGTTTGGAATGAAGGACATTAGCGATGCTTGGCGGGGCCTGGTCGCCGAGCATATCGTGGGGCAGGAGTTACTTTCTGCCGAAAAGCGGCTGTCGTATAAACCTTCGTTCTGGGTGCGGGATGCCGCCGGGTCATCGGCAGAGGTCGATTATGTCATCCAGCTTTCGGATAAGGTTATCCCCATTGAAGTAAAGTCGGGAGCCAATTCGCGCCTGCGCTCATTGCACCAGTTTATGGAAAAAGCTCCGCACAGGACAGCCATTCGTTTTTGGACGAATCCCGCCTCAGTAGATGTTGTGACGACACCAGGGGGCAAAGAGTTCACGCTCCATAACCTGCCGTTCTACTATGCCTCGAAGATCGCTAAACTTGTAGATGTTGAAATTACAGGATCTGTTTGATCTCTGCTTCTTCCTGTTCGCTGAAAGCGATGTTTTCAACAGCTTTTAGATTGTCTTTCAGTTGGTTGACGGAACTGGTCCCAATGAGGACGCTGGTGACCCGTTCGTCTTTTAGCAACCAGGAGAGCGCCATTTGCGCCAGGGTTTGCCCCCGGCGGGCGGCGAGTTCATTCAGGCGGCGGGCCTTTCCGGTTTGCTCCTCCGTCACCTGCTCCTGTTTCAGGAAGCCGGTGGGACGGGCAGCCCGGGAACCGGCCGGAATGCCGTTCAGGTAGCGGTCGGTCAGCAGGCCTTGCGCCAGGGGAGAGAAGGCGATCAGGCCTACCCCTTCTTGTTGCAACACCTCCAACAACCCCTCCTCCACGTGCCGGTCGAACAGGGAGTAACGCTCCTGTTGGATCAGACAGGGTGTGCCGGCTTCCCGCAACAGCCGGATCATCTGTTGCGCCTGTCCGGCGGGGTATTTGGAAAGGCCGACGTAGAGCGCTTTCCCCTGCCGGACGATGTCCGACAGGGCGGAGGCGGTTTCTTCCAACGGAGTGTGCGGATCGGGGCGGTGGGAGTAAAAAATATCCACGTACTCCAATCCCATCCGCCGCAGGCTTTGGTTGATCCCGGCCAGCAGGTGTTTCCGGCTTCCCCAATCCCCGTAAGGCCCCGGCCACATCTCGTGCCCGGCTTTGGTGGAGACGATCCACTCGTCGCGGTAGCGTCCCAATCCCTGTTTGAGAATTTTGCCGAAGTTCTCTTCGGCCGAACCGGGGGGAGGGCCGTAATTATCGGCCAGATCAAAATGGGTCACCCCGCTGTCAAAAGTGGCGTGGATAATTTCGATAAAATGTTCGAACCGGTCTACGCGGCCAAAGTTGTGCCACAATCCGAGCGAAATGGCCGGTAACAGTAAACCGCTCTTGCCGCACCGGCGGTATGGCATCTTTTCGTAACGGGAGTTTTCGGGGGTATACATATAATCGTTTTTCTATTATCGGGTGATCCGGAACCAATCCGCTTCCACTTCGGTCTTCACCTCGATCTCCAACGGATGTTCCAACTCCTCCTTCCACTCCCGGACATAGGCGAACCACGCTTCCGGCGTTTTGTAGCCGAAGCTCTCTTTCAGGGAGGTGAAGACGGTGTGGTGGCGGAGGTATTTTTCGCCCGGTGCGGAGAGCGTATAGAGGTAGTTCGGCTTGTCCTTCACCTCCTCCCGGACGTACCGGGTGGGAATCCAGGTCGCCAATCCGACCGTCTCTTTGGCGTATTTCACGGTGTCGTTGACCGGCCAGTCTGTGCCCCAACAGGCGATCAGCCCCCGGTGGTCGGAGTAGGAGAGGGAGCCTTCGATGTCCTGTACGCCCGTACAGAACAACTCCTCCCGCAGTGGTTCGTCGAAGAAGGTTTCCACGGTCAGGTCCCGGTGGCCGGCATACAGGAGGTAGCGGTGGGTCAGGTTCAATTCCGAGCCCTGGTATTGCCAGCCGGATACCTCAACCTCCACGACGGTGCGGACGGGGCCGTACGCTACGATCCGTTCCGTACGGGCGGCGACCGGTTCCATGTGTGTAGCTTTCTCCCTGTTCCAGCCTTTCAGGGTGCCGGCGCCGCAGCTTCCGCTTACGCGGAGTACATCGTCCCCGAACCCACGGGCCAACTGTGCGTCGTCGGGATAGAACTGCGCCTCTTTCAATTCAAAACCTTTGCGAAATTTTCCGTAAATGTCGATGGTCTGTTTCTGATCGAAGTAGATGCGGTAGGCGACCAGTTCCGATTCAAAAGCCGGCCCGTGGTGGTGCATCTGGTTGTAGATGTCACTTGTTCCGGGAACCGTTACAGATTGCACCGGCACGTGCTTCCCTTTTTTGTCGCTGACCAGCATCTGGGCGTACACCCGTTCTGGATACTTCCGTTCGGAGGGGCGCTCCGCCAACCGGATGTGGAAGGTGCGGCGGCTGTTGGCGGGAACATCCGCCACAAACACCAACTCATCCGCCTGCCGGTCGCCATCCAGGTCGTCCAACTGGCAGGGGATCTCCTCTCCGCCCTCTGCGGTCACCACGGCCGAGCGCACGACAAAGCCGGGGTCCGCTTCCCGCAAATCGACAACCACCGGCGCGTCCGTCCGCTTTTTGTTCCAACTGTTCCGCACCACTGCGGAAAGGCTTTTTGCACCGTCGTAACGCTCATATTGGATGTATGGCGCCAACGCCGGGACCTTTTCCTGGATTTCGTCGACGGCCAACCGGGCAACCTGCCGGGCGCCGGCCAGGTTCAGGTGGGTGTTGTCCTCCCTGCCTTCGGGAATAAAGGGGTGGGTGCCCGGGGCCACCCACACGAACCACGAACGGGAGGCGCTGTCTCCGGCCGTTTGCCAACACGCCGCCGTACTTTTGTTCAAATCGATCAACGTTGTCTGTGTCTCTTCCGCCACCGCTTTGACCGCCGGAATCCACGCGCCGTGGGTGTCGGTCAATGCACCGTCCTTAAACACTCGGCGGGCGATGGGGGTAAACAGCACCGGTATTCCGCCCCTCTCCCGGGTCTCCCGGATGTATCTTTTCAGGTTCTCCCGGAACGCTCCCTCCGGATCACTGTACCGGGCGGGATCCTCCGCCTTCTCGTCGTTGTGCCCGAACTGGATAAAAACATAATCTCCTTCCCGGATCCGGCCGGCTACCTGTTCCCACCGTCCTTCGTCCCGGAAACTTCTGGAACTGCGCCCGTTCCGGGCGTGGTTTTCCACCACAATACCGGTAGAGAGAAATCCCGGCAACACCTCTCCCCATCCCCGCTCCGGATTCATCCTGGCCGGGTCTTTGGTTGCCATTGTAGAGTCCCCGATCAGAAAAATCACCGGCTTCCGCTCTTCCCGGTTGGTAAAACCGGCGATAAACAGGCAGAATACCAGCGTCAGGTACAGCACATATTTTCTCATGGTAATTTATTTTTTCAGTCGTTCCCGGATCCAATCTACCTGAACCATCCGGGTTTCGGCGGAGATCCAGTGTTCGTTGACGGGGGTGATCAGCGCCTCTTTGGGGGCGGTGATGACGTTGTACACGGCGTAACTGGTGGTGGGAGGGCAAGTGTTGTCATTGAATCCCCAGGTCAGGAAAACGGGTACCCGGATGAGCCGGGCGAAGTTGACCGCATCGTAATAGGCCATGACGGCGATCTTTTCCGGTGTCTCTTGTCCGTTGAATTTGGTGAAAAAGTGGGGATAGCCTCCCGCCTGCCCGGCAGGGTAGGCGGCCATGTCTGCCAGGGCGGGGTGAGCGGCGACGCACAAGGTGACCCGTTCGTCCAGTGCGGCGCTGACCAATGCCAACGCCCCTCCCTGGCTGGCCCCCCAGGCAATCAGGTTCTTCCCGTCGTATTCCGGCAGGGAAACGAGGTAATCCAACGCGCGGATACACGCTGCGTAGACCTTTTTCAGGTAGTAGTTGTCGCGGTTGTCCAATCCGTTGACGAGGTAACTGTTGTTCTCCCGGAAGGCGGCGGAGATCTCCCGGTAGGTTGCCTCATCCAAAGCGGGGTGCAGGCCGTGGATCTCCATATTGAAACAGATCAGCCCGTTTTCCGCTAAATAGAGGGTTTTCAGCGGATCCATCGGTTTGATGCCTGCGCCGGGCGGATTGAAGACCACCGGGTATTTTCCGGGCGTTCGGGGTTTGGTCAGGTATCCGTAAACGTACGACCCTTTTTTGAAACATTGCAGTTTGACTTCGTAGCATTCCACCGCCGGAGAGGAGAATTGCTCCACATACCGGGTGCTGACCTCAAAGGGACAGGCGGCTGCCTCCTGCAACGTCTGTTCCCAAAAAGCCCGGAAATCGGCCGGCATCCCGACCACCGGCCGGATCTGTTCGGGAGAGAAACCTATTTTCAAATGGTGTCGATATGTTTCCCCGTTTAATACGACGCTGAATTTACAATCCCGGAAACCGGGCTTTTCCAATGTCCCCACAGATATGATCGCCTTTCCGGCCTTTGTCCGTATCCCCCCCCGGATGTCGTCGGGAAATTGTTCCGGACCGGCGGAGTAGGTGATCTCCACCTCCTCCTGCAACATGCCGTACAGGTAGACCGATACGGTTATGGAGGCTGATTCCCCGGTTTTGTAGACCCAATCGGTGTGGTCGGGTGCGGTCACCCAAAGCACATCCGACCGGTACGGGTAGTTCTCTCCCCGGACAGACAGGCCGCTGAATACCCACACTCCGGTCAGCAGCCCGATCCACAGGAGTTGTTTTATCACGGCCGGTACGGTTTAGCGTCCACCACCCAATCCGCGGGGAACGGTTCGCTGCCGCTGTTTTTCCGGAAGATCGCCGAAAGGGTGTAACCGGCCGCCTCTTCCGCTGTCAACTGGTGGCTCCAGGGCACCCGTTTATCCGGTGCAGCTCCGGGCCCGGTGGAGAGATACTCCGCGTAATAGACGCTCTTCTCCTTTTCAACGCTTCCCCAGTTGTGCCACCCTTCGGGCAGGATGACTGCCGGAAAGTCGCAACGGATCCACACCGTTTTGGCAAACGAACGCCAGGGGCGGCCCAGGTAGAGTTTCGTCACCTCCGGAGCCGCGGTGACGGTGCAGTTCCGGAACACATATCCGTATAAGTTCCGTTCCGTCGTAGAGGCTGCGGTGATGTAAGAGTTCTTCTTGGAGTGGATTCGGCAACTGTCAAAGACCACAATGGAGGGGCCGAAGATGTAATCCGTCGTGCCCTCGATGTATGAATTTTTTACGTACACGCGGGCGATGCCTCCCCGGGTAAAAAAAGTGTCCTGATCGCCCAGCAGCCGGCAGTTGAGGAAGACGATCCGGTCGCCCCGGGTTTCGCAGGCCACGGCCTGGCCGACCCGCCCGGCGGTGTTCTCAATCGTGATGTTCTCCACGATCACGTCGTCCGACTGGATGGAAAAAGTGTAGGAGGTATAGGTGTGGATGGTATCCCCCCCGACCACTTTGCCTGTATGGTCGTTCCAACTGATCACGGTGTTTTCGGGGTTCTCTCCGACAATCCGCACCTTGTTCCGGTAGACGGGCAATACCACCTTCTCTTTGTAGATGCCCGGTTTAACGCGGATGACCGTCCACGTGCCGCTCTTTTCCGGAACGGCCCCGAATGCTTCGGTCAGCGTTCGGTAATCCCCGCTTCCGTCGGCGGCAACGGTGATCACTCCTTTTCCGGCCTTCGGATTACCGCAACAGGCGGCGCACACAAGCACGGGCAATAGTAAAAATAACAGTTTCTTCATAACACACCGATTACAACGTTACGCCGGTTTTAAAGATAGCGATCTCCTTAAAACCGACCTGTTCGTGTTTCAATTTGCGGCCGTCGGCCACCTCCAATACAAATGAGATAAAGCGGTTCAAAAGCGGTTCCATCTCCTCATCTTCCAACAGACTCCCCGCGTTAAAGTCGATCCAATTGGCTTTGTAGGTCGCCAAAGCCGTGTTGGTGGAGATTTTCAGGGTAGGGACGAAACTGCCGAATGGGGTGCCCCGGCCTGTGGTGAACAATACCAGTTGGCAGCCGGAGATGGCCAGCGCTGATGCCGCCACCAAGTCATTGCCCGGCGCCTGTAACAGATTTAATCCCCGGTGAACGAGGGGTTGGGCGTATGCCAGAACGTCTACTACCTCTGCGGCCCCGCCTTTCTGCACACACCCCAACGACTTTTCCTCCAGGGTGGTGATGCCCCCTTTTTTGTTGCCGGGAGAGGGATTTTCGTAAACCGGCTGGTCGAATTTCCGAAAGTACCCCTTGAAATCGTTGATCAGGCGGACGGTTTCGTTAAACACCGCCGGGGAGCAGGCCCGATCCATCAGGATGGTTTCCGCGCCGAACATCTCCGGCACCTCTGTCAACACCGTGGTGCCTCCTTGGGCGATCAGCCAGTCGGAGAACCGTCCCGCCAGCGGATTGGCGGTAATGCCGGAAAAACCGTCGCTGCCCCCGCACTTCAAGCCGATTTTCAATTTGGAAAGGGGCAGCGGTTCCCGCTTGTCCGTTTTCATCCGCTCTGCCAACTCCCTGGCCAATTCAAAACCGGTGGCGACCTCGTCTTCCACCTCCTGGGCGATGAGGAACTTCACCCGTTCTTCGTCCCACGTATCGATCACCCGTTTAAAGTCGGCGATTTGGTTGTTTTCGCACCCCAGCCCCAATACCAGTACGCCCCCTGCATTGGGATGCCGCACCAATCCGGCCAACGCTTTCTGTGTATTTTCGTGGTCGTCCCCCAATTGGGAACAGCCGTAGTTGTGCGTGTAGACGCGCACATCGTCTATGTGGGAAACATCCAACTCCCGCTTCACCCGGTCGGCAATGGCCTGCGCCTGTCCGTTCACACATCCCACGGAGGGTACGATCCACAGTTCGTTGCGGATGCCCATCTCCCCGTTTTTGCGGAGATAACCGTTTACCTTCCGGTCGTCCTTCGGAAAATGCAGTACGGAGGGTACTTTGTTGTAGGTATACTCCAGGTTGTCCCGCAAATTTGTTTTCAGGTTGTGGGAGTGTACCCAGGAACCGGCAGCAATATCCACAGAGGCATGCCCGATGGGATAGCTGTATTTGATGACGTTCTGGCCGGTCAGGATCGGCACAAGGGCGAACTTGTGCCCGGCGCCGATCTCCTCCCGCAGCGTCATCGGCGTTTTGTCCACCTCCAATACCTCGCCCGCCTGCAGTTGCTCCAGCGCTACCGCCACATTGTCCGCCGGATGAATTTTCAAAAACCGTTTCATATTAAATCTCCAACTCCTTTTTGATCCGTTCCACCCGTTCGGCATAATCCGCTTCGTCCAGGTAGTTTTTTTTCGGGTTCATTTCAAAAACACCTCCGAACTCAAATTCCCCTTCGTATTTGGGTACAATGTGCCAATGGGTGTGTTTCAAGGTATCGGAGTAGGCCCCGAAATTGATTTTCGTTGGTTTGAAAAGCCTCTTCAGCGCCTCACCGACCCTTCGCAGGTCCTTCATATAGGCGCAGTAATCCGCTTCGGGGATCTCAAACAGTTCGTTTACATGCTCCTTGTAGGCCAATACACAACGTCCCGGATGCGATTGTTCCCTGAACAGAAAAAGGGTGGAAACAGAGAGGTCTCCAATCTCGATCATCAACTCCTTCTGGGTTCGGTTCCGCTGACAATACAAACAATTTTCCATGTTACGCCTCCTAATTACACATTTTTCAATAAGTCCGACAAGGCGGCGGAGATGCCCATCTCCAAAATATCCCCGGAGTATTTGGCCACCGTGCCGATCAGCGGCTTCACCTCCGTCAGGTCTGCCGTCCAGATGGCCCGGTTCTCCACGATTTTCCGGACACTCTCTTCGATCCGGTTGTTGTCCCAGGTGGAGCGGATAAAGGCGACATGCTCCGGGGTATCGTTGGGCGTAAAATCGACCTCCGACTTTCCGCTGTAAAGCACCAGCAGGGCGGCCAGCGAAAAGAGGTTGTATTCGGCCGTTTTCCCGGCTTTTTTGAAATTATCCAGCACTGTGGGGAAGTTCCGGGCCTCCCATTTGGAGAGCGAATTGAGCGAGATCGTCGCCAGCAGGTGCCGCAGGAACGGATTGTAGAAGCGTTCGAGGATACCGGCGGCAAAAGCCTCCAATTCCGCTTTCTCTTCGTCGATCATCGGCAGTACCTCTTTTTCCACCATCGTGTTGATGTACCGTTCGATCATCGGGGTATTGAAGGCGTCCATCACCGTTTCGCACCCCATTTGCAACCCCACGGGCACCATGGCGGTGTGCGAACCGTTCAGGATGCGCACCTTTTTGTCGCGGAACGATTTGATGCTCGGCATGTAGAGCACATGCAGCCCGGCTTTGTCCAACGGAAATACCTCTTGCACCTTTTGGTAGTCTTTTCCGCCGATGGCCCACAAGTGGTAATACTCCGCCTTGATCACCATGTTGTCGTCATACCCCAATTCGGCTTTAACCTCGTCGATGTTCTCGCGGGGGAAGCCGGTGACGATCCGGTCCACCAATGTATCGCAAAAGCGGCAATGATGGTTTACCCAGTCGATGAACTCTTTCCCCAACCGGTTGGCTTCCGCGTGGCGGAGCACATATTCGTGCAGGGTGGAGCCGTTGTTCTCGATCAACTCGCAGCAGATCACCGTCAGCCCTTTGTCCGGTGCCCCGTTGAAGTGTTTGAAGCGGTTATACAGCAACGCCGTCATCTTCCCGGGGTAGGATTTCGGTGGGCGGGCAAAGATATCCTCCCCCTCTTCGTAGCGGATCCCTGCCTCCGTTGTATTGGAAACGGTGATCTCCAGTTCCGGGCTTAAAAAATAACGTTCGTACTTTTCGTATTCTGTATAGGGGTTCAGGGCGTCCTGAACGCATTTGACCAGGCGGATATCCTTGACAGGCTTCTTGTCCCGGATCCCTTCCAGATAGACGTGGTAGAGGCCGTCCTGGCGGTTCAACTGTTCCGTCATCCCGTTCTCGATCGGTTGGACAATGGCCACACCGTGGTGCATCACGCCTGCTTCGTTGGCGATGTCCACCATCCAGTCGACAAAGGCGCGGAGAAAATTCCCCTCCCCGAATTGCAGGATCTTCACCGGAAGTTCCGGTTTGGCTACAGTAGTGCTGTTTAATGGTTGCATGGCAAAAGGGCATTAAAGGGTGATCGGTTTGTACTTCGGTACCAGTGATTTCATGACCGTCCAACCGATCAGGTACGCTACGGCGCAAACACAGAAAATAATAAAATAGCCCGCCGGCTTTCCTGCAAATCCCAGGAAGGTCATATTGGTATCGCCGGCATATACGAACAGTTCGCCCGCAATCAGTTGGAGCAGCATGGAACCCAATCCTCCCGCCATCCCGCCGATACCGGTAATGGTGGCGATGGCCGACTTCGGGAACATGTCCCCGACAGTGGAGAAGATATTGGCCGACCACGACTGGTGCGCCGCACCGCCAAGGCCGATCAACAGAATGGGCAGCCACGGCGAGATGGTGCCGAGCGGTTGCGCCAGCAGTACCACCAAGGGGATAAACGCAAAGATCAGCATCGCTTTCATCCGGGCGGCGTAGGGGTTTTGTCCGGTCCGGTTGATGATGATGGTGGGCAGTTTTCCGCCGTATATCGACAGCATGGTAATGGCGTACAGCGTAAAGATCAATCCCATTCCGAGTCCATCCGAGGTTTTGATGCCAAACTGTGTATTCAGGTAGGAGGGCGTCCAGAAGAGGAAGAACCACCACACGCCGTCGGTCATGAACTTGCCGAAAGCAAACGACCAGGTCTGTTTAAACCGGAGGCATTCCCAGAACGACAATTTTTTCTCCTGCCCGGCCTCCACCGCCTTTTCTTCTGTTGCACCGGATTCCCTGTCCGAAAGAATATACTCCAACTCGGCTTTGTTCACCTTCGGATGCACCTCCGGCTTCTTGTACATGAATACCCAGAAAGCCATCCAGATAAAACCCAATGCACCGATAATGATAAACGCCATCTCCCAGCCGAACGCTTTTGCCAAAGGCGGGATGGAGATCGGGGCGATCAATGCGCCGACGGAAGCGCCGGCGTTGAAAATACTGGTGGCGTACGCCCGGTCTTTTTTCGGAAAATACTCCGCGGTTGTCTTGATGGCGGCAGGGAAGTTCCCGGCCTCACCGATCGCCAGCACCGTACGCGCCACAATAAAAGCATACGTGCTCACCGAAGCAATGACCACCGCCACATTTCCGGTTGCCTGTATCAATTCCAGCTTGGAATCCAAGCCCGTGTACATCTCGGTAAAGAAACCGCAAAGCGCATGAATACAAGCGCCCACAGACCACACGCCGATGGCCCAGAGAAACCCCCTCTTTGTACCCATCCAGTCGATAAAGCGGCCGGCAAAGAGCATGGCAATGGCGTATACAATGGAAAACATACCGGTGATCTTCCCGTAGTCGCTCTCATCCCAGTGAAATTCCGGTTTGATGAACTCGTCAAACGTGAGCGACAGCACCTGGCGGTCCAGGTAGTTGACAGTGGTGGCAACAAACAGCAGGGTGCAGATAGCCCACCGGAAGTTTGTCATTTTTTCTTTCGTTGATGTACTCATTTTAAAGTCTGTTTAGATTGTATATTTAACCGCTTCTCGGAATCAGAATTTGAAAAAGTTTTTGGCGTTGTTGTAGCAGATATCCTCTATCATCCGGCCGATAAAGGCGAGTTCGCTTGCAGGCAACAGCCCCTGTTCCACGTCGTTCCCCAACAGGTTGCAAAGCGTCCTCCGGAAATATTCGTGGCGGGGGTAGGAGAGGAAGCTGCGGGAATCCGTCAGCATTCCCACAAAGCGGCTCAGTAAACCCAGGAGCGACAGTGCATTCAACTGTTTCTCCATCCCGTCCTTCTGGTCCAGGAACCACCACCCCGAACCGAACTGGATTTTTCCGGCTACGGTACCGTCCTGGAAGTTGCCCAGCATGGTAGCGATCACTTCGTTTGCACAGGGATTGAGGTTGTACAGAATGGTCTTCGCCAGCTTGTCCTGCACCGCCAAACGGTCCAAAAACTTCGCCAACGCTTTCGCAGTATTGAACTCCCCGATGGAGTCAAAGCCGGTATCCGGCCCCAACCGGCGGAACATTTTGGTGTTGTTGTTCCGGATCGCTCCGTAGTGGAATTGCTGCGTCCAGCCTTTCTCCCAGTCCATCACGGCGAACTCCACCAGCATGGCCGATTTGAACTTCAGGATCTCCTCTTTGCTCAACCCGCTTCCGCCGTACACTTTGTTAAAGATCGCCTCGATCTCCGCCGGAGTGTACTCCTCGGCGTAAAACTCTTCAATTCCGTGGTCGGAAAGGCGGCAGCCGGCCGCGGCAAAGAAATCGTGGCGGACACGCAGGGCGGCGATCACATCTTCGAACTTGCGGATGGTCACACCCGAAACAGCGGAGAGCTTCTCCAGGTAGGCCCGGAAATCGGCGGGCGACTCCACGGCCATTGCCTTGTCCGGCCGCCAGGTGGGCAACACCTGCACCCCGAAGCCGTCGGCTTTGCATTTCAGGTGGTGTTCCAGGCTGTCCACCGGGTCGTCGGTAGTGCACACCGTTTTTACATTGTACTTCAACATCAGGCCGCGGGCGCCGTACTCCGGAGTCCGTAACTGCGCCGTACAGGCATCGTAAATCTCCTTCGCGGTGGAGGGGTTCAGCAGTTTTGTCACCCCGAACGCCGTCTTCAACTCCAAATGTGTCCAGTGGTAAAGCGGGTTTCGCATGGTATAGGGAACCGTCTCCGCCCACTTTTCAAATTTTTCCCAATCCGAGGTCTCCTTTCCGGTGCAGTATTTTTCGTCGATGCCATTGGTCCGCATCGCCCTCCATTTGTAATGGTCTCCCTCCAGCCACACTTGCGACAAGTTGTCGAACCGGTGGTCGCGGGCGATGTATTCGGGATTCAGGTGGCAATGGTAGTCGATGATCGGCATCTTTGCGGCGTGTTCGTGGTACAACTTTTCGGCCGTACCCGTTTGCAGCAGAAAATAGGGGTCGTTAAAACTCTTCATGGGTGTATCTTTTTGTGGATTTGATCAATTGTGCAACGCTTTTCCGTTTATAGTAACATTTTCAAACACAACGTGCTCTGCTCCGATGATCCGGTTTAGCCCTTCTTCCTGCACGCCTTCAAATATACAGTTTTTCAGGAAAATATCCCGTACCCGTACCTGATTTGTAAAACCGTCGATAAAAATCCCGTACCGGCTCTTGTTGCATTGGATATCCTCCAGAAAGACATTCCGGACTTCCGGCAGATAGGGCCCCTCCTGCACCTTTTCGTACTTCATCTCCACGCGGAATACAGCCTCCTTGCACTCGCCCACCCGGATGTTGCGTACATAGATGTTTTCGATCACCCCTCCGCGTACGGCGTTGGATTTGATCCGCACCACCCGGTCCAGATTGGGGCTGTCCATGTCGCAATTCTCAGCCCACACATTCCGGCAATTCCCGGAAATTTCGCTCCCGATCACCACCCCTCCGTGGCCGTCCTTCATGGTGTTGTTGCGGATGATGATGTTTTCGCTGGGCACATTCCAGGCCCGGCCGTCGTGGTCGCGCCCGGACTTGATCGCAATGCAGTCGTCGCCCGTATTGAAATAACAATCTTCGATCAGTACATATTTGCAGGACTCCGGGTCACAGCCGTCGTTGTTCGGTCCGTGGCTCTCCAAATGCAAACCTTTCACGGTCACGTTTTCGCACAAAAGCGGGTGCACCAGCCAAAACGGCGCTCCGACGATCCGGACTCCTTCGATCAGCACATTGGTACACTTATACGGTTGGATAAAAGGAGGGCGCAGGCAATCGTCCGGCTCCATCCACCGTTGCTCCACCGGCACCCCTTCCGCCGCCATCCGGGCCAGCTTCTCGCGTCCGCCGATGGTGTCCGGGCGGTAGTGCTGGTTCAGCATCCCCTCTCTCCAGCCATACTCTTTCGATCCTTTCCAGGGCCACCAGTTCGTCGTGTCCGCCTGTCCGTCCAGGGTACCCTTTCCGGTAATGGCGATGTTCGTTTCGCCGTAAGCGTAGATCAATGGCCTGAAGTTGTAACAATCCAATCCTTCCCAGCGGGTCAACACAAAAGGCGTGTACGCTTTCGGATCGGTGGAGAACTTCAGGACAGCCCCCTCCGAGAGGTGAAGGTTCACGTTCGATTTCAGGGTGATCGCCCCGGTGTGGTATTCGCCGGCGGGTACTATCACCGTGCCGCCTCCCGCCCGGTGGCAGGTGTCAATGGCCCGGGCGATGGCGTGGGTTACCGTTGTTTCTCCCGCTTCGATAAAATCCACGATGTTCCAGCTTCTGTCCGGAAAGGCCGGCGGAGAGATCTTTTCCAGTACGCTTTCCGTCTCTTTCCAATGATCCGCCGTGTTGATCTGCGGCGCGCATGCCTGCACGACAAGCAACACAATAAACAGGTAATTTTTCATACGGTTATAATTTATTGTTTTCCACTAAGCTATTGAGATACATCTCGATATTCGTATACTTTTTATCTACCGTATACAACGCCGAATCGTCCTTGTCCGGGTCGAGACGGTGCTTTTTTTCCCATCGATCCGGCATGCCGTCCCGGTCGCGGTCTGCGGGGAGCCGCCCGCTTTTCAGTTCCGGCCATCCGCCCACATCCTCTTGATTGTCGATCAGGCCGTTATCGCTCCCGTTAGAGCCTTTGTACGTAAAACCGCCCTGCCGGACCTCTTGGACGATCCGGAGGTCAACGGCATCCCGCACCCGCGAAGCACCGGCATGCCGCAATACGGCCCGATACGCCTCTTCCGGCGAATCCGTCTTTTCCGGCTGTGCGACGGCGAACGGTTCACCGCTCCGGATGGTTTGCCACCCCTGCCAGAACTCCGACGTATCTTTGGGATGGATCCCTTGCCAATTGTCCCGGTTTACCGCTTCCACCAACAGAAGAAGCGCAACCGGCAGGTAAGGGGAACTTCCGTCGAACCGGTTGCCGGAGACATAAAACCGCCCCCAGACGCCCCGTTGATTTTTCAGGCTCCCGTCGTCGAAATTGGGCTGGAAAATCCGGTTGACCAAATTCTTGCGGGCCACAGTGGAAGGGCCTGGCTTGTAGTAGTTGTTGACAAAGTTGTAGCTGCCTCCCTCGCCGGCGTACCCGCCGTTGACAGGTCCCCAGTTGTAAAACACATTGTTCCGGATGTCCACCTGTTCCATTTCCGGTTTGCCGCTATACCGGCTTCCGCACAGACGGGGCGTCCGGCTGCTGTGGTGGGCGAAGAGATTGTGGTGGAAAGAGGCGTTGCTCCCTCCCCAGATCCCTCCGTAGCCGTGTTCCCCTTTCCGGTGTCCGGAGTTCCGCAGGCTTTCGCTGATGATACACCACTGCAGGGTGAAGCGGGTGTTGTCGTAAAACGAGGCGCACTCGTCCACGCTCCAGCTCATAGAGCAGTGGTCGATGATCAGGTTTGTACAACGCGATCCGCCCATGGCATCGTCGTCGGATCCGCTCAGATCGCCCAAGCGGCAACGGATGTAGCGGATGATAACATTGTCGGCTTTTACTTTCAGTTCGTAGTTCCGGAGGCCGACCCCGCCGCCGGGAGCGCTCTGTCCGGCAATGGTCACGTCCCCGTTGTTAACCGGCAACTCTTCCGTCAGGTCGATCCAACCGGCTACCGCAAAGAGAATGATCCGCGGCCCCTTTTGCCGCAACGCCCACCGCAATGTTCCTGGAGAACCGTCGTCTTGCAGGCTTGTCACGGTCAATATTTTCCCGCCACGTCCGCCGGTGGTGTATTTCCCTCCGCCTTCCGCGCCGGGAAAAGCCGGCACCTGGGCCTGCATCCGGCAGGCAAGGAGGAGTAAGAGCAAATAAGTGTATTTAGTCATTACAGGTGTTTTTGTCGGATAGGCTTAGTAAAAGCGAAGTTGCGGAATTTTCCGCAACTTCGTGTAAAGATCGGGTTAAAACATTATTCCAACCACCGCGGGTCTCCGACTTGGTCAGATTTGATCATGTCGTTGGTAACGGTAAAGTCATATCCGGCGGCATTTTGGAATCCGGGATCGCCTTCCGTCGCACTGATGGCAGCAGCGGTTGTGTAGAGTCCGGTCAACAGGTTGTAGCAACTCCAAATATAGTTGTTACTGTATGTCGGAGAGGCATCGGTCATGTTAGCATCATTCCGGCAGAAATTACCAGACTGGACAACCGTGTATGGATTGGGCCCTGTTTCTACGAACAGACAGTTAGTCACTGTAAATTCGGCTCCGGTGCCATTGACCCGGAACAGCCCGACGTTGTTGGAGTTATCCAGCGTAGAGATCTTGTAGAACGTACACCGATTAAATACCGTGGTGCAGGCAACCTGCATCCGCAGGAAAGTACGGAAGCCGATGGCAAAGGTCGTGTTTTCTACCGTTAAGGAGTGGAAGCTCCCGCCACGGATGTCAATTCCGTCACCCCCGTCGTTTCCAAAATCACGGATGATGCAATTGGAGAAGCGAACGTCTCCGATGGTAGTGGCATTGTTGTTATAGATCAACTGCCGTACATAACTCCGTATTTCACATCCGTTGACCACAAGGGAATCTATGACGTTTCCGGATGCCGTAACAAATACTTCGTTTGTCGTTGTTCCTCCGTCCAATGTGATGTTGTTCAGTTCCAGTTTGTGCACGGTGGCGGCGCCCAATTCAAAGTTACCCTTCACTACCGGTTTGTCGTTCGGCAGATAACCGGACAGTTTCAGGGACTTTGTAACGGTGAATTTACCCAAGGTGTATTCGCCCGGGAAGATCACAAATTCGTCTCCCTCTGCGGCAGCATTCAGTATCACTACGATGTCGTCTTCCGGATAGATGGGGGTGGCGTTCCCCAAGTCGATCAGCGTGGTGAATATCCGGGTGCCCCGGGTCTTTTCGCCGTTCTTCAGCACGGCCGTATACTCGGTCTCGCCTGTCAGCCCCGTAATAGTTGCCACTCCGGCAGCGATTTCGCCGGATGTAAGCGGGTGGTTGATCGCTCCGGGCGTTACGGCAATGTGCGTTGCTTCCAAACCGGCCGGCCAGCGAAGGGTCACTTGGGTCGCTTCCAGATCCTCCGGCAGGATGGCGTAAAGGGACTGTTCCGCATCGGTCTCAAAAACGACAGCGTTCCATTTCGAACTGTTTTTTTCCTGTGAGAGCGCCTGTACCCGGGCGGTATATTGTGTTTCGCCCTCCAACGTGATGTCGGGCAACGGCAGCTCTTCCGGCAGGATACTGCTTCTGCTCCAAACGGGTGTTCCTGTCGGCTCTTCTCCCGAACCCAAGCTGTCGGCGTAAATCTCTACCGTGTACGATTCGGCGCCTGCCGGTTCGGCCCAACTCAGGCGGGCGTAGTTGCGGTTGATGACGCGGGCTTCCAGGTTGGTCGGCGCCATCAGGCGACCGAACTCCAACTCTTCTACAACCGGATCGATGTTGTCGGAGCAGGCGGAAAAACCTGTCACCACGAATCCGATCAGTATCGCTATATAAATCAATCGTTTCTTCATTGTGTCTGTTTTTTCAAAGAGAAATTAATACCCGTAATCGTTTGTCAACTGTCCGTTGCTGTTGCTGATAAATACCTCCCAGATCGGCCAGAATTGTTTGGTGTTGGGATCATTGAAGAAAAGCGAGTTGATCTTGTCCCGTGTCAAGTCGTTGAACCAACTGCTCTCAACGGAGTAACCTGCCCCGGGATCGCCAGTTTCGCCGGGATTCAATCCATAGAGCCTCAGGACGGTGTTGGGATAGGTGCCTGAGTATACGTTGTTGTAGGCCACAGAGGGTTCCGAAAGGCTGTAGTAAACATCTCCGCTCAGATATGCATACTTGCCGGCTCGGTCGACCAATTCAATCATCTTGCCCTTGGCATCTTCCATCTTGGCTTTGAGCAGGTTCCAGCGGATCAACTGCTCTTTTCGGAGCATTTCACCGCAGAATTCAAACGCGTATTCGTCCACGATGGCGTTGAACATCTGCTCCTTGGTGCTAATGGCAGCCAGATAGTCGGTCACTTTTGTTCCCCAATCTTCTGACTTAAACGCCCGCTCCCGGATCATTTGCAGATACGGTTTGGCAGCAGCGGGACCTTCCAGTTCGTTCAATACTTCCGCCATCATCAGTGGAATCTCGGCGTAGCGCATGTACTGCTTGTTGACTCCATCGTCGTTGGCTGCGGTCACATACCGGTTCATCCATTCAAACCGTATTTTTCCGAAGCACCATTGGTCGAAACCGCGCAACTCCTGTTCGGCCGGAGTGCCGTCAGCCATCTTCCCTTTGTTCCATTGATATGGAATGCAGGTCACATCCCGGCGCGTATCGGCCGGATCGAAATCAAAATAGACCGTCGGCAGCGGACCTACGGATCCCCCCTGCATCATCGTGGTAAATTGATTGGCATCTCCCTGTTGTCTGACAGCAAAATGGTAAGCCATTCGTCCCCGACCGGGCGAAAACGGTATCTCCCAAAGTGATTCCCCGCCGGCGACGATGTTGTCTTCGCATACTTTCCGGAATACGGTTTCAAAATCGTTTTCCAAACTGCCGGAAATACCTTCATTGGTCAGGATGTCGCTCAATTCCTGTTTGGCAATGGTGTACAGGGTAGTTACCGACAGATCCGGATCGGTGCTGCGGCGGACTTCTCCGTCGGGGCGCTGGCTGAATCCGGCAGCGTTCAGGCAGAGGCGGGCGCGCAATCCCTTTACAAAGGTGCGGTTTACATGTTCCACACTGCCCGTCCAGGCCGTTCCCGGCCAATCCACTAAAGTGGCAGCTTCTCCGAGGTCGGCGATGATTTGTTTATAGATCACATCCCGGTCGGATTTCGGCAGGTACATCGTTTCCGTGGAGATCGGCTCAAAACGGGCCGGTACATCTCCCCATGCTTTCACCAGGTCGGCGTAAAGTACGGCCCGCAGGGTCAGCACCTCTCCGAGGATATGCCCCAATTCGGTACCCGGTTCCGGGTTCCCGTAGGTGCGCAACCCCTGGATGGCCAAGTTGGCCCGTTCAATTCCCTGATACATCATCGCCCAGGCGTTGTTGTCGGTGTTCATCTCCGAATTGGTAGCGGTAGCACTGTAACCGGCCAATTGTTCCCGTCTGTCGGTGCCGCTTCCGTGTGTGTTGTACCACTCGATGTCCGTATTAAAACCGTACCACAGGAGAAAACGCCCCCGGTACGAATTGGTCTCTCCGAAGGTATTCAAAATCCCCGTTACGGTACTCCAGGCCAGATCCGGGCTGGAAAAAACCACCGATGGATCTAAGGACGATTGGGACGGCGTGTCCAGGTAATCCTCGCAGGAGGTGATTCCCCATCCGGCGACGATCAGGCAAAATATATAGATCAATTTTTTCATCTCAGTACTATTAATTCGTTACAATCAAAAATTTACGTTCAGGCCGAACAGAATTTGGCGGCTCTTGGGGTAAGCGGAGTAATCCACGCCCGGTGTCAGCGGGGTTTTGCGCCGGGTGGATACTTCCGGGTCAAACCCTTCGTAGTTGGTCAGACAGAAGACGTTGTAGCCGGTCACGTAGAAACGTACCCGCTCGATACGTACTTTCTGCGTCAACTCTTTAGGCAGGGTATACCCCAGTGTCAGCGTCCCCAACCGCAGGAAGGATCCGTCTTCTACAGCCCAATCAGTGAATACGAACGACCGGGTGTAGGGAGACCACATGGTGGTGTGTGCATTCATCGCTTGCAGTTCCACCGGATCGTTGCTGATGGTACCGTTGGGGCGGAGATTGGTCCACCGTTTTCCGTCGGCCATGTCGGTGATCAGGTTGCGGTACTGGTATTTGCTGGAAGAGGTGTACTCGATCTTGTTGGCGTTGTAGATGTCGTTCCCGTAGCTCCAGTTAAAAACGGCTGACAGGTCGAACCCGTAAGCGCGGCCGTTGATGGTCAACCCGCCGGTATGGACGGGGTTGGCATTTCCGACGATTACCCGGTCGTCACCGGTGATGTTGCCCTCTCCGGTCTGGTCGATCAGCTTCATCGCTCCCGGACGAATTTCGTTGATGTAGGTACTGGCTTTCGGCAGATCGGGACGATCTTTCAATATCCACTGGCTACCGTCGTATCCTTCAAAGTCGTCTACTTCGTAGCGGCCTCCGTGGCGAATCCCGTACATTTCACCTACGGATCCCCCTTTGCGTACTAAGAAGTCGTCGCTAAATTCGGTGCTTCCCCAACCCGTCATGGCGGTAAAGTCGTCCATGATACCGAGCGATTTGATCTTGTTCTTGTTGAAACCGATGTTGAAGTTAAAGCTCAATCCATACTTTTCCTGCTCAATGGCTACGTAATTCAAGGTAATTTCCAACCCCTTATTTTCGGTCTCTCCCATGTTCCGATATTGGGTGTTGTATCCGGTTCCGGAAACGGGGAACTCCATCAGCAGATCTTTGGTGTTGTTGAGATACACTTCCACAGAACCGTTCAGACGGCTACGGAAAAGAGCAAAATCCAACCCGATGTTGCGGGTGTGGGTGGTTTCCCATTTGAGGTCAGGATTGGCCATGGTTTTGGAAGGGCTCAGCAGGGAGCCGGAGTTGTTGACCCACTCTGTCGTCCCGGGATCGTAACTCTGTGACAGTTGACCGGAGGGGATGTTGTTATTTCCTGCGGTACCATAACTGGCGCGCAGTTTCAGGTCATTCAACCAACTTTCGGCACCCGACATAAAATTTTCGGCAGAGATACGCCACGCCAAAGCCACCGATGGGAAATAGCCCCAGCGATTGCCGTCGGCGAATTTACTGGAACCGTCCGCCCGGAAGGTCACCGAGGCGATGTATTTGTCCAGGTAGTTGTAGTTGGCGCGTCCGAAAAAGGAGAGCAGGTTGTCGTCCGGATGCAGGTAGTTTTCCACGGTGGCTTTGATTCCCTGTGGTGTCAGGCGCATACTCTCCCGAAAAGTGAACTGTTCCGGAAAACCCGATATAACATCCGTGTGGGTGGTAGAGGTGGTACGGATCATCTCATGCCCCAGCAACAGGTTCAGGCTGTGCGCTTCGTTTTTAAACAGATCTTTGAAATCGTAAGAAAGAGTATTGGTGTTGCGGAATGATTTTCGGAACCGCTGTTCCATGTTGAGGGCTGGTTTGCCTTTGGCTTCTTCCGCTACACTGTTTTGAACGTAGTAGGTGGTGGTGCCGTAAAAACGGTTGTCTTCGCGGTCGTTGCGATCCAAACCCACTTCACTCCGGAGGCGGAGGTTGTCAATGATCTCCCAGCCGAAGGCGGCTCCGAGGTTAAATATCTTCCGCTTCTGCGCCCGGTCGTTGTCGGCGATCGCTTTCAGCGGGTTCACCAGATCCCCGAATTTGTCATCGTCGCTCGAAGAGGAGGTTCCGCCGCCACCCATAGGGATGGGGGAGAAGATCACAGAGTGTTTCATCCGGGAGTCGGCGCTGGATACTTCGTTCTGTTCATTGGCGCCCCCACCGTTGATTTTGGTTTCCGAATAACGGGCCGAGAGATCGATGCTCACGCGCTTGTTCGGTTTGTGGTTTAATTTAAAGCTGATGTTGTCCCGCCGGAAATCAGATCCTACCATGATCGCCTTGTCGTCCATGTAGCTGTAATTGAAGGCGTAGTTGGTCTTTTCACCACCGCCGTTTACGCTCAGACTGTGGTTAAAGGTGTGTCCGGTACGTCCGTATACCTGATCCTGCCAGTCGTTCCCTTTCACGTTGTCGTACAGATCCATGTCCTGGTAGGTGCCAAAGTAATTTTCATAGGAAGAGAGGTCTTCCCCATCCTGCAAACTGGCCAGTTCATACTGCCACTTCACATAGTCGGCAGGGCTTAACACATCCAATTTCTTGGCGATCTTCTTAAACCCGTAATAAGCGTTGTAGCTGACAGTGGTTTTGCCCGCTTTTCCGCTCTTGGTGGTCACGATGACAACCCCGTTGGCGCCCCGCGCCCCGTAAATGGCGGTGGAGGAGGCGTCTTTCAACACGTCGATGGATTCGATCTCGGTGGTGGCGATGTCGGAGATGCTCTCCACCGGGAAACCGTCCACAATAAAGAGCGGCGTATTATCACCGGTGATGGAGCCGCCCCCGCGCACCCGGATCTTCATTTCGGCATCCGGCGAACCTTCGGTGGTGGTGATCTGTACTCCGGCCATCTTACCGGCCATAGCCTCCACGGCAGAAGCAACCGGAATGGCTACCAGGGCTTCGGAACCCACGGAAACCACCGATCCGGTGATGTCTTTCCGCCGGACGGTTCCGTAACCGATAGCGACGGCCGCATCCAACTGAAGAGCGTCTTCTTCTAAGGTCACTTCCAGGGAAGTCCTTCCCCGCAGGGAGACATCCAGTGTTCTCATGCCGACAAAGGAGAAACGGAGCACCGCATTGGCGACATCGTTTACCTGAACGACAAAAGCCCCGTTCATGTCCGTACTGGTTCCGGTAGTGGTCCCGACCACGGCGACGGACACGCCGGGCAAAGTTTCACCGGTCTGGTCTTTAACGACTCCTCTTACCTGCTGGGCGAAAACGCTTCCTGCGTGCAGCCCGATCAGTAAGAGAATCAAACGTAGCATCGTGTTTTTCATCTTTTTTGAGTGTTAAGTTTAGTTTTATCTGGTTTTGAAAGAAAATATCGAAACAAACGTTAACGAAGATTTATACTGAAAAACGGTGGTCAGGGTTTTGATTTTTTTCCATTTATATCCGTTTTTTCAGATTCGTATTTTTCGTATTCTAAGCTGGCTAAAATAAAGGGAGCGACGCCTTTGGGGTCGTTGTCGCGGATCTTTTCCCCGACGTAGTATTCAAAACTGCCGTCACGGTAGGGATTTCCGCCCAAACCGGCTACAGCGCAGCAACGTGTCAGCGAAATAGTTCCGTCCGCTTCCTGCCGGATAAACTGCCGGATAAGTCCCTCGTAACTCTCTGTCGCCACCGTCAAATAGGGATCCGCCGGGAGATACCCCATCCGCACGCCTTTCAACAGGGCGTATACAAACATGGAGGAGGCGCTGGCTTCCAAATAATTACCTGCTCGCCCGGGTTCGTCCAGAACCTGGTACCACACGTTGGAGTCCGCTTCCCGGGCGTTTTTCACCCCTTCGGCCACCCGGGCGAGCAGGTCAAGGATCTCTCCCCGCCGGGGGTGTTCTGCGGGAATAAAATCCAGCACATCCGTCAACGCCATAAAGAACCAGCCCACGGCACGCCCCCATACATGGGGAGAACAACCGGTTTCCGGGTTGGCCCACGCCTGCTCCCGGCTTTCGTCCCAACCGTGAAAATTCAGGCCGGTGCGCGGATCGTACGTATGGCGGTATACCAGGGTAAACTGGTGGATCACATCGTCAATGTCTTCCGGGCGCTTCTCTTCTCCGGCGCACTGGGCATAAAAAGGAGCGCCCATGTAGAGGCCGTCCAGCCACATTTGCCAGGGATATACTTTTTTGTGCCAGAACCCTCCTTCGTGCGTGCGGGGTTGTGTATTCAGTTGGCTTCTCAGGCGAAGAGCGGCCAGTTTATACCGCTCCTCCCCACTTCGGCGCCACATTTTCCAGAGGAATTTCCCTCCGTTCAGGCGGTCTAAGTTGTAGTCTTCCAATTTGTAAGTCAGTATGGCGCCCGCGGAATCCACAAATTGCCGGGCGAACTGTTCGGTGTAGTCGAAAAATGCCTGTATTCCGTATGTTTCGGCCGTTGTCATCAGGGCTTGCGCCATGAGGCCCTGAGTATAATCCCACTTGGGTTTTTCCAGAAAATCCACCTGCCACAGTTCCGGGTTGCGTTTGAGTTCGGATTCGGCCATCCGGACCGACCAGGGGGCCTTTTCCTCCTGAGTGCAGGAAAAAAGAAGTAAAACAAATAATGACAGTAAATAAATTTTCTTGCGCTTCATTTGCTTTATTTTTAAAATGCAAAACAAATGTACGCATACGTTTTCGAAAAGAGCGGTGATAAAATTCCCAAAAAAAGGGAAATACGTATCAAAAAGTGTTATTATTCGTTGTTCCCGGCATATTCGGAGGGAGTCATCCCAAACTCCTCCTTAAAACATTTCCGGAAATAGGAGAGGTCTTTAAAGCCGACAGACCAGGCGATCTCCGAAACGGTACTCTCCCCCTGTTTCAACAATTGCGCCGCCCGTTTCAGCCGGATCCCCCGGATAAACTCTTTGACGGTGATGTTGGCGATGGCTTCGAACTTCCGGTACAGTTGCATCCGGCTGACCCCCATCTCTTCCGAAAACTTCTCAATGTCCAGCTCCGGATCGTCCATGAATTTTTCCACAACATCCACCGCCTTTTTCAAAAACTTTTCGTTGGGAGAGTCCCATACGAGCTCCGACGGTTGCATCAGGAGGTCGCTTTTGATCTTTTCCCGCAGACTGTTCCGGATCTGGAGCAGGTTCTCTATTTTGGCGTCGAGGATCTGGATGTCGAACGGCTTGGTGATGTAGTCGTCGATGCCTGTCAGCACGCTTTCCAACTCCTCTTCCTTGGAAGTGACCGCCGTCAGCATCACAATGGGGATGTGTGCGGTCCGTTCGTCTTTCCGCAATTTAAGGCACATCTCCCGCCCGTTCATCTCCGGCATCAGCATATCGGCGATGATCACATCGGGGAGGTAGGCGACGGCAGCTTCAAATCCCTCCCTGCCGTTGGCTGCCTCCAAGATAAAAAAGGCGGATTTGAAATGGCTTTTGATAAATGTCCGGATGTCCCCGTTATCGTCCACGACCAAAAGGTATCTGTTTTTGCCCGTTTTCTCTTCCGGGGCCGTTTCGGGAGCGGCGATGGCCGGCGCTTCGGTTTTCCGGGGCAACCGGACGGAAAAAACAGTGCCTTTACCGGGTTCGCTTTCCACCTCGATACTTCCCTCCATCAGCTCCACAAAGCTTTTGGTAATGGAGAGCCCGATACCGGTCCCGGTGATCTCGCTGGAACGGGCGCTTTGGAAAAAACGGTTAAAAATGTGCTGCCGGTTTTCGGCCGGAATACCGACGCCCGTGTCCTCTACCCGTATCCGGTACTCCTGTTCGTCGACCTCGGTTTTAATCCGGATCTTTCCCCCTTTTTCGGTGAATTTGATAGCATTGGAAAGCAAATTACCGACAATCTTTTCCAACTTATCCGGGTCGAAAGCGGTGATGCAACGGGCCTCGGAACTTTCAAAGGTCAACTCGATCCCCTTTTCCGTAGCAGGATACCGGAAACTTTCCGCAATGCCGTGGAGGAAACGGATAAGGTCTCCGCTCCGGTACTCTACGCTGTACTTGCCCGCTTCCAATTTCCGGAAATCCAAAAGCTGGTTGATCAGTTCCAGCAATTTCCGGGCGTTTTTCCGGACAATCCCCAATTGGGTGCGGACCTCCTCGTCCCGGAGTTGCTGCCACAACTTTTCGATCGGCCCGATGATCAGGGTCAGGGGCGTCCGGATCTCGTGGGACACATTGGTGAAAAACTGCAACTTCATCGTATCGACCTCGTGCAGTTTCCGGGCCTGCGCCTTCTCCAGGGCCAACCGGTTTTTCAGGTTTTCCCGGAAGGCGTATATGCGGACCAACTGCCGGGCCAGGAGCAGCGCCGCCAGCGCTACCAGGACAAAAAACCACCACTTCTGCCAGAAAGGCGGGACGATAACGATGTCCAGCGAGGCCCCCTTCTCGTTCCAGATACCGTCGTTGTTCGACCCGATCACCCGGAACGTATAACTCCCCGGGGCTAAATTGGCGTAGGTGACCAACGTACTGTACCCGGCATCGACCCAATTCTCTTCCAACCCCTCCAGTCGGTAGCGGTACCGGTTCTTTTCCGCCATGACATAGTTCAACGCCGTAAAGCGGAAAGAGAGGGTGTTCCGGTCGTGGGAGAGCCAGACAGTCCCTTCGCGAAGATTCTGAAAGGGCTCCTTTTCGTTAAATACCCGGAAGTCGGTCAGGACGACAGGCGGGATATAGGCGTTGGTTTTGACCAACTCCGGAACGATAATGTCAAAACCGTTGATCCCCCCGAAGATCAGCTCCCCTTTTTCATTTTTGGCAAAGGCCCCGTAGTTGTATTGGTTGTCCTGGAGTCCATCCCTTCCGTGAAAATTTTTAAACGATCCGGAAACGAGGTCCAACACAGAGATCCCGTTCATGGTGGAGATCCAGAGGGTGGAATCCTGGCCGGGGAGGAGCCCCAGCGTATAGTTGTTGATCAGCCCCTCCTTTTCCGTGTAGAACCGGTAAAATCCTCTTTTCTTATCAAACCGGGCAAGGCCGTCGGGAGTGGTGACATAAAAATCCCGTCCCGGCAATTCGAGCATGGCCCGGGTCTTTTTGAAATATTTCCGGCTGGTCCGGGAAGAGGGGGAGTAGAGGGTCAGTTCGTTTTCTCCCCCGAACCACAGCTCCCCTTCGCTATCCTGGGTGATCCAGTTGACCTGCCCGGACGGCAGGATGTCGCTCCGGAATTGAAAATGCTTCTTCTTCCGGTCGTATTGTTCGACTCCCTGCGAACTGCCGGTCCAGATGTTCCCTTCTGCATCTTTAAAGAGCGCCCAAACCCGGTCGTCAGCCAACGAATTTGTGTCACCCGGCCGGTGAGTATAGGTACGGAGTACGCGGCCGCTGCGACGGTCCAATACCGTAATCCCTCCCTGATAGGTGCCCAGCCACAACTCCTCCCCGTCCAGCAGGAACGCTTTGATACAGTCGGAACTCAGTCGGCTGTTCTGTTGGGTAAAATAGGTAAAGTCGCCGGTTCTCCGGTTCAGCCGGTTGACACCGCCCATTTCCGTTCCGATCCAGAGGTACTCTCCGTCACAACAGAAAGCGAAGACCTCTGCGTTGTTCAGGCTTTTGCCGGATTCCCCGGCTATACCATACGAGCGGATAAACTGCTTTTCCTGTACAAAGTGGCTGATCCCCTGCCGGCTGCCCACCCACAGATCACCTTTGTCGTCCACGCAGAGGCTCAGTACCGAGTTCCGGCTGCTCATCTCTTTGCCGCTCTCCTCCGGCCCGTGGTAGTCGTATTGCTTGCCGTCAAACGAAAAGAGACCGGCGCGGGTACCGATCCAGAGCCGTCCGTCGTTGGCGCGGGCGATGGCGCGGATGGTTTGTGCACGCTCTTGCTTCGGGGAAAACGTGCTTTTGATAAGCCGGGACTCCCAGGCATTGATATAGTACAACCCGGAGTTATAGGTACCGATCCAGATACGGTCATCGTAATCGGCATAGAGTGCCCAGATCTCATCGTCCGGACGCTCCGTCTCGGGCAGCGGGAAGGAGGATAGGCGGTTTCGCCCGGCATGGTAGCAATACAATCCCTGCCCGGTGCCTATCCAGATATTGGCGCGCTTGTCTATGGCCACTTTTTTCAGCAGGGAAGAAGGCAGCTCCAAAGGGATGATTTCAGCCCGAAACACCCCCTCTTGCTCCCGTTTCAGGACGACCAATCCTTGGTGGGTTGCCAGCCAGAGGTTTCCCTCGGCATCCTCGGCGATGTCATTGACAGACTGTTGGCCGTCTCCCCCGACCGGTTGGCGCAGAAAGATCTCCCGCTGCCGGTCGAAACGGCAAAGCCCGCCATTCTCCAGGCCGACCCAGAGAAAGCCCCGGCTGTCTTCAAAAATGATCCGGACCAGGTTGGCGCTCAGGGAGGCGGGATCGTTTGCATCGTGCGTGAAGGTGCGGAACTCCCGCCCGTCAAAACGGTTGATCCCGTAGGTCGTGCCGAACCACATCCAGCCCTCATCGTCCTGAAAAATACAGTGGACCTGGTTGTTGGACAAGCCCTCTTTCTGGGAAAAATGATCGAATCGTCCGGTAAAGTTTTCTTCGGCCTGTGTGGTGAAAAACGTGCAGAAAAACAGAAAAAACAGGATGCCCTTCATACAATTTTTATACTTTTACTCCCCGTTTATAATTTTGTAAAGATATACTTTTCACCATATACCTGCAACCATGCGATGGATCCTTTTTTTTCTGTTGTTTCCCGGTTCGCTGTGCGCACAGGAACGGCGTTTTACGGTGAGCGGCACCATTACCGATAAAATCGACGGGGAGAGCCTGATCGGGGCCAACGTCCGGGTGGTGGAGACCCGGAGCGGTGTAGCGGCCAATGCGTATGGGTATTACGCCTTGACTTTGCCTTCGGGTACCTATACCCTGCAATTCTCTTTTATGGGGTATGCCACACAGGAGATACAAGTGCAACTGACAGAGGACCGGAAGCTGAATGTAGCATTGGAGATCGCGGGGAACAGCCTGGATGCGGTAGTGGTTTCCTCCAAAGGGAAGGGGGCGCACGTGACGGACCCGGTGATGAGCGTAGAACATTTGTCGGCCGGAACCATCAAGAAGATCCCCGCCATGATGGGGGAGGTAGATATCATCAAAGCCATTCAATTACTGCCGGGAGTACAATCGACCTCCGAAGGCTCTTCCGGCTTTAGCGTACGCGGCGGAAGCCACGACCAGAACTTAGTATTGCTGGACGAAGCGACGGTCTACAGCGCTTCGCACCTGATGGGATTCTTTTCCGTGTTCAACAACGATGCCGTCAAGGACGTGGTGCTCTACAAGGGAGATATTCCGGCAACCTTCGGCGGGCGGCTCTCCTCGCTGTTGGATGTCCGCACCAAAGACGGAAACAACCGGAAGTTTGCGGGTACCGGCGGGATAGGCTTAATCTCCAGCCGGTTGACATTGGAAGGCCCCATAGCAAAAGAGCGCTCCTCCTTTTTGGTATCGGGGCGGCGCACGTATGCCGATATGTTCCTGCCGTTGGCCAACAACGCAAATCTGCGGAAATCCACCCTCTATTTTTACGATCTGAATGCCAAATTAAACTACCGTTTCAACGACAACAACCGCTTATACCTGGCGGCCTACCACGGCCGGGATAAATTTGCGACGAATTTTGCCGGGATGGACTTCGGGAACACCACCGTCACCCTGCGCTGGAACCATGTTTTCACGCCCCGGCTGTTTTCCAATTTTACCGCCATCGCCAGCTCCTACTCCTACTACATGCAAGTCAACCTCAACGCCCAACTGAAAGAGGAGTGGAAATCCAAAATGGAAGATTACGGCCTGAAAGCCGATTTTACCTGGCATCTTGCCTCCGATCACGACCTGAAATTCGGCTACCAGGCGATGTACCATGTCTTTATACCCGGCCAGGGCGGAGGAGTGGGAGAAGATGCCATCATCGGGCGGATCTCCTTCCCCCATACCTATGCATTGGAACACGCCCTGTACACAGCCGATGAAACCTCCATTGGAAGTAAACTGAAACTGAAATATGGCCTCCGGTACAGTTTGTTCCAGAACATCTCCAACGGAAAAGAGATCGAGTTTCTGGAGCATTACGAAGTAGCGCAGACGGAGACCCATGCCAGGGGGAAAATTTACCACTCCCGCGGTCAGTTCGAGCCGCGGGCCGGTTTGCTTTGGATGCTTTCGCCCGCCAGTTCGCTCAAAGCCGGCTACACCCGGACGGTACAGTACATACAAATGGCTTCCAACTCCACTTCGGGCTCTCCGCTGGATGTCTGGTTTCAATCCTCCCAAAATGTAAAACCACAATTGTGCGATCAGTATTCCATGGGATTTTTCCGGAATTTTTCCGATGACGAATACGAATTATCCGTGGAACTCTACTACAAAGACCTGCGGAACGTGATCGATTTTAAAGACCATGCACAGTTGATGGGAGAGGAGAAAATAGAACGCGAACTGCGTTTCGGGAAAGGGTATGCGTATGGCATGGAGTGGATGCTGCGGAAGAATGCCGGCCGCTTGAACGGCTGGCTGAGCTATACCTACTCCCGCAGCCGGCGGCAGATAGACCAAATTAACGAAGACCGCTGGTACCGTTCCCCTTACGACAAACCGCACAGCATCTCGCTGGCTGCCAATTTCGAGCTCAACAGCAAGTGGAGCCTGTCGGCCAACTGGGTGTATGCCAGCGGCAACCCGGTGACCTTTCCCACAGGACGTTTCCAGATAGACGGCGATTATGTCCCGATCTACTCCGGCCGGAACGAATACCGCTACCCCGACTACCACCGCCTGGACCTGTCGGCCACCGTTCAGCTTTCGCCGAAAGAAAAAAAGTTCCGCAGCGAACTGAACTTCTCCCTGTACAACGCCTACGGCCGAAAAAATCCGTGGACCATCTATTTTCAGCACGAAGAACAAGCCCCGGATACCATGTACGCCGAGCAGATCTATCTATTCTCGTTCGTACCCTCCATCACCTGGAATTTCACCTTCTAACTGCAGACAACCGATGAAACCGACTCTCCCTTTATCGCATTTTGGCTTGAAAACAGGAATCAATCTGTTCGTAGGGTGCATCCTGTGCCTGCAAGCCTGCACCGCCCGGATCGACATCAGCACCGAAAACGCCCCGGAACGGTTGGTCGTACACGGTACCATTACCTCCGACACCATGCGGCACGCCGTCCGCATCACCCGTTCCGCCTCTTTCTTTGCCACAACGCCGCCGGAAGGGATCAGCCGTGCCGAAGTGGTCATTACCGGAGGCGGAAAAGAGTTCCGGCTGACGGAGAATCCCTTGAATCCCGGGCTCTATGAAACGGATGAGGATGTATCCGGGACGGAAGGAGAGACCTATGAGTTGTATATCCGCCTGGATTTCGACGGGGACGGAGAACCGGAAGAGTACGAGGCATCCTCCAGCCTGCCCCCGCCGCCCCGCATGGACTCCATCGGGTTCCGCCGGTCGGTCATCGACGACCACATCGAGGTATTGCTCTGGGGAGGCCTCCCGGACACCGAAGCAAATTACCTGAGCTTCCACCTCTACCGGAACGGCGAATTGATGAACGACTCCCTCTCCGGATTTATGGTCATGGACGATGAATTTTTGGACGGGAAAGAGGTGGCAGCGGCTTCCTGCTTTTTTCTGGATCAGGAGGAAGAGGAGGAGATTCTCACTCCGGGCGACAGGATTGCTGTACGCCTGGATCTGATCCCCCGGGACTATGCGGAGTTTANNGCCCAGTCTGAGATCGGGGGGACCAACCCCATCTTTGGCGGCCCTCCCGCCAATGTTCCCACCAACATCCGCGCCCGCAACGGGGCTGCCACCCCCATCTCCGGTTTCTTTGCCGCTTACTCCGGCCGCTCCGCCGGCCGTATCTACAAGGGGTTGGAGTAGTAGGGCTTCTGTTTTTGGAAAAATGGTGGTAAATTGTGTGTACACAGGGTTTGTCGCCACCCGCCGGACGGACTATTCGTTTTTCCGGGTGTGCAAAATTCAGAAAAGCCGGACAACAAGCACAGTCATTCCAATCTTTTCGCGGTCAGCGTAGGGTTGACCACCCGCCCAACAACAGATGTCAGGCAAGAGAATGCCGTCCGCAACGGGAGGAGACAAGCCATGTGTTTTTTGAGAAGGCTTGTTGTATTGTTGGTCAACTTTTACTACGTTTGTACCAGCTAAACACCGAATTATGAGTGCAATGGGCTGTAAGATAGAGTACTCAATGCTCTAAATATTCCGTAGGTATTCCGTACTTGTTCCGTAGGTGTTCCGTAGGTNNGTGTTCCGTGCGTGTTCCGTAGGCTGAATTACAAAAGAAAGACCTATACAGGCCAACCACACAAAGTTCACAAAAATATTTTTAGGGCATAAAAAAGAAGCCGGATTGCAGCCGGCTTCTTGATTTTATGGTACTCGAGGCGGGACTTGAACCCGCAC
>DBDA01000001.1:0-33154 GCA_002293375.1 Odoribacter sp. UBA944
TTTCAACTACTGATTCGCATGAATATGATTTAGAAAAAAGGATAAATACAGCAACAACGTTGGATTCTCTCTCCGGCCATCTTAAAAACGATAATATGTACATTAGGGACAGCTTGTTGCTATTTTTATTGAATGGATATGAATTCAACTTTGCAGTATACAACCCCCAAAATGGAAAGGTCAAGTATATCCATAGAAATCCGGTATTAAACAAAAGATTGCAACTTCCTGCCAGAAACGTCGCTCTCTTGGACAACGGTGTATTTGTTATGCTTGGATACGATAAGCAAGCTCAAAAAGGTACTATACATACCTATTCTTTAACTGACGAAAACATCTGCGAAGCAGCAGAAGTTCCTCTTAATGATGGAATGAAGGAGATACTGAGCATGTTTCTGGAAGCCCCTGCATTTGACGGGATCTATGGTTGGAAAAACCGGCTGTTTATCGCCTTTAATTCAACCGGCTTGGTCTCCACCGAAATAGACAGTTTGGGGCGGCACAACGGTTGGACGTTTTTGAATTATCCGGATGAAGGTGTGAATGACCGTATCTTATTCGATCTGTGCATCACGGAAAAGAACCTGATTTTTTCCAACGAAGGATTCTTCCGCTTTTACGCAAATCCGTTTTCCTGCGTATCCGACCAAATTTAAACAGTAAACATTTACTCCTTCGTCAGATAATGGTGGTCTTTCAGGATGGTTTCGATAAATGTCAGGTTATTCATATCGGTGACGATACCGGTGAGGGATTTGATCTTTTGGGCCAGCGGCTCCAGGATTTTGTAATTCATGCGTTGCCGGGCTTCGGAAAAGACCTCTTTGACAAGGACGATGTCCTTATCGGAGAGCAGGTTCGCCTGCGGAAAAACAACAGTGTACTCTTCCGGAGCGGCGTAACGTATTAACTCCGACAGCGTCGTTGCATGCTTCTCGCGGACAACGGTGGTCCCGGCGGCCATATCCCCGATCCGCCGGGCGTTCCGGTCGACGATGATAGTAATGATAGCGACGACCCCCGAACAGATGGTGATATCCACCAACCGAAAGATCCACCGGAGCAACGTGTCCCAAAAAGAGACCTTCTTTCCGTCCAGGCGGACAATCCGGAGCCTCAGCGCCACTTTGCCCACACTCCGGCCCATAAAGAGTTCGCTCAACAGGTGGTACAACGGGATAAAGGCGTATATAAGAATAAGCGCCAATACGCTTCCGGGGTTTCCTCTGCCCGCCAATCCAAAGAGCGGGAGCGCGACAACGCTGATGGTGAACGCCAGGGCGCCCTGGATCAGAATATCGATTATAAACGCCAGGATCCGATAACCGATCCCTGCCAGTTCGTAATCGATCCGGACATGGTGGGCCGTCTGTACCGATAATTGCATGTTGTATGGAATAGTTTGCACAAAACTACCTCTTTTTCATAAATTCCCCTATTTTTGTTTCTGAAAAATGCAGTGTGCGTGAAGGAAGCAAAATTTATTGAGCGGAACAAGCAAAAGTGGAACGGAATGGAACAGCCGGAGAAGCGCGCGGATCAGTTGGCCGACGATTTTATAGAGCTCTCCGATGATCTTGCTTACGCCCGCACCTTTTATCCCGGAAGCGCCACCGAACACTACCTGAACCGGCTGATGGCCCGTTTTCAGACCCGGGTCTACAGACACCGTTCCCACCGGCAAAAGGGGATCCTGGAGTTCTGGAAAACGGAATTCCCCCGACTCCTTTACCGGGAGCGGAAAACCCTTCTGTTCGCCTTCTGTTTTTTTGTGGCGGCGGTTATCCTGGGAGGATTCTCTGCCGGCAGGGACGAGGGTTTCATCCGGCTGATCCTGGGCGATGAGTATGTAAACAGAACGATCGACAACATTGACAAAGGAACTCCGATGGGGATCTACGCCTCCATGGGCGCCTGGGAGATGTTTTGGGCGATTACCATTAACAACGTCCAGGTCTCCTTTGTAGCTTTTGTATTCGGCATCCTCTTTTCCGCCGGAACGTTGTGGGTGCTGTTGCAGAACGGAGTGATGATCGGTGCGTTCCACTACTTTTTCTATACCCGGGGGCTGTTGCTCCACTCCTCTCTCTCCGTCTGGGCGCACGGGACGTTCGAGATCACAGCCATTGTGGTCGCCGGTGGGGCGGGCCTGGTGATGGGGAATAGTTTTCTCTTTCCCGGGACCTACACCCGGGGAGAGTCCTTCCGGGCCGGCGCGCTGAAAGGGATCAGGATCATTGTGGGGCTGCTTCCGTTCTTTGTGACAGCCGGCCTGATCGAAAGCTACATAACCCGTTATGCGGATACACATCCCTGGGTCGGAGGGATTGCTATCCTGCTCTCTCTAACGGGAGTGATCGTCTATTTTCTCTGGTATCCTTATTACATAACCCATAAAAAAAACAGCAGATGAAGTTTGTATTGAACCGTCGTCGTAATTTCGCGGATATTTTAACAGGAACCTTTTTATTCCTGAAACAGGAGATCAAACCCTTTGTCAAAGTGTTTTGCCTGTTGGTGTTGCCGTTGATCCTGGTGGATTTGATCTTTCAAAGTACGTTGGTGCGTACTGTTTGGGGGAGTGCCGGATTTCAGACGGACGTCTGGGCGGAGGGAATGGTGGGGCAGACAGTGGCGGCTGTACTGTCGCAATTGATCCTCGGTTTCTGGGTATCTCTGATGGTGCTTTCGTATCTCCGCGTATACCAGGAGCATCCGGACAGAGCGCCGGGCACCGTTACGGCGGGCGAAGTGTGGCAGGTGATGAAGTGCAAATTGCTTCCGCTTTTCGGGTGGGGGGTGCTCTATATATTGATCATGTGCCTTACCTTGATGTTGCTGATCGTCCCCGGGATCTATTTCGGGGTAACATTCTGTTTCGGGATGTACCTGATCGTCCTCCGGGATAAAGGTGTCGGGGATGGTTTCTCCGGTTCGTTTATCCGGGGAGAGTGGTGGTGTACATTCGGTTTGATCCTTGTGTTGCAAGTATTGGCGAGTGTGTTGACGTATGTTTTTGCCATGCCCTATACAATATTGACCATAACCTCAACTTTTACGGGGAGTGTTCCCGATCCCTACCTGCTGACCCTCTTTTTATTGATCAGCAATTTCGGTAAATACCTGTTAGCAACGATCTTTGTAGTCGGGCTGGGTTTGAAATTTTACAGTATCGCCGAGAGCCGGGAACATACAGCACTGTACGATCGGATAGAACGTTTGGGAGAGGCCGGAGCGACAGATGGGGCGGTGGATTAAATATACGCTTCTTTTGCTGTTGTGGACGTTGAGTCCGGCTGGGCAGGCAGCGGCGGATCCGGCATCTGATACTGCTTACCGCCAGCGTACGGTTCCCGCGGAGTACCTGGAAAAGTACCGCTCCGATCCCTATTACCGGTACACCGAAACAGGGCAGCAGTATGACGGGTGGTGGGGGAGATGGATCGACTGGTTGGCCCGGAAGCTCTTCTCTTCCTCCAACCGGACGACAGCGGACCTGTTGGACTTTTGCCTGAAATTAGCGGTGGGCGTTTTGCTCTTGTTGGCACTCTACCTGTTGGTCAAAAACGGCGTCATCTCTCCCTTTGGGCGAAAGGCCCGGAAGATCGGGGAGATACAGTTCGAATCGATCGATTTTAGTGAAACAGATACCTATCCCCGCCTGTTGGGGGAAGCGTTGGCCCAAAACGACTACGTTCAGGCTGTCCGTATTCGTTTCCTGTATTTGCTGAAACAGATGGATGAGCGCGGGATTATCCGGCAGGACCAGCGAAAGACCAATGCGGATTATGGGGCGGAGATCCGCCGGAAAGAGTGGCGCAGGGAGTTTCGGGTGCTTGCATATTGTTTTGAATGCGTCTGTTACGGGGATTTTCGGGTGGATCCGGAGACCTACCGTTCCATAGAGGAGGGTTTTAACCGGTTTCAGGAGGTTTTGGAGAGATGAAGAGAATAGCCTACATCGTTTTGCTGCTGGCGGCTGTCGGGTTCTGTGTCTGGATGGAAACGTCCCGGCCCAGGGAGGTGGATTGGAGCGAAACCTTCCGTACGCAGGACCGGATCCCTTACGGAACACATATTGCCTTCAATAGCCTCTCCGCCCTTTTTCCGGAGGGCGATGTCAGCCGGGTAGGGCGCCCGGTTCTGGAGCAATTGGAACAACGCCGCTCCGGGCGGAAAACAGCTTATTGCTTTGTGGGTCGGAGTTTGCAATTTGACGACGTGGAATTGCGGCGGTTGGTGGCGTTTGCGGCGGAAGGAAACTACGTTTTCATAGCGGCTTCCCGGCTTCCCGATACCGTCTGTTCCTACTTTAAAGTAGAACAAGTCAGCGGATACGGTACCAAGCGGGAACACCGCCTCCTCCGTCCGGAACTTTCCGGGAAAACGTACCGGTTCGGAACGTGGTACGAGGGCTTCGAGGTACAGGAGGGATTTGCGGGAGAGGCTTTGGGCGTGGTCCACACCTCCGATACGCTCTCTGTCCCGGACTTTGTCCGTTTCAGGTACGGGGATGGCGCCTTGTTCCTGAACACGAACAGCTTTGCCTTTACCAACTACTACGTACTGGATTCGTTGCAAGGAGATTACTACGCGAAAGTCTTGTCCTACCTGCCCGAAGATGCAACCATTTGGTGGGACGAATACAAGTTGGAGGAGCGGGAGAGCGCCCCGGTTTTCCGGGTGATCCTGCGCTACCCGACTTTGCGGTACGCCTGGTATCTGCTGCTGCTGACGGCGCTTCTCTACCTGCTGTTCCGGATCAGGCGGGAACAGCGGACTATCCCCCGGATGGCCCCTCCCGCCAACAAGAGTGTGGAGTTTGTCGCTGCGGTCAGCTCCCTGTGGTACAAAGAGCGCGACCATACCGGCATTGCCCGGAAGCGGATCGATTGTTTCTTAGACGATATGGCCCGCCTCTACCGGATACAAGCCGACAGTCCCGATGCACCATCCGGTGGGCAATTGGCCGGTGAGCTGTCGGAATGCTCCGGCGTAGCCCTGAAAAAGACAGAACGGTTGTTTCGATTGATCGGAGAGGTCCGCCGGGGAAACGAGGTCAGCCACTACCGTCTGAAAGAATTAATCAAATTGATGGAGTTATTTAAATCTGCAAACGAATAGTTATGGAAAAGATGGAAACACAGACCGAGGGCCATACGGGCAACATTGCCTTCGAATCGCGTATAGATTTTACAGCCTTGCAGCACAAAGTAGACACTTTGCGGGAGCAGGTCGGGCGGACCATTGTGGGGCAGCATGCCTTGGTGGATCTGTTGCTGACAGCCCTGCTTTCGGACGGGCACGTATTGATTGAAGGGGTGCCCGGTGTAGCCAAAACATTGATGGCAAAGGTACTGGCTAAGATGATTGCGGCGGATTTCGGCCGGGTGCAGTTCACACCCGACCTGATGCCGAGCGACATTCTGGGTACTTCGGTATTCCTGCCTTCGTCCGGGCATTTTGAATACCGGAAAGGCCCCGTGTTTACTAACGTACTGTTGGTGGACGAGATCAACCGCTCCCCGGCCAAGACCCAGGCGGCGCTCTTTGAAGTGATGGAGGAGCGGCAGATCACCAACGACGGGGTGGAATACGGGATGGAGTATCCCTTTATTGTCATCGCCACCCAGAATCCGGTGGAACACGAAGGGACCTACCGGCTTCCGGAGGCCCAATTGGACCGTTTTCTCTTTAAAATGACTGTGGACTATCCCGCTCCGGAAGAGGAGATCGGGATACTGGAACTGCACGACAGCGGCGCCATTGCCGGTTGGCAACAGCTACAGCCGGCCGTGAGCGTCGATGAACTGCGGAGCCTGCGGGAACAGGTGCGGCAGGTGGTGGTCAGCGAAAAGATCAAAGCGTATATCGTAGCCATTGTATCGGCTACCCGGAACAACGGCTGGCTCTATCTGGGGGCTTCTCCCAGGGCCTCTATTGCTTTGATGAACAGCGCTAAGGCGTATGCCGCCATTCAGGGACGGGACTTTGTCGTGCCGGAAGATGTGGTCTTTCTGGCGGTGCCTGTATTGAGGCACCGGATCCAACTCTCCGCCGAACGGGAATTGGAAGGGGTCACCGTGGACCAACTGATCCGGCAAATAGTGGGGAAGGTAGAGGTGCCGAGGTAATAAAACCCGTAACGAATGAGGTTGTTGAAAGAGACGTTTTTGCCCGCCCGCTTTTTTGCCGGGATGTGGACCGGGGTATTGATGCTGGTAGTGGCGTATGTCTTCCCGGTATTGTACCCTGTTGCATTGGCCTGGCCGCTGCTGTTCGGGTTGTTGGCGGTGACGGAGTTGTTTTTGCTTTTTGCTCCGGGCCGGGCGGTAACAGCCGAACGGCTCCTGGCGGAGAAATTTTCCAACGGGGATGACAATCCGGTGGAGATCAGGATTGCGCACCGGTACCGTTTCCGCACTTTTTTCCGGATTGTGGACGAGGCGCCTGTGGAGTGGCAACGGAGGGACCTGGAGCAGCGATTGGCCGTATCCGGTCCCGGAACGGGACGTGTTACCTACCTGCTGTGCCCCACCCACCGGGGAGCCTACGCATTCGGCCGTATCCGGATCTTTGCCTCTTCCTTTCTCCGTTTGGTAGAGCGGCGCTACTCCTTCGGGGAGGTGACTACCGTTGCGGTGTACCCCTCTTACCTCCACATGCGCAAATACGAACTGATCGCTTTCGGTAAACAACAGGCCTACGGTGGGCGCCGTATCCGGGTGGCGGGCGTCAGCACCTCGTTCGACCAGATCAAACATTATGTGCCGGGCGACGACCCGCGCACCGTTAATTGGAAAGCTACGGCCAAATGCGGCCGCCTGATGGTGAACAGCTACACGGAAGAGCGGTCGCAACCGGTCTATTGTTTAGTCGATAAAGGGAGAAACATGCAATCGCCTTTTTACGGAATGACCCTGTTGGATTACGCGATTAATGCCTCCCTGGCCCTTTCGGATATCGTCCTGAAAAAGGGCGACCGCTCCGGACTGTTGGCCTTTTCCCGGTTGCAGGAGACTTTTGTCAAAGCCGATAACCGGGGCGGACAGCTGAATGCCCTGAATGAAACGCTGTATAAACAGCGGACCGCTTTCGGCGAGACCGACTTCGAGTACCTGTGCGCCGTGGTGGATCGGAGAATACAGGGGAGAAGCCTGCTGATCCTTTTTACCAACTTTGAAAGCCGCAACAGCCTGGAACGGCAACTACCGGCGTTGCAGAGATTGGCCGATAAACATTTGTTGCTGGTGGTACTTTTTGAGAATACGGAGATAAAGAAGATTGTACAGGAGGTCCCCGAAACCCTTTACGACATCTATTTCCAATCCATTGCCTCCGGATTCATCCGGGAAAAGAGTCAGATGGTCCGGCTTTTGCGTGGCTACGGCATCTCCGCCATTTCCTGTTCCCCGGAACAGTTGACCGTCGATGCCATTAACGCCTATCTGGGCTTGAAAGAGCGAGGATCGGTGTAACAACCTCTAAAATCGGTTTGCGTCTTCGGTGCGGTCGATGCCGATGGCTATTTCCCGGATGATCCCCTTTTCTACATAAACGGGGCGGGCATACCGGCGTACTAACGGGCGATATCGCTCAAAGACGATCCCGGCCACCGCACAGATCACTCCTGACAGAAGAATAATGGCCGGCAGACCGGTGTATCTCTCCAATGTGCCGAGTGCCATGCTGCCGATGGGGGCGATTCCCGTAAAAGCCATGGTAAAGTAGCCCATGACACGCCCCCGTTTATTCTCGTCGGAAAGGGTTTGCAGCAGGGTATTGGTGGAGGCGACGGCGGTGATGATGGAGAATCCGGCCGGGAAGCAGCAGATGGCGGCGATCCACGGGGTGTTTATAAATGACAGGGCGATGAGGGAAAACCCCAGCAGGATGGCTGCCCACACAATGAGCTTGCCCAATCCCAACACCGTTTTCCGGGCGGCCAGGCAGATCGCGGCCGTAAAAGAGCCGGCCCCGATGCAGGAGAGCATAACGCCCAGCATTTCACTCTCTCCGTTCAAAATATCTTTGACATAGGCCGGAATGAACGTCATGAGCGGGAGCCCGAAAAAGCTGATGGCACTCATCAGCAATAACAGGCTCCGGATGGGAATGTTCCCGGTGACATAGTGAAACCCCTCTGTCAGGTCGGAGAAAAACTGTCGGCTGGTTTTCACGGCCGGCTTGGCCGGAAGCTGCATCAGCAACAGGGCGGCAAGTACGCCCACATAACTGATGCCGTTGATCAGAAAACAGAGCCCTTCCCCCACAGCGCCGATCAGCATACCTCCTACTGCCGGCCCGATGAGCCGGGAGCCGTTGATGACGGCGGAGTTCAGGGCAATGGCATTGCTGAGGTGTTCTTTGGGGACCAGGCTGGGATAAAAGGCCTGCCGGGTGGGGTTGTCCAAGGCGTTGATCAGCCCGATCAGCAGGCTTAATGCCATCAGGTGCCACACTTCCACGAGCCCGCTCAGGGTCAGGAAAGCGAGTAACAACGCCTGCCCGGCGGCTAAGGATTGGGTTACCAAGAGGATCTTCCGCCGGTTGAAACGGTCTGCCAGGATCCCCATCAGGGGCGTGGCCAACAGGATGGGGATCTGCGCCATAAAGGCGACGGTAGCCAACAACAAGACAGAGCCGGTCAGTTTGTAGACCAACCAGCTCATAGCGATCTGCTGCATCCAGGTTCCGACCAGAGAAGCGCACATGCCCGAAAAGTAAAGCCGGTAATTGCGCGTCTTCAGGGAGACAAGAATTGTTGACATATCGTGTTGTTTTCCATTACAAAAGTAGTCAATATTTAAACAGATTCTCACTATATTTGCAGCTTCTTAAAAAAGACACCATGCAGCGTAAACCAGACTTTCAGCCCCAGCTTTTTGCGGTGTTGAAAAACTATTCTCGGGAAAAGTTCATTTCCGATCTGTTGGCCGGTATTATTGTGGGGATCGTGGCCCTTCCGCTGGCTATTGCTTTCGGTATCGCCTCCGGGGTCAGTCCGGAACAGGGATTGATTACTGCTATCATTGCCGGTTTTCTCATCTCTTTTTTAGGCGGGAGTTCCGTCCAAATCGGCGGGCCTACGGGTGCCTTCATTGTGGTCGTATACGGAATTATCCAACAGTACGGTTTTGAGGGGTTGGCGGCCGCTACTGTGATCGCCGGCGTGATGCTGCTTTTGATGGGGTTCTTTAAATTGGGGACCGTCATCAAATTCATACCCTATCCGATTATTGTAGGTTTTACCAGCGGTATTGCGCTGACGATTTTTACCACGCAGATAAAAGACCTGTTCGGCTTGTCCATGAGCTCCGTTCCGGCGGACTTCCTTTCCAAATGGGGCGCCTATTTCGGTAGCGCGGGAACGCTTAACCTTTGGTCGACAGCGGTCGGAATCCTTAGCATTGCGATCATTGTTTTTACGCCCCGCTTCTCCAAAAAAGTGCCGGGTTCTTTGGTGGCGATCCTCTTGATGACTGTAGTTGTTTATGTCTTGAAGCGTTGGTGCGGCATTGAAGGGATCGAAACCATCGGCGACCGCTTTGAGATCAATGCTTCCCTGCCGGATCCGGTGGTGCCGGGGTTGAGCATGGAAACCATCAACTCCCTTTTGCCGGCGGCTTTTACCATTGCTATTCTCGGGGCGATCGAATCGCTGCTTTCCGCTACTGTCGCCGACGGGGTGACGGGGGAGAAGCACAACTCCAACACCGAATTGATCGCACAGGGCGCCGCCAATGTCATCGTTCCCTTTTTCGGCGGGATCCCTGCCACGGGCGCCATTGCCCGGACGATGACCAACATCAACAACGGCGGGCGTTCTCCCGTGGCGGGGATCATTCATGCCGTGGTGCTGTTGCTGATCCTGCTTTGCTTGGGGCCGCTGACCAAACACATTCCGATGGCCTGCCTGGCCGGTGTGCTGGTGATCGTCGCTTACAACATGAGTGAGTGGCGCACCTTCCGCTCCCTGTTGCGGAACTCCCGTTCTGATGTCGTTGTGTTGCTGACCACCTTCCTGCTGACCGTTATCTTTGACCTGACCATAGCTATAGAAGTGGGCCTGCTGCTGGCGCTGCTGCTCTTTATGAAGCGGGTGAGTGAGGTGACGAAGGTGTCGGTGGTGAAGCAACAGTTGGACCTCTCTTTAGAAGGGGAGATCGTCCACGAGAACGAAAAACTGGATCTGAAAGAGGGGGTCGAGGTGTACGAAATAGACGGTCCGTTCTTTTTCGGGGTGGCCAATAAATTCGACGAGTGCATGAAAGCCATCGGAGACAAAGCGAAGGTGCGCATCATCCGGATGCGGAAGGTTCCCTTTATGGACACGACCGGCCTGCACAACTTAGAGAGCCTCTACCGCCTCTCTGAAAAGGAGAAGATCCGCCTGGTACTCTCCGGGGTCAATCCAGACGTCCGGGCCGTATTGGAAAAATCCGAGCTGTACGGGAAGATCGGGGAGGAGAATATATGCAGCAACATCCACAAGGCCGTGGAAAAAGCAAACAGTTATTTATAAAGGAATAGTGAGGATGAAACCCGCATGCTGACAAGCGCCAAAGAGTATGTTGTTGCAAAGGGTTCCATACGACCATAAAGGAGAAAAATACAACGTATGAAAAAACGGATGATTCTTGCCTGTCTCTTTTTGGCGCAGTTTTTGCTCTGCCGGGCGCAGGCGTTTGTTGCCGGGGAAGGCAACGATTTTGAGTGGCGCATCAGCGGGCGGGCGATGTTCGATGGCGGACTGTTTTTCAGCGACAAAACCGATTTGGGGAACGGAATGACCTTTGCGGACGGACGGATCGGCGTGACCGCCCGCTTCCTGCAAAACTGGGACGGGAAGGTCGAGTTCGGCTATTCGGCAGGCAGGATGTCCATTCGGGATGTATTTGTCGGTTACAACGAGGGGCATTCACGCTTACAAGTGGGCCATTTTTACGAACCTTTTGGGATTGAAGGGCGGATTGGAACGGCCGATTACCGATTGATGAACGGGGCTACCACTGCTATTCTTTTGGGCGATAAGCGGAAATTGGGAGTGGCTTACTCGTATACGGCCCCTGCCTGTACTGCCGCAGCCGGTTTCTTCAGTGATACGGATGTTGACAACAGCCAGGCGGAGGACGAAGGGTATACCTTGGCGGGGAAATTTACGTACCGGCCGCTTTTTAGCGAGGATAGGGTGGTTCACTTAGGGCTTTCCGGCCGTTTCAGCGAACACGGAAAATCCGAACGCGACCTCTATACCCGGCAAGGCGGCGTACCCACCAATGTGCTGAACAGTATGGCCAATCAATTCCTGAACGTAGCTGTTTCGGACCTGGTTAACCAGTGGAAGTGGGGGGCCGACCTGATCTGGGTACGCAACGGCCTCTATCTGCAGGGGGAATACAACCAGGTATTGATAAACCGAACCTTCTCGTTGAAAAATTATGCCGCACAGGGTGCTTACGTACAGGCCGGAATCCTTTTGCTGGGCGACCGCCGGTACCCGTACAGCCCCGCCCAGGGGTGGGTTTCCAATCCCGGCGCCGGCAACCTGGAGTTGTTGCTCCGTTACAATGTCACAGACCTGAACGACGAAGCAGCGGATATTCGGGGCGGAAAGTTGCAGGACGTGACCTTCGGGGCCAACTATTTTATCAACCGCTATGTGGCCGTTCGCCTGAATTACGTACACGCTTCGGTAGATGAAAACGGTTTTTACGGTGTCGGAGAGTCGTTTGATTATGTTCAGGCGCGCCTGCAACTCAATTTTTAAGGTTCTTTTGTCTTTCGGGATTTGGAGGATTTTTTCTTTTCGTCCGGGCTTGGGGTGGCAGGTTCCTCTGCCGTTTCTACGGTGATGGTTTTGGCGGCGGCGTATTTGACGTGGTGGATGATCTCGTTGACCATGACCTTCAGTTCCTCCATAAATTCCTCTACCCGGTACTCCCCGCTTTCAATCATCCGGAGTTTCTTTTCCCACTGTCCGGTCAACTCCGCCGATTTCAACAGATCGTTCCGGATCGCTTCGATCAGCTCCGTGCCGGTAGCGGTGGCCAACAATCGTTTTTTCTCTTTCCGGATGTACCCGCGCTTTAACAACGTTTCGATGATGTTGGCGCGAGTGGAGGGCCGCCCGATCCCGTTCTCTTTCAGCAGGTCGCGCAACTCCTCATCCTCCATCTGCTTGCCGGCGGTCTCCATGGCCCGCAGCAGGTCGGCCTCCGTATAGTATTTGGGTGGTTGGGTCTCTTTTTCCAGCAACTCCGGCGTGTGCGGCCCACGCTCACCCGTTTCGTATGTGGGCAGTACGTTTTCGTCGCTCTGTTTGTTGCCCGGCGAAGGGAACAGCACCCGCCAGGCCGGTTCCACGATCTGTTTGCCGGTCGCTTTGAACTCCTCTTCGCCGGCCCGGGCCATGACGGTGGTGTTGGCAACTTCGCAATCCGGATAAAAGGCGGCGATAAACCGCCTGGCCACCAAGTCGTACACCCGTTTTTCGTCCGGACTCATGTCGTAGGTGAATACCCCTGTCGGAATGATGGCGTGGTGGTCTGTGATCTTTTTGTCGTTGAACACTTTGGCCGATTTCCGGATCTTTCCCCCTTCCAGAATGGGTTTGACCCACTCTGCGTAAGGTTTCAACCCTTGCAGTATTTTGGGCACTTTGGCGTATTGGTCGTTGGGCAGGAAATTGGTGTCCACCCGCGGATAAGTGGTCAGTTTTTTTTCGTACAACGCTTGGATGGTTTGCAGGGTCTGTTCGGCCGAGAAGGCGAATTTCCGGTTGCACTCTACTTGCAACAGTGTCAGGTCGAACAGCTTGGGCGGGTGTTCCATGGCTTTTTTGCGCTCCACGCTTACAATTTCCAACGCTTCCGGAGTGATCCGGCGAATGAGTTCCTCTGCTTTCTCTTTCTGATCGAGTCGCCCCCGGAGCGAAGAGAAAAGCCCGTCTCGGTACTCCGTCCGGACTTCCCAGTAGGTTTCAGGCTTGAAGCGGTCGATGGCTTTTTGCCGCTCCACCACGAGCGCGAGGGTCGGCGTCTGCACTCTTCCGATGGAGAGGACGTTTTTTCCAGTTCCGTATTTCAGGGTATAGGCCCGGGTGGCGTTCATGCCCAACAGCCAATCCCCGATGGCCCGTGCCGAACCGGCTGCGTACAGGGAATCAAATTCGGCTGCGTCCATCAGTTTTTCAAACCCTTCTTTGATGGCCTCTTCCGTCAGGGAGGAGATCCACAGCCGCTTCACCGGCGCCCGGCATTTCGCCTTTGTCAATACCCACCGTTGTATCAACTCCCCTTCCTGTCCAGCGTCCCCGCAGTTGATTACAAGTTCCGCTTTGTTGACCAGCTCTTCAATCACGGCGAATTGTTTTTTCACCCCTTCGTCCCCGATCAGCTTGATCCGGAACCGGGAAGGGATCATCGGCAGCGCGCCCATGTTCCACTGTTTCCATTTCTCCGTGTACTCGTGCGGCTCCTGTAATCCGCACAAATGGCCGAACGTCCAGGTCACGCAGTACCCGTTCCCTTCCAGATACCCGTTCTTTCGCGCCGTCGCCCCCAGTACCTGGGCGATCTCCTTCGCTACACTTGGTTTCTCCGCAATGCACACCTTCATACATCCCTGTTTTAGTATGCGAATATAGTGAAAGCCGGGCGCAATTTTGAAAGCAAGCTTTCAAAAATTGCACCCGGCGCAGAGAAAACCCGATAAAAACAGCTGAACTTAATTCCGGTGCAGGTAGATCTTTATCTCCTGCTGATTCTCCGTGTCGATCTCTACAACGGCAGATTGGTAGGAGATGAGCACGACTTCGACTTGATGCCTGCCCGGTTTGATGTCCGGTATGCGGAAATTTCCGTCGAGGTCGGAGTAGTATTTTTTTCCGTCTACGTGAAGTGTTGCGCCGACAAGTGTTTCTTTGTTTTTGTTGTCCAGGACCGAGCCGGTCAGTTGTATGGACTTTACACGCTCCACAACAGATGTAGATGTTGTTTCTGTGGTCTCTTTGTTGTTCTTTACCTCTGTTTCCGCCCATACGGAAAATGAGAGTAAAAGGGAGACGGTGATGAGCAGCATTGATTTCATAGGTCTGTAATCGTTTAATTTTACTCCAAAAATAGGGATAAACTGTTGCACACCCTTTGCATATTCGTTACATTCTTGTGAAGTTTCTGTTACCTGCTCCGCAGGTCAGTACCGTCTTTCGCCTGTCAATTCCCCTTTTTCATTCCACATCCGCCAAATACCGGTCTTTTTTCCAGAGTAATAATTCATTTCATAACGCTGCGTGCCCAATTCGTCCCAAATGCGCCAGGTACCGTGTTTTTCACCATTTTTGTATTCCGCCTCCGAAAGCAACTGTCCCGAAATGTCGTATGTGCGCCACAATCCGTGCAGTTTGCCTTCTTTGTAGGAACGGACCTCTTTGGGCCTGCGGTTTTCAAAATAGATAACGTATGCACCTTCCGGCATACCGTTCCCGATCTGCATTTCGAGTTTGAGCGTTCCGTTGTCATAGTATTCGCGATAATCGCCGGTATAGGGAATGGTTTGCGCCTGGTCGCGGTAATACATTCCGCCGTTTTGATACAGCGTTTGTTGCGGGGGCTGTTGTACAAATGCGGTTAAGGCCAGAAGGAGAGGGGCCCAAAAACAGAGTGCTGACTTTTTCATGTTTTCTTGTTAAGATAAAATTACAGGTTGCAGGTACTGCAACCTGTAATTTTTGCTCGAATTGAATTAGAATGTGTAGCCTGTCCAGCTGAAGTCAACCGTACAACCGGCGTTTCCAGCTTCAACTTTTACGTTGAGGAAGTCGGTGGCGGTATAGGCCGTCCCCGGTGCAGGTATAAGCCCGCCCTTTCCGTCGTCTATCATGTTGTTCCAGTCTACCGGATATCCCCATTTATACGAATTGACGCTGTTTATCAAGCTGTTTGTAATGCTGACGGAAGAGGTTTTGTCTCCTGCGCCTTTGGAATCGCTCATGTCAATGACAGCGCCGGAGGATTTAACCGTTCCACTGCCTTTTACCAACGCATTTTGAATGGTGGCTTTTGCCCCGCGACGGATTTTCAGCACGTTGTTCATCTCTACGCCGTTGTTTTCGATGGTCATGTTTTTGATGGTGAAGGAAGATTGGCCCGTATGGGTCGGGAAGTTTCCGTCGAAGTTTCCGTCTGCTTCCACACCGCTCGGGTCGGATTCCGAACTTTCAAAGCCCGCTTTCCAGACACCGTAGCAATTTTCAAGCGTTCCGCTCCAGCCTTGTGTCATGTCGAACATATCGTCGTCGGAGTTTACCACCAACAGGTTTTTTACGTTTACGCTGCCGCCGAAGAATTCAATACCGTCGTCCGCGCCGAAAGGAATGTAGATGTTTTCAATGGTGGTACCGCTGCCTACACCGTTCAGGGTAAGCCCGTTGTGTTCCACGTTGGCGCTGTTTCTGGCCCCCGTGTACTCCAATTTCAGGTAGGTGATGGAACCGGAATTGTCGTTGGGCATGTTGCCGCCGTAGGAGTAATCCGCGTTAATCTCGGTGGATCCGGTGGTGTTTCCGGCCAGCGGTGCACGTCCGTTGATAATCAGTCCGCCCCAATCTTCTGCGGCGGGGTTGGCTTTTCCGGAGGTCATGGTAACGGGATTTGCAGCCGTTCCGTTTACATAGATTTTACCGCCTTGCAGCACCAGAATGTATTTGTCGAATCCTTGTTCTGCCTTGATTGTTGTTCCGGCAGGGATGGTCAATACACCGCCGTCTTTTATGAACAGGGGACCGGTCAGTTTGTACGCTACCGAAGCATCCAGCGATACAGGTTCTGTGATGTCGCCTTCCAGTTCGGAACCGTCGAACGTGTGTACGTTGTTGTCATCATCGTCGTTGCACGATGTCAAAGCTATTGCAGGCACCAGAAGGGCCGCCATTGCAAATTTCCAAAGCATTTTTTTCATTTTCGTGATTTTTAGTTGGTAATAAGATGGTTGGGTTTTTATTTAAAATTCATAGCTAATACCGATACTGATATCTTGTCCTTTTTTGAAATCGTTCAGCGTTAGTTTTTCACCCGATGAGATTTTGCGTGTCAACCGGAAAGAGGGATCGATTATATTCGAAGCTTTTGCTTTTAGTGTTATGTGTTTGTTGAATTTGCAGGATGCTGCAAAATCGAGCGTGGGAACGCCTTCTTCCATAATATCTTCAAATCCTCCCGCACCGATGGTGTGGATGCGGTGGCTGAAATAGTTTAATACAAGCGCTGCCGTCACGTTTTTGTCTTTTTTCGTATAATTATAGGATATGTCCATGTTGGCAAGGAATGGCGATGCGCCTTCCAGGGCGCTGTTCCTGGTTTCGGTATTGCGAATGTCTAACTTGAAGCGGGTATAGATATAGGATGCATTCAAACCGACCGAAAGTTTGTTCATTTGTTCCTGTTCCGTGTTGAAACGGTTGAAGATGTTTTTCCGTACTTCCAACTCTACGCCGCCCGCTGTGGCATGATCGCTGATGTTGTTGTATGTGAGCATGCCGGCGGAATTTCCTTCGTCTACCCGGCCGATAGGATTTTGAATGTATTTGTAGAACCCGGTGAGCGAAAACAGTTCGCCCGGACTGATGTAGCAGTCCCATTTTAGGTCTACATTGTAGTTGTCCGACGGCTCGATATTCGGGTTTCCCTGGCTGACGAATGAAATATTTACATATTGATAGGGCGAAATTTCTTTGGATTGCGGCAATGTATACGTTTGGCTGGCCCCTAACCGGATGCTGTTTTTTTCGTTCAGATCGTATTTCAGATTGAAACTCGGCAAATAAAAGCTTTGTTTAATGCTTTTTTCTCCGGGAGAAACGGTTTGTATGTGGTAGCTTACCGTCATGTCCACCCTATCTATTCTGAAACCGATGTTTCCGGTGAGTTTTTTGAATAATTGGTAAGAGGCTTCCACGTAGGCTGAGTGAACATATTTTTTTACATCGTAGGTATTGGGAGTCCCTGTGCTCATCCGGAATTTTCCGGCTGCCAGATTGCTTTCGTTGTACCAGTCGTCTAACGTCATATCCTCCAGCGTAAATGTTCCGTTCGGGGCCGTAAAATTGTATTCGACGGCTTCAAATTCATTGTTTGAAAAACGGCCGTTATACCCTGCTTTCCATGCAGAGTTACCGCTGTTGAAACGGTCGTTCAACTTGTATGTCAAACCTGCTTTTGCGTTCAAGTCATTGTCGGTCAGCGTGGAAAAGAAACGTTTCTGACGATTGCTTTTCGTCAAACTGTATGTGTCCGCTTCTTGCCGGGAGAAATTGTTTTCCCGCCTGTCCGGTTCCGATCCCTTTACCGTATTATACGAACCGCCTGCGGTCAGTTTTAACTGTTTTGTCAATTCCCAGTCGGAGGACAATTGATTCACCAATAAAAGATTATCGTTGGTTTGCTGTCTGCGCATAACGCCCATGTAGTCAGGACTGTCCTGATACCGTTCGCCGTTGTATCCGCTGTATTCCCCTACGTATTGATCGTTGGCGTGGATCATCATAAAATTGTATTGCAGGTTGTGTTTGCGACCCATCTGATAAAGCACGTTCCCGAGTACAAGCTGACTGGTATTTTGCGAGTATTTATACCCTTTTTGGTTCTGCCACACGGCCCCGATCGTATTGGCGTTTCGAATGACCTCTTCCGTATAAGCGTAATCCGTGCTGTGGGAGGCTGTTACAAAGAAGGAGAGCGGATTTTCATGGGTGCCGATACGGTACGATTTTCCGCGGGAAATGCCGAAACTGTGGTTGAGCGGGAGCGACACCGTCGAAGGGTCGAGGCTGTTGGCAAAGTTGAACTGCCCCTTTTCCGGTTGCTTCGTATGGGCAAAACCGAAGTAGCCGGAACCGTCCTGCCGGAGAAAATCGACACCGACTGCCGAGGTATTTACACCTGCCGAAGCGTCGATGCCCAGCATGTAGTCGCCCACCAGTTCTTTGGATGTAATATCAATGATGGCGCCGCCTACGTCGGTATAACTGTGCCCGCCGAACACTTTGCTTACGCTGATATTTTGGATCACATCCGTTCCGAAAAAATCCAGCGCGATGTTTTTGTACTCCGGATCTTCTGACGGAATGGGGAATCCGTTCAGGAGCGTGGTGTTGTAGCGGTCGCCCAGGCCGCGTACAAAAACGTTTTTCACCCCCTCTTGCTTGGATATGCCGGAAACCTGCGCCACGGCTGCCTGTGCATCGCCGATGCCCTTGCGCGAAAGTTCGCGCGCACCGACGGCCTGTGTGGCGAGTAACGCCTCTTTTTGCTCCCGCATCAAAATGGCTTCACCGGAACGGTTGGCGCGTCCCACTACTTTGACGGCGTCAAGAACAAGGTCGTCGGGCGCTAAAAGTATTTCGATGTTTGTCTCTTTTCCGCTCTCAACCACCACGCCGCTTTTCCTGAGCGTTTGGTAACCAATGTACGAAACGATCAGGGTGTGTGTCCCTGCCGGAATACCGGCAAGGGTGAATTTTCCGTCTATATCGGTCGTGGTCCCTTTGGTGGTGTTTTCGATCTGAACGGTTGTCCCGATCAGGGTCTCTTTGTTTTCCGAATCGTAAATAATTCCGGAGATACTTCCGGCTTGCGCATGCAGATGGATGGATATGATCCCGAAAATAACCCACAAACAATATCTTTTTACCATAGATAACTATCCCTTATTCTTTTGGTACAAAGAAATGGCAGGGTTATTAAGGAATGGTAACTGTCAGGAAAACAAATCGTTTCTTTTTGATGACGATTTGATTACAACAAGGCTTATTCGAGCAGGGAAAGGGCTTCTTTCGAAACGTACCAGGTGTTGGTTTTATCCACAAAAATGGCAGGAGTTTTCATTTTTAGGACGGTGGATTTTTTCCTCTTTTCCTGCAGAACGGCCAGGTTGCTGTTCGCTTCCAGGGTAATGGTGGTCCCGTTGTTTCCGGTCAAGGTCTGTTTGGAAGGGTTTGCAGCACGCTGTTGCAAGAACCTGTCCGGAACTTTGCAGTAGTATTTGTTGGTCAGGTTGTCCAACGGTTCCGTCAGGCCGGCGGCCCGGCAGAGGTATCGGTTGACTTCCGGGGCGGTCACCAATCCGGTTAACCGTTCTCCTTCCCGGGGGTCGTAAACGGCTAAAAATACATCTTCTCCGGTGTGACCGGTGGTGGTGAAACCGATGTAGGTGTTCTCTTTCAGAATGCCGGCCAGCAGTTTTTTGAGTTTTCCGCTATCTTTTCTTGCATTCATCAGGGAGTGCATAGTCATTGAGTTGAGCCGGACAGGCCAGGTATTTTCGATAAGCGCCTGCACGTTATCCGCACCGCCGGGCATGCGGGTAAGGGTATCGATCAGGTATTCCAGGGTTTTTTTGCATCCGATCAACGGATCTGTAATGTCATCCAGGGGCAAGGTGTCGTAATTGCCATTCGAAAAGGAGTTTCCGATGCTGATGCCGCTGTTCCCGTGATCCGGACAGACCACCACCAAGGTATTATTCCGGTCTTTGGCAAACTCCACGGCCACTTGTACGGCGGCGTCAAAGGCGAGGGCTTCGGAGATCATGCCTACGGGGTCGTTGTCGTGGGCCGCCCAGTCGATCTTGCTCCCTTCCACCACGAGAAAAAAGCCGTTTTCGTTTTTGGATAAGGTATGGATGGCTTTGGTGATCATCTCCGCCAACGATGGCTGTTTAGCCGGATCTCTGTCCAAGTCGTTGTCCATGGCCTGTTCTCCGAATAACGCCCACAATTTTGTCCCCTGAAAGTGCTCTAAGGAGCGGCGGTCGTTCCGAAGTATTTTGTATCCGTTCGATTTTAAAAGTTCCTCCTGCTCTTTTGTCAATAACAGCGACTTTTTCCAGTTTCCGGCCCCTCCTCCGATCACTACATCTACGGAGTTGTGCACCATTTGTTTGCCGATGGTGGCATAGTCGCTCCGGTTGTACCAGTGTGCGGAGGTGGAGGCCGGCGTAGCGTGGGTGAATTCGCAGGTAAACACCAAGCCGATGGCTTTGTTGCTTTCGGTTCGTGCGGCTTCCACGACGCTCATCCGGGGAGTGTATGCGAGGCTGTCGGAGATTTTTACCAGGTCATGGCCTTTGTCGGCGGGCGGGTACATCCCGATGAATTTTGTTTGGGAAAGCTGGCCGGTCATGTAAGCGCTTCCGGTGGGGGCCGAATCGCCGATAGGCGTATTGCTGTTGTGGGTCTTTACGAATCCGCAAAAATAGGGATCCAGAGCCAACCCGGTCTTTGTTCCGCCGCTTTTGTCGTATTGATACCAACGAGCCAACGAGAGGGTACTCAGGCTGGTCCCGTCGGGGATCATAAAGATTACGTTTTTTATTTCCTGCGCCCGGAGGGATCCGAAGATAATAAAGCAACCGACGATAAGGGATGGTACTCTTTTCATGACAGTATTTTTAGCAAAAATAACAAGCAATTGTTTCGTTTGTATTTCAAATCCGATAAATCTTCAAGAACCTCTTTGTGTATTGTGCAATACGGCGTCTATCTGCGCGATCATCTCTTCGACGGAGGTGGTGTTGGTGTCGATGGCTATGCTGCCCGGATTGTAGGGGCCGTACCGTTCGATGCTGGTTCTTGAAAAGAGGCCGACGGTGGGCGTCTGTGCGGCGCTTGCCAGGTGCATCATCCCGCTGTCGGCCCCGATCCAAATGCGTGTATTGGCTATGAACGAGGCGATCTCCCGGATGTCTTTACAGTACCAGCTTGGCGCCTGAAAGTCAATTTGTGAAACATTTTCAATCGGCAAGATCTCTACGATGTTGTAGTCGCTTTCGTACTTTTCTTTCAATTTTCCATATACTTCCCCCCACCAGGTTTTGGAGTAACATTTGTCTCCTGTGGCAAATGTAAAGACGGCGATGGTGTTTTGCCGGTCATTGACAACGGTGTGCAAGAGTGTTTTCCCGTTTTTCAACTCTTCTTTGCTGAGTTTGATGTTTAAAGAGGGGACGGGGCCGGATGGGGCCGGCGCTCCGAACAGGGGAGCGTATTCCCGGAAGTTGTATACGGGGAATTTGGCGATGTGGAGGTAGTCGTTGTATCGTTCCCGAAGCTCTTGCACGATGTCGTTGTAAATTTTACATTTTCCCCTGGCGAATGCTGTGGAGAGGCGCCCCGACGAAGAACCGTCGATGACGTTCAATACCAGGTCATACCGGTATTTTCGTATGGATAGCCATACCTTCAGGTAGTTTCCCAGGGATTTGAACGGTTTCTTGGGGAGCCGGATGATTTGGTCTATCTGCGGATAGTTTTCAAAAATGACCGGTGACAAAAATCCCCGGACAAACAGGTCGATTTTGGCATTCAGGAATGTTTCGGACACTTCCTGGACCAGGGGAGTGATCAGCAATTGATTGCCTAACCGGCTGTTGGGGCGGCTGATCAATATACGTTGCACCTGTCCGGGGTTCTCAGTGTAGTTCCGGATTTTTCCGGATTTTCCGATGTGCTGCGTCAATCCGTTCAGCGCCCTCCTCCTGTATACGTTTATCTGAGACTTGAAACTCATCCTCCTGTGCTGTAACTTGTTTGTGCAAAGAACGCTATTTTTAACATACGATCCAAATTTTTACAGATTGGTAATGATTGCGTAGCCTTATTGTTCAAAAGCCGTTGTCCAGCCTATGGAACACCTACGGAACACCTACAGAATATCTACGGAATACGCTAAGACATTATCCAACCTGACCGACAGCCAGTACTACAATATTACGCATAATTGGTGATAAACGCAAGTGCCGCCGTTCATTGAAATGTAGTACTTTTACACCACCTCCGTAAACCGGTGGGTGGGTTGGGGACGGCCGGGTTGGAGGTAGCGCCAGGCTATCACTTCGGGGGTGTGGCTATCCGTACAGAGCGCGTCGAGCGTTTCGCGGACAATCCGGTCTAAGTTTTCCGGAGAGGTTTCCACGCGGGCGTTGATAATCAGTTTCACGTCCCGACTGCTGCCTGCGGTTCCTCGGGTAGAGAGTGTTTCACGGGTACCTGTCAAATTACCGACGATGAAGTTCCGACCGTTTTCGGCGATGACCTTTACATGTCCCACCGGAAGGTTTTCATTGTCGAAACGATCGGCTAAGCGGGTCAGGAAAATGCGGGTGAAATCATCCCAGTCGGTCGTTGCCCCGTGCAGTTGAACAGTGCCGTTCAGCCAGCCGAGCACCGCCTCGCCGTGAGCGTAGATGTCGTAGTCCACCTCTGTCAAGCGTTTGCCTGCCTCCGGGCGGTTCATCACCAGAGAGAGCCATTCGTCAATGCCTGCGCCTTGGATAGCGCTGACTGCCAGAACAGTGGCTGACGGGAACGTTTGGGCAGTGCGTTGTTTCAGGCTTTCTACCTGTTCTGCGTTCAATAGGTCGGATTTATTGATCAGTATGATATCGCTCTCTTCCAATTGTTTGCGATAGATGTAAGCGGCATCGGCATGCAGTCCGGCATTCCCGCCGGCCAATATGGAGTCAAGACGGGAAGGATCTGCCAACACGGAGAGAGGAGCCAACTGCAATTCGCGGTTCCAGTATTGCTTTAAGGGTTGCATAATCGTAGCCGACAGGTCGGTGCAACTGCCCACCGGTTCGGCGATAATCACATCGGCGGCCACTTCGGTGCGGATTTTTTGAATAGCGTCCGTGAAACCGTTGAAATTGCAGCAGAAGCAACTGCCACTGACCTCCGCCACATGCAGGTTGTTGAGCGATAACAGCTCGCTATCCACCAGTTCGGGAGCCTGGTCGTTGGTAATCAGTCCAACACGCAGGCCTTGTTTAATCAATCTCAGGGCTGTTTCCCGGAGTAAGGTGGTCTTGCCCGCTCCCAAAAAGCCGCCGGCTAAAATAAGTTTTGTATTGTTCATGCTCTTATGGTTTTATTATTTTTCGCAATCACAGGATGCCGACTTCTTTTTCATAATCGGCTCAAATACATACAGAAAAAGGAGTGCAGCCACTATACCGCCTATAATAGGGCCTGCTATATAGACCCAGAAAAAGCCGCCACTGCTGTCCGGGAAAGCGGCACTTCCCCACCCCGTGAGCCAGGCTACCAAACGGGGGCCGAAGTCGCGGGCGGGATTTAAACCGGCTTGTGTCAGCGGTGCGACTAAGCAAATAATGGAGGTAACGGTCAGCCCGATAAAAACAGGCGCCGTGTTGTCGCTGGGACGCCCGACATTGCAGCCTTCCGTCAAGGCAAAGATGAAGAGCACCAACAGAAAGGTGCCGAACGCTTCGGCGGCGATAGCCAACGGCAGGGACACCACAGCTGTGCCCCCCGGTTGGATGTAGTATTCGCCGAACATTTTGGCTGTCGCCACGGATTCACTGCTTCCCCTCAGGATGTTGTGGGAGGCTTCATACGCCTCAATGGAAGGGGCGAACAACAGGTAGATGGCCCAACCGGCCAGAAAAGCGCCGAGAAACTGCGCAATCAGGTAGGCGGGTAGTTTACGGGCCCCCATCCGTTTGCTCACCACCATACTGATGGATACAGCCGGATTCAGGTGGGCGCACGATAAGTGCCGGGTCAGGTAGATGGCCAGCATCACCCCCAATCCCCAGGCAAGCCCAATCTGCAGGATACCGGTGTATTCGCCAAACAGGGTGGCTACGGCGACCGAGCCGCAGCCAAACAGTACCAGGATAAAGGTACCGACTAATTCTCCTGTAAATTCTTTTGTGTTCATGATGTATATCGTTTTATGCTACAATGAATGTATAACTATGGTTTGTGGTTGTTCGCTGTTCGCCGAACAACAAACATAAATACCTGTAAATCAATGACAAACCTACTATAAGGGTTTCTATATTCCAAATTCTGCGGATGAAAATACAGGGCAAATGCAGGAATTTTTCTCTTTTTCCCCTATCGCTTCGGCTTGTTGTTTCCGAAAGCGGTCTCCGCGGCCGGTTTACCAAGCCCCGGCTTTCGCTGGAATCCGCAACCTTCTCAGTCGCTGCGCTCCTTCGTCGAGCAGAGCGGATTCCGGGCGCTCAGCCAGAGCAAGTAAACAATTCGCCGCTCCCGACCACGCTTTCGGAAATCAACAGGCCGAAGCTTCGTGCGTCTTGCGCCGACTGCCCAAAGGGAGGAAGGTGGTTAGGATTCCAGTTTCGGCGGAAAATTCCAACAAGCTCTAAACCACCCTGCAAATTTTTTGTCTAATTTATTTCAATGATGTCACCAGCCTATGACGAACAAGTATACACAAGAAGAGGAGCAGTTAGCCCGGTTTGCCAAAGCGATGGGGCATCCCGCCCGTATAGCTATTCTGAAATTCCTGGCTTCGCGGAGCGACTGTTTTTTCGGAGACATACACGAAGTGCTGCCCATTGCCAAAGCCACCGTCTCCCAACACCTTTCCGAACTCAAGGACGCAGGCCTGATTCAGGGGGAGATCTTCCCCCCAAAGGTTAAATATTGCATCAACCCCGGCAACTGGCAATTGGCCAAAGAGTTGCTACGGGATTTTATGGACATCTATGCTCCCCGCACAGGTTGTTGCAGTTGAGCCGATTACAGATTTTACCTCCGGTTTAGCCATTCCCAACAAAACAGTTCTTTGAAAGTGGCGTGTTCCTCCTGTACGTAGTTAAGCATATCTCTTGTCTCGTAAAGTCCGTTTTTTGTGTTGTAAAAGTATTTGTAATCCCATCCGCGGCCGATAAGCAGGCCATGTTTCATGTAGTCGCTGTGCCCCGACTGTTCGTTGGCGGTCACGAGGTCTTGCACTAAACCACTGCCGTTGGTGTGGAATGGTTTTGTACCGTAAAATGTGATCCCGTGGTCAAAGCCGTTGCATTTGGTGCGCAAGAATGCAAAATATCTCTGTGGGATGCGCGGGAATCCTTTTGCCGCTAAATCTTTTGAGCATTGTTTCAGATCCTCTGCGGAAGCAGGCGGCGGGATTGCTGCACCTCTTTTACGGGAAAGTTCTAAGAGTTCGTCAATCTCTTTCATCGGTGTATTTTTTATTTTCAATATTCTGCGGGCAGTAGCTGAAGCAGCGGGCGCAGGCGACGCAGGCAGCCCGGTCGATTTCGTAGTGTTTGCGGGTGCGTTTGACGGAGAGGTTGATGAGGGTGAGTCCGATGACGAGTCCGATGAGGGCGCCGGCACAGGTAGCGTAGCGCCGGAAGTCGGTCTGGATCTGTTCAAAGGTTGCGGTAAGGGCCTCAAGGGTGCCGCCTTGCCCGTAGAAGGCTTCCAGTTCCAGGGAGAGCGACTCCTGCGGGTTGGTTTCGTGCCGGACGACGAGGTCGTAGAGGCGGACGTCTTTGTGGGCGCGACTCAGGTCGCTACTGACAGAGCGCATTAGAAAAGCTCCTGCGAAGATAAGGAGGGGAAGGATGATGAGGTAGTTGACGATCCGCTGAACGCCTTGCGGGCGACTCTCTTTTACTTTGTTTTCGTAGGGTGGCCGGATGGCGTCTACCGGGCAGGCGTTGCGACAGAGGTCGCAGTTGATGCATGGCTTGGGCGTGATTTTGATTTTCCAGATGGATATCCGGGAAAAGAGGCTCAACAAGGCCCCGTAAGGGCAGAGGAAGCGGCAAAACGGCCTTCCCGTAAAGATGGCTGCCACCAGTAATAGGCCGCCGAACAGGAGTAAGCCGAGGTCTCCACCCAACCGGAAGATCCCGATAAAGGGGTCGAAGCGGCAGATGATAAAGCTGCTGCGCGTAACGGCGTAGAGGAGGGCAAAGATGAGGTAGATCCAGGGTATCATGCCGAGGATGGTGGTGAGCGACCGGGAGAGCCTGTAGTTTTTGAGGTTTACCAACTCCTGCAGGGCGCCGAACGGGCAGACGCCGGCGCAGAATACCCGCCCGAAGAGGAGGGCAAAGAGGAGGGGCAGGAGGAAGAAGAGTAGTACGGAGAACGGTAGGGCGTAGGTGCTGTCGACGCTTGCCAGGGCGATGTTCTGGATGGATCCGATGCTGCATACGCAGCCGCTGCGGAAGAAGCCGAAGTAAGCGACGGAGATGACGGATACCCACAGGATGGGGCGGCGTGTTTGTTTTTTGAGTACTGCCCAGGTTACGATGCTCATTAGCAGTACCAACAGGAGTATGTCGACGGTTGTCCACAACGTTTCGTTGGGCACCGGGTAGGTGATGTCGGGGTATTGGTAGCCGGAGGTGAAGTCGGGCCGGGGGAAACGGTTTTGGGCACTTAGCACTCCGGGCAGGAGCAGCGACAGGCATACAGGGAGAATTTTTTTCATTACTCTTTGAGTTTGTAGGCTGTTTTGAAGGGGACGCGGGTGATGGCGCCCGAGGGACAGACGGTGGCTATCTGGCATTCGTTGCAATCTTTGCAGAGGTCGCGTTTGATCTGAAGGTAGAGGGAGCCGTTGCCGAAGGAGCTGCACCCTTTGACGCATTTGCCGCAGCCGTTGCAGAGCTGTTCGTCGATGGTGTATTCAAAGTAGGGGTCTTCTACGAATTTGCGTTCGATGGCGCCGGTGGGGCACATGAGGTTTTCGGCGGCGGTGTTGAGTTCTTTGACATTGGAGCGGTAGTAGCCGCCGCAGAGGTCGCAGTAGCCGCATACTTTGTTGGCGTGGAGGCATTTGACGGCCGATACCGGAAGGACGCAATGGGTTTCACAGCGTCCGCACTGGGTGCATTTTTGCGGGTCGATTTGCCAGTAGTAGTCGGCTTGTTCTCCTTTTACGCGACCAATCAGGCTGCCGGTAACGGCGAGGAGGGCTCCTCCTGCGACTGCCGATCCCACTATCCGCAGGAATTCCCGGCGTGATACGGGGCTTTGGTTGATCGGATGTTTTTCTTTTTTTTCCATGTGTTGTTATATTGTGACGCCTTGTCGCAGCGGACAATTTGCTTTGCAGGTGGAGCAGGCGGTGTTGGCTGCCTGTGTTTTGTCGTAGCGGAAGATGGAGATGCGGTTGTTACCGGCTACGAACAGTAGGTCGTTGCGGAGTTTGATGTCGTAGGCTGCGTGGCCGCCTCCCAGGGTTTTGCTGTCAAGCAGCAGGCTGCGGAATGTGCCGTCCGTGCCGTAGCAACTGATGCGCGGGATTCCTTTTTCGGAGGTGATGATCTCGCCCGTGGCGGTATGGGTTAAGTGGACGGGGTTGCAGCATCCGCTGAACAGACCGGGGGCGTTTCCCGATTTTCCGAAGGAGCTGATGTAGGTGCCGTCGGGGGTGTATTTTTCTACCCGGTGCCTGCCCGGGTTGGAGCAATAGAGCACTCCGTCCGTGTAGGTGATGCCGAATGAGTAACTGGGAACGATGAAGCCGTCGGGGCTTTGAATGAACCGGACGAATTGCCCCTCCGTTGTGTATTGGCAGATGTTTTTATTGGCAGCATCCGTGGCAAAGAGGGCGCCGGGGGCGAGCGTCATGGAGCAGTAGTCGGCGGTGTCGTCGCACGCCTCCCAGTCGCGCAACCATTCGCCGGAGAGGTCGTAAACTTCGATCCGGGCGGGGAAGAGCAGGTAGAGGTGGTTATTGTCGGCTGCGATGTCCCGGAGGTTGCTGCCGACAGTAAAGGTGTTGGTCAGTGCGCCTTCCGTGTTGTACATAAAGACCTGGTTGGATGCGGCGACGATGAGTTGGTCGCCGGCCAATTCAAAGGCTTGGATGGTGTCGGGTACCTGGAAGGTGGAGATCAATTTGTAGGGGGAGGAGAAAGGGGTTCCTGCCGTTTGGTTGCTGCCCGAAGCGATCGGTTCGCCCGTTGCGGTCAGTTTTTTGTGCAGAAAGAAGCCCGTTAGTCCTGCTATACCTACGCCTGCAACGGCCGTTCCGCACAGTTGCAGAAATTTCCGTCGCGAGATGGGTTGCTCTTTATGTGTGTTGGGTTCCATGGTTTTCCTATATTACTTTGATGCATTTTAGGGTGTGGGCGTCCCGGAGGATCAGCCTGCCGTCTGCGTAGGCTAAGGGGCCCCAAGCGTCGATGCCGTCCATGATGCGCTGTTTTTTCAGCAGCTTCAGGTTGTGCTGTCCGACTTCGTATAGGTAGAGTTCCCCGTCGTCTTTGAAGACGAAGAGGAGGTTGTTGATGAGGAGGTAGGGGCCGAGGCCAAAGCGTTCGTCGGCGGTGGATGTCCAGATGGGCGAGCGGAGATCGGAAGGGGAGTAGGCGACCAGTTTCCCCCGGTTGCCGCCTCCGTCTTTTGGCATGACGCTGATGATCATGTTGTTGTAGAAGATGGGGGTCTGTTGTTCGCTGGCCACTCCTGCGTTGGGTTTGTGCTGTTCGCTGACGGTGGCCGTCCATTTGGTTCCGGAGCATTCCACCCGCAGCAGGGCACCTCCGGTACCGTATCCGGCGACCATAAAGATTTGGTTGGACGACAGTTGGAGCGGGGAAGGGGCGACGACGGAGGGTTGCCATTTGTTGGTTTCCCACAGCAGGGCGCCCCGGTCACCGGTTTCAGCCGAGATACCGCAAACGCCCCCTATGCCGATGTATACGTATGTTTTTTTACCGCTCAGGGTCATCGGCATGACGGAGGAGTGCGACATTTTGTATTTCAGCGTGTTGGGTGTTGTCCAGCGGATTTCGCCGGTCTGCACATCTAATCCGGCCAGTAGCGTTTCCTCTCCGGCCGGTGCCAGAATGAGGGTGTTGCCGTCGACACGCGGGCACTGTCCGGTATACCAGAAGGGTACTTCGGTTTTAAACTCTTTTTGCATGTCGAGCGACCATTTCATCTCTCCGCTCACCGGGTCGCAGCACATTACATGGCCTTCCGGCCCGATGGTGATGATGTAGTCGTCTCCGATGGCGGGAACGGTGCGCGAGAAGCCGTGGTTCCGCTTCATGGGTACGCGGTACCACCGGCGCCAGAGTTCTTTGCCGGTCTCTAAGGAGAAGCAGCGCAGGGCGTCGGAACTCAACTGTTCGTTGTAGTCGAGGAAGTAGACCCTGCCGTTGTAAATGACCGGCGCCGCATGGCCTTCTCCGGTTTCCACGCTCCATAGGACGGGGTACTCCTCTGCAGAGGTGCGGATCCGGTCGGGGGTTTCTATCCTGTTGGTGGTGAACGCACCCCGGAAACTGTTCCATTTGCCGGTCAGGGAAGAGGATGCTTCCTCGTATTTCATAAAGAACTCACCGATTACCATATCGTCAGCTGTCCGGGCCAGCCCTTCCGGCCGGTTATCCGCTCCCGGCGCCTGAATTGCCAGGTTTTCCCGGAGGGGATAGAGGTGCCACCCGATCACCAGCCCGGTGTAGAGCAGGACGATGAGAATGGTAATGCCGGTTACGATGCGTTTGTTTTTCACAATGGGACGATTCAATTTGAGGCTTTAAATATAGTGTAATAATCTATGAAAATCAAGCAAGTGGGTAGCGCATTCGGAGCAAATGCACAAACACTCTTTGCTTTGTAGTTGCGGAGACGATCCGTTTGAGCCGCTCATCCGAAAAGGAACGTTCCGTCAAGTTGTATACCCGACGGTTGAACGGTTAGGAATGCCCCTGCCAAACCACGAAGTAAAAGCTTGCCAAAGTTCAAAGTAATCTATATATTTGCTCGTATATTCCTTCATTTTAAGCAGCATTCAAACCGGAACAGATGACAAAACCTCACGCTATTTTTTTCGATATTGACGGAACGCTGATCAGTTTCAGTACACATACGATTCCGGTTTCTGCGCGGGAGGCGATTAGCCGGCTTCGGGAGAAGGGCGTGAAAGTAATTATTGCAACCGGCCGGGCTTTCAGGGACATCGGCGATTTGGGCGGTTTGGAGTTTGACGGATATATTACGTCGAACGGTTCGTGTTGCATGGATGCAAAAGGTAACGTGATTGCCCGGCACGTTTTGTCCAAGGAGAGTTTGGAGCGATTAACGGTTCATTTAAAGGAGCGGCCGTTCCCGTGCGAATTTATGACAGATGCGGGTAATTTTATAAACTATGTAGATGATACGACAGTATCTATTAGTCGACTTGTTAATATTCCCATTCCACCCGTGAAAGCTGTTTCGGAGATAGTGAAAGCGGGTGTTTTTCAATTAAGTGCATTTGTGGATCCGAAGCGGGAACAGGAGCTTGTGAAGTCCGTACTGACGGATTGCGAAAGCAGCCGTTGGCATCCTGCTTTTGCGGATTTTAATATCAGGGGCATAAACAAGGCTACCGGAATGGATCTGTTTGCAGCTTATTTCGGTATTGGCAGCGGGAGTACAATGGCATTTGGAGACGGCGGGAATGACATTGCCATGTTGGAACACGCCACGGTCGGTGTGGCGATGGGGAACGCAACCGACCAGGTAAAAGCGAAGGCAAACTATGTGACGGATTCGGTGGATGAGGATGGTGTAGTAAAGGCATTACAGTATTTCGAATTACTCTAAAAGTGCCACACGAAAGGTTCATGCAGTAGTAATAAAGAAAGTTCTAAAAATTGAAAATAAGGAGAGAAAAACAAATCGCCGAAATGATTGCAGCGCTCTGGGAGCGGTTGTTGGAGAAGCGGCCGGCGGAGGGCGGTATCTGGAGGGGCGCGTTGTCGTCGAGTGCTATCTCTACTTCCGTGGCTGTTTTTGCACTGTACCTCACGGATAGAGAGAAGTATGCCCCCTACATTCAAAGGGGGGCGGACTGGCTGAGCGGTACCATGCGCCCGGACGGCTCCTGGGGGGACAGTGTGGAAAGTCCTTCCAACATGACGGCCACGCTGTTGTCGTATGCTGCCCTCTCGGCGGTGAGTGAAGCCCCGCAACAGGCACAGGCGTATTTGACCGAAAAGTTCGGGGGATTGACCGACCGGCAAATGGTAAAGGGGGTGCTGGATTACTACGGAAAAGATCTGACTTTTTCCGCCCCCATCCTAGTGATGTGCGCATTGGCGGGCGTTATCGCCGGGTGGGAAAAAATCCCGCAGTTGCCTTTTGAGGTTTCGGTGTTGCCGCAAAAATTATTCCGCTTTTTCCGGCTTCCCGTGGTGAGTTACGCCATTCCGGCGCTAATCGCAGTGGGTATCTTACGATATAAGAAGGGGAAAAAGGGGTTGTTATCGCCTTTGCGCAAAGCGTTTATCCCTCCATCTCTCCGGGTATTGGAAAAGCTTCAGCCTCACCACGGCGGTTTTCTGGAAGCCGCTCCCCTGACTGCATTCGTGGCGATGTGTATGAGCGGGGCGGGTTACCGGGAGCATGTCGCTACGCAACGGAGTGTCGCTTTTCTGACAGATACGGTCCGCGAGGACGGTTCATGGCCGATTGATACGGATTTGGCGTGTTGGGTGACAGTTTTAAGTGTACGTGCATTGGGGGATGATATAAAAGATAAAGCTGCCTTGGCCGGGAAGCTCAAGCAACAAGCCTTTAGCCACAGGCATCCCTTTACCGGGGCAAAAGAGGGGGGCTGGGGCTGGACGGACTTGCCGGGGGCCGTGCCGGACGCAGACGATACCTCCGGCGCTTTGGTCGCCCTGCATATTTTGTCAGACGGGGCGTACAGTCCGGAAGTCGGAAAAGGCATCGAATGGTTGTTGGCGCTCCAAAACAGCGACGGCGGAATGCCCACCTTTTGCAAAGGCTGGGGCAAATTGCCTTTTGACCGGAGCAGCCCGGATATTTCGGCGCATGCGATATTGGCTTTTCAATATTGGCAGGAGGCGCTTCCCAATAAACTGCAAGAAGCGTGCAAAAGGAGTAGCGCGCATATGTTGAAATGGATGCAGCGGGTGCAGGCAGCGGACGGTTCCTGGACGCCCCTGTGGTTTGGCGATCAGGATGCGAAAGATGAACGGTCGCCGCTCTACGGCACGGCTATGGCGGTGGAGTACTTGGCAGGTTCCGACAAACCGGCCGCCCGGGAAATGGCGCGAAAAGGGTTAGCGTATATTCTGTCCGTACAAAACGCCGACGGCGGCTGGGGGGGGGCTAAAGGAGTGCCGTCAAAGGTGACACTGACGGCGCGGGCATTGAGCGCACTCGCCTCTTACCCGGGAACAGAAACAACGATTTTGGAAAAAGCCTTTGATTACCTTTACCGGAAATACGAATCGGGAGAACTCTACCGGCGCGAACCGATCGGTCTCTATTTTTCCCGGTTGTGGTATTCGGAAGAGTTGTATAACCTGACGTTTGTGTTGAATGCGTTGAAGAAGTTGTCTGTACGATACTTAAAGCCGGAAGCATAAACCTTTGGCAGTTAAAATTGTCTAATATAATGGATTTTTTTGATTTGGAGAAAATAAAGCTTCGTTCCTGCTTTCGAGTATCGATAAAATACAACGTATGAAAAATAAAATACAACTGTTTGACCAACGTCAGGTTCGTTCCGTTTGGGACGAAGAACAGGAAAAATGGTGGTTTTCGGTAGTGGATATAGTCGGAATACTGACTGACAGCAATAATCCACAGGTATATTGGCGTGTTCTGAAAAAACGGCTTACAGACGAGGGAAATGAAACCGTTACAAATTGTAACGGTTTGAAATTACTTGCTCCTGACGGCAAAATGCGCCTTACCGATGTCGCTGATATTGAGCAAATCTTACGTATTATTCAATCCATTCCGAGTAAAAAAGCAGAGCCGTTTAAGATGTGGCTGGCGAAAGTGGGCAGAGAAAGAATTGATGAAACAATTGACCCGGAGCTTTCGATAGACCGCGCCATCTTGAACTACCGGCGACTGGGCTATTCCGAGAATTGGATTAATCAACGCATCAAATCCATAGAGGTCCGCAAGGCGCTGACCGATGAGTGGGACAAGGCGGGCGTGAAGCAGGGGGAAGAGTATGCCTTCCTGACGGATTTGATGACCAAAACGTGGAGCGGAATGACCACGAAACAATACAAGCAGCATAAAAACCTGAAAAAGGAAAACCTGCGGGACAACATGACCAACTTGGAGTTAATCGTCAATATGTTGGCAGAAGCGACGGCAACAGAACTGTCGGCAAAAACCAACCCGCAGAATTTGCAGGAAAGCGCTGTCATTGCACACAAGGGCGCCAACGTGGCAAAGAATGCCCGCCTGGAAATTGAACAACAGGGCGGAAGCGTTATCAGTCCGGAAAATGCCAAACAGCTTGGAAAACGTAACGAACCAAACAGGCTTTCCGAACAGGGTGCTCAAGAAAACAAAGAATAATCGTTTCAA
>DBDA01000001.1:33174-46511 GCA_002293375.1 Odoribacter sp. UBA944
GCTATCTCTCTCCGCACAGGAAAATATCCAGTGGCGCGGGACTGACCGTACCGGTATTTACCACGAAGCCGGGCTGTTACAGGTTTGGCCGGAAGGCGGGCCTGCCATGCTGTGGCATTACGACGACCTGGGAGAGGGGCACTCTTCCGTAGCGGTTGATGCGAACAAACTCTACATCACCGGCATGACGGAGGGAACAGGGTATATCTACGTGTTCGATGCGAGCGGTAAGCTGCTGAACAAAAAAGCGTACGGCCCCGAATGGGCGGTAAGTTACAACGGTACGCGCGGTACGGTTACCATCAGCGAAGGCAAAATCTACCTCGTCAGCGGAATGGCCGAAATCTATTGCATTGACCAGCAAAGCCTGGAGGTCGTCTGGAAAAAGAGTTTTTCGCAGGATTTTAACGGCTCAAACATACAGTGGGGTGTTTGCGAAACCCCACTGATCGTCGGTGAAAAAGTCATCGCTACAACAGGCGGAAAAGAGAACAACATCGTTGCCTTGAATAAACACACCGGCGCATTGATTTGGAGTTCTCCGGGAGAGGGGGATGAGTCGGCCTACTGTTCTCCGCTCTATATCGCAGACCAAAAGATTCCCCAAGTGGTGACCATGACGGCGAAGCACATCATCGGCATCAATGCTGCGAACGGGGAAAAACTCTGGTCGTACGAAAACACCAACCGCCATTCGGTACACGCCAATACGCCGGTATACAGTAATAATATGTTGTTGTGTACCAGCGGATACGGAAAGGGTAGCACGATGTTGCGCCTGACAAACGGGGGACAAAACGTAGAGAAAGTGTGGTTTGCCGCCGAGTTGGATAACCGTATCGGCGCCATGGTAAAAATAGGCGATTATGTGTACGGTTCCGGGGATGCCAACCGCTACTGGTTCTGCGTGGAGTGGAACACGGGAACAATCAAATGGAAACAGGGCGGCCTCGCTATGGGCAACATCATTGCCAACGACGGCATGCTCTACTGCTACACCGACCGAGGGGAAATGGTACTGGCCAAGGCTACTCCGGAGAAATTCGACATCGTCAGCAAATTTATGATTACGCTCGGAACGGCACAACATTGGGCGCATCCGGTACTCTATCGGGGAGTGATGTACGTGCGCCACGGCAACACGCTAATGGCATATAAGGTAAAGTAAACGAATTTGTTATGACAGACCATTTGCTGTTTGCGACACGGGCGGAGTTCAGGGGTTGGCTGCAGGAAAATTGCCTGTCGAGCGGTGGGATTTGGCTGCTGTTCGGTAAAACGGACGGGCCGAAAACCATCAAGGCAAATGAGGCGCTGGAAGAAGCGCTCTGTTTCGGTTGGATTGACGGGCAGATGAAACGTATAGATGCGACCACCTACCTGAAATACTTTTCCATGCGCCGCCCAAACAGCAAATGGTCAGATAAAAACAAGGCATTGGCGGAGATGCTCGAAAAGCAGGGAGTGATGACCGTGTACGGCAGGGCAAAAATAGCGGAAGCACAGAAAAACGGCCAATGGGAGGCGTGTAATAATCAGGTGGTGACTGATGCTCAGGTCGCAATGTTGTCCGATTTGCTGAAAGGGCATGAAACAGCCCTCCTGAATTTTCAGGCCATGTCCCCATCTGTCAAAAGGACGTATGCACGGGCCTATTGGGATGCCAAGACGGAGGCAGGACAAGCGAAACGCTTGGCATGGATTGTTGACCGACTGAATAAGAATTTAAAACCGATGTAAACGAAAACTGCACCGCGCCATTGCGATAGCGCAGGAGCACTATAAAGAAAAACATGAATAGAACATCTTGTATTATTAGTCTCATCGTCATGATGCTGTGTTGCTCTTTGGTTGGAAATAGTACGATGGACAGAAACGGAACAAACCAAGAAGAGCAGATTATCCGCTTTGGGATAATTGCAGATATTCAATACTGCGATTGCGAGCCGGCCGGAAACAGGTTTTACCGAAATTCGCTCCAAAAGTTGGAGGCATGTGTGGACGAACTGAACCGGGAACAGGTGCAATTTACGGTGAATTTGGGCGACCTGACAGACAGGGATACGCCCCGTCAGTTAGATTCGGTGCTGACGCGCCTGAACAAGTTAAACGCCACCATATACAACCTGACCGGAAATCACGACTATGGGGGATTGGAAAACAACGAATTGTACAAACGGCTAAATATGCCCGACGCATACTACTCGTTCCGCAAAGGGGAGTGGTGTTTTATCATACTCAATACCAATGAAATTTCTTCGTATTCCCATATAAAAGGCACCGAAAAAGAGGCGGAATTGACAGAGATGCTGCAAAAGATCAAAGAGGAGAAACGCTCCAACGGGGCTACGTACAACGGAGGGATCAGCCAAAAACAGATGCAGTGGTTGGAGGAGGAGTTGAAAAAAGCGGAGCAAAACACTTTGAAAACGCTGGTGTTTTCGCACCATCCGCTTTACGGCGTAAAAGGCTTGACCGCATGGAACGATTTGGAGATCATTGAACTTCTATCAAAATATGCCGGCACGGTAAAAGGCGTCATCAGCGGGCACCACCACGCCGGAGCATTCGGGGTTTACAAAGAGATACCGTTTATCACTGCGGAAGGCATGGTGGAAACGGAAACTACGAATGCATACGGAATCGTAACCATTTGTCCGGATAAAATAGCATTTCAGGGAGCGGGCAGAACCAAATCCCACACCATCATTCTAAAAAATAAACCATGAACACCCGAAAACACACCCATCTTTCAAGCATTACAACCATACTGTTATTCATCTTCGTCACGGTAACCCAAGCACAGGATTGGCCGCAATGGCGGGGCGCCAACCGCCAGGCCGTCGTCACACAGGAAAACCTCCAATTGGACTGGTCGGCCTCCAAACCGGCGGTCGCGTGGACCTTCCGGAAAGCCGGCACCGGCTACTCCTCCCCGGCCATCGTCGGCACCACCCTCTACTGCCAGGGCGCAACAGATGAACAAGGCTTCGCATTTGCCTTAGACACCCAAACCGGCGAGCTAAAATGGAAACAAACCCTAGGCAAGGAGTCCGTACAAGACCGGGAAATCGGGCCCCGCGGCACCATCACCGTAGACGGCGACAAACTCTACCTCATCCGCGGCATCGGCCAAATACACTGCCTCTCCGCCGCTGACGGCAACATCCTCTGGCAGAAAGATTTTACGACCGACTTCAACGGCAAAATCATGTCCCGCTGGGGATTCAGCGAATCTCCTTTGGTTGACGGCAACTTGGTTATCTGTACCCCCGGCGGGGTGGACGGCACCGTCGTCGCCCTCGATAAAAACACCGGTAACCTGATTTGGCGCACCACAGCGTGGACAGACGAAGCGGGCTATTCCTCCCCCATCGTTGCCGAGGTGGACGGAGTACGGCAATACATCCAACAGGCCGCCAAAAGCGTTGCGGGCATCTCCGCAAAAGAGGGTAAAATATTGTGGAAAATAGAGATACCCGCTTACAAGACCGCCGTCATTCCCACCCCGGTATACCATGACCATACCGTTTACGTCACCTCCGGGTACAACGCCGGCTGCACCTACATCCGGCTCGTCAAACAGGGCGACGCCTTCACCGCCGACACCCTCTACGCCAACAAAAACATGGTCAACCACCACGGCGGCGTAGTCCTTATTGATGGTCACATCTACGGCTATTCCGACCCCCACGGCTGGGTATGCCAGGAGCTAAAAAGCGGTAAAAGCGTCTGGAAAAAACGCGACAAAGAAGCAGGTAAAGGAGCTGTACTTGCCGTCAACGACCGCCTCCTCCTGCTCAGCGAACGCGGCGGACTCCTCACCATCATAGATGCCTCCCCCGACGGCTGGAAAGAATACGGCCGCATGGAATTCCCCGAACGCACCCAAATAAAAACCATCGATAACATGATCTGGGCGCACCCGGTCATTGCCAACGGCAAACTCTACCTGCGGGACCACGATTTGCTGTTTTGTTATGAGTTGGGGGAAGAATAAGAGGTAGAAGGAACGATTGTGCAATAAATTTAAAATAGCTCAAGATGCGAATAATTTGTTTAGATTTGCATAATATCGGATGCACTTCCGTATAACTCAAGCAAGCTTGATTCTGCTTTTGGTTTTAGTTATATTTGTAGTAACCTCTTTAATGATTTAAAGTATGGAAAGAACATATATCAATGAATTTCATAAGCAATGGATAGAAAGTACGCTACTATCAATAACCTCTTGGCGGAAGCGGCCGGCATCATTAGAAGCCGCAAAAAAGCAACAGAGGATATTGAACCAACAGAAGGCTATAAGAGAGGGCAGATTGAAGCATTAATTTCATTTGCCAACGCTCCAACTTATGGATAATACAACGTAATGAAACACATAAAAATCCTTCCCCTGCTGCTCCTCGCCATACAGATCGTATCGGCGCAAACCATCGAATGGCGGAACGACCGCACCGGTATTTACCAAGATACCGGGCTACTCCCCTCCTGGCCGGCCAATGGACCTGAATTATTGTGGCATTTCAACGGATTGGGACAGGGATACTCTTCAGTCGCTGTCGCCGACGGCAAACTCTATGTAACCGGCATGACGGACGGTACGGGGTACCTGTACGTATTGGACCGGCAAGGCAAACTGCTCAACAAAACAGCGTACGGCAAAGAGTGGCACACCAGCTACCAGGGCGCCAGGGGCACCGTCATTCCCAACGACGGACGGCTCTATGTGGTCAGCGGGACCGGCATCCTGACCTGCTTCGACGCATCCGATTTGAAGATACTGTGGCAAAAAAACGCAATTGATGATTTCGGCGGCGAAATTCCCAAGTACGGGATGAACGAATCGCCGCTAATCGTAGGCGATAAATTGATATTCACACCGGGAGGAAAAGAACACAACATCGTCGCACTGAATAAAAAGAGCGGCGAACTGATTTGGAGTTCAAAAGCAATGGGCGATATACCCAGTTACTGTTGTCCGGTCTACATCGGCGACCAGGCCACTCCCCAGGTTGCCACCATGACGGGGCATCACATCGTCGGGATTGATATTTCAGACGGCAGGCTGCTGTGGTCGGTCCCGTTTACCAACCGATTTTTTGAACATCCGAACACCCCGCTTTACGAAAACGGCCTGTTGCTCTGTTCCAGCAGCTACGGCGTCGGCACGGTGATGTTGCGCCTGACGGACGGCGGAAAAAACGTGGAAGAGGTTTGGCGCATTCCGGATTTTGACTCCCGAACAGGTCACACCGTGAAACAGGAAGCGTACATCTACGGCGCCGGGGACTACGGAAAAGGCAGTTGGTGCTGTGTAGAGTGGAAAACAGGCAAAACGCTTTACAAGGACAAGACCCTGCCGGCCGGAGCCATTATCACGGCAGACGGCATGCTCTACTGTTACACGGAAAAAGGCGACATGGCATTGGTCAGGGCTACCCCGGAAAAATTCGATATCGTCAGCAAATTCCCCGTCACACTCGGCACCGAACAGCACTGGGCGCACCCGGTCATCTACAAAGGCGTGTTGTACATCCGGCACGGCGATACCTTGATGGCGTATAAAATAATTCCCTGACCCTTTTGACCGTACAAACCCAAATAGTGCAGTTTGAAATCAAAAAACATCAAAAATAGCGCCAGTTTAAAATACCTAATCCCATGACAAAATCAAAAGTATATTTTACCAATTTACATACCACCCCCAACTGCAACCTGCTGGATAAATTGGAAAAATTAGTAAAAAGGGCCGGTATTGAAAAAATCAACTTTGAAAACCAATTTACGGCCATTAAAATTCATTTCGGAGAACCGGGAAATTTAGCCTACATCCGCCCCAATTACGCTACACGGATGGTAAAAATACTCCAAAAACTTGGTAGTAAAGTTTTCCTCACCGATGCAAACACCCTGTATTCCGGAGGCCGCTCAAATGCCGTCGACCACCTGCAGTCGGCCATGGAAAACGGCTTTAACCCCATGACCACACACTGTAATGTTATCATTGCCGACGGTGTGAAAGGGACGGAATACCGCGAAATAAAAATCGACGGCGAATACTGCAAAGCGCCGAAAATCGGCTCTGCCATTGCCGATGCCGACATTTTTATCAGCATGAACCACTTTAAAGGACACGAGCAGGCCGGCTTTGGCGGTGCGTTGAAAAACATCGGCATGGGAAGCGCCAGCATCGGTGGAAAATTGGAGATGCACTCCACTTCCCAACCGAAGATCGTAAAGAAAAATTGCGTAGCCTGTGGCGTCTGCGTCAAGTACTGCGCCCATTCGGCCATTAAAATCGAAAACCGGTGCGCCGAGATCAATTACGAAAAATGTGTTGGTTGCGGGCAGTGCGTAGCGCTTTGCCAATACAGTGCGGCCGTTTTGAGCGACTGGGACACCTCTGAAAACCTCAACTGCAAAATAGCCGAATACGCCAAGGCTGTATTGACCGGCAAACCCCATTTTCACGTGAACTTTATCATGAATGTTTCCCCCGAATGCGACTGCTGGAACCACAACGACGTCGCCATCGTTTCGGACATCGGCATGGCTGCTTCGTTCGACCCCGTTGCGCTTGACATGGCTTGTGTGGATTTGGTGAAAAAGGCACCGATAAACGCTTACAGCCACCTGCATGAAAAACACGAACACCACGATCTGGCCGGCTCCGAAAAATTCAAGCTTATCCACCCCAATGCCAATTGGCTGGCAGGATTGCAACATGCCGAAAAGATCGGAGTAGGAACCATTCAATATGAATTGGAAGAGATTTCGTAGAATAAGAGGAAGGCATGGGATTTACGGATATCATATAAATAAACCATTTAAAACAAACTGCTATGAACTACCACACTGCAATTTCGCAATTGGCTGTAAAATGCCTCTCTCTGTTTATGGTGCTGATTTCCGGCTGCCAGACAAGGGCGCAGGAAGATGTCATCACATTCGATGTCGGTTCTTTTACCATTACCACCCTCTCCGAGGGGCAGCAGCAGGGCAACAAAGGCATCCTGGTCGGCGCTACGGAAGAGATGCTGAAAGAAGCCATTCCCAATGGGACGTTCCCCAATGCCACCAATGCCTTTTTGGTTGTCGCGGGAGATAAAACTATTCTGTTCGACTCCGGATACGGTAAAAAGCTGTTCGATAACCTCAAAAAGTGCGGAAAGAGTGTGGCGGATATTGATGCCATTGTGCTGACACACATGCACGGCGACCACATCGGCGGACTTTTGCGCGACGGTGAAAAAGCGTTCCCTTCGGCAGCGTTGTATATTCCCCAAGCGGAGTATGATTACTGGATGAGCGAGGCGGCGGGTGGCGTAGCCCGGGCGCGTGAGGTCATCAATGCTTACAAAGAGCAATTGCACCTGTTTGCTCCGGGCGGGGTAGAAGGTGCGGAGGAGTTGTTTCCGGGCATCCGCAGTGTTGCAGCGTACGGGCATACCCCCGGCCATACCGGGTATATGGTGGAATCAAACGGTTCGAAACTGTTTATCTGGGGTGACCTGACCCATGCCATGGCGATACAGATGCCTTATCCGGAAGTAGCGGTTACCTACGATACGGATCCGGTACAGGCGGTTGAATCCCGCCAGCAGATATTGAAATACCTGGCGGAACACAAAATACGGATCGCCGGTATGCACATCCCATTCCCGGCTATCGGAGATATCAAAAAGAACGCTGTCTACGGTTACGATTTTACACTTATCTGCACTTGTGAGGGGAGGTAGGTGTAATGCGATATACCTCCTTTTCCCGTCCACTCCTCTACATCCCAACGGGATAATGCTTATAATCAATAAATAAAAGATCTTCATCGTTTTTTAATTATTTATGGCCTATCCGAGATTAATCCTACCGCGCACTTTTTCCCAGGCAGGGGTGCCGAACAAGCTGCTGTTCCGCATGGTGTGATACATCTCTTTGAACCTGGACGCCGGTATAGCAAAACTGAGTGCATTGGCTTCCAGCCAAGGACGGACAGAGGGGTCAAAGCAACCGATAAAGGTGCGCCGGCCACCTTTTCTGTTTTCTACGACAGTATCGGTGATAACGGTGGAGCAACCGGAGCCGAACCTGGCCGTGACGGCATCGTCCGAATTGTTGTCAAAGTATGCCCACGTCGCCAGTCCGGAGAGGATATCGGAGGTGGCAAAGAAAATGATTCCTTCCACGCGGTCGAAGTTCTCTATCCGGTCAATGCGGGCTATGTTGAGGTTGTTATCGCTTGCCCGGGGTACGGCGCTTTTTTGGATAAAATCGAGCACCAACCCCGGCGTCGCTTTGTATTTCTCTTTGACCGACACGAAGGTAGGTACATGGACGGGCATCTCCGAGAATCCGGTATAGAATTTTCCGCCGCCGCAACTGATGTTGTCGGCATTGAGACTGACCGGAGCACCCTCCCGGGCAGTTCGCATCTCCTTGAAAAAACAGCCGCCGATTTTTCCGGTCTCTGCCAACGGGGTATCCGCATACCAGAATGCAAGAGGCAATTCCGCCACTTCGCCGAATGCTTCCCTGTAGTTGTTGATGAATAGTTGTACGTCCATATTACTCTTGTTGTAATCCCAATACATCCTTTGCATTCAGAGATGTAACTACTTTTTTACCTGTTTCCTGTTCTAATTTCAGGCGGGCATCTCTGGCAATACCTCCTCCTTTACGGGCCACTTCTGCATGCTCATCAAAAGATTCCGGATTCTGTACCTCTGATATCTCCTTGGTAGAGAGCTCTGCAAGCATGCTTAATACCAACTCTTTATTGGTCATATTGTCCCGCAAATTCTCTTTTTTCAGTCCTTTGAATTGTTTGTATTCTTTTGCTGTTTTTTCTGCCCATGTTTGGTAGATGATGTCAGTCAGTGCGGCAAACTGCACTCCCTCCTGCAAACCTCGGCGTTTCCATTCATCGGTTAATTCCTTGCGGATTTCAATGCTTTTGAGACGTTGATTAATCCAATTATCGGAGTATCCCAACCGTTTGTAGTCCAACATGGCTTGCTCGATAGACAACTCCGGGTCTTGCATTTGGTCTAAGCGTTCTTTGGCCACTTGTGCCATCCACAACTTGAAAGGCTCTGCTTTGGGAGAGGGAATGGATTGTATCAACCGGAATAATTGCGTGGTGTCGGCAACATCTGTCAGGCGCATCTTGCCATCTTCAGCAGGTAATTTCAACTGGTTACAATTTGTAACCGTTTCATTTCCTTCTTTGATAAGCCGATGCTTTAATACTTTCCAATAATTTCTCGGATTAGGACTGTCCGTTAGTACGGCGATTACATCTACAACAGAGAAATACCATTCCTCTGTGTTGCTGTCCCATACGGTACGGACCTTTTTTTCCTCAAAGACTTTTATAGCATTTTGTTTTGTCATATCATGTTGTTTGTTGTTATTACAAACTATAATGAAAAGAGAATCAAGCTTGCTTGAATGATGTTAGGACGCATCCGATATTAGACAAATATATGAAAACCAAAAGAAAATTGGAAATGGAATGTATATTTTATCAAGGCAAACTTTAAAATACTGTTTGGATATATAACGGAAAAAGGTTATTTTTACCTTGTTGAATTAATTTTAGCGCCTATGGTATAATTGCGCTTTAGCGCACACAGTAAAATATTGGAAAAAGCGTTAGCTTTTATTCTTGCTATTGAAATCTCGACAATTTCAAAAGTACAACAAGAGTAAGTTGCCAGCGCTCACGCCGAATGGCGTGGGCTTACTTATTTGTTGTACAGGTCGTCGAGAACCTCAATAGCGAATATTGTTAAGTTCCACGCTTTTTTTATGCGCATACGAGAAGTCAACATAACAGGAAAAAGAGAAATAATAAAACCTTACTAACCAATTTAACAGCGAAAAAATGAAACGATTAATTCTTTGGTTGCTGCCTGGGAAGCAACGGTAGCGGAAGCTACTCCAAAAACGTCTACTCAGGCTGTCACTCCGACAAGCCGCGCGAGCGGTGTGTCATGGCTGCGTCTACTGCTAAACGGTGAAGAAACTTATTCGGGCGGTGCGGGTTCCTATACGCTGGCCATTGAACTTGACCCCAACTACACGGGCAGCGACCGTTCGGCTACCATTACGGTTACCTGTGCCGGAACAACCATTACTGTTACCGTTACGCAGAACGGGAAAACAGCAAACGGAGAAGTGCCGGAGGAACCTGTTGCCGTTACCGGCGTACTGATCAATGGCGTGGTTTGGGCAGAGTGCAATGTGGATGCTCCGGGCACCTTTGCAGCTACTCCGGGCTCTACGGGGATGTTCTATCAATGGAACCGTAAAAAGGGGTGGCCTGCTACGGGGGCTGTAAACTGGGACAACAGCAATGCTTCCGGCGATACCTGGGAGGCTGTCAACGACCCCAGTCCCAACGGTTGGCGCTTGCCGACTGTCGCTGATTTTGCCCAGTTGTTAGACGAGGAAAAAGTGACTCAAACCTGGGAGGCGCAGAACGGTGTAAGAGGAGTGAAATTTACAGATAAGTCTAACGGGAACGCTGTTTTCTTTCCTGCGGCCGGTAACCGTGCTGCTGATCATACCGACATTATTGGCGGTACGTTAGAGCTTGTTGGTATCCGAGGAGGCTATTGGTCTACTATACCTATATGGGATAATGAATACGGTGAAATTTGGTATTTGTCTCTTGGTAGTAGGTGGCAGTACGACGCCGATCGGATTGATATAGCTGACAGTGGTGAAAGGTGCAACGGTTACACGTTGCGTTGTGTCCGCGTGGCGACAACTTCTGCAGCCGACACTGCCGACGTGGTTATTAACGGTGTGACATGGGCGGCGCGTAATGTGGATGCTCCGGGAACCTTTGCGGCCACTCCCGAATCCGCCGGGATGTTCTACCAATGGAACCGCAAAAAAGGATGGCCTTCCACCGGCTATTCTGTGACCGGTTGGGACGATAGTAATGAACCCGGAGACACTTGGGCGGCAGTCAATGATCCCAGCCCTGCCGGGTATCGCGTACCTGACAGCGCTGATTTTGCCAAACTGGTGGACGAAGAGAAAGTGACGCAAACGCGGACAGTGCGGAACGGCATGTTCGGTATGAAATTTACGGATAAAACATCGGGCAAGGCGATCTTCCTTCCTGCGGCCGGTTATCGCGGCGGTTATGACGGTTCGCTCAGTGACTACTATGATGAGGACCATTACAATAATTGGAGTAGAGGATACTACTGGTCGAGTTTTTCTGATAGGCCTGATTATGCTTGGTCACTACGTTTTGATGACGACTCCTACAAAGGAAATGTTGGTATTGACTATTCCGACGACTGGTACGATCGAAGCTACGGATACTCTCTACGCCCCGTCCGCAAATAGTATCCTTTCAGAAATCAATATACCCAAGCGCCCCGCTTCTTTATGAGCGGGGCGCTCTGTTTACATAACACACTATTGTTCATGTTGTTTTGAAAATGTCTGCCCAGCTTTCCGTTCTTTATACCTTATGCGTTTCCGATACTTTCCGATGGGAAACCGTATTGGCTACCTTCTCTATGGCATCGAAGCTGCATTCGTCGATGCAGAGGCCGCATTGTACGCAGAGGGCGGTGTCGATGGTGTGGATTTCGTAGGGAGTATAGGGGATGGCGTCGACCGGGCAGGCTTTGGCGCATTTGGTGCAGCCTACGCAGGCGTCGGTGACGGTGTATCGGACCATCTCTTTGCAGGTGCCCGTGCGGCAAATGCCGTTTACGTGCTCTTCGTATTCGTGGCGGAAGTATTTCAAGGTGGTGAGCACGGGGTTGGGCGCGGTTTTGCCCAATCCGCAAAGGGAGGATTTTTTTACGTTAATAGCCAACTCTTCTAATTTGTCAATGTCTTCCGGTTGGGCTTTGCCGCTGCATAGCTTGTCGAGTATGTCGAGCATGCGGCGGATGCCGACGCGGCAGAAAGTGCATTTACCGCACGACTGCTCGCAGGTGAAGCTCAGGAAATAACGGGCGACGTCGACCATGCACTCTTTTTCGCTCAACACGACCAAGCCGCCGGAGCCCATCATGGCGCCCATTTGGTTGAAGGCGTCGAAGTCGACCTGTACATCGCACAGGTGCGCCGGGATACAGCCGCCCGAAGGGCCGCCAATCTGTACGGCTTTTAGCTTTTCGTCGTTCTCTACACCACCGCCGATCTCTTCAATAATCCGGTTGAGGGTAACGCCCATCGGCACTTCTATCAGGCCGCCGCGGCGTATCTTACCCGCCAATGCGAAGACTTTGGTCCCTTTGCTTCCGGCGGTGCCGATTTGGCTGTAGGAAGCGGCGCCATTCCGGACAATGTAAGGAATCTGGCTCAGCGTCTCTACGTTGTTGACTAAGGTCGGGCGACCGTTTAACCCTTCCACGGCGGGATAGGGCGGCCGTTGTTTGGGGAACCCCCGCTCTCCCTCGATAGAGGCAATCAGGGCGGTTTCTTCGCCGCAAACGAAAGCGCCGGCGCCTTCAAAGATTGTGATGTCGAACGAAAAGCCACTGCCCGCGATGTTTGGGCCTATCAGGTTCCGTTCCCGGCAAAGCTCAATGGCGGCACGGATACGGGTGACAGCCAACGGGTATTCGGCGCGGATGTAAAACAGGCCCTGGTCGGCGTTTACAGCATAGCCGGCGATAAGCATGCCTTCTATCACGCGGAAGGGATAGGATTCCAGCATCATGCGGTCCATAAANNTCGCCTTCGTCGCCGTTGCAGATGACATATTTCTCTTTTTTACCGGAAGCCGCCACGAGTTCCCATTTTTTACCGGTCGGGAAACCGCCGCCGCCGCGTCCCCGGATGCCGCTGGCTAAAACGGTTTGTATTACCTCTTCGCGGGTGCAGGAGGAGAGGATGCGGTGAAGCGCCGTGAAACCGCCGTGCGCGGTGTATTCGTCGATGTTCAAAGGGGCGAGAAAGCCGTACCCCTCGGTGGAGATGTGTTTTTGTCCCGCCAGAAAACTGTCGATAACGCCCGTCCGTTCGTTTTCGGATTGCCAGACAACGTTGTCCCAGGTGATGTCCGTGTGGAAGGTGTCGATGTGGTTCAGCAGGTTGTTTTTCAACCGTTTCAGGTAACCGGCCGGTTTGAAATGGTGGTGCAGTATCTCCTTTATTTCGGCAGCCTTTACCCGGGGATAGCGGGTGATATTCCCGTCCGGGGAGACCACGTCAATGAGCGGCACCCGGTTGCAAACCCCCACACACCCCACCGGTTTAATGGTGACGTCGATGCCCAATGCGCTGGAGGCTGTTTGCAGTTCCCGGAAGATATCGGACGAGCCGCTCGCCTGGCAACAGGAGCCCATGCCGAGGCGAAT
>DBDA01000001.1:46521-48471 GCA_002293375.1 Odoribacter sp. UBA944
TCTTGCTGGGCCAGGAAATCCTCAATCACCTCGTTGACCTTTCCGGGGAGGACGTGACCGTATATTTTTTCGTCAATCTGGACGACAGGGGCCAAGGTGCAGCAACCCAGACAGGCAATCTTTTCGATAGAGAAGCGTTCGTCGTCGGTGGTAATGCGCTCTCCTTCCATTTTCAGTTCCCGCCGGAAGGAGTCGTATACATTACCGGCCCCTTTTACGTGGCAGGCCGTACCGGTACAGACCTTAATAAGGTGTTTTCCGTAGGGAATGTGCCGGAATTGGGAGTAAAAGGTGGAGACGCTGATAAGCTGCGCCCGGTCGATTTCCGTCCGTTCGTATACCCGTTCGATGGCCGCCGCAGGGAGGTAGTTAAACGCCTCCTGCAATGCCTGCAACAAGGGGATGATGACCTGCCGGGAGGTGCCGATGCGGTCAATAATGGCGTCTACCTTTTCTACAAGGTCGGTGTTGTTATGATTGCAGGTACAGGCCATATCAGAGGGTGGTTACACAGTAAAGACTCTTCTCTGTCCGCACCACCATTTTGCCGTCTGTGAGGGCGGGGGTGGCAAAGGTTTTCTCTCCGGTTTCAAAGGCGTCTATGAGGCGGAAGTCGTTGTCGGCCGAGAAGATGTGCATCTTTCCATCGTTGCTGAAAAGGTATATTTTTCCTTCGGCAATAATGGGGGAAGAGTAGAATTCGGTATTCAATTCGTGTTCTTTGCGCAAGGCTCCGGTCTGCGCATCGTAGGCGGCAAAAACCCCGTAACTGGTGGCTAAGTAGAGGTTCTCTTGGGTCGCTACCGGGCTGGAGACTTCCGGCAGGTAGTCTGTCCCTTCCCACAGGATGCTGCCGTCTGCGCCGTTGATGGCCACCAATTTGGCGTATTCGCTGGCGCCGAATATGATGCCGTTAGCACTGCAGGCGCTGGCCCCCACCTCTCCCGTCATGCACTCTGTCCGCCAAAGCTGTTCGCCGGTGGCGGGGTTGTAGGCGGTAATGGAGGGATTGCCCATTAATACTAATTGGGGAATGTTGTTGACGTTCGCAATCATGGGAGAACTCCAGGTCACGTTTTCCGTCCGGCTTTTGCTCCAACGCTCGGCGCCCGTTGTTAAATCCAACGCCAGCACTCGCGGGGCGTTGCGGTTGTCGTACTGTATAATTACTGTGTTGTTGTATATGAGGAGCGAGGAGGCGTATCCGTAGTGGTTGTCCGGAATGCCGATGTTTTTGGCCCAAAGTTGTTTACCATTCATGTCGGCACAAAGGATGTCGCCGGTGGCGAAGATAGCGCATACCTGTTTCCCGTTGGTGGCTACACCGGAGGCTGCCAGACCGGTATCTTCGGTGGTTGCGGGCATCTGTGCAGGAGAACCGGGTATGTTGGAGGCGGTCAGCGACCACAGTTTTTGCCCGGTGGCCAGGTCGTAGCAATACAACTCGCGCGCCTGTTCGTCGGCCCCCGAAAAGAAGACTTTGCTGTTGCAGATGACGGGAGAGTTGTAGCCTTTCCGCGGAATCTCCTGTTTCCAGGCGATGTGGATCCCGTTGCTCAGGTCCCACTTGACGGGAACCCCTTTGGCGGCGGAGTGACCGTTGGAGTTGTCGCCCCGAAAGGCGCTGTGGGTGGCAGTGGAGGGTTGGGGGGTGGTTTCCCGGACGGTGGTTTCCGGCGCTTTTTTCTCCTGCTCCAGTTTGGCGGTCGGCTCATCTTTGTCTACTACTTCCTTTTCGGTTGTGACCGGTTCGGTTATTGTTTCTTGCGGTGCCGGTTCCTGCGGTGTTTCGTTGACCGGCTTGTTTACTTCCGCTACGATTTCGTTTTGATGCGCTTCTGCTGCCGGTTGGGCCGGTTGCAGGTAGGGTGAACCCAGAAAAGCGAACACCAGCGCGACGGCTGTCAAGGCAGGAACGCCCCACACCAGATAACTCCGCGCCCGGCTTTT
>DBDA01000001.1:48527-55196 GCA_002293375.1 Odoribacter sp. UBA944
GATGTAAACACCGGCTGTCAGGTGGTCCATGCGTGTAAAATAGGCTTTCCGCGCCAACAGGTCTAATTGGCGTATCTGCTCCTGCAAGGCCGGATTGCCGGCTTGTTGGTCGTTGAGGCCTTTTAATGTTTCTACGACTTCGGTTTGCAACGGTGTGGCGCTTCTCACCTGAAAGTAGGAGGTGATCAGCATAGTTGAGAAGGTAACGACAAAGAGCGCCGATACGATGGCGATGTTTCTGAGAATGGCTTGCTTCATGCGTTGGTGGTTAAGAGGGTAAGTCCTTAGTTACCAAAGGACGAATATACAAAACTTATCGTTATTTTTTCAATAAGCACGTAAATAGATTTTTATTAATAACGCCCCTCCCACAATTAGCGAAACTTGCAAAATTTACAAGTTTCGCTAATTGTGGGAGGAAATGACTCCCGTGCAGTGCGATATTTATTTAGTCGAGGAATTGGTTTATCGGATGCCGATGAATTTGGCATTTAAAAACAGATGGTGAAACCATTACTTGAAAGCTCCTCCGAAAAATGTGTAAAACGAGAGGATTTCTCGTGCCGAAAATGTGTAATTGCGGCGGCGGATTAAGGGGAAGATTACATAATCATTCAATTTTACAGGTAAAGGTGTCTTTATCGCGATTTTCCCAATTTTTGCGGGAGAGGTAGGTGAAGTGTTCTGTGCGGAGTTCGTTTAGTAGGGGGACGGGTTTGTTGTGTTCGGTGTGGTGGTAGAGGAATCCGCATTTTTCCGATACCCGTTTTGATTTTTCGTTGCCGTCGTAGTAACCGCACCAGACGGTGGTAACTTGCAGGTCTTCAAAGGCGTGCCGGAGGAGTTCGCGGACGGCTTCGGGGATGAGGCCTTGGCCCCAGAAGGGTTCGCCGATCCAGTACCCTATTTCGCGCTCACCTTCCGCTATTTCGGCGCTGTGGATGGTGTGGGCCGTCATCAGCCCGATGCTTCCAATGGCTTCGCCGGTTTCTTTCAGTACGACGGCGTAGGTTTCGTCTGCCGAAAGGATGCTTTTGATGATTTCGCGGCTGTTCTCCACGCTTGTGTGGGGCGGCCAAGCGGCAACCGGTCCGACGCGGGGATTTTGGGCGTACTTGTAAAGCGATTCGGCGTCACTCTCCTGCCAGGCTCTTAGAATTAAACGTTTGGTTTGCATGGGGTTAGATTTTTTTGATCATTTCAAATTGTTTTCCGCTGACCGGGATGTTTTTTGCCCGGAGAAAGTCGACGATTGAGGTGCAGGAGGTCTCGGTGTTTAGCAATTTGGTTGTTGGCATTTTGTTATGTTTGCTTGTTTGGTGGAGCAGGAGGGTGGCGATCCCTTTTCTGCGGTGTGCTTTATGGACGGCTATTTGTGTGATGTCGCCCGATACGGGTTCGAATACGCAGTATCCTACGAGTTCTTGCTCCAGAAATACGCCCCAACTGAGGAAGGTTTCTTTGGCTCTTTGGATGGAGGCGAGGCTGTTTTGCCAGGAGGGGGGAAAGTCCCAGAAGGCGGAAACGGAGGGGTGTTTTTCGATGTCGATTTTTTCTATGGAGTAGGAGGGGTCTGTATTTTTGATGTCGTTGTGCAGTGTTTCGTTTTGCCAGACGAAGTAGTTGAATTCTCGGGTTATTTCGAAGCCGAGTTTGCGGTAGACGGAGACGGCTTTGGTGTTGTGTTGCAGTACTTCGAGGAGGTATTGTTTGATGTTTGCTTTTTGTAGGTGGGGAATGGAGTGTTCGAATATTTGGGTGGCGAGGCCTTTGCCTCTGTGTGCTTTTAATGTTCCGGTTCCTGTGTCGTAGGCGGTGTGTGTGCCGTTGAAGGAGCCGATGCCGTTTAGGGTAAATGTTGTTATTTCCCGGTTTTCGAATGCGGCGAATGAGAGATCGGGACGGAATCCGCGCCTTTTCCACATGGCTTGCAGTTGTTGGCTGTTTAGTTGGATGTCGTAGTCGGAGAAAGCGCGGCTGAATGCGTTGAATAGGGTTGGGAAGTCTGTTTGGGCGAGTGATTTGATTTCCATTTTTTTTATTTTTTGTAAAGATATGGATTTGTTTTAAATGGGGATGTGTAGGCGCGGAGAAATTGATTATCTTCGCGCCTAAACAATGCTTATGCTGAAGAAGATACCCCATACTTATACGATTATTGCTGTCATTATTTTGATTTGCGCGGGTTTGTCGTGGGTGGTGCCTGCCGGGGAGTATGAGCGCCGGACGATGGAGGTGAACGGGGCTTCCCGGACGGTGATCGTTCCGGATTCTTTTCACGCGGTGGAGCAATCGCCCCAGTCATGGCAGGTGTTTTCCGCGCTGTTGGAGGGGTTTGAGCGGCAGGCGGGGATTATTGCTTTTTTGTTGATCATCGGCGGCGCTTTTCAGATTATGAACAACAGCCGGGCGATCGATGCGGGTATTTTTTCTTTTTGGGGGTATACCCGGCGGTTGGAACGCCGTTCGTGGATGAGGAAGATCGGTGTGAATAATGTGGTGATGAGCTTGATCATGGTCCTTTTCAGTTTGTTTGGGGCGGTGTTCGGGATGAGTGAGGAGACGCTGGCGTTTGTGATCATTGTTGTGCCGTTGGCCATTTCAATGGGATACGATTCGATCACGGGCTTGTGTATGGTGTATGTGGCTGCTCATGTGGGGTTTGCGGGGGCTGTGTTGAATCCGTTTACGATCGGTATTGCGCAGGGGTTGTCGGATCTGCCGTTGTTTTCGGGGTTTGAGTACCGTTTGTTTTGCTGGTTGTTGCTGACGGCGGTGTTGGTTGTTGCCGTGTTGGTGTATGCGAACCGGATCAGAAAAAGGCCGCAGTTGTCGCCAATGTATGCGGCCGATCAATATTGGCGGGAACGGAACAACGGAGAGGTTGAGCGGATGACGTATGCCACTCCCCGGTCGACGTGGGTGGTGTACGGAATGGTGACGGTGGCGCTGGTGTTGTTTTCTCTGTTTTATCCGGTGACGACGTTGACGGTGGGAGCTGTGTCGGTCAAGTTGTACGCTGTTCCTGCATTTACTGTTCTTTTTGTGTTGCTGGGTTGGCTGGGAGCGCGTAAGTCGTATCATTTTTTTGTGTTGACGCTTTTGGGGTTTACGGTATTGTTTTTGGTGACGGGGGTGATGGGGCACGGTTGGTATCTGCCTGAGATATCTGCTGTTTTTTTGGCGATGGGGATACTTTCGGGGTTTGCTGCGGGAGGGAAGCCGGATGGTATTATTAAGTTGTTTTTGGAGGGGGCGAAGGATATTCTTTCCGCTGCTATTGTGGTGGGATTGGCAGGCGGAATCATACAGATCCTGCAGGAGGGAAAGATTATTGACCCGATCCTGCACGGCCTGGCTTCCCTGATGCATGAGACGGGGCGGATTGCTTCCGTGGGGGTGATGTACGCCGTTCAGACCCTGATTAATTTTGTGATCCCGTCCGGTTCGGCTAAGGCTGCGCTGACGATGCCGATCATGGCGCCGTTTTCGGATGTGATCGGTATTTCACGGCAGGCGACGGTGATGGCGTTTCAATTTGGGGATGGGATTACGAATATGATTACCCCGACGTCGGCGATATTGATCGGTGCGCTGGGAATTGCCCGCATTCCTTACGAGGTGTGGGTGAAGTGGTTTTTTAAGTTGTTGTTGGTGCTGATTGTGTTGGGTTTTGTGTTGTTGATACCGACGGTGACGATGCGTTTGCCGGGGTTTTAAGGGCGTTGGGGTTCTATTTCTTTGATGATTCTGCAAGGGTTTCCGTAGGCGATGACGTTGCTGGGTATGGATTTGGTGACGACACTTCCGGCTCCGATGGTGACGTTGTCGCCAATGGTGATGCCGGGTAATAGGATGCTGCCGCCGCCAATCCAGACGTTGTTCCCGATGGTTACGGGTGCGGTTTTGGATACGGCAAACGGAAAATCTGCGTTGACGCTTTTGTTGAATCTTTCGTTGGCGCTTATGGGGTGGAAGACGGTGTAGATGTGTACACCGGGGGCAATTAGTGCGTTGTCGCCAATTGTGATGCGGTTGCAGTCCAGGAAGACACAGTTCATGTTGATTTCGCAGTTGTTGCCTAAAAAGATAAATTTACCGTAGTCAACGAAGAATGGTGCGGTGATCTGTGTGTGTTTTCCCCGTGCGCCCAGTAATTCGTCGAGTATTTTGAGTTGCCCGGTTTTATCGGAGTAGGAAAGGGCGTTGTATTGTTGCATCAGGTTTTTCCCACGGGTCCAGAGTTCGATTAGTTCGGGGTCTCCGCAGTCGTATAGTTCTCCTGCAAGCATTTTTTCTTTTTCGGTCATTTTATTCTTTGAGTAAGGTAAGTTTAAAGATGACGTGTCCGTTGTCGGGGCAAGCGAGTTTTGTTTTTGAGTAAGGGTTTGCTTCAAAGTTGAATGTGGCGCCTGAATGTAATGCGGTTTGCATGGGAAACAGGATGGCGTACGCTCCGCCACAAAATGGCTGGTTGGGGGTGTTTAGCCCTTCGCAGGTGATTTTGTCTCCTTTTTTGTATCCACAGGCACAATAGCCGTTTACTTGCTCGACTTCGATTTCAAATGTTTTTGCCATGTTATAAGTTTTCAGACGGTTGATCGAAGGTTTTCTTTTGCGCCGGGAGCGTTTTGCAGGATCGGGGCTACGATGGGGCAGTTGTCCAGTTCTTGGCAGTCGCCGCAGGTATCGAAGCCTTTTTGGTGGACGCATTTGCGGATTTCGCAATGGTTGCTGCAGAAGGCGAATTTTACTCCGTCGGTCCGGCAACCCATGCAATTAATGGTGTCTGCCGTGATTTCGGGTACGTTGTTCATTTCGCTCCATTTCCGGGCGGTTTTTTCTCTCAGTTCGTCGTCGTTTTTGACGGTGGCTATGCGGGCATCGCAGGTTTCGCAATCCAAGCCACAGCAAGCGATCAGTTGTTTCATTTGTTTTTATTTTATGGTTTTCAGTGCTTCGGTTACATCTTCTGTGATCATTTGTACTTTTGATTTTTCCAAGCCGAAGCTTTCGCCTGTTTGGGTGTATGAGGGGAAGAAACGGATGCCGTTCGATTCGTATATGCCGTTTCTTATTTTGTAGGTGGAGCCGGTCGGGATGATCCGTGCATTGAATTTTCTTTTCCAGATGTAGTTCATGGCTTTTATGGCAAAATCGCCCATGAGCATGATCACTTTTTTGTTGGGGAATTGGTCTAACTCTTTTTCCAAATGGAGGGAGCAGTTTTTCAGGGTTTCGGAACTAACCAAATACTCTTTTTTGGCGCATTTGATGGCGGTGGTCAGGTAGATGCCGTTGTTCAGGTAGTCGTTGTAGGTTTGGTAGTTGTAACCCAATGCATGGAAGATGGTGTTTGTGTTTTTCAGGAATGAGGGTTCGCCTTTTCCGTCAAAGTATTCTTCGGTGTTTGGAGGCATGGCTTCGGAGATGAGGATCAGTTGGATGGCCTCTTTTTTTGCGGGGGTTGCCTGGAAGTATTTTTTGATGGTTACGTCCGTGCAGGTAAGATTGCATTTTTTGTCCATGGTTGTTGTTTTTAATTTTTCTATAACCTCTGAATTTCTTTTTGCACTTCTCTCCGCACAAACACCACCACACTTACAACAAAAAAGAGGGCGAACAGTAAGGCGAGTAGCCAGACTTGGGCGGTTACGTTGGCAAAGGTCATGCTGACGCCGGTGAGGGAGGCGGCAATGCCGGCTGCGATGGCGTAAAGCGGGACGAGTAAGTTTTCTTTGCAGAGGATGCGCCGAATTTGGGTGTCGGTGAAGCCGAGGGTGCGGTAGAGGTCGATTTCACGGTGGCGGGCAGTGAGGTTCTTACGGACGACGATGACGAAGCTCATGATGCCGAGGAGCAGGCCCAAGCCTCCCAGTGTCAGGAAGATGGTGAGGTAGGTGTCGGTGACGGTGTTGAATTGTTGCAGGCGTTCGTTGGTGGTGGAGATTCTGACGCCGTATTCGTGCAGCGCCTGGGAGAGGAGCATTTTTACCGCCTCTTTCTTTTCTTCCGCTGTTTTCAGAAGAAATACTTCGCTGCCGGTGGTCTCCGGCCATATTTCGGAGAAAAAGGTGCGGTCAATGAGAATGTTCCCTTGAAAAATAGAGTTGGACAGTGTACCGGCCAATAGGATGGGGACGGGCGTTCCCCGGCCGTTCTCGTACCAAAGTGTATCGCCGAGTTTCATCATCAGGTCCCACGTCAGTACGGTGGCGTCTATGAGGGCGGGGTATGCTTTGCCGGCGGGCGTTTGCAGTTGCCGGAACACCCCTTCCCGGTCCGACGGGTAGATGCTTTGCTCGATTTGGAAATGACTTGCCGCCAAGCGCTCCATGTTCAAGCCCAAAACGGTGGGCGTGGTTACTTTGTTCAGGTTGAGGCAGCTGGCGTCGTCAGCGTTGAGGCGGAAGCATTGGAGGATTTCCGTGCTGTCGGGCAGGCCGGTCAGCGACAGTCTCTCTTGTCCGGCGGGTGTGTTCAGGTCGTAGTAGATGGGGACGGCGCTTTCGCACCAGAGGGTGTAGCCGCCTGTTCCGGTGCGCAGGCCGGAGCTGTCGGTAAAGCCTTTCCGGTTGAGCCCGACGGAGAAGACGATAAATACGCCGATCGTCAGGGTGAAAAAGGAGAGCAGGCTTTGTTTTTTATGGGCCAATAAGGTGCTCCAAA
>DBDA01000001.1:55311-68712 GCA_002293375.1 Odoribacter sp. UBA944
CGGCAAGCAGGGTAAAGAAGAGAGAGAGCGTGTGTTTTCGTTTTAAACGGATTTGGGGGGACGACGCGCTCTTTTCGGTGTTTTTCAGATTACGCACGATGCTTCTGCGGAGGAGGCAGAGGGAAAGCGCAACACCGATAAGGAAACCCGCCATAACGGTGGTTGCAGACGGATAGACGGCGAAACCGTCCGTGTGGGTGGCGCCTCTCCAAACGTTGCCCAAGAGCCACATCACCAGAGCGGTGTAGAGAAGCCCGGCAACTACTCCGGCAAGGGAGGAGAGCAGGACAACGGGAGCGGATTCCCGCCAAAACAGGCGGACAATGCGCCGGGAAGGATACCCCAACGCTTTCAGCAGGTCGACTTCATACCGCCTCCGGTAGAGCATTTCCGACAGGGGAACCAGCATCAACAGCAGGGCGGATAGAATGATGAAGAAACCGAGCGCCAGAAAGAGGCCGGAGAAGTCCACTCCGTTCAGGGCGGCGTAGAGGCCTTTGTCGCGGGGGTGGATAAGTTGGATGCCAAACATACCGGCTGTGAGGCCCGACAGGTCGGGAGTGGTATCGGCAACGCGTACGGCGGTAGCATTCCCGTAGGCGTTCCCCCAATCGGCGGCAACGGCATCGTAGGCTACAAGGGCTTTGGGCGTGTTGCGGTAGCGTTCCCAATATGCTTCATCTTCGGCGGTAATCAGGCCCATGTCTATGGGAAGGTCGCTGTCCCAATCGGTGCACCGTTCCACATCGGAGAGGCCGGGGAAGTCCGCGCTCAGGGTTTTGTCTTCCTGTAATTCGCTTAGGGGAACAATTGCTTTTACCCGCAGGGATACGGTGTCGGTTTTCAACGCCTTTAAGTCCTGCGAGGTGAAGTAGGTCAATGTAATCCGGTCGCCCGTTTGGGCGCGGAGGCGACGGGCAGCGTAGTCCGAGAGGATGATCTCCTCCTTTTGCAGGGGGGCTCCCCTGTACCGGTCAAGTGCGGTGACGAATGAGTAAGGGACGGACGAGTCGCCCCGTTGTAGGGAGTTGACCAAGTAGGAGAAGAGGCGGTTGGGTTCCCGGTTATCCCGACAAATGGTTGCGACCACCTCTTCCTGCAGGAATACGCGGTCGGAGGTGATTTCGGTAAAATCTTTGGCGCGGTTGACGGAGAGGCCGGAGGTTGTGTTGTGCCACGCCTGCTCCCAAGCATCGGGGGCGATAAGCCGGTCTGTCAGGAGCAGGTTTATCTTTCCTTGCATTTCGAGGGCTTCGGCCAACTCCTGCCGGTTGACAAAGATGTTAAAGGGAAGCACCTGCTCGTTTTTCAGGCTGATGTTGCCGCCCTCCTCTGCACTGATTATGCCGTCGAAAGAGAGGCGCATGCCGGTGGTGTAGGTGTCGGTAACGAACAGGGAACCGGACGGCACCAATCCCGGCGCAGGCAGGCGCAGTACAAGCGCATCCGGGACCCCGGAGCCCAGCTCTTTCCGCAGGGCGGGGTTGATGCGGGCGGCGCCTTTGGCAATGGGCAGGTCGTCAACGCCCCAGACGAAGACAGGGAGCAGTCGCCCGTTCTGTGAAATAAAGCCGTTGGTCAACAAGATGCCTCTTGCCGCGCCACCGAATAGGGGGGCTTCCGCCAATTCCTCGGACATAAAGGAGTTGCGGGAGAATATCACGGTCTGTGTGTTACCCAGCCGCTCCGTTACCCGTTTTACGAGGGTGGTGCGTACCGAATCACCTACTACTAAGCTCCCGGTGATGACGGCGACGGTGATGAGGGTAGCCAAAGCGATTAGCCTGTAGTAGCGGGCGAAAAAGGCGCTGTTTTTGTATGTCAGGCTGCGGAAGTTCACTGTAATTTGCCGTCTTGAAGGGTGAGTATGCGGCCGGCGACGGAGGAGGTTTCATCCGAATGGGTCACCATGACGATGGTCGCCTGCATGGTTTGGTTTACCTCTGAAAGCAGGGAGGCGATGTTTTGCGCGTTCTCCCGGTCTAACTGCCCGGTAGGCTCATCGGCCAGCACCAGCAGCGGTTTCATGATGAGCGCCCGGCATACGGCTACCCGGCTTGCTTCGCCACCGGAGAGGGTGTGCGGGTATTGGGCGGCTACCCCCGGAATACGCGCCAGCTCCATGAGGCGGCGGGCGTAGGCAACCTCTTCCACAGAAGCTTCGGAACGACAGGCAAGCGTAGGCAATAGTATATTTTCTATGGCGGTATATTGCGGCAACAGGCGGTGGTCCTGAAACACGAAACCGATTTGCCGGTTGCGCACAAGCGAGTAGTCAATGCCCGGAGCAGCCATATCCCTGCCGTCCAGAAAGTAGCTGCCGCCGTCCGGGGTCAGCAATGTCCCCAGAATGGAGAGCAACGTTGTCTTACCCGAACCCGAAGCGCCTTTAATCGCCACAAACTCCCCGCGCTCCACCTCCAGTTCCACTCCCCGCAGTACGGTGTTTAAACGGTCACTCCCGTCCGGGAACTGTTTTTGTATCTCTTTTAATTGAATGAGCGGCATGGGGTCAAAATAATTTTGTTGCAAGTTAGAGTTTGTTTAAAAATCCCTGCTATATAGACAAACTATCCTCGTTCATTAAGATAAGAAGTTAAATAATATCCAGCATCAACGCTGTGAGTACCTTGATATCGCCGTTAATTGTACCGAACATATAACGCTCGTAAATATCGGTATTGTCCGGCGGATTGAGATTGAGTTCCAACCCTTTCTCCAAAGCAAGCAGGCGCAGAAACTCACGCTGTGTACGTCCGTTGCCCTCGCGGAACGGGTGTAGATAGTTGATGTGGTCGAGAAGTTCAGCGAGTTTGTACGCTAATGCAGGACGGTCGTTTCTGTCTATCTGTCGGAATTCTGCAATTAATGAATCAATATATGGAAATGCCCGGTGGAAATAATTCAATGAAAAAAACGGTTTGTCGCCTTTACTGATCTCTACCGTCCGGACTTTACCCGCCCACGAATAGATATCTTGAAACAGATACTTGTGTACGGTAAGCAACGTTTGGGAGCCTTTAATCTTTATTGGTTTGGCTTTTAACTCGCTGATACGTTTCGCGACAGCACCACTTTCGATGAACATCAACGTATCGCGATCGGCTACATTTGCAAGATTTCTCAACACACCGGTCTGGGGATCGGTGTAGGTATAATCGGGGTCAATATAGTGATACTGTTCAGACATGAGCTGTTGATATCGCCGCTTCGATAAACTGCCTGAAAGTGATTTTGTTCAACATATAATCCCGAATAAGGGCAATACGGCTTTCCGTAGGCTCAAAACCTTCGAACATATTTGAGCCGATGGCATTGGCAGTGCTATCAAGCGTTTCCAAATCGGGAAAGCGAACTCCCATGATTGTGAGGTTGTTCCTATCTATGTGAATGGGTTGGTACATGTATGCAAAGTTACTAAAAGCCGAGGAAAGATGCAAACCTATTCTGTTTTATCCCAAGATAAATGCACGAAAAATAATAATTCATGCGATGTTGTAAAAAACTCACAATCAATATGATAAACATAAGATATTATTGCTGTCACACTCCTGAATGCAGGGCTTTCAGCAACCAACTCAATTGCACCCCCAGGTCCTTCATGTTCCTCAGTCCTTCGGCGTCGTTGTATACTTCGCCGGGCATTTCGCCGATCCCGAAGTTCCAGTAGGTGGAGCCGGGAACGATCATGCCGCTACCCAGCATAAAGCGGTTCAGTTCGTCGTAGACGGTAACGGCCCCGCCCCGGCGCACGCTGACGACTGCCGCCCCGACTTTGCGGGTCAGTGTCCGTCCCTGCCCGATGGTGGTGAGGCCCAGCCGGTCCATAAACGCCTTCATCTCCGCACTGACGCTCCCGTAGTAGGTGGGTGAGGCGAGGATGATCCCGTCCGCCTGTTGCGCTTTCCGGATGTATTCGTTCATGCCGTCGGTTTGAATGGCACACTGCCCGTCTTTTGTCTCGAAACAAGTGTAGCAGGAAGCGCATCCCCGCAGCAGTTTACCGCCCAATTGCACCAATTCCGTTTCGATCCCGGCTTCCCGGATGGGTTTAAATACCTCTTCGATGAGTTGTTCTGTGTTCCCGCCTTTGCGCGGACTTCCGTTAAATGCGACGATTTTCATGTGGTTGGTTTTTTGCAAAGATAGTGAAAGCCGGATTTACGAATGTCACTTATTTCTTTTTAGGTTTTCCGATTGTGTGGCTATTCGGGATTTAATGCGATAACCGAGAGAAATGATCAGGTCAAGGTTGTAATACTCTATATCGTATGTTTTGCCGTTTGAGGCAACTGTTCGGAAATTCCGAACAGTTGAATTTCTATCCAATTCACCCTCTTCAAAGATATGCTTAATGTGTTCGCTTACATTCGATTTGCTGGATTGATACAACTCGACCAGATTTGCCTGCGTAAGCCAAACATTCTCATCTTCTAAGCGGACATTCAAAGAAACATGATTATCTTCGTTTTGGTAAATGATGATCTCGCCTCTATTCTCCATTATTATTTCCCGTAAGATTGTTTGTTAAATATTTTCTTCCTTTATTTTTCCCTTCTACTCTCAAAATTCCGATCTCCACAAATTTAGCAAAATACTTTTTCACGCTGACATCGGATTTATTGGTAAGAAGTTGGGCGCGATAGTTTGTGATCTCTCCGTTCTTATCTATATATCCGGCAATCTGTTCCAGAAATTCCAATTCTGCTTTCGTTAGTTTATCGGTATTTAGATCGGTAATGTGATTATTCCAGATATAGATTAATTAGCTTTTAATTGTTTCGCCCAAAACAAAACAGGGTTCCTTTTCCCGTAAGGACCATAAAATGGCCTTTGATAACTGCCGGGGAGGCGGTAATGGATTCGCCGGTGTCGTATTCCCACAAGAGTTTTCCGGTATCTGCGTCCAGGATCGAGATGATGCCGGTTTTGGTGCACACCAGCACTTTGTCGCGGCACACAAGCGGCGAGCTTTCGCCTGCATCTCCTTTCAGCAGGTATTTCCAATTGGTCTTTCCGGTTTTCCGGTTGACGGCTTGCAAGTACCTGTCGCCGGAAAAGAAATAAACCACCTCCTCCGAAACGGCGGGTATGGAGACAAAAGAACTGTTGTCGCTGTCCGCTGCGGACACTTTGGTATTCCGGGCGATTTTACCGTTTGACAATTCAAATGCATAGATGTTACCCTCATAATCGCCCACATAACAGGCATCCTCGCTGACAGCAGGAGAGGCGGGAATATAAGCGTCAAGCAGCAGGGAGTCCGTCTGTATCCCCGTCCGGCAATCAATAATGCGCAACCAGGCGTCGCAACCGCCAAACAGGATGTAGCTGTCCCGGACAGCGGCGGCGCCGTTCAAGTAATAGCCCGATTCAAACCGGCCCAATGCCTCGCCTGTCCGGGCGTCGATACAGTGCAGGTAATTGTCGTAACTGCCAAACACCAGCGCCTGCCGCCCTTTAAACTCCACCCTATTGGGAGAGGCTGAAATCTGCCCCATTGTCTCGTAATTCCAAACGGTATCTTTTGTTGCCAACGAAACGGCCGTCATAAAACCGTCCACCCGTCCGATATACAGCATGGAATCTACAATCATCGGACTTGCTTCCACCGCCGTTTGCAAATCGTATTCAAACACCGCTTCTCCTTTCAGGTTGACCCCGCGGATTGCCCCTCTTTTGTCGCACCAGTAGGTAGTGCCTTCCGCCACGACAGGCGAGGATACTGTTCGGGTCCCCCCCTTGTATGTCCACAACAGCACAGGATTTTCAGGCAATCGAGTAGCCGTATAACCGCTCAGGGAGGGCTCCCCGCGAAACAGTTTCCAATCCATGCTTCCGGAAGCGGATTTACCGCCTCCGCCGGAACAGGCGGACAACAGGCAAAAAAAGAGTATGGGGAACAGGTGTTTCATGTGTTGTATGTCATACAAATTTACGGAAAATCCAGTTTTGATTCTCTATACTTTGAAATTATTTTCCATCTGCTACAATTGCTTCAAATCGACAGCACGATCTTCTTTTTGCGCACATAATACCACAGAAAGAGCCACACGGTAATGGTGGCCGCCGCGTCGGAAAAAGCCATCGCCAACCACGCCCCCGTCACTCCCCATAGCGCGGCGAAGATCAGCGTTGCCGGAATATAGAACAGGAACTGACAGCATATACTCAAAAATATCGACGGTCCGGCTAAGCCGATGCTCTGGAAGAACATGCCGATGACGATCTGCGAGCCGGCCAGCCAGAACATCAGCATCGACAGGCGCAGCCCGATCGCGGCAATGGCGATCAATTCCGCATCGTTCGTGAACAGCCTGACCAACGTTTCCGGAAATAGCAGGCTGACAGCGCAGCCGATGACGGTAACAACGCTGGCAGAGATGATAGAGAGCCGCAGTATTCCCCCGACCCGGTCGTAGCGTCCCGCTCCCTGATTGAACCCGACAATGGGCTGCATCCCTTGCGCGATACCGATCACAAGGAACACGCCTAACAGGGCGAGGCTGAGAACGATGCCACATGCACCCACCGCAAGGTCACCTCCGTTGTGTTCCATAACCCTGTTCTCGACGAACATCTTGACACACGATCCGACATCTATAATGAACGGCGAGAAGCCGATGGTGAGTATACTCCACACAATGTGCCCACGCAGCCGCAGGTAAGGCAGTTGCAGGCGAACGACACTCCGTTTGCTTGTAAAGTGTGTCAGCGCATAGATACCCGACACCAGTAGCGAGATGATCGTTGCTATGGCCGCCCCGCGAATACCCATGTCGAGCCCCCAGATGAATATTGGGTCGAGGACACAGTTTAGCCCCACGCCGCTCAGCATCACGAGCATCGCTTTGGCCGGATAGCCCGAAGCCCGCATGGCGAAGATGAAGCAGAACGACAGTATCTGAAGCAGACTGCCCGGAATGATGATCTCCAGATATTCCCGCGCATAAGGCAGTGTCTGTGCGCTGGCGCCGAACCACAGGAGCAATTCGTCGAGGAACACCAACGGCAGGATGGTGGTAAAGATGGCGGTGATAAAAGCGAGCGTAACGGTATTCCCCAACACCATTTCCGCCAGATTACGCCGCCTCTTACCCAGAAAAATGGAGATACGCGCCGCCGCACCTATTCCCAGCAGCATCCCGAAAGCGAAGATCAGCATCATTACGGGCAAGGTGAATGTCAGGCCCGATATGGCCAACGCCCCGACGCCCTGCCCGATGAAGATGCGGTCTATGATGTTGTATAACGCCTGCACCAGCATCCCGACGACGGCCGGAGTAGCGTAGCCGAGGAGCAACTTCCAAAGTTTCTCCTTTTCCAGATCATTGATATGATTATCTTTCAAAATTTATTTTATCGTACAAATCGTTTTTCTGTAATCCCCGTTGCCTCTCTTCGTAAACCCGTTGCTTAGCAGGAATTTCACGGAGAATTTGTTCTATGGTTGTCACATTCATAGTGCAACGATGCTTTCCCCATTTCCTTATTTTTTCCTTGTCGGATGGTTTATTTGTCTGTATGCTTACTCTTTCTGCCAGCGCTTTAAGGTGGACAGGAACTCGCGCAGGAGCGGACGGGCTTCGTCGGCAGTGAAATTGTTGCCCGTCTCGGCGTTCCAATGGTCAATGTATTGCAGGTTGGTCTCCATCATCTCTTCCATCGTAACATCACGGGTAAATGCCCCGTTCTGGTAGCAATAACGGCAATACTCTTTGTTCGGCGTACCATCGGCATTCGTGCCGAAATCCTCTGCGGACTTCATATGCATTCCACAACTTTGACAAATTAATTCTTTCATGTTGATTGTTTTATTTTTATAACATATCTACTCCTCACCCATTACTCTCCTCATCTCCCTATCAAAATCCGATTCAAACAAGCGGTCTTGCACGATGCGGTATTTTTCAAATTCGCTTTCGGCAAATGACTTTGCGATGAGGGCGGTCACTTTTCCGCTATCCTGTAATATCTCCCTATCATCAGCTTCTAGGAAGCGGTCGAGGCGTTTTGCCCACTCTTCCATTGTCATGGGGATCTGTTTTTTGGCGCGGTCTTCCGCCAAATCCAAGTAAGCATTGACGATACGCCCCAATGAATCCAGTTCGGTTTCGGTCAGGTAGTTTTTAGCCACGGAAACATCGGTTTTCACTATTTTTCCGTCCGGACTGTTCTCCCAAGAAGTCAAGCCCATGTGCTCTTTTTCGGCGTTTGCCCTTGCTACGATCAATTCGGCTGCCGTGTGACCGTGAACAGCATAGTGCAGTTTGTTTTGCACTTTGGCGAAAAACTCGCGGGTAGTCGGTGCATCCTTGTTATAGTCCATTGCCGTAGCGTAAATGTCGGTTATCTTCTGGTAAAAGCGGCGTTCGCTCAGGCGGATCTCGCGAATTTCGGCCAGCAGGTGTTCAAAGTAATCTTCACCAAGAAATGCACCGTTTTCCATTCGTTTGCGGTCGATCACATATCCCCGAATAGCGTAATCCCGCAAAACGGAAGTTGCCCATTGGCGGAACTGTGTGGCCCGTTGAGAGTTGATGCGATAACCGATAGAGATAATGGCGTCCAGGTTGTAGAACTTTGTTTGGTAATTCTTGCCGTCTGTGGCAGTTGTTTCCAAAATGGAAATAACTGAATTTTCATCCAATTCTCCTGCTTGAAAGATGTTGGAAAGATGCTTACTTACGGCAGGCACATTTACATCAAAAAGTTCAGCCATTGCCTTTTGCGTCAGCCATACGGTATGATCCTGTACCCGCACCTCAATGGTATTTCCACCTGTTTGCGAAGTAAATACCAAAAACTCGGCGGTACTGTTGCGGATTTGCGGATTTTTTTTCTTTGTCATCGCTTTTTATTTCAATGGGGAACAAGTGTTTCGTTTCATACAAATATATAAAAAGCCATCGGAAAAACACAAAACCTGTTGCCCTAAAATAAAACGGAGAAGCATCAATCATAATCGATAAATCACTATATTTACACAAAAGTATCAATCATGATAGACGAAATACTAAAGGAATAAACCAAAAAATACAGCTATGAAATTCAACAACGTAAGATTATTAGTCAAAGACTACCGGAAGTGTTTCGATTTCTATACCCAAAAACTGGGTTTTGAGCCGCTATGGGATGTGGAGGAGCGTTACGGTGCCTTTAAAGTAGCCGATGGGATCGAAGGATTAGCCATATTCCTGAGCGACTATATGGCTCCGGTGGTCGGCAACGCGGATGAGGTGCAGCCTGTAGGTGGGCGCGAAAAATCAATGATCTCGTTCGAGGTGGAGAACGTGGACAAAACCCACGGCGAACTCCGGGGCAAAGGCGTTTCGTTCATCAACGAGCCTACCGATATGCCCGGTTGGGGAATGCGTGTCGTTCATTTGCGCGACCCGGAAGAAAACCTGATCGAGCTGTATACTCCACTACAAACCAAATAGAAAAAGAGAGCACAAATGTGATCACGGGCATTTACATCCCGGTGGAGAAAATTAAAAATACCCCATCATGAACGAATTACCCGAAAATCAAAGACTACGCCGCCAGATCGAAGAGATACTGGTTGGCAAAACCATTACCGGAGTGTTTAACGCGACGAAACCTCACAAGTTTCTTTTTTGGTTCGGCGATCCTCTTAGTTACAATAAGTTACTGACCGGCAGGCGCATTGAGTCTTCCGAAAGTTATGGAATGTTCGTGGATCTGCTGACGGACGAACACACGAAGATCAGTGTCGGGGACGGCACGAACCTGAGGTACGGCACCATCACTAAGAAGGTGCCCGACAGCTATCAACTGTTGCTCACCCTCGACGATAACAGCTATCTTGTCTTCAGCGCGGGGATGTTCGGTTTTATTGCCGCTTACGACGGGATATACGACGAAATGTATTACCAAAAGAGCAGGAACAGCATCTCTCCGTTAACCGATGATTTCGACGAGCGCTATTTTGACGAGCTGTTCGCGAAGAGTAAATCCACTCTGTCCGCCAAGTTGTTTTTGGCTACCGAACAACGGATTCCCGGAATCGGGAACGGTGTGTTGCAGGATATACTTTTCAACGCCGGGGTAAATCCCAAGCGGCAGTTAAAATCCCTGTCCGATGCTGAAAAATCGGCGATGTTCCGCTCAGTCAAGACCACACTGAAAGAGATGACCGCAGGGGGAGGACGGGACACGGAGACCGACCTGTTCGGAAACAAAGGCGGGTACAAAACCATCCTTTCCAAAAATACGGTCAATACCCCCTGTCCCGTTTGCGGGAACATTATCGTCAAAGAAGCGTTCTCCGGCGGAGCGATCTACTATTGTCCCAGCTGTCAAAAAATGTAAGGTAGACACAACACAAATGATATGAAACAACAAATTCTCACAGAGATCCGTCAGGCGTTGAGAGACAGTGCCGACGAGAAGACGCTGGCTTCGGGCGATCGGTTCTTCAAAGAAGAGGTGAAAATGTATGGGGTCAAAGTTCCGGTGGTGAACGAGATCGGGAAACTCGCCTTCGGGAAAATTCGCGATCTCTCGAAACAGGAAATCTTCGAGCTGTGCGAGGAACTTTGGCAGTCGGGATACAGCGAGGAGGGATATATCGCCTGCAACCTGTCATACGCCCTACGCAAACAATTTGAACCCGCCGATTTTACCGTTTTCGAGCGTTGGGTGAAGAACTACATCTCTAACTGGGCTACCTGCGACACGCTGTGCAACCANNGAGTATGTCGGCGAACTGAAAAAGTGGGCGCACTCCGATAACCGCTGGGTGAGGCGCGCTGCTGCCGTGACACTGATCGTTCCGGCCCGGAAAGGGTTATTTCTGGATGATATTCTGGAGATCGCCGACACACTGCTTCTTGACGGTGACGACCTCGTACAAAAAGGCTACGGTTGGATGCTCAAGGCTGCCAGCATGAGCGAAGCCTCCGCCGCTGCAAAGAAAGCCAGCCCTGAAAAACGGAAGGAGCATCTGGAGGCGGTGTTCGACTTTGTAATAGCCCACCGCTCTGTGATGCCCCGAACCGCCCTGCGCTATGCCATCGAAAAAATGCCGCCCGAGCTAAAAACCGAGGCGATGAAAAAATAATATGATCGTTTCAGTAAATAAAGAAGATTACCCTCGATTGATGGAGGTTTGGGAAAGTGCCGTGCGAAACACACACGACTTCTGGAATATGCCATTCATAAACTCCAGGCAGACAGACTCGATGTGAACGAACAGGCTGCAGGATTCTACTATCATCATGGATTTAAGGTCGTAGGCCGTAGCGAAACTAATGGAGAAGGAAAACCTTATCCCATTCTTCATCTTGAATTATCCCAAAATAACGATACCGCAGAGTAGAGGCATCCTCCACTACCGTAGCTAAAGTTCACTTCCTCCCAACGCCAAAAGTCCGTAAAATATATACTCTACATCGCTTTTCTCTTCCAAGAGGGTGGCAGAAAAGCCTCCGAACGGCAACCAGTGGCTTTCGATAAAATCCCGGACAGGGTAGCGAGGTCTTGTGTTGTAACAATGCAATACAAAGAGAGCGGTTGCAGTGGAGAGCAGGTCGGGAAGGGGGGAGACGGCTGTTGCGCGGAAACCGCCCGACGCATCTTGGCTGTCGCGCAGGTAGTGCAGGTCTTCATTCTCCCGGTATCCGGCCAACTGTCCTTGTACTGCCAGCGCTGCCACTGTGGCATTAGTAGTGGCCGGTCCCTCTTTTGTGTTGCGGTATCCGCCACCCGACACGCGGTACTCTGCCAGAGAATCTGTTGTGCCCTTTCTCTTTCGGCCACTGTCTTCCCACAAAGAGAGGCGGATAAACTGTGTATATGGTGCGTACTGGTCGGCATGGGGTACACGTGCAAACGTATCCAACGCCCTGACTTTAAATGGAAAAAGTGACCGCAACCACAAGCCTGCCTTTCCGTTTTTCACCAACTCTTTCAACATCCGGCAGCGCACGTATGCGGCATAGTGGACCAAATCCAACTGCTTAGGATCTTGTTGCGACAGGTAGCAGTGCATTTTGTACGGGTCCAGCCGGATGCCCAGCAGGTAGGACAACATCCAGCCGAACGAAGTGTAATACAGATCCGCTTTTCCGCTCTTATCCTGAAAGGCATGCTCCGCTGTCTGCTGCGACTCCACAAAGCAAGTAATCCTGCGAAGCGCTTCCTTCCCCAGTTGCTCCTTCCCCTTTTGCAGGGTGTTGAATAATTTTGCCGAGAGGGTATGTCTCATCTCAGTTCCAATTTCTCAATCTTGTTTCCAATTGTAAACTCTTTCATTTCGCACTCCAATGCGTCAAAATTTTTCCGCATGACGGTTTGGGTAATCTCTCCATTCCTCAATGGATATATTTCGTCGCAAGTCTCTTTTAATGTGGAAAAGATATGCGAGGAGATGACCACTGTTTTACCCAATGCCTTCAGTTTCCGAATCAAGTCGACAATGATGATATTGCTGTGAATATCTATGCCGTTGAACGGTTCATCCAATATAAAACAGTGGTTTTCCTGCAAAAGGATAGCNNCATCCCCGTTGAGTAGGTGGAAGCGTATTGATGCAGGGGCAGGTCAAATATATTTTTGCTTTCCATATCCGGCGTTTTCTTCTTCCGGGCGTTGCAAAGCAAGCGGATGTACTCATTCCCCGTAATTTTTGTAAAGAAAAAGGGCTCCGTCGGCAATAATCCCAGATAATTCTTCAATGGTTCGAACTCCGAACGGATCTCTCCGTCGTAACTTTCCAGTCCTGCGATACACCGGAATAAAGTGGTCTTTCCCGCTCCGTTTTCGCCGATGATCCCGTACACTTTTCCCGGTTCAAACCGGATGTTAATGTTTTTGAGGACCTGTAAAGTCCCAAAACTTTTGGAAAGGTTGCGAATATCTATCATTTCAGGAAGCGTTTAAGTTTATTGACCGATTGGTGCGCAAATAGCGGGATAATAGCTATCAGCATCGGAGGAAATGCGAAGGTAATAGCCAGAAGAATACCCTGCGTAAGGTCCATTTCATGGGGGAATGCAGCGTATTTTGCAAGAATAACAGTGGTCAGGTACAAATATCCTAACGCGGTAAGCAAAAGCAGCATGCCCATATTTTCGGTATAAAACAGGCTCAACGCAAGCAGTATCGGAAGGAACAGGTAAAAGGAGAACAGGAAAGCCGTTTTGATTTTTTCGGTCAGGAATTTGACAGGCGTCGCGCTGTATGACCACACAAAATATTCGTTTTCGGGTTTCAAATAGTAACACAACACAACGAGGAATACCAACAGTAAGGAAAAAACACCGAGATTGAAATTATCAACAATGACGGCAACTACGGTGAGTGCGTATGCGATAAAAAACAGGAAAAATGTGTTCCTGAAACCGACTGTAAATTCAAACGGTTTTTTGTAAAAAG
>DBDA01000024.1 GCA_002293375.1 Odoribacter sp. UBA944
TTACAAATCACGTGCTCTGGCCAACTGAGCTAAAGAGGCGGGGGGTGGGTAAGCGATCTATGTCGCACCGCTACAACCATCTACCCTTGCTGCCTTCCGACCCTGGGGGAGTTCAACAGGAGCTGGTCGCATAGGACTTACCCGGCCGCAAAGATATATATTTTCCGGTTGTCGCCAAAATTTTGCTTTTCTTTTTTAGTTTATAAACTCTTAATGTTAAAAAGCAATGAAAATCAAAGATTTAACATCCTAAAAAAATAAATTTACGTAAGAGACGGTAAAAAATAACCAAAACAACAGGTATGGAAGAAATAGAACAGACAACAGACAAACATTTTTTTACCAGATTAACGATTGCCATTACCACGGACAACAATCCCCGTTCCAACATTGCTACCGGGTTGAATATGATTGGAAATTACTGTGACTGTGACCGGATCCACATCATCAAGACGAATCGCGGACTCTCGATCAACATTTCACACGAATGGTGCAACCGGGGGATCGAATCGGTACGGGAGTATATACAAGGCAAAAAACATTTGTCCCATACTGACTTGCAGGAGCAATTGAACCGGCACGACCACATACGGGTCAATCACCGGGACGAATTGAGGTGTGAGGAATTGAAAGAGTGGATGCAAACCTGTGGAGTACACCGTCTTGTTGTATTCCCTTTGTACAACCGTTTCTCTTTTTCCCTGCTGTGCCTCTCCCGGCACGAACAGAAAAAAGAGTGGGAGGAGCAAGAAATAGATCTTTTTTTCGATCTTTCCGCCATCCTGGCTGCCAATTTAGAAAAAAACACCATCCTAACAGGAAGCATGAACCGGATCCAGCCCCATACGGCTGTCCGGATCTCTTGATACACTTTAATACACTGCGCCATGCAAACCCGCACGCTGCTACTGATCGGTTCCCGTACGGCTGTCTTTTCTAAAGTAAAGGAACAATTGGAACAGGAAGACATACTGACGCTGCACTGTAAAGAATTCTCCGATATCCCGGAGTGTATACGGGAATGTCAACCGGACTTGGTCATTCTACATCCGGGCAAGAGTGTGGAGAATCCCTGTCAAACCCTTTTCCGGATCCGGAAAACCCCCGGAGGCAGAGAGCTACCGGTTATCCTCGTATTTTCCGCCCGGCAGGAGAAACTGTTGGAAGAGTGCCCCGACGTAACCTACACGGATTTTATCTCCTCCCCTTTACGGGAAAAAGAGTTGATCTTCCGGATAAAACACCAGTTCGCCCTGATCAAAGCCAACCAAATCATTCAACGCCGGAACGAGCAACTGAAAAGAACCATCGAATCAAGAGACCGGCTGTATACACTGATCGCACACGATCTCCGTTCGCCGATCGGCACCGTGAAAATGCTGAACGATTTTATTCTTGAAGAGAAAGATTGTATCTCTTGTCCCCGGGTCATTGAAAAATTCCTCATGACCAAAAACATTACCGATAATCTCTTTACGCTGTTGGAAAACTTATTGCAATGGAGCCAAAGCCAGCACAAACGAGTCAGGCTGAATAGCGGTATTTTCAATATTACCGCCACAATCCGGCAGGTGTTGGTGCTTTACTCACACATTGCAAAAGCTAAAAAAATCCGGTTGGTAAACCGGACACATACACCGGTATATGTACAGGCCGACGAAGAGATGATCAAAACAGTGATCCGGAATTTACTGTCGAATGCGATCAAGTTCTCTTATCCGGGCGGAAAAATCGAGATCGACGTTATTCATGGCCGGAATCGGGTGGCGGTCACCGTTCGCGACGAAGGCAGGGGAATGAACGGGGAAGAGTTATGCCGGCTAAAGAGTGCCGGTCACAAAACCAGCCTGCCCGGTACCCGGAAAGAGTCCGGATTCGGACTGGGGTTGTCTATCAGTCAGGAATTTATCCATCAAAATAAAGGAAAACTCTCTTTTACTTCCGAACCGGGAGTCGGGAGTACGTTCCGTTTCACCCTTCCTTCCAGATACCCGGAGGTGCTCAACGGTGCAACAACTTTGTATACATCTGCAAAGCACCCCACGCATCCGTAGCCGCATACTGTATCTGGAAAGTGGTCAATTTCGGCTGCTCCCAATTGGAAACCTGCTGGCGTTTGGAGATCCGAACACTGAAAATAACTGCCATTAATTTGGAAAAGGATTTTTCAACGATTCCGTACTTTTCGGCGATATCCTGAAGATCTGTAAAAGAGGCGGGTGTAAAATCAGCCAATTGCCGCAACGACCGTATGTCATCCCGAATCCCGACCCCGATCTTTACCACTTTCACATTGCCCAGTAACCCACGCAACGAGGGCGTAAAACCGTGCTTGTTCAACCGGAACAGGTATACCCGTTCGGGAGAAGCCAATTGCAGCAGGCAAACCGGATGTACTTCCCCTTTCCGGAACGAGGGACGGGTCTCCGTGTCGAACCCCAGAAAAGCGTGGCGGGACAATTCCCTTACCGCCTCTTCCGCACGTTCGGCTGTCTCCACCAGTACAACTTCGCCCTCATACACAAAAAGAGGCAATTTTTCCAAATCCTCCCGTTCTATTTTTGTCCGATACTCCATACTTTTCTTATTCATCCGGAGAATCGGTCAGGCGATAAACGGCCTGATGGACCGCCCGCAATACACCGGCGCACGATTTTCCCCAATACAACTCAAAATTAGTGTTCAATTCCCACAATGCCTCCTCCATTACCTCCGGCATCCCGCAACGGTATGATTGGACAAAGTTTTTCAAATCCTGGTAAATATCACAAATCTGTTCCGCCATGGAGTGTACCACCGGTGCTTCACTGTACTGCATGCTGTCGTCAAAGGTCTCTAAATAGTCGTCCCATTCGCCGAACAACCGGTGCAATTCCCCGTACAGCAGGTTGTACTCCTCTTCCGACAAATGATCCTCCGTTAACCCTTCCTCTTCGATTTCCACCACCGGAAGCAGAGTGCCCTTCAGGTAGACAAGCGGGATAAATTTCTGCAATCGCTGCAACACCTCCTTCCGCTCCATGGAAGGGATGTTCTCTACAAAATCGCAATACTCTTTGGCCACGGCCACAAATTCGATCACCTCTTTGCTGTACACAATGTGCTGAAAATCTTCCATCTGTTTTGGGTTTCAACTGTTCTATAAACTACGGAAGACCGGATCAATCCAGTTCCAATCCGAATACTTTTTTTAATTCTAGAACGGCCGGGTTCCGGCGGATAAAAAATTCCCATTTGTCCTGGCTTGTGACCAATTTCCGGTCATTCTGCTCCTTCTCCTCCTCATTCAGGCGGAATGTCAGCTTGACAAAACCGTTGTTTAACCGCTGCATAAATGTGTTCTGAATGTGATTTTTTAACGCCTCTATTTTTTCCAATTGCAACCGGTTGTCCACGCTGATCGTGATCCACTCCCCATTCACCGCCGGATCGTGGGCTTTCAGTCCGATGGATACAGCGATCTCCGGCTTATTTCCGGCAATGTATTCGTCCAATACCTGCATCACCTGCTCCGCATTGAACGGATCCCGACCGCTGACCCGGAGCATTGCCCCAGAGAGCTCCTCTTTTGAGAGGGAAATCTCCGGAGAAGAGGTTTTTTGAAAGGCTTCTTTTAGTTTAAAGGAGGCAGAGGGACGGCTTTTTTCGTTTTTCTGCACCGGCGTCGACACCGGAGAAGCAATGGAAGAGGAGGAGGAAGTCTGTACAGGCGCACGCTCATAGTAACCGGAAAATCCTTCTATTTTTAATAACCGGAAAATTTCAGAGGCGTTCAGGCTTTTTTTTTTAATTCATTGATCTGGCAAAGTCTGATCAGGGCTATTTCGATGCAAAGCCTTTTGTCCATCCGTACCTTGTATTGCCCCTCGCACTGTTCTGTTATCCGGAGCGCTTCGTATAGAAAATCCGCCGGGGTATTAGCCGCTTGTTGTACATACCGTTCCCGGATTCCGGCGCTTATTTCCAACAATTGCAGGGTAACCGGATCCCGCGCTACCAATACATCCCGGAAATGCTTTCCCAATCCGGCCAGCAAATGTCCGGCGTCAAAGCCCTTCTCCAGAATTTCGTTGAACAACAGGAAGGCCTCTCCCACTTTTCCTTCCCGAAAAAGATCGGTCAGCCGGAAATAGTATTCGTAGTCTAATAGGTTCAGGTTTTCGATCACTTTTGCATACGTCAGCTCTTTGCCACAAAAACTGACTATCTGGTCAAAGATCGACAACGCATCCCGCATGGCGCCGTCCGCTTTCCGGGCAATGACATCCAATGCTTCGGGTTCTGCTTTTACCCCCTCTTTTTCTGCGATGTATTTGAGGTGATCAACGGTATCTCCGACCTTCATCCGGTTGAAATCGTAGATCTGGCAACGCGACAAAATGGTCGGGAGGATCTTGTGTTTCTCAGTTGTAGCCAAGATAAAAACGGCGTGGGCGGGCGGTTCCTCCAGCGTTTTCAAAAAAGCGTTGAACGCCGCCGCNNACCTCGTCAATGATGTAGACACTGTATTTCCCGATCTGCGGCAGGATACGCACCTGATCCACCAAACTGCGGATATCGTCCACGCTGTTGTTGGAAGCGGCGTCCAATTCGTGTATGTTCAACGACCGACCGGCATCAAACGCCCGGCAGGACTCGCATTCNNACGAGGTTCATGCAGTTGATAGTCTTGGCGAAAATCCGTGCACACGTGGTTTTACCCACGCCCCGCGGACCGCAAAACAGGTATGCCTGGGCTAATTGTTTGTTCAGAATGGCGTTGCGCAAGGTGGAGGTAATGGAAAGTTGTCCCACCACCGTATCGAAACTGGCGGGCCTGTATTTTCTGGCAGATACAATAAAATTTTCCATTTACATCCGGTTCTCTGCGCCACTTTTTCCAAGCGTCGTTCAGGTTGACAAAGGTAGCAAGCTTTTGTGTCTTTGCAAACAGCCCCACGTTAAATCTCCGAGTAAACGCCTAAAACCAAGAAATTATTTTGCAGGGAGTATAAAAATAAACTCCAACCCTGTGGGAACACGGTTTCTTACCGAAATGGTACCGCCGTGAAATTGAATGGTGTTTTTCACGATCGAAAGGCCGAGCCCCGATCCGCCCGTATCCCGCGTGCGACCTTCGTTTACTCGGTAAAAACGCTCGAACAGGCGGTTTAGGTGCCGCTGGTCGGCAATACCTGCCCCTGTATCGACAAAGGAAAATTGCACCATTCCGTCCCGGTGTGCAGAAGCTTTGATGTGTATCTCGATATCGTTGCCGGCGTGTGCGATTACGTTGTCTGTCAGGTTGCGGAATACTGAGTAGAGCAG
>DBDA01000043.1:0-1050 GCA_002293375.1 Odoribacter sp. UBA944
TCGACGGTTGCCCGGCCGGTTTGGCGCTCTCCGTGGAACAGGTCCAGGCGGAACTGGACCGCCGCCGTCCGGGCGCTTCCGACCTCTCCACGCCGCGCAAAGAGGCGGACCGGGTGGAGTTTTTATCCGGTCTGTCGGAGGGGGTGACCACCGGCATGCCGATCGGTTTTGTTGTCCGGAATACCAACCAGAACAGCCGGGATTACGACGAATTGAAGGAGCTATACCGCCCCTCGCACGCCGATTACAGTTGGCAGCAGAAGTACGGTATTCGCGATCACCGCGGAGGCGGGCGTTCTTCTGCCCGGGAGCACATTGCCCGTGTGGTGGGGGGCGCGGTAGCCCGGCAGGTACTTTTCCTATACGGTATTCAAATAGAGGCTTTTATCTCCTGCATCGGGGAGATAGGTATGCCTGCATCCCCCGGTGCTGTTGGCCGCCCCGGTCCGGAAATTACGGAACGGATGAATGCCCTGATCCGGCAGGTCAAGGAGGAGGGGGATAGTATTGGTGGCACGGTGGACTGCGTCATCCGGGGCGTGAAGCCGGGGGTGGGGGAGCCGGTGTTCCGCCGCCTGCAGGCGCAATTGGCGCACGCTATGCTTACCATCAATGCGGCCCGGGGTTTTGAGTACGGTTCCGGCTTTGCTGCGGCTTTTATGCGGGGCAGCGAGCACAACGATGCTTTTGTTCCGGCGGACGGCGGCATCCGGACGGCGACGAATCGTTCCGGGGGGATACAGGGGGGTGTGTCGAACGGCGAGGAGATTTTTTTCCGGGTGGCTTTTAAACCGGTGGCGACGATCGGTTGCCCGCAGGAGACGGTGGACCGGGAGGGCCGGGCGGTAACGTTGCGGGCCAAAGGGCGGCACGATCCCTGTGCAGTGCCCCGGGCGGTACCTGTCGTAGAGGCGATGGCCGCCATGGTCCTGTTGGACCTCCTGTTGGAACAGCGCACTACGCGGTTGTGATAGCAGCACCTCTTTCTCGACTTTTGTACTTTTTCCTTCTTTTTCCTTCCTTTTTCCACCCTCGCTTCGGCCTGTTGTT
>DBDA01000043.1:1074-38033 GCA_002293375.1 Odoribacter sp. UBA944
TCATTCGGCGCCCCTGCGGGGAGTACGGATTCCGGGCGTTCAGCCACAGCAAGAAAACAATTCGCAGCTCCCGCCCACGCTTTCGGAAACAACAGGCCTTCGCTTACCGGGTACACCATGCATCGTCCAGATCGTATAGCAGCTATTCCAGGTCTAAACAGATTAGTATCAATCATTTATCATCAGATTTGTTAAAATCTGTTTTGCGAAGTTTTTGAAAATTTACAATATGCTGATTCTGAATAACATACAAAAAAAACGTCACTTCGGGAGAAAAGGAAAAAAATCGCAAATCTCCGAAAAATCAAAAAAAATAGGTAGATTTGCAAAAATATCGTTCTTTGACATTTATAATATGCTGATAATCAAACACAATTTTAGAAGATAAAAGCCAAAAGTTCGCAAACCTGCCCGATCGAAAAAAAACAGATTCGGTTTGCGAACCTATTTGAAAAGGTAATCGACTGAGAACAAGATAGGTAGTCTACGCCGAGGTAAAAAACAGCAACAACTGACTGATGAGACAGGCCACATTTGCGAAGTTTTTTGAAAAAAGAGCGCAAATGGCTGAAAATCAAAAAACTGAAAGGAAACGTCTATGCCGGGTAATTTTGTAATGCATTGATAATTACAGGGATTACATCGGTACCCGCAGAAGTGGGATTGAGACAAGTTCCAAATGTTTCATAGCCATAGTTTAACAATAGATTACATCGGTACCCGCAGAAGTGGGATTGAGACTTCCAAATGTTTCATAGCCATATAGTATTAGTTTGATTACATCGGTACCCGCAGAAGTGGGATTGCGACAAATTAAAAGTGAAACATAAAAATATTTTGATGATTACCTCGTTACCTGCATAGGTGGGATTGGAACGGGTTCAAATGGTTCGCTTGGTAATCTGCCGGAAGGGTGGTCTAATCGTTTAATCAGAAAAAAAACACCCTTTCCCCCTCTGAAAACAAAAACAATCCCGTAGATTTCTACTACCGTCTGCAGGGCATCTGTGAAATCCTCGCAGACAATTACATCATATACAACCTTTCAAACCGGGAAAATAACCCCGCCTAATTAATATCCGAACGTATTCCGTAGGTATTCCGTGCGTGTTCCGTGCGTGTTCCAAAGGCAGAATAAAGAAAAAACGACGTATGAAATCCGCATACGGACAAGCGCCAAGGAATAAAAATTTGCCGCTCTGAAACCATTTTACTACTTTTGCACAAACCCGGAGGCTGTTCGTTTTTGAAGCAGGCTCCTAAAATTTAAACCGTATGGCAAGCATCAGAAGATTAAAGAAAGACATTGACTACCTGACTTTCTCCGTGATAGGCGACTGTTTTAACTACAGCATCGTATCGGGAAAAAACGATCCGAAAATCGGAGAGATCGTAAAAGAGATGGTCGCAACAAGGAACGAACTGCGCAACCGGGTTGGTCAGGGAACCTCCTCCAAAGAGAAAAAAGCGGTCCGGAAGTACTACACCTCCATTTTCCGGGATTTGCTGGAGAAGACAGATAAGGCCTTTACAGCGTTGAGCGAGTTGGTAAAATCAGCCGAATAAATGACAAAGAGCGCCGGACCGGCGCTCTTTTGCTATACACATGGAGCAGATCGATCTGAAAGGCGTCGGGAACATTTCGGTCCGGCGCGGGGCCCACATCCGCCACCTCTCCATCCGGATGTCTCCGGGGCGGGGCGTGTGGGTAAATGTGCCGTACGGGGTCAGCAAGCGGCAGGTCGAGCATTTTCTGGCGGAAAAAAAAGAGTGGATTCTCCGGAACAGTGCCGTGGTGAGCCGCTACGAAAAAGAGGCCGGCACGGACGTATCTGTCGGCTCCGACATAAAAACCAAACTCCATACATTAAAGATCAGGAAAGCGGAAACCCCCGAAGCTGCCTACAAAATGGAGGGAGAGGAGATCACGCTCTTTATACCCGCGGGTATGAACGCGGAGCGGGTCGAAAAAAGCATCCGGAACTTTCTGGCGGAGATTTACCGGCTCGAATCCCGGCAACTGTTGCCGGAACGGGTGCGCGAACTGGCAAAACAATACGGCTTCACCTACCGGAAACTCTCTTTCCGGAACAACCGCTCCAATTGGGGGAGCTGTTCGTTCAACAACAACATCCAACTAAACGTCCAATTGATGAAACTGCCCGACGAACTCATCGACTACATCATCCTGCACGAACTGTGCCATACACTCGAAAAAAACCACTCCGAAAAATTCTGGGCATTGCTGGGCTCCGTCTGCCCCCACTACACAACCCTGCGCCGCGCCCTGAAATCCTACCACACCCAACTGTAAGCGAGGCTTCACGGTTTCCGTATTGCATCCTCAGAGCGCAGATCTATACACCGAAGCGTCTGCGTGAACTCCACTTCGAAAAGCAACAAATTTTCATGTATTTGCTCTGAAAAACAGCTTACGACCGCATGAAAATACAGCGTAAAACCTTACCTTTGCTCTTTTAAGCAAACGGAATAGCATAACGTATGTTGCAAAAACAGCTACAAGAGATCAGGCACCTGCTCTCAGAAGTAAAATATCCGGGATCCTCCCGCGACATTGTCTCCATGGACATGGTACAGCAGCTAAAAATAGAGGGAGATACACTCTCCTTCCGGTTGGTGTTCCAGAAAAAAGAGGATCCCTTTGCAGCTGTTATCATCCGGAAAAGCGAAAACGTGATCCGGGAAAAAAGCCCCTTCCGGAACGTCCGGATAAAACCGGTCTACATGCAAGAGCAAGAACGTCCGCCCTCATTGGAAAAAGTGGCGGCGGTCATTGCCGTCTCTTCCGGTAAGGGAGGAGTGGGAAAATCCACGGTTTCGGCCAACCTGGCGGTTGCCCTCAGCCTGCAAGGCTACCGGGTCGGCTTGGTAGACGCCGATATTTTCGGCCCCTCCATCCCCAAAATGTTCGGCGTAGAAGCCGAACGCCCGGTCATAACCGAAGCCGACGACGGTCGCGAATACATCGTTCCGGTAGAGAAATACGGGGTCAAGCTGCTATCCATCGGTTTTTTCGTAGATCCCGATTCGGCGGCGGTATGGCGGGGACCCATGGCTTCCAACGCCCTGAAACAACTGATCGAACAGGGATTCTGGGGCGAATTGGACTACCTGCTGATAGACCTGCCCCCCGGCACCAGTGATATTCACCTGACCTTAGTGCAAACAGTCGCTTTGACCGGAGCGGTGGTGGTAACCACTCCCCAGCAGGTAGCGCTGGCCGACGCCCGGAAAGGCATCAACATGTTCGAATCGCCCGGCGTACAGGTACCGGTACTGGGATTGGTGGAAAACATGGCCTGGTTTACGCCGGCGGAATTGCCCCAAAACAAATACCATATTTTCGGAAAAGACGGCGGGCGGAAATTGGCGGAAGAGAAAGGCGTGCCGTTGTTGGGGCAAATTCCGGTCGTACAACACATATGCGACGGCGGAGACGAAGGCAAACCCGTTGCTTTGGATCCCGGTTCCGTCACCGGAGAAGCCTTTGCGGCGCTGGCGGAGCGTGTCGTAAAAGCTGCGGAACAGAGCGCCGGGGCCAGAAGGGTCCAGATAACGAAGGGAAATTAAAAGAACAGATGAGGCGGATAGATTGTATATGGTTTATAGGCTTGGTGCTCTTTTTATCCGGCTGTTCAACCAAAAAGAACAACCTCTTTACCCGGCAATACCACCAGCTCACCACCCGTTACAACGTCTATTTCAACGGCAACGAAGCATTGAAAGGAGGCGTGGAGAAAATGGAACGGAACCACCGGGAGGACTACACCAACCTGCTGCCCGTTTTTGTCTCCAACGACGAACGGACCCGCGCCTTGTGCCAGTCCGACATGAATTACGCCATCGAAAAGGCGGTGAAAGCCATAGACGAACACTCCATCACCGTCAAACCCAAACGCCGGAGAAACAAAGATTCCAAAAGCTACGAAAATTTCCGGAAACAAAAAGAGTTCAACGACCAGATCGCCAAATGTTACCTGTTGTTGGGGAAAGCCTATTTCTACAACCGGAAATACACCATGGCCGGCAACACCTTCCGCTACATCCAGCGGCAATACCCGGAAGACGAAACATTGCAGACCGAGGTACAGCTCTGGTTGTTCCGGAACCTCTCCGAACAGGAGCGTTACGAAGAGGCGGCCCCTTTGATGCCGCTGCTGGAAAGTGCGAAACTGGACCGGAAACAACGGGAAATGTATGCCGCTTCTAAAACCGATTTTTACATCCGCCAACAGCAATACGGCGCAGCGATACCGGCAGTGGAAACATTGATCCGGGAGTGTAAAAGCTTGAAAAGAAAACCCCGCTACCAATTTCTGCTCTCCCAACTGTACCTGAAAGAGGGACAGGACGCTTTAGCGGCCGGCATGCTGAAAAAAACGGTCCGGTTCAATTTTGATTACGAAATGGTCTTCAATGCCAAGATCAACATGGCGTTGGCCTACCGGGAGGGAGACGGCAGCGTGAAAAAACGGCTCAACAAAATGCTGAAAGACGCCAAAAACGAGGATTTTCAGGACCGGATCTATTACGCGCTGGCCTCCATCGAAGAGAAAGAAGGAGAACAGGAAAAAGCGATCGACTACTACTGGAAATCAGTGCGAAGCAGCGTAGACAACGACAACCAAAAATCCCTCTCCTTTCTGAAATTGGGAGAATACTATTACGGCAAACGGGAGTACATACCCGCCCAAAGCTGCTACGACTCCTGCCTCTTTTTTATGGATTCCCGCATCGACGGCTACGAGCCGCTGAAAGAGCGGGTAACAGACCTGACGGAGTTGGTGACCAACCTGAATGTGATTCAGCGGCAGGACAGTCTGCAGCGGGTGGCGCAACTGCCGGAAACCGAGCGGAAAGCATTGATCGACGAAAAGATCCGGAAAGTGCAGGAGGAGGAAGAGCAAGCAAAAGAAGCGGAGCAGTTGGCCATGCAGGAGCGCAGTTTCTTTATGCGCAATGACATGCTGGGGCAGCGTACACCGTACAATGTCCAGAACAGCGGCGGAGGGGAGTGGTATTTCTACAATCCCGTCACCATCTCGCTCGGGGAAAATGAATTTAAACGGAAGTGGGGCCGGCGCAAACTCGAAGACAATTGGCGGAGACAGAACAAAGCGATGGTGGACCCCAAAGAAACGGACCTGCTGGTCGTAGAGGGTGGAGAACAGGAAGAAGGGATCACCGACACCAAAAACGCCGCTTACTACCTGCAAGACCTTCCCCTGACGGAAGAGAAGATGGAAGCCTCCCGCAAAATGGTGGAAACCGCTTACTACAATGCCGGAGAGATTTACCTGTACAAATTCGACGACCCGGAAAAAGCGTTGGCCTGTTTCCAAGAGTTTATCCGCCGCTATCCGGAGAGTGCGAACATCGTTTCGGCCTATTACTTAGCTTATGAATCGGCCGGACAAGCCGGCAAACCGGCTGTTGCGGGACGGTACAAAGAGGAGTTGTTGTGGAAATTTCCGGAGAGCGATCTGGCCAAAGGATTGCAGGATCCCGCATATTTCCAAAAGCTGGACAGCGACTTGGAGGCGGTCAACCGGATGTACGAAGAGGCGTACGGTTATTACCGCGACGATTACTATCCCCAGGCGTTGGCCCTGAGTGAAGAGATCCTCCGGAAATACCCGGAGAACAAACTTCGCCCGAACGTACTGCTCCTCCGGGCCATGTGTATGGTCAATCTCCGTCCGGAAAACGAGGCCCGGGCCGCTTTGCTGGAAGTGGTCGAATCCGGGCCGAACCGGGAAATTCTCAGTGTGGTAAACGGAATTTTAACTTCGATGGACGTAGGAGAGCAACCGGTTTTATACACCGATGCGAACATGTCGGATGCCCGCTCCCTCCGTTCCACCCGGAACTGGCAATTTGACCGGGAAGAACAACCTTCCGGCCGCGAGGAGGAAAAAGAGAGCCCGTACCGACTCAACAAAGAGCAGGAACACTATGTGGCGATTCTATTGCCGGATAGCCTGAAAACGATGCAAAACCTGCAGATACAGGGACGATTGGCCTTTATCAATGCGGGAGAACAAGTAGCGCAGGGAACCAAATACGAAGTAAAGAAAGAGACGTGGTGGTACAAGACAGACGCATTGGAAATCGGCCCCTTTAAAAATGCAGAGCAAGCGTTGGATTACGTAAACCGGGTGGGTACGGACAAAACCCTGTTGAAAAATTTCCGGGGAAGGACCTACCGCTTGTTCGCCATCGGTGCGGAGAACCTGCCGGTACTGAAACGGATGAGGGACGTGGAGAAATATGTAGATTTCTTCATCGAAAACTATTTTACCGACAAAGCGCAGGGAGAGATCATATCCGGCCGGCAGGGCGCTACCGCTCACCTGTTTAACTTCGATGCGGACGAACGGCACGACTTTGTCTTGTTACTCCCTTTCCGGAGGGTCAACATGAACAGGATCGCAGACCAGGTACGGCAATTGGACCCGGCGTTCGGGATCTCCAGAGAGCGGTACGACGGCGATTTAGAGATGATGGTGGTGAAAAATATCGGAAATCAGGAACAGGCAATGGATTACCTGAACTCCGTTTCGAAAAACAAAGAGATCTTCGAAATGCTGAGAGGTGTCAATTACCGGATGTTTGTCATCACGCCGGATAACAGGACCATCTTGCAGGAACACCAGAATGTAGAGGAGTACATGCAGTTCTTTTCCGTCAACTACCTCAGTAACCAAAGTGCGGAAATCGGCGTGGAAGAAGGGGATTTTGTTTACAAGACCAACCTGCCTCACAAATTCGTGCTCTTTTACCCCAATCAAGTGGACCCGTTCCGGTTGAAGGCGGGCTTTGACGAATTCAACCCGGCCGGATTGACCCTGAACAACTACAAATACGACGATACCCGGGACATGTTGGTGGTTTCCGGTTTTGTGGACAAAGAAGAGGCGATGCGCTACTTCTACGCGGCAGTGGACAACCGGAGGCTGTTCAGGGATCTGAGAAATGCGGATTACCGGAATTTTATCATCACAGAAGGGAATCTGGATGTTTTGCGGAAAAAGGGAGAGATCGAGCAATACCTCCTCTTTTTCAAAAAATATTACTTAGACAATTAACAACTTGTGAAGTGGGTCATTGAAAATACCGGCCGGTTGGAAGAGGTAGCGGCGCGTTTTCTGGCATACACAGAAGGCAAAACACTTTTTGCCCTCTATGGGCAGATGGGGGTCGGCAAGACCACTTTTGTCAAGGCGGTAGTCCGGGCCCTGGGGGGGACGGACGATGTCAGTTCGCCGACTTTTTCCCTCGTGAACGAGTACCACATTCCCGGAGAGGGGGTGTTGTACCACTTTGATTTCTACCGGATCCGGGAGGTGACCGAGGCGTTAGACTTTGGGTACGAGGAGTATTTCTTCAGCGGAAACCCCTGTTACATCGAGTGGCCGGAAAAAATCGAAGAGTTGCTGCCGCCGGATACGGTTTGTTGCTACTTTCGGGAACTTCCGGACGGTAAACGGGAATTGGAGGTAGAATTTCCGGCCCTGTAAACGTAATAGAGAAACGTATGAGAATCACATTGTTTGTGCTGTCCGTCTGCTTGTTGGGAACCTCCTGTTCCTACCGTTACTACACCAAGCGGGGAGAGCGTCTGTACGAATCCGGAAGGGTCTACAAGTCGACAAATGCTTACGGAAAAGCGTTCAACAAGACCAAGCGGCCGGAACTCCGGAGCCGGGCTGCTCTGGCGGCCGGACAGGCGTGCGAAGGGATCAACAAAATACCGGAAGCATACGGATGGTACCGGCGGATGTCGCAGGCCGACAGAGAGTCGGGGGAACCTTTGCTGAAAATGGCGGAGATGAAACTCCGGAGCGGAGAGTACGAAGAAGCATTGGAAAATTACCGGAAATTCAACGACCTGTTCCCGGATGATGAACGGGGAACAAACGGGATCTCCAATACGGAGTTGTTGCAAAAGGAGAGCGACCCTTCCATCCGATACGAAGTAGAGATACAAAGGGAGTTAAACAGCCGCAACAGCGACTTCGGGCCGGTGTTCGATCCTTCTGCCGATCAGGTGCTCTACTTCACCTCCGCCCGGAAGATGGAGAACCGGAAACGGGGCAAAACCAGCCCCGTAACGGGTGATTTCTATGCCCATATTTACAAAACGGAATTTACCCAAGAGATTCAGAGGAGGGATAAAAAAGGGGTGATCAAAACCCAGCGTTTTCCGGAGCCGCGCTGGCTGAAGCCGGAGATGTTGCGGGATTCCATCGCTTCCAACCGGGACGATGGAGGGCTCTGTTTTACGCCGGACGGAAGTTCCCTCTATTTTACCTCGTCCCGCTCCATCAACCTGCGCAGCGAGGGGACCCGAATTTACAAGGCCGGCAAGGAACAGGACGAATACACTGGAGAAGAGAAATGGAACAGACTCTCCAAATCCGGCATCTGTGGGGATACCGTTTCCGTAGGACATCCGGCCGTTACACCCGACGGTTCGCGGCTCTACTTTGTTTCCGACCGGATCCCCGGAGGAATGGGTGGACGGGACATCTGGTACGTGGAAGGGGCGGATGGCCGGTGGGGAGAGCCGCAGAATGCGGGAGACCTGGTCAATACGGAAGGAGATGAACTCTTTCCCTCCGTCCGGGAAAACGGGGAACTTTACTTTGCCTCGAACGGGCACGCAGGCCTGGGTGGTTTAGACCTGTATAAAATTACGGAGGAGGAAGGGGTGAAAAGACGGGTACATCTGCCGCCTCCCCTGAACTCCTATGCGGACGATTTCGGGATCACCTTCCGCACCGGCCGGGACGAGGGATTTTTCAGCTCTACCCGGGGAGGGCGTACGGATGATATTTACCATTTTGCCTACATTCCCCAGAAACTGAAGGTACGCCTCCTGGTGATCAATAAAATCACAGAACTGCCGGTAGAGCGGGTAGAGATAGCCATTACGGCGGACGACGGAAGTACCGCCATGCTGGAAACAGACACCGCGGGAAGGGCGGAGATGGAGATGGAACCCCAGCGGGAGTATCTCTTTGCGGTGACTCATCCGCGTTACCTGGTCGGGAAAACCGAAGTGTCCACCTACCGGGAGCGAGGGGACCGTATGTACGAAGAGATTATAGAACTGCAACCCATTGAAAGACCGATCGTCATTCCGAACATCTATTTTGACCTGGGAAAATGGGATCTCCGCCAGGATGCGATGGATAATCTGCAAGAGTTGTTGACCATCCTGAAAGACAATCCCAACATTACCATTGAATTATCGGCGCATACCGATATGATCGGGGACGACCGTTCCAACCGGGAGCTTTCGGAAAAGAGGGCCAACGCTGTGGTGGATTACCTGATCGATCAAGGGGTGAATTGGGACCGGTTGCAGGCAAAGGGATACGGTGAATCGCAACCCCGGCGGATCGACGAAAAAGCCGCCAAGGAGTCCGGTTTCCTGAAACCGGGGGATGTATTGACGGAAGCCTACATCAATCGCTTGCGGGGGGATGCCCGGGAGACAGCCCTGCAACTGAACCGGCGTATTGAGTTCAAGGTATTGAATACCAATTACCGTCCGGGACCGAACTCTAAAGTACGTCCCGCACGGTCTGCAGCGGTTTCCGGCAACGGGACGCAGACAGCGGGCCAAACCGGGGTATCGCCGGCCGGCCGCTTACAGATCCGGGAACTGAAAGATGTCAAAGGCCATTTCTTTACGTTGCAATTGGGGGTATTCCGAAAAAAACCGACGATTATTGACCGCTTCAAAGTGGTGTTTACGGAACCGGCCGGCAACGGAACGCTCCGGTACACAACGGGTATTTACGATACCCGGGAAGAGGCGGCCGCTGCCGCCGGAGAATTGAAAGCGCAAGGAGTTGATTGTTTTATCAAAGAGTATACGAACAGATGATAGACAAGTATAACGAGAACACACAACGTATGAGAAAAATTCTTATAGCGATCGCTTTTTTTATTGCAGCCGGGACGACGCAAGCCCAGCATATGGATCTCCCCGGTTTCCGGGTAACTTTTCCGGATACCGGGTGTGAAGTTCAGAAGAGAGAGAAAGAAGTGAATGTGCCTGTACTGGGAAAAACGGCGGCAACCTCCTGGATCATGTACCGGCAAGAGGCGGAAAAACCTTTTCTCTATCTGGTCTCTTTTACCCGGTTCCCTGAAATACTGGCCAACTATTTGTCCATGGATCCCAAGAGCCTGAATACGCTGTTGCGTACTTGTCTGGAAGCTTCAGCTTCCAATTTCGGAGGAACGGACTTTACGTTTAAAGAGTTCTCCCACAACGGATACGAAGGTTTGGAGGCTACCTGTAAGATCAGTAATGGCGGTGGGGATTTGAAAGGACGGGTTTTCAAGTCCGGTACTATTATTTATGTGATTTGCGGTGGTGGTGCTCCTATCGATCTTTCTGAAACCGATAAATTCCTGGCCTCTTTTCAATTTAAAAAGTAAGAGGCTATTTGAATTGCGTGGGCGAGACCACATAAGGCTGTAAAAACTGCAAGATCGCAAGATTTCAAAAAAAGAGGCCTCTTTTTTTCTTTGTTTAAGGAAAACCGCTATATTTGCAAACTGAAAACGAGATGATTTTAATAAATTATTGAATATTAAATATTTAGAAAAATGACGAAAGCGGATATTGTTAACGAGATTTCGAAGACAACCGGAATTGAGAAAGTGGCCGTACAGGCTACTGTAGAAGCTTTTATGGAATCGATCAAAAATTCCGTAGTTTGTGGAGAGAACGTGTACCTGAGAGGGTTTGGTAGTTTTGTAGTGAAGAAAAGAGCAGAGAAGACCGCCCGGAATATCTCCAAGAATGTAACGATTAAAATACCGGAACACTTCATCCCCTCTTTTAAACCTTCCAAGAGTTTTGTCGGAGATGTTAAATGTAAGGTAAAAAAATAAGAAAGGAGTAGATTATGCCAAGCGGAAAAAAAAGGAAAAGACATAAAATGGCTACTCACAAACGGAAAAAAAGACTGAGAAAAAATCGTCATAAAAAGAAATAGTTTAAGTTTGTGAGTCAAAGGATAAACCTAAAGGACGTTGTTCTTTAGGTTTATTTAGTTAGTAAAATGGGAAGATATTTACCATGAATACCGAGTTAGTAATTGATGTCAGGACCGATGAGATCATCATTGCGTTGCTGCGGGAGAAGAAGTTGGTTGAATTGACGAAAGAGAAAACGAGCGTTCAATTCGCCGTGGGGGATATATACTTGGGAAAAGTGAAGAAGATCATGCCCGGGTTGAATGCTGCTTTTGTGAATGTGGGGTACGAGAAAGATGCTTTTCTCCATTATCTGGACCTGAGCCCGCAATTTCATTCGTTGGACAGCTACATCAAGCAGTGCATTGCACGCAAGGGGTTGCCGGTAGCCAAGCTGAAACTGGAACCGGAGATCAACAAGGTCGGGAAAATCTCCGACATCTTGACGACGGGACAGTGGGTAGCGGTGCAGGTGGCTAAGGAGCCGATCTCCACCAAAGGGCCGCGGCTCACTTCGGAGTTGAGTATTGCGGGGCGTAACTTAGTCCTGATACCTTTTTCGGAGAAAGTTTCTGTCTCCCAAAAGATCAAATCTCCGGAGGAACGTAAGCGGCTGAAGCGGTTGATCGAGAGTATCCGTCCGAAAAATTACGGAGTAATCGTCCGGACTGTCGCCGAAAGTAAAAAGGTAGCGCAGTTCGACAGTGAGTTGAAAGAGTTGGTAGAGCGTTTTGAAACGGCTTTTAAGCACCTCCGGGACATAGAGCCTCCCAAATTGATCTTGGGAGAGATTGACCGGACCAGCGCTTTTTTGCGGGATATTTTAAATCCCTCTTTTGAGCATATCTATGTAAACGATATCGGGTTGTGCAAGGAGATCAGGCATTTCCTCAGCACCATTGCGCCCGAAAAAGAAAATATTGTCAAATATGTCTCTCCGGAAATTCCGATTTTGGACCATTTTGGTGTGGACAAACAAATCAAATCCTCCTTGGGTAAGAATGTATCGTTCAAAAACGGCGCCTACCTGATCATTGAACACACGGAAGCGTTCCATGTGATCGATGTAAACAGCGGTAACCGGGCCAAGCTCGGAGACAATCAGGAGTCAAATGCGCTGGAAGTGAACCTGGCGGCGGCGGAAGAGGTAGCCCGACAGTTGCAGTTGCGGGATATGGGCGGAATTATCGTGATCGACTTTATCGATATGCAGCAGGCGGAAAACCGGCAGAAGGTATACGATAAAATGAAAGAGTGCATGGAGATCGACCGGGCCAAGCACACCATCCTGCCGTTGAGTAAATTCGGCCTGATGCAGATCACCCGCCAGCGGGTGCGTCCAGAGATGTCCGTTGACACCATGGAGGTTTGCCCGGTCTGTCGCGGAACCGGAAAATCGGAAGCAGCCATTCTGGTGATCGATAAGATCGAGAACCAGTTGGAGCACCTGATCAGCGAAAAGCGGTGCAAAGAGATCGTCTTGAAGGTGCATCCGTTTGTAGGAGCCTACCTGAAAAAAGGGTGGATATCCCTCCGTACCAAATGGATGTTCCGTTACCGGGTTTCGTTGCGTATTGTGGAGGTCTCTTCCTACTACATCTACGAATTTCATTTTTTCAATCGCTTCAACCGGGAGATCGAAGACAAATGAGTTTTAAGTGCCTTCAAACATCATTTTCGTCTAAAAAGAGTATCTTTGTGGAGTCATTTCATTAATTACTAACCTTCAGTGACATATTTATGAAAAAAGGATTGTTGATTTTTTGGGCTTGTATTTTGGGCTTGTTTTCGGCCAATGCCCAGCAGATAGAGAATCCGACCAAATGGTCGTACTCCGCTGCTGATCTGGGGAACGGTGAATACGAGTTGGTGCTGAAAGCAACGTTGACCCCTGGTTGGACTATCTACTCCATGTATACCCCGGAAGGTGGCCCGTTGCAGACCTCTCTCACTTTTGAGAATGCCGGTACCGGTTTCGAGTTGGTTGGGAAAGCGGCAGAGGGGGAACCCAAAAAGAAAATGGATGAGGTTTTTGGAGTAGAGGTATGGTATTTTGAGAACATATACATGATCAAGCAGAAGATCAAAGTGACGGATGCTGCTCTTGCAGAGATCAAAGGAGCGTTGGAATTTCAGGTTTGTCAAGAGGGGGTGTGCGTACTGTTCGATGAAGAATTTTCCATTCCGTTGCCCGGTGGCGCATCGGCTTCCAAAGCGGAAGTGAAAGCGGAAGAACCGGAAAGCCAGAGTGACGAATCGCTCTGGATTTTCTTTTGGGCGGCTTTTGTAGGAGGATTGGCGGCAGTGATCATGCCGTGTGTATTCCCGATGATCCCAATGACGGTATCGTTCTTTATGCACAGCGATGCCAACAAAGCCAAAGCCAAAGCCAAAGCGCTCTTTTTCTCCCTCTCCATCATTGCGATCTATACTTTTCTCGGAGTGATTATATCGGTATTGATCGGGCCGGATTTTATCAACTGGTTGAGTACGAACTGGATACCGAATGTATTTTTCTTTGTGATTTTTTTGGCTTTTGCAGCCTCTTTTTTCGGGGCCTTTGAAATTGTGCTTCCTTCGTGGTTGGTCAATAAATCCGATAAACAGGCCGACAAAGGCGGATACATCGGTGCGTTCTTTATGGCCTTTACGTTGGTGCTGGTCTCCTTCTCCTGTACCGCTCCCATTGTGGGAACCGTGTTGGTGGAAGCTGCCAGAGGCTCCGTATTGCGACCCATTATCGGTATGCTTGGCTTTTCCTTGGCGGTGGCCCTGCCGTTCGGTTTCTTTGCCTTTTTCCCGTCCAAATTATCCAACTTGCCGAAATCGGGAGGTTGGCTGAACTCTGTAAAGGTCGTATTGGGCTTTATCGAAGTAGCGCTCGGTTTTAAATTTTTGATGGTGGCCGACCAGGTGTACCACTGGGGATTGCTGGACCGGGAGATCTACATTGCCATCTGGATCGCCAACTTTACCCTGATGGGACTTTACCTGATCGGTAAGATTCGGTTCCGCCACGACAGTGACTTGGCCTATGTAGGGACGGGACGTTTGGCTGTCGCTCTCGCCACCTTTACCTTTGTGATCTACCTGATCCCCGGCATGTTCGGAGCGCCGTTAAAAGCATTGGCCGGTTACCTGCCTCCGCAGGAGACCATTGACTTCGACATTAACCGGATCGTGCGTGACAACGCCCGGGAGATCATGCGCAGCGGTGTGGCTGTCGGCGGGAGTGCCCGGACAGACGCCTCCGCAACACCCTGTGAGGATCCGAAATACGCCGACTTCCTGCATTTGGCCCATGGTTTGAACGGCTATTTTGACTACGAACAGGCCTTGCGGTGCGCCCAGGCACAGAACAAACCGCTTTTCATCGATTTTACCGGACACGGTTGTGTGAATTGCCGAGAGATGGAGCAGTCCGTATGGTCTGATCCCCGGATCCTGTCCATGCTGGAAAATGAGTACGTGGTTGTAGCCTTGTATGTGGACGATAAAAAAACGCTGCCCGAATCAGAGTGGTATACGTCCGAGTACGACGGCAAGATGAAAAAGACCCTGGGTAAAAAGAATGCTGATTTTCAGATCAAGTATTTTAATTCGAATGCACAACCCAACTATATTCTGTTGGACAGCCACGCAGAAGGGAAGGACTTGGAAAAGTATGTTCTGATGCCTGCCAGGGGACACGACTTGGACCGGGATGCTTTCTACAACTTCCTGAAACAGGGACTTGAGGAGTACAAGAAAAGAAATCAGTAATAAAACGGGAGCTGGCTTTTCAGCCGGCTCCTTTTTGTATGGGAAAAGTAGTGGTTTGGGTACTGTTGCTTTCGTGTGCCGTATGGATGGGATGCGGAGGCAGGGAGAAGGAGAAACCGTTCCGGTATTTCCGGAACTACTCCCGTACCTTTAACGACATGAACCCGAAGCATTTGGGGGCGGCTAAACAGTGGGGTGTCGAACCGCTTTCCGGTCCGGAGGCCATCCGGAAGGCCGGAAGAAAATTGGAGGAGGTGGAGGATTGCCGTTGGTACGAAGTCGACCGGTTGACCCATTCGCATCCCTATCTGGTTCCCCGGGCGCACCAGTTGTTGAAGCGTATCGGGGCTGGTTTTCGAGATTCCTTGGATAAGAAAGGATTGCCCACGTGCCGGATTGTTGTGACGAGCGTTCTCCGGACTGGCGAGACGGTGAAAGATCTCCGTCGGGGCAACATCAATGCCAGCGCCAATTCGGCCCATCTGTACGGAACTACTTTTGATATTGCCTATGCCCGTTTCAAAGGAGCCTCTTCCGAAAAAACAGAGTTGGATAAATTGAAATCCGTTCTGGCGGAGGTATTGCGGGATTTTCGTGCTGGCGGGCAGTGTTATGTGCGCTACGAGTATAAACAGGGCTGTTTTCATATAACGGTGCGATAAATTTACTATCTTCGCACTTCGATTTTTTTAATGAAATACATACTGATTCATGGGTTTACAATGTGGAATTGTCGGATTGCCGAATGTCGGAAAATCGACTCTGTTTAATTGTCTGAGCAATGCCAAGGCGCAATCGGCTAACTTTCCGTTTTGTACGATCGAACCGAATATTGGGGTCATTACAGTGCCCGACGATCGCTTGAACAAATTGGTCGAGTTGGTGAAACCGGTCAATGTGGTGCCGGCGGTGGTGGAGATCGTGGATATTGCGGGTTTGGTGAAGGGGGCCAGCAAAGGCGAGGGGTTGGGGAATAAATTCCTTTCCAACATCCGAGAGACCGATGCTATTATCCACGTATTGCGCTGTTTTGACGACAATAATATCGTTCACGTGGACGGTTCCGTCAATCCGGTCCGGGACAAGGAGATCATCGATACGGAGTTGCAATTGAAAGATCTGGAGACGGTGGAGAGCCGTTTGCAGAAAGACGAGAAGCGGGCTATGACGGGTGGGGACCCGTTCGCCAAACGGCAGGTGGAGGTACTGTATCTCTATAAAAAAGCGTTGGAGCAGGGATTGTCCGCCCGGACGGTGGTGTTGGACGATCTGCAGCGGGAAGCGGTCCGGGATTTGTCCTTGCTGACCAACAAACCGGTGCTGTATGTCTGCAACGTGGACGAGGCTTCGGTGGTGGCCGGAAACAAATACGTGGAGATGGTGCGGGAAGCGGTGCAGGGCGAACAGGCCGAAGTGCTGGTGATTGGGGCGGACATCGAATCGGACATTGCCGAATTGGAGACCTACGAGGAGAAACAGCTCTTTCTGGAAGATCTCGGTTTGCAGGAAGCCGGCGTGAACAAACTGATCCGGACAGCCTATAAATTACTGAACCTGCAAACCTACTTTACTGCCGGGGTCAAAGAGGTGCGGGCCTGGACTTTCCGGAAAGGCATGAAAGCGCCGCAGACGGCCGGGATTATCCACACCGATTTTGAAAAAGGGTTTATCCGGGCGGAGGTGATCCGCTACGAGGACTTTGTTGCGCTCGGTTCGGAAGCGAAGTGCAAGGAGGCGGGAAAGATGGCCGTGGAGGGCAAAGAGTATGTGGTGCAGGACGGGGACATCATGCACTTCCGGTTTAACGTATAAAAGTTCGGTTATTTTACCTCATATCCACTACTTCCACATTCGGGTGCTGTTTCGTGTCGAATGTGAAAAACGTGTCGGCCGGGATCGGCTGTGGCTGTTTCATGGAGTGCACTTCAATAATTAAGTTGGTGCCGTCTTTTCCGAAGGTGGTTACCTTCTGGATTTCGGAAGTGGCGGTTTTTACCCAGATCCCGATCTTGGAAAAATTCTTTTTCAGGTCTTCCGGATACAACTCGATGTAAGCCGTTCCGTTGGTGGTAGCCACTAAGTTCTGTTTGAACCCCCGGTTGTGTATATCGAAGATTTGGGTCGGATTGAGCATCTCCTCTGCTTCTTCCGACGGATCTTTGATGTTTACCTCTTCCACTTCGGGCATGTAAGTATAGATATCCTTGCCGTCGTAGTAGTTGATGACATCCATGACGTCAATCCTGTATAATGCACCTTTCATGTAGGCTTTCCCTTCGTGTTTTTCCCGGAAATCTTCGGCTGTGTTCTCCATGGTTAGCGTGAACGCGATCTCCATAGCCGGCCACTCTTTTATTTTAGCGGCAGATTTGTCTAAAATGGTTTTGGCGTCGTTTTGTGCCGTCAGTACCAGTACAGGCAGCAGTAATATCAAAGTCAACAGGGTTCGCATAGCAGTTTGTTTTAAGATCGGTGCAAAGTTACTAAATTTTTTACGTAGTTTTGCAGGTAAATATACCTGTTACAAAAATGATACCACTCTTTATAAAATTCGGCTTTTTCGATGTATTGGATATATTGATGGTAGCTTTTATCATCTTCCAGGTATACCGTTTAGTCAGGGGAACAGCGGCCATGCACATTTTGGTTGGGATCTTTCTGGTCGGACTGTTGTGGCTGTTGGTACGGGCGTTCAACATGGAGTTGATGACTTCCATCATGAGCCAGTTCATCGGGGTCGGGGTGATTGCATTGCTGATTGTTTTCCAGCAGGAGGTGCGCCGGTTTTTGCTGCTGATGGGGAGTAAGTACAACCTGCAGAATTTTGTGAGTTTGGAGGGGTTTTTCAAGAAACCGGCCATTGCGGAGGATGTTTCCGAGGCTATTGCAGATGCCTGTGATTACTTCTCCGCTACACAAACAGGCGCGTTGATCGTGATCGCTCAAAATACGGAACTGTTCGGTTATGCCCAGACCGGCGTACTGCTCAGGGCCAAAGTAACCACAGAGTTGCTGGAAAATATCTTTTTTAAAAATTCACCTTTGCATGACGGCGCCGTCATCATTGCAGATAATAAGATCCTGGCGGCCCGTTGCATCCTGCCCGTATCGGACCTGACCAACCTGCCCGGAAGCATGGGACTTCGCCACCGGGCAGCTTTGGGACTTAGCGCCGTGAGTGATGCGTTGGTGGTGGTGGTTAGCGAAGAGACCGGCAATATCACTTTTGTAAAAGAGGGCAACTACAAGGTGCGGGTCACTCCGGATAATTTGCGGCAATACCTGCGCAAGGATTACTCCGGATTCGTTGTCAAATAACAACCGGACAGAGATCGGTCAGCCACTTTACGAGCCGAAGCTGAAGAGGTGGATGTTTTCGTAGATCAGGCCGATAAACCCGGTAAACAAAATTCCCAGACAGCATATAGTCAAACTCAGGCGGGTATAATTGTCGGAGCGAAAAGGCCTGATGGGATTTTCGTTTTTATTGATAAACACAGCTTTGATGACCCGCAGGTAGTAAAATAGCGACAGAACGGTATTTAGCAGGGCGATCAGCACCAGTACATAAAATCCCTGTTCGGCAGCGGCGGCAAAAATAAAGAATTTGCTGAAAAAGCCGGCAAAAGGAGGGATGCCTGCTAAGGAGAAGAGCGCGATCATCAGAACAAAACTAAGGCGCGGATGGGTGGTATAGAGCTCATTGTAATCGTCTATGGTGATTTTTCCGGAGCGCTGTTCGACGATGGTGATGACACCGAAGGCAGCTAAATTGGAGAACATGTACACCAATACATAGTATACTAATCCCGTCATTCCCAAGGCGGTTCCGCTGATGCCCCCCAACAGGATATAGCCGGCCTGCGAAATGGAAGAGTAGGCTAGAAAACGTTTCAGATTTTGCTGGCGGATGGCGAACAAGTTTGCCAGTGTGATGGTGATGATGATAATGCCGTACAGGAGGGTTTGCCATTGGTGGATCAGCCCGCCGAAAACCTTGTATAGGATGGTCATCAATACAAAAGCGGCCGCTCCTTTGGAGACCACGGAGAGGTAGGCGGTGACGCCTGTGGGGGCGCCTTCATATACATCCGGCGTCCATTGGTGAAAAGGAACCAGAGAGAGTTTGAAAGCGAGGCCTGCCAGAAAGAGCACAAAGGCCACCAGTTGCAGCGGAGTGCCGGTGACGTGTGCCGGAATGTCGGTGAAATAGAGCGTTCCGGTGGTTCCGTAGATGAGGGAGATGCCGTACAGGGAGAGTCCGGAGGCGAAGACTGCGGAGAGAATGTATTTGGCCCCCGCTTCGGCTGAACCGTTGTTGTATTTGTCAAAGGCCACCATCGCAGCTAAGGGGAGGGAGGCGGTTTCCAATCCGATGACAAACAGCAGGAAGTTGCCCGCGGAGATCATCAGGTACATGCCTAAGAGGGTGGAGAGTGTCAACAGGTAAAATTCGCCGCGGCGGATGACCGTCTTTTCGCTTTCCAGCCAATTCCGTGCCTGCAGGAATACCAGCAATGTGCCGATGTTGAGAATGGTCTTCACGATGTTTCCCATGGGAAAATTCAGGTACATACCGCCAAAGGCGCTGCCTTCGGTACCTGTACCGGGAAGGGCGTGCCAGACCGTATGGAGCCCCAGCAACAGGCAGGCCACCCATTGGAAATGTTTCAGACCCTTTGGGGAACCGAACAGGTCGTAGATCAGCAGGAGTACCATAACGCCAATCAGGGAGAGCTCCTCTTGCAGGTATGTAAAATTTGAAAAATCCATTTGTATTGCGTATCAATGAGGTTATTGAAGGTGTTCAATGATCGGTGACAGGCTCTCTCCGATCATGTCGGACAACCAGAGCGGGGCCACTCCGATGCCGGCAATGGCGGTGATCAGCAGGATGGCGGTGAGCCGTTCGTGCCAAGCAGCGTCCGGGAGTTGCAGGTACTCCCGGCGAAGGGGGCCGTACAGCAATTTGCCGACTGTCCGTAAAATGTACACGGCGGTGGCGACAATGGAGGTACAGGCAACAATGGTAAAGATCCGGTGGAAGGTGTCCGCGTGTTGGAAGGCTCCGACAAAGATGGTCATTTCGGCTACAAACCCGCTTAATCCGGGCAGTCCGAGGGAGGCCAGACCGGCAATAACATAGCAGGCTCCCAGGAACGGCATGACCTTCATCAAGCCTCCCATCTCGCGGATGTCCCGGGTGTGGGTGCGTCCGTAGATCATACCGATCAGGGCAAAGAAGAGGGCGGTCATCAACCCGTGGGAGAGCATCTGCAGGATGGCCCCGTTCATGGCGGTTTGGTTCAGCATCAGGATAGCGAACAGCACCAATCCGCAGTGGCTAACGGAGGAGTAGGCGTTGATGTATTTCAGATCGGTCTGGACGATGGCCGAGTAAGCACCGTAAACAACGCTGATACCGGTCAGGATGATAAAGATCCAGGAGAGCTCCTGGGCGGCCTCCGGCATCAGGTAAATAGCTACCCGGAAACAGCCGTATCCCCCCAATTTCATCAATACGCCCGCGTGCAGCATGGAAACGGCCGTCGGGGCCGATGCGTGGCCGTCGGGCGACCAGGTGTGGAAAGGAAAGAGGGCTCCCAATATGCCGAACCCGGTGAAAACGAGCGGAAAGAGCCAGCGTTGCGCCTCTACCGGAAGGCCGGTGCGGGCGATCTCCAACAGGTTCATGCTGGGAACGCCGGCTGCGGCGGAGAAGAAATAGATGCCGAGTATACCGAGCAGCAGCAACGCAGAACCACCCATCAGCATCAGGGTCAGCTTCATGGCGGAGTACTCTTTTTTACCGCTTCCCCACACGCCAATCAGCAGGTACATGGGGATGAGGGCAACCTCGTAAAAGAGGAACATCGTAAAGAGGTCCACGGAGATAAAAAAGCCGAACACGCCGACGGAGAGCAGGCAGAACCACAGGAAGTACTCTTTTGGCAAGAATTCGGTCTTCCAGGAAGCGAGAATCCCTGTAAACACAATGATGGCGGAGAGGAGCAGCATGGCGACGGATACGCCGTCTACGCCGACCGAGTAGTGGATGTGCAGCGGGGCGTACCACACCGTGTCGGCGGTAAAGAGCATTTCGGCCGTCTGCCCGGCGCTTCGCTTTCCCAAATAGGCAACGGCCAAACCGATGGCCAGCGCCAGCAGGAGAGAGGCCCCGACCGTCACTACGCAACGGATCTGTTTCAGACGGGCCGCGAAGAAAAGGCCGGCCATCATCAGCAGGGGGATCAGTACGAACAGGGATAGTATATTCATAGGTTTTTGATTTTCGAGGGGGTTAAACCAACAGAACTCCCAGGATCAGGAGCAGGGTGCCGCCAAGGGTCAGCAAGGCGTATTGCTGGACATGCCCGGACTGCAATCCCCGGATAGCCAGGGAGAGTTTTTCCGTCAGGGACGCGGTTCCGTTCAGGGCCCCGTCGATGATGTGGCGGTCAAACCAGGCGATCGGCCGGGAGATGCCGTTGAAAATAATCTTTTTGGTGACGAACAGGTAGAGCTCGTCGATGTAGAACCGTTTGCAGGCAGCGCGGTACAGGCGCGGGAAGGCGGCTGTCAATCTTCCGGTGGCGGGATTCTCCTTCCGGTACAGGAGCGTCGCCAAACCGATGGCGGTCCCGGCAATCGCCACGCTGGCCCCGGCAATTTTCCAATCCAAATGGATGGTGTAGGTCGCACCGTCGTTGGTAACAAACCGGCCGAATGGAATAAACCCGGCGACCAATGTGATACAGGCCAGGAAAATCAAGGGGGCAGTCATGGAAACCGGCGCCTCGTGCGGGGCGTGTTCGTTGGGTCCATAAGAAGCGGGACTCCCCCAAAAGATGCGGTAATAGAGCCGGAACATGTAAAATGCCGTCAGGGCTGCTGTAAAACTCATGACCGTGCCCAATACCGGGCTGAAGTGAAAGGCGGCGGCCAGTATCTCGTCTTTGCTGAAAAAGCCGGAGAAGGGAGGGATGCCCGAAATAGCTAAGCAGGCGATGAGAAATGTCAGGTGGGTAATGGGCAGGTATTTGTGCAAGCCGCCCATCCGTGCCATCTCGTTGCTGTGCACGGCGTGGATAATGGCGCCGGCCCCCAGGAAGAGCAACGCCTTGAACATGGCGTGTGTAAAGAGGTGGAACAGGGAGGCCATGTATCCGAGCCCGTCGTGCCCGCCCATACCGGAAACGCCCAGGCCGACCATCATAAAACCAATCTGTGAGATGGTGGAGAAGGCCAGCACCCGTTTAATGTCTGTCTGAACGCAGGCGACAATGGCTGCGTAGAGCGAGGTGATTGCCCCGACGACGGCGATCCCGGCCAGCACTTCGGGGGCTTCTGCGTGGTAGACTGGAAAAAGGCGGGCTACCAGAAAGACGCCTGCAACAACCATGGTGGCGGCGTGAATGAGGGCGGAAACAGGGGTTGGGCCCTCCATGGCGTCCGGTAGCCAGATGTGCAGCGGAAAGAGGGCGGATTTGCCGGCCCCCCCTATAAAGATCAGCGCCAATGCCCAACTGATCACGGAACATCCCAGGAAGGTCGTGCCGGCAGCCCCGGCAAACAGCCCGCTGTTGCCGGAGGTTAGCAGGTCGAAGTCGAATGTGTGGGTGTAATACGAAAGCAATAGAATGCCGATCAGGAAGCCCAGGTCGGAAAAGCGGGTCACAATAAAGGCTTTTTTGGCGGCGGCTACCGCTTCCGGTTTGGCGTAGTAGAAACCGATCAGCAGGTAGGATGACACCCCCACCAACTCCCAGAAGATGTACATCTGGAANNCATCTGGAAGATGTTGGTCGCCATCACCAATCCCAGCATGGAGAAGGTGAAGAGGGAGAGGAAGGCGTAGTAGCGCTGGAATCCCTTTTCGCCTTTCATATACCCCAGACTGTAGAGGTGCACCATCAGGGATACGGTGGTGATGACCACGAGCATCAGCACGGAAATGGGATCTAACAGGATGCCCATGTCGATGTGGAGTTCCTCCGTAAAACGGAGCCACTCTACGTTGAACGGGACGATTTTTCCGTATACGCCTGCTACCCGGGCGGTGAAAAAATAGTGTCCGGCCGCCAGGAAGGAGAGCCCGGCGGACAATGCCAGGGAGAGCGTTCCGATGCCGCCGGCCGCGGCCGGTTTTAATTTTGTTCCCGCCAGTCCGATCAGCAGAAAGGAGAGGAGCGGCAGGAGTGGAATGAGGAGTGTATATTCCATAAGGTCAATCTTTCATCCGGTTGAGGTTTTTGATCTGGATGTTCCGGATGTTCCGGTAAATATTTATAATGATGGCGATAGCGATGGCTGTTTCGCAGGCGGAGAGGCCGATGGCGAACAGGGAGAAAAAGAATCCTTCCAACTGTTCCGGAAAGAGGTAGCGGTTGAAGACGGCAAAGTTGATGTCGACCGAGTTCAGGATCAGTTCAATGGAGATCAGAACGGCCAACAGGTTCCGCCGGGTGATAAAACCGTAGATCCCGGCGAAAAACATGATGGTGCTGATCACCAGGTAATATTCCATTTTTATTTCCATAGTTGTACGTATTGCAAATACTTATCTTTTCCGGGCGATGACGATTCCCCCGATAATACAGGCCAGCAGCAAAACCGTGATGGCTTCAAAAGGTAACAGGTACTGGTATTTCCCGGTCCCCATCAGAGCGTTCCCTACCGTTTTCATCGGTAATTCACCTCCGGAGAGGCGGGAGGGAGCNNGCAAAGGTGTGTGTCAGGGTCAGGAAGATACAGATGGCCGCTCCGGACAACGCTGCCACCAGTCCGGCCACCATCCGGCTGTTTTTCAGTTTGTGCGCCCGGTCGCCGGACGGGCTGGTCAGCAGGATGGAAAATACAAAAAGAATGATGATTCCTCCCGCGTAAATGGTCAACTGTACGGCTCCCAAAAAGGAGTAGTTCAACTGGAAATAGATCCCGGCCGTGGCGAACAGCACAAAGAGCAGGTAGGTTGCCGACCGGAGAATCCGTTTGGTAGTGACGGTCAGTATGGAGCAGACCACAATAACGGTTGCCAATATGAAAAAAACAGCGTCGTGGAACAAATGGTTCATGGCAATGGTTTGTAAGTTATTGATTACCGGCCGGTGTTTGCGGTGTGGGTGTTGTTTGTGGCTTGGCTGCCAGCCGGGAACCCTTCCGGTCCAGGCGGCGGAACAGTTTCTCGCGGGTAAAGACCGCGTGTTCAAAGGTCGGCAGGAACCGGATTGCGTTCTGCGGGCAGGTCTGTACGCAGAGTTGGCAAAAGATGCAACTCCCCAGGTCGTAGTGCCAGGCTGTCAGCACCTTTCTGTTTTTCCCCGTTTCATCGGGCTGTACCTCCGAAACGATCCGGATGGTGGCGTTGGGACAATTCATTTCGCATATACCGCAGGCGATGCATTGGTGTTCGTTCCGCTCGTTGTGTGGTAGCACCAATTCGCCCCGGAACCGTTCGGCTATTTTCAGGGTGGCCCGGTTCTCCGGGTATTTTTCGGTCACCTTCTTCCGGAAAAAGATCCGGAGGGTGGTTCTCATTCCGGTTAACAGCGACTCAAGCCCGCTGAGAAAACCGTGTATGTAATTGGGAGTACTCTTCATGTCCGGCTGTTAAAAATGAAGTTTAAAGACCACCACAACGACCATCAGCAAAAGGTTGAGCAGGTTGAGCGGAAGCAGGTACCTCCATTCGAGCCGCAACAACTGGTCGATCCGCAAGCGAGGGAATGTCCACTTGAACCACATGATGATAAAGATGACGACGGCTGCTTTTCCAAAGAACCAGACCACGGAAGGGATATGATCCATCACCCGGTTAAAGCCCTCCCAGCCCGCAACGTGCAGCGGCATCCAACCGCCGAGGAAGAGGGTGGAAGCCACCGAAGCTACGATAAACATGTTCAGGTATTCGGCTAAGTAGAAAAATCCGAAGTGCATCCCGGAATATTCGGTGTGATATCCGGCTGTGAGTTCCGAATCTGCTTCGGGCAGGTCGAACGGCCCGCGGTTGGTCTCCGCTGTTCCGGCCACCAAGTAAACGACAAAGGCGATGAGGGCCGGCAGGTGTCCCCGGAAGATAAACCAACCGTCGGCCTGGTTCTCCACAAGGATGGAGAGTTGCATGGTACCGGCGAATACCACCATCGTCAGGATGGAGAGGCCTATGGAGAGTTCGTAACTGATCATCTGCGCTCCGCTCCGCATGGCCCCGATGAGGGAGTATTTGTTGTTGCTTGACCAGCCGGCCAGCAAAATGCCGACGATGCCGATGGAGGAGACGGCGATGAGGAAAAAGATCCCCACGTTGAAATCCAACACCTGCAATCCTTTGGCAAACGGGATGCAACCGAAAGCCAGCACCGAGGCGATGATCACGACGAACGGTGCCAGATTAAAGAGGAACCGGTCGACGTGGTTGATGTCGATCAATTCCTTGATCAACATTTTGATCATATCAGCAAAACTCTGCATGAGTCCGAAGGGGCCTACCCGGTCGGGGCCGATGCGGCACTGGAAAAAGGCGCATATTTTCCGCTCTGCATAGATCAGTACGAGTGCGATGAGCGCATATCCGGCCAGCAGGCAGAGCCCGATCAGTACAAATTCAGCCAGTATAGCTATTTCTGCCGGCAGAAAGCTCCGCAGGAATTGGTCTACCCACTGTGTGACAACGGTAAAATCAAACATAATTCAACTCTTTATCTGTCGATATCGGGTACAACGTAATCCAGGGTACCGCCGATGGCGATCAGGTCGGCGATCTTGTTGTTCCGGGCCAGCAGGTCAACAACCGATACCAAGGGCAGGCAAGGGGAGCGGAACTTGACACGGTACGGGTATTTCTCTCCCCGGCTTTCCATGTAGACCCCGAACTCTCCCCGGCTGGCCTCTACGCTTTTGTAGTAAGCGCCTTCGGGCAGTTTAACGATGGGTTTGGCCTTGACCGCAAAATCGCCGGCCGGGATGTTATCTGCCAACTGCTCCAGGATCCGCAGGGACTCCTGCAACTCTTCGATCCGGACGGTATACCGGGCAAACGAATCCCCTTCGGTATGGACGATCTCTTTGAATTCGACTTTGTCGTAAACCCCGTAAGGAGATTTTTTCCGGACGTCGCAGGCCCAGCCGGAAGCCCTGCCGGAGGGGCCGGTCACTCCATAGGAGATAGCGGCTTCCCGCGAAAGGACGCCGATCTGTTGCATCCGTTGACGGGCAATGATATTTCCGGTAAATATCTGGTGGTACTCCTTCAGCATGGGAGGCAGGTAGACTAAAAACTCCTTGATTTGACGGACCAGATCGGGTTGGATGTCCGCTGCTACCCCTCCGATGACGTTGTAGTTTTGGATCAATCTTCCGCCGGTGGTCGCCTCCAGCATATCCAACACCTTTTCCCGGTCCCGGAAGCCGTAAAAAAAGGCGCTTAGAGCTCCCAGGTCCATACAGAGGGCCGACCAGAACAACAGGTGGGAGGAGATCCGGTTCAGTTCGTCCATAATGGTCCGGATGTATTTGGCCCGTTCCGGCACTTCAATGCCCAGCGCCTCTTCGATGCAGAGGCAGAGTGCATGCCGGTTTTGGTGAGCCGACAGGTAATCCAGCCGGTCGGTCAGCGCCAGCATTTGTGGGTATGTGAGGCTTTCGCACATCTTCTCGATGCCCCGGTGGATGTATCCGCAGTAGACGTCCAATTTTTTGACGTTCTCGCCTTCCAGCGCTACCCGGAAGCGCAGTACGCCGTGTGTGGCCGGGTGTTGCGGCCCGATGTTGACCACGTATTCGTCCTCTTCGAACAGGATGTGTTCTTTTTCCCGGATCTCTCCCTCGCTGTCCTCTTCGAAGGAGAAGGTGGCGTCCGGCGTTTCGTCGCTCTCCAACCGGACCGGATTGTTGTTGTCCCCGGCGTCATAGTCCTTGCGGAGCGGATATCCTACCCAGTCGTTCCGCAGGAAGAGCCGCCGCATATCGGGGTGGTTGATAAAGTGGATGCCGAAAAAGTCGAACACCTCCCGTTCGTTTAGATCGGCGCTCTTCCAGACATCGTATACGCTGGGAAGCTCCGGATTCCGCCGGTCGGCGGCGGCTATCCTGACCCGGATGGCGTGGCGGTGTACGGTAGATTCCAGTAAACAGACAATTCCCAGCGCGTCGCCCCAATCCATGCCTGTCAGGCAGGCTAAGTAGTCAAAGTGCAACTCCGCTTTGTCCCGCAGTTGCCGGGCAAATGTGTGCCAGACAGTCGGTGGCACGCTGATGGTTGCCGGGTTTTCTTCCTCGAAGGAAGCTCCTTCCGGAAGAATGGATTTTATCTCTTCTGTCAGCATTTTTTCTCTTTTCGGTTGACGGAGCCGATGAATTTTTCCACCTTGATCTTCCGTTGCAATTGCATGATTCCGTACAACAACGCCTCCGGACGGGGAGGGCACCCCGGTACATAAACATCTACCGGAATGATGGTGTCCACCCCTTTGACAACGTGGTAGGAGTTCTTGAAGGGTCCGCCGGAGATAGCGCAGGCCCCCATGGCAATGACGTACTTGGGTTCGGCCATCTGGTCGTAGAGCCGTTTCAGTACGGGGGCCATTTTGTGTACGATGGTGCCCGCCACCACAATAAAGTCTGCCTGGCGGGGACTGGCGCGGGTCACCTCAAACCCAAACCGGGCAAAATCGTAGCGGGCAGCCCCGACCGCCATGTATTCAATGCCGCAGCAACTGGTGGCGAATGTCAGGGGCCACAGCGAATTGGCGCGCCCCCAGTTGATCAGATCGTCCAATTTCCCGACCAACACATTGGCGCCTGCTGCGTGAAGCTGTTCAAGATATTCGTTATCGTTGAACTCTTCGTATTTCATCGATTTGATCTTTATTTCCATTCCAACGCTCCTTTTTTCCAAGCGTATGCCAACCCCAGTACCAATACCAGCAAGAAGAACAGAATACTGATCAACCCGCCGGTCCCCAGGTCTCGGATGGTAACGGCCCACGGGAAGAGAAAGACGGTTTCCACGTCGAACAGCAGGAACAGGATGGCGAACAGGTAGTACCCTGCTTTGAATTGCATCCGGGCGCCTCCCCGGGTGGGAATCCCGCACTCGTAGGCTTCTCCTTTCTGTTTGTTGTAGGAACGGGGAGAGACAAGCCGGGCGATTCCCAGCGCGGCTACGACCAATACAACGGCGGTGATCAGTACGACCACAAATAATGTCAGGTTCATGTTCTGTAAATTGAATACACAATGGCCCCTGGGTCAGCAGGGGCCATTGTTTAGTTCAGTTCCTTGAGGATCTTTTCAACATCGCCGGGGACGACGCGGCCGTACACTTTCTCTCCGATCAATACGACGGGAGCCAGCCCGCAGGCCCCGACACAGCGGAGGCTGGAGAGGGAGAATTTGCCGTCGGCGGAGGTTTCGCCTACATTGAGGCCGAGCGTCCGTTTAAATTCATCCAGTACCTTTTCAGCCCCCCGCACGTAGCAGGCGGTCCCCATGCAGACGGAGATGGGATGTTCCCCTTTCGGGGTCATGGTAAAGAACGAATAAAAGGTGACCACCCCGTACACTTTGGAAACAGGGATTCCCAGTTTACAGGCTACGATCTCCTGCACTTCGCGGGGAAGGTATCCGAATATGCTCTGCGCCTTGTGCAGCACATTGATCAATTCTCCGGGCCGGTTTCCGTGTTCGGTGCAAACCTGTTCCAGTTCTTTGATTTTATTTTCAGCTAATTTGATTTCAGACATGGTAGGACTGTTTATTTTTTACAAAAATAGTGCGTGTGCAACAGATGGTGCGCTTTTTCGCTCATCGGTTTGCCCAAAAACTCCTCGTACAGCTTGATGATGTCCGGATTTTCGTGCGATTTGCGGAGCGGTTTTTCGGCGTCTTCCCGGTAGAGGGCTTCCGAACGCGCTTTCAGCAGGCTGGAATCGCCGCGGTGCAGGGGCTGTCCACCTCCGCCGATGCAACCGCCAGGGCAGGCCATGATCTCAATGGCGTGGAACTCCGATTTGCCGGCACGGATCTCTTCCAGCAGTTTCCGGGCGTTCCCCAAGCCGTGGGCGATGCCGACATTTAGTTTCGTCCCGTTCAGGTCAATGGTTGCTTTTTTGATGTGTTGCAACCCCCGTACCGCTTCAAACTCTACTTTGTCCAATTTCTTGCCGGTGTAGAGTTCGTAAGCTGTCCGCAAAGCCGCTTCCATCACGCCGCCGGAAGCGCCGAAGATGACGCCGGCCCCGGTGGATTCACCCAGGGGACGGTCGAACTCTTCGTCCGCCAGCCGGAGAAAGTCGATGTTGGCGCGCTTGATGAGGGAGGCCAGTTCGCGGGTGGAGATGGAGTAGTTCACATCCGGATCTCCGTTTACCTGGAACTCTTCGCGGGCGCACTCGTATTTCTTGGCCAGACAGGGCATGATGGAGACCACGACGAGGTTTTCCCGCGGTATGCCCATCTTTTCCGCCCAGTACGTTTTGGCGATCGATCCGAACATCTGTTGCGGGGAGCGGGCCGTGGAGGGGATGTCCAGCATATCCGGGAAGTGGTACTCAAAAAAGTTCACCCACGCCGGGCAGCANNGGCGAGCAACTGGTGATCATGGGCATGTCCCAGCCGTTCTTGAAGCGGTCCAGGAACTCGGTGGCTTCTTCCATGATGGTCAGGTCGGCGGCAAAATCGGTGTCAAACACCTTGTCAAAACCCAATTGGCGCAAAGCGGCCGCCATTTTTCCGGTGACGGAAACGCCTGCCGGCATGCCGAACTCTTCGCCTAAGGCGGCGCGTACGGCCGGGGCGGTTTGTACAATGACCGTTTTTTCCGGGTTGTTCAGGTCGCTCAGCAAGTGGTTGGTGTGGTCCATCTCCGTCAGCGCACCCACGGGACAAACTGCTACGCATTGTCCGCAGAAAGTGCATTCGGAGTGGCCCAACGGTTGGTGGAAAGCTGTCGAGATCACGGAAGAGAATCCGCGGTTCACGGCCCCCAATGCTCCGACGGTCTGCACCTCGTTGCACATCATCTCGCACCGCCGGCAAAAGATACACTTGCCCATGTCCCGGATGAGGGACGGGGAGGTTTCGACGGTGTAGCTGTTCTGTTCTCCGGCAAACGGGATCTCCCGGATCTTCAGCTTAACGGCCAGGTTTTGCAATTCGCAGTTGCCGGATTTCGGACAGATCAGGCAATCATTGGGGTGGTCGGACAGGATCAGTTCCAACACGGTTTTTCGCGCATTCATCACCCGGAGCGTGCTGGTCTTTATTTTCATCCCATTTTCGCAACGGGTGGCGCATGCCGGGGCTAAATTCCGGCGCCCTTCCACCTCTACCACACACAAGCGGCAGGAGGCCGGAAGGTTGGTGATGCACATGTTTTCGAGGTTCATGTAGCAGAGGGAGGGAATGTTGATGCCGATCCCCTTTGCTGCGTCTAAGATGGTCGTTCCCGGAGCGACCTCGACGGGACGGTTATCTATCTGTAAAGTTATCCTGGATTCCATAATTTTATACAACACTGATGGCTTTAAATTTACACTTGTCAATACAGGTACCGCACTTGATACATTTGGCCGTATCGATGAAATGCGGTTCTTTCCGTTCACCGATGATGGCGTCCACGGGACAGTTGCGGGCGCACAACGTACAGCCTACGCACAGTTTCGGGTCGATCTTATAAGACAACAGGGCTTTGCACTGGCCGGACGGGCATTTGTGGTCGCGGATGTGCGCCACATATTCGTCGTGGAAATTTTCCAGCGTGGAGAGTACCGGGTTCGGGGAGGTTTGTCCCAGACCGCAAAGTGCCGTATCCTTGATGACTTTGCTCAGGTTGTCCAGTGTTTCCAGATCGTTCATGGAACCTTTGCCCTCTGTGATCCGGGTGAGGATCTCCAGCAGGCGCTTGTTGCCGATGCGGCAGGGCGAGCATTTCCCGCAGGACTCTTCCACGATAAACTCCAGGTAGAATTTGGCTACGGCTACCATGCAGTCGTCTTCGTCCATAACGATCATACCGCCCGATCCCATCATGGAACCGGCTGCGATCAGGTTGTCGAAATCGATCGGGGTGTCCAGGTGTTTTTCCGTCAGGCATCCCCCGGACGGGCCGCCGGTCTGTACCGCTTTGAATTTTTTATTGTCTTTGATGCCGCCGCCCACTTCGTAGATCACTTCGCGCAGCGTGGTACCCATCGGTACCTCGATCAATCCGACGTTGTTGATCTTTCCGGCCAGGGCGAACACTTTTGTGCCCTTTGATTTTTCTGTGCCTATTTTGTTGAACCACTCGGCCCCTTTGGTCAGGATGACCGGGATGTTGGCCAGCGTCTCCACATTGTTTACGTTGGTCGGTTTCCCGTTGTAGCCGGATTCCGCCGGGAAAGGCGGTTTGGTGGTCGGTTCTCCGCGTTGCCCCTCCATGGAGTGGATCAGCGCGGTTTCCTCTCCGCACACAAATGCTCCCGCCCCGTAGCGGATCTCGATGGTAAAATCGAAACCGGTGCCCAGAATATTCGTTCCCAGCAACCCGTACTCTTCCGCCTGCCGGATGGCGATGCGCAATCGTTCGATGGCCAGGGGATATTCGGCACGGATGTATACCAACCCTTTATCGGCGCCGATGCTGTACCCGCAGATGGCCATGGCTTCAATGACGGAGTGCGGGTCGCCCTCCATGATGGAGCGGTCCATAAAGGCGCCGGGGTCCCCTTCGTCCGCGTTACACACCACGTATTTCTGGTCTGCCTGGTATTTCCGGGCGAACTCCCATTTCAGGCCGGTCGGGAAACCGCCGCCTCCACGTCCCCGCAGGCCGGAGAGTTTGATTTCCTTTATCACCTCTTCCGGTTTCAGTTCGGAAAGGCATTTGGCCAAGGCGGCGTATCCGTCCCGTCCGATGTACTCTTCGATGTTTTCGGGATCGATAAAACCGCAGTTCCGCAAAGCGATCCGCAATTGTTTTTTGTAGAACCCCATGTGTTTGGAGTCGCTGACGGCGGTTTTCCGTTCGGGATCCTTGTACAGCAACCGTTCTACTTTGCGGCCTTTGATGATGTGTTCGCGTATGATTTCCGGGGCGTCTTCCGGTTTCACCTGCACGTAAAAGGTGTTGTCCGGCATGATCTTTACGATCGGCCCTTTTTCGCAGAACCCGAAGCAGCCGGTGGCGATGACCTGTACTTCGTTGTCTAAATGCTGTTCTTTCAGACTCTCCTGCAATTTTTCGATGATGTTCTGACCGGCTGAAGCCCGGCAACCGGTACCTCCGCAGACCAGAATATGCATTTTATAACTCATGGGTAAATGATATTTTGAAGTTCCTGTTTTGCTATTTGATCCCTTCGATGGTGTCGTAATTGGCCGGCAGGATGCCCTCTACCAATTCGTCTTTTTTCAAGTATTTCTGCGTGATCTCTTCCGCTTTTTTGGGAGTGACATGGCCGAATACGATCGGTTCCTTGCCGGGCTTGGTGATCTCTACGGTCGGTTCGTACGAGCAGTATCCCATGCATCCGGTCTGTGTTACGACCGCCCGGATCCCGTTTTCTTCCAGATGGTCCAGAAACCAGGCCATGGTCTCTTTGCTTCCGACCGAGATGCCGCAGGTGCCCATGGCTACTTTGATCTGTACCATATTTTCGGTATTTTCACTTTTTTCGCGCAGGTCTATTTTAGCCTGTACATGGTCTCTGATCTTTTTCAGGTCGGCCAGTGTTTTGATTTTATCCATATATTTGATTTTCAGTGTTGTTTTTCAATGTTTTTTTGTGTTACCGCTCTTCGCTGATCTCCGAAACATTTTCCGCGATCAACGTCCGGATGGCCCGGACGATCTCCGGATCATTGAGCGGTACGTTTCCCAACAGCTCTTTTACTTCCCGGGTATCGAACAGGTACTCCCCCTTTCCGGATGTGTGCCGGTAGAGAAACTCCCGCTCCGGGTTGGCAGCCGCCAGCAGGGCGATCGTTCCGGCCATGTCTCCCAGAGGAGGGCGGTCGATGTGGGAATGGGCAAAAGAGGCTTTGAGCACCGTTCCTTTTCCCAAGGCGGATTCTATGGTGACAGCGCCGCCTGTGCGTTCCGCATTCTGTAACAGGAGCGGTATTCCCAAACCTACCTTGCGGACCGTCCGGCTGGTGTAAAACGGGTCCCGCACCCGCCGGAGGGTCTCTTCGTCCATCCCGCTTCCGTCGTCTTCTATCCGCACGGTCAACCGGTCCCTGGCAAGGTCTTCTTCCAACTCAATGTCGATCCGCAGAGCATTGGCCCTGATGGAGTTCTGGACGATATCCAAAATGTGCGAAGAGAGATCTTTCACTTAAACCACTTTCAATTTGTTCTATTTTGGGCCGGTTGGCCTCTAAAAAAGAATAAATCGCCTCAAAATTAGTTTAAATTTGAAGATGTACAACGATTGCGTTCCGGAATTTTCGGCGTATTCCGGATTTTACCGGAAACATCCCTTTTGTAGCGCCTCCCGGATCCGGTAAAAATCCGGTTGTTCCAGCTCCAATTCGATGGATGTTTTACCGATGTCCTGCGGATAGTGGGCGTCGGAGGAGCGGGTAAAACGGTACTCTTTCAGGTAGGGGTGTTGCAACAGGAAATCCTCCGGCGTAGTGTGGGCGCTCAGTTCCAGCGCTTCACAGCGGAGGCCGGACGGTACAAATCCCAGCTGAGATAATATGCTGAAACGCTTTTTGTCGATGTGGGCCGGGATAAAGATCCCTTCCAGCCGGTGTACCTCTTTTTCCAATTCTTCCATGCTTTGGTCGATGGCGGAGAGCAGTGTTTTTTCCTCTTCGTACAGGATGTTCTCTTCTGCGTCTACCACTACCTGGAAACCGAATTTTTCCGGTTTGTTCGGAAAGGGAGGCAGGTGTAGGTCCAGATATTCCTGGAAGCGGGAAAGCCGCTCGTTGTCGGGTAAAAAAACCAAACAATGGATCTCTTCGCGGGTGGTTACCTCGGCCCCCGTCAGGACAAAGATCCCTTGTTCCGCTCCCAACTCCCGGATCAGTGGGGCTTGCCGGGTGGAGTTGTGGTCGGTGATGCCGATGATGTGCAACTGTTTCTCCCGGGCGGCCCGGAGGATGGCGGCCGGGCTCATGTCCAGATCGCCGCAGGGGGAGAGGGTGGTGTGTATATGCAGGTCGGCGCGTAGCATTAGAGGGGCGGGGCGGATGTTGTGTTTTTCAGCAGTTCGTAAATTTCGCCGGTGATCTCGAAAGCCTGTTTGCCGGTCATTAAAATGGGGAGTCCTTCCGCTTCGCTCTCTTCCCGGGCCTCCTCTTCCGGCTGGTATCCCTTTACCAGCACAATGGCCGCCAACTCTTTCAGGGAGGCGATGGCCATGATGTTTTTGTGTGTTTGCAAGGTGATCCAGACCTGGCCCTCTTCGGCGTTTCCCATGACGTCGCTCAACAGGTCTGAGGCGTATCCGCCTTTGATCTCCCGGTCCAGGCCGGATGCTCCGCAACAAACTTCCAACCGGAGTTTTTCCGCTAATTCCGCTACATTCATGTGTTTGTGTTTATTCTTTGTCTTTTTTGTTTTTGTTCAATTTGTCTTTTCCCCAGATCTTCGCCAGCAGTTCGGTCGACTCTTTCGGTGTGATCTGCCCGTTTTCCGTCAGGATCTTCTGCCGGAAGATGCATTGGTCCAGTTTGGCTTTTCCCTGTACGATGTCTTTGGCCAGGGCTTCGCAGGAGGGGGCCCCACAGGCGCCGCAGTCGATCCGGGGAAGTACCTCCAGGATCCGGGTGATCTTCTGCATCTTTTCCATGGCGACCAACCTGTTTTCGTCTAATTTTTCGATGGAGCGGGGATGGATCTCGCCGGTCAGTTGGATCTGGTCGTGCAGGAAATCCCGGTAGAGGGGCATTTTGTTTACGGTCACATAGTTGTTTTTCCGGTAGATGTCTATCCGTTTGTGCAGCCGTTCGATGGTCAGAAAGCGGTTGTTGGCGGTCAGTACGCCTCCGGCGCAGGAGTGGTCGCAGGCCCGCAATTCCAGAAAATCGATCTCCGGCAGTTCGTCGTTTTCCAATTTTTCCAGGATCTCGATGACGTTGTGGATTTCATCGATGCAGAGGCAACGCCCATCGTAGTGGGAAGCCTCTCCGCCGGTCAGTGTCCAGTTGATGGATTCCGGCGGCAGGTGGTACTGTTCCGGTACGGGAACCACTGCTTTGTCTTTGTTTTTTTTCAGGGCCAGCAGGATTTTGTTGTACATGAAATCCATGTTGACCACCCCGTCTACGGAGGAACGGTCTTCTCCGACGGGGCTTTTGATAGCGGCGATCTTGGCGGCGCACTGGGTCACGAAAAAGACCCCGATGTCGGCTTCGGGGATCCCCTGGTCGATGAATTTTTTCCGGGCGTAGATGGCGGCGGTGTCCATTACCTGTTTTAGCCGGATGATGTGTTTGATCAGGGAGGGGAAGCGGACCTGTATCAGCCGGACGATGGCGGGGCACGAACTGGATATAAAGGGTTTCAGGTGTGCGTTTTTTTTCATGTACTCCCGGGTCTCGTCTGCGATGATGCCGGTCGCTTTGTCGACTTCCATCACGTAGTGGAACCCCATGTTGTGCAGTTCGGAAAAGATCTGTTCTTCGGTTACTTCTTCGGGAAACTGCCCCATCAGTACGGTGGGGATCAGAATGACCCGGTATTTGAATTGGAAGATTTTGTTGAAGTCGTCCTGTTCTACGATGATCGCCCGTTGCGGACAGCTTTTCAGGCATACGCCGCAGTCGATGCAGGCTGCTTCGTTGAGTACGGCTTTTCCGTTCCGGATGCGGAGGGCGGAGGTGGGGCATACATGCATGCAGTGTGTGCAGCCGGTACAGGCTGCTTCTGTGATCTTTAGTGCATGGTAAAACGCTTCCCCTTCCATGTTGTTTCGGTTACAGGTGGATGATCATGGTGACTGTGGTACCTACGTTGATTTTCGATTCAATGTTCAGTTCGTCGCAGTTTTTCCGGATGTTGGGAAGTCCCATACCGGCCCCGAAACCCATGGCCCGGACTTCCGGTGAGGCGGTGGAATACCCCTCTTGCATGGCCCGGTCGATGTCCGGGATCCCCGGCCCTTTGTCGGCAATGACCATTTCAATGGCGTGGGGTTTGATCCGGACATGGATCTGTCCTTCCCAGGCATGCGCCACTACGTTGATCTCTGCTTCGTACAATGCTATCACGACCCGTTTGATCAGGGCGTTGTCCACGTTCAGTTGTTTGAGGACCTTTTTGATGTTGCTGGAGGCAACCCCGGCGCCGGAGAAGTTTCCTCGCTCTATGGTGTAGTTGAATTCCATGTTTCCGGCTGTTAGTAAATAGATTTCAACCCGGCTTTGTACAGTTCGCCGCAGGTTTTGAACATGGTGTGTTTGCACTGCAGGAGCACAATGCCGCTCTCCCTGGCGATCTCCATCATTTCCGGGGTGATCGGTTTGTTCCGAACGAACAGGATCGAGGGAATATCGGATAGTTCGGCGGTCCGGATCACCTGGGGATTGGCCAGGCCGGTGATCAGGATGGCGTCCGTTGCGTTCAGCCGCAGGACATCGCCCAGCAGGTCGGCGGCAAATGCCCGGGCGATCTCCCAGGATAGTTTTTCTTCTCCGCAGGCTACTGTCAGGTCCAACAGCTGTACAATATTGTTTAGTGTCATGTTTTGGGTGTATTGTGGCGACGAATATAGTAAATAATTCCGGGAAATAATCTAAATTTTTGTTGTTGGGAGTTTTTTGTCTGTATAGATCCTTCTCTGCCTTTACTCTGCCTTTAGTATACTGTCGTTATACCGTCATTATACCGTCGTTAGACCGTCCATAGATCGGCGTTATACCGTTTGTAGATGGTGTATAAATCGGTGGGGTGTTGTATTTCCGGGAGATGTGTTGGGGGAAGGTATTTTTTATCTCCGGGATGCCGGTTTGTGTGTAATATACGAGATTTGTTGCGTTTTCACAAGGGGGGATGTAGATTTTTTTTGCGGGATAGCTTTTGCAAGGGAAGATGTTGATTCTCCTATTGTGATAAGTGTGGTAAAAATGAAGAATGATATATCTGTAATGTTTGGTTGCAATCACAGGCCAGAGATGTTGATGGAGAGAAGAGAATTACGACCCAATCGCTGCTCATAAATTGACGATGAGGCCGACAATGC
>DBDA01000023.1:0-209 GCA_002293375.1 Odoribacter sp. UBA944
TTACAGAGCATAACGGAGACGAGAGGCAGAGTCTCGTTTTCCGCTCAAAGGGTCTCGTTTCGAGATCCTTTTTTTGTTGTGTGAGGTTTGTGGAACAGCGCAGTTTTTATCTTGCAAATTCTCCTCCTGCACACGTTTTTCTTTTGCTGTTCAGCCTACAGAATACCTACGGAATACCTACGGAATACCTACGGAACACGCACGGAACA
>DBDA01000023.1:227-14602 GCA_002293375.1 Odoribacter sp. UBA944
GGATGCGTTTCTTTTCTTCGTCCCTAATCTGGTGGCGGACAACGGTTTCGCGCTCACCGGGAAAGAGCCGGTAGTACGAATAGATGGAGCTGTCAGGCAGGATCTCGTGTTCGTAAAGGACTTCGGCCTCTGTCAGCAGGTGTTGTTGTAAAAACCCGAACGGGAGTGCATTGGTAAGCCAGCGCATGTAAGAGGCCTGTGTGACATGTCCGTTAAAATCGATGTTATCGAACGTGGCAACAAAAGGACGGCAGCAACTCATCTCCATCTCCCGCACCTCTTTTTCATTCAGGCGGTACGGTATTTCTATTTTTTCGATAGCGTGGTGCGTGCTTAATTCCGTCAATTTTCCGGAAGGACGGACAGGCCGGCGCCGGTTCAGGTCGATGAGCATCCATTCCGAAGTGCCCCGCACCAGTTCCCCAACACCGGGCTGCAACATCCGGTAGTCCCGGAGGGTAAAGAGGCGGTCTATTCCGGAAGGCCAGGTTTCTATGGTCACCTCCTCGTCCTTTCCGGGCATCCGGCCCAGCACCAGGTGCAAGCGGTGCAGCATCCAGGTCTGTCCCTCTTTGTTCAGGGTACCGACATCTACTCCCAGTAGTTCCGTCTGTTCTTCGGCGACGTCGTTCAGCAGGTCGCAAAGTATCTTTACGAACAAAGAGCCCCGGAAATCGGTGTAGTGGTTGTGTATTTTTACCTGTTTTGTATATTTCTCCATGTTTAGAGTCTGTTTAAAAACTTCTCACTTTCGTTCTTTGCGGTGCTTCGCAAAGTTAGTGTAAAATTAAAAAAAAAGAAAAGTTATCCGAACCTGTTGAAAAACAATCCGTACTATGATGTATCTTTGTAAAAGAATTTTTACCGTTAAAAACAAATTTATGAGCCTTTTAAAAGAATTTAAAGCTTTCGCCGTCAAAGGAAATGTCATAGACATGGCGGTAGGTATCATTATCGGAGGTGCCTTCGGTAAAATTGTTTCGTCCCTGGTCAGCGACATCATTATGCCCCCGATCGGTTTATTGATCGGAGGAGTGAATTTCAGCGACTTAGTGCTCACGCTGCAACATGCGACCACAGATGCTGCCGGCAATGCCGTCGCTCCGGTCACCATCAACATCGGGACCTTTATTCAGACAACCCTGGATTTTCTGATCATCGCATTCTCCATTTTCATGATGGTAAAAGCCCTGAACAGCTTTAAAAAGAAGGCAGCGGAAGTTCCTCCGGCCCCGCCCGCTCCAAGTAAGGAAGAGACGTTGTTGACCGAGATCCGGGATATTCTGAAAGAGAAAAAATAAGAGTTTGTTTGAATTTTCCGTTGAAGCTATTTCCTTAGGGTTTGTTTAAGCAGACCCTAAGAAATATCGCTGATTTTGCAGATCTCCATGAAGGAGGCGCCCCGGACATGTCCAAAGCTGCCGCCTATGACCAGGATCAGATCGTCCTCTTGGTACCCGTCTTTCATCAATACTTCCGGAATATCCCGGATAAATTCGTCGCGGGAACTCGGTTTGAGGGTGAAATAGGGGTGCACGCCAAAGGAGAGGGAGAGTTCCCGCATGACCATCGGGTTGTAACAGCGGGCGTATACCGGTTGTTCTCCCCGAAAAGCCGACAGGTATCGTGCCGTACGCCCGGTCAGGGTATCCACAACGATCGCCCGGATGGGCAACATGGTCGTAGTTTTCACCGCGACCCGGGCTAAGGCGGCTGTAATTTCGTTGTTGATCCGCACCAAACTCCGCCCTGCATCGGGAGGCAAAACCAATTCGTTGGCATCCGCCACCCGGGTCATCACCCGGACCGCTTCCACAGGATAATCTCCGTAAGCCGTTTCGCCGCTTAGCATAATGGCGTCCGTCCCCATGAAAATGGCGTTGGCGATATCGCTCACCTCCGCCCGGGTGGGACGTGGGTGTTCGATCATGGAGTGCAGCATTTGGGTGGCAATGATCACCGGTTTTTTGCTCTCTATGCACTTGGTTACGATCTGCCGCTGGATCCTCGGTATTTTTTCCGCGTCGATCTCAACAGCCAAATCACCCCGGGCTACCATTACCCCGTATACATGGTCCAGTATTTCGTCCAGATTGTCTACTCCTTCCTGGTTCTCGATCTTTGCAATGATCTTGATATCGCTGTTATTTATATCTAAGATCTGCTGGATCACCATGACATCCTCTTTGTTACGGACGAACGAATGGGCGATAAAATCGATGTCGTTTTCAATGGCAAAGTGGATAAAAGAGCGGTCTTTTTCACTCAGGGACTCCAACTGCATGTGTGCTCCGGGTACATTTACGCTCTTTTTGTCCTTCACCTCTCCCGGATTGGTTGCTACCGCTTCCAACCACTCCTCTTCTTTGGAGCGTATCACGAATTCCAATTCACCGTCATCGATCAACACTCTGTCTCCTACATTTACATCCTGTACAAAACCTGCGTAAGAGACCTGAAATACACTCTCTTTTGGAATCGCTTCTGAACGGCCTGTAATATACACAACGTCTCCTTTTTTCACCTGCAACGGCGTTTCCAATCCCTTTGTCCGGATCTCCGGCCCCTTGGTGTCAATCAAAAAAGGGATGGCATCCGAAACCGCCCGGACATTGCGGATCACCTTCAACGCTTCTTCCGGTGTCTGGTGGGCTGTATTCAGCCGGACTACGTCCATGCCGGCTTCGTAAAGTTCTTTCAGAAAAGGGACTTCGCACCGCTTATCCGATATGGTGGCAACAATTTTTGTTCTCTTCATGTTCTGTTTTTATTTCAATGACTCCAATAGGAAGGCCTCTATGGCCAACCGGTAGGAGTTCAGGCCGAAGCCTGTTATGGTCCCCCGGCAAACCGGGGCCGTCAGGGAAACACGGCGAAAATCTTCCCGGCCGGCGATGTTGGAAATGTGCACCTCGATCACCGGTGTGCGGATCGCTGAAACGGCGTCCCGTAGGGCAACCGATGTGTGGGTATAGCCTCCAGGATTCAGGATAATGCCGTCACGGTCGAAGCCGGCTTCGTGTAATTTGTCGATCAGTGCTCCTTCCGCATTGGATTGAAAATAGTCGATCTCAATCGCAGGATAGGCTTTTCTTAACTGTTCTAAATAATCCGAAAAAGGGAAGTTTCCGTATATGGACGGTTCCCGTACCCCCAATAAATTCAGGTTCGGACCGTTCAAAATCAAAATTTTCATACGCTGTTATTTTTAAGAAGCCGCCCCTTATTATCCCTGCTCTCCGCTTCCTGCCTGCAAAAGTAAACAATTTTTCAATACACCCATAAAAAATATATTCTGCATGATTTTTAGTTATTTTTAACAATCTTACGGGTGCAATATACAACGAAACATTTGCACCTTATTGCTTTTTCACTTTACTTTGTAATGTAAAATTTGCGGGACATTATCAAATATCGGCTTTTNNTTTTTATTAATAATAAATGATTATGACTTGGGATAACGCGATTGAAAACTACAAGACTTTTCTGATCCTGGAAAAGTCTTTGTCTCCAAACTCTGTGGAGGCTTACTTGAATGACGTGAGAAAATTGGAAAAATTCTGCGAAGAAAATTTCTCCGTAACCGATTTGAAAAAAGTGACTTATGAGATGCTGAGGGAGTACATTACCTTTGTTAGCGACATGGGTGTAACGAACCGTACACAAGCCCGGAGCATTTCCAGCATTCGTTCGTTTTTCAAATTTCTGGTGTATGACGGGATTCTGGAAACCAACCCGACCAAACTGCTGGAAGCTCCGAAAGTGGGACGCAAACTGCCGAGCACGTTGACTGTGGAAGAGATCGACACGATCCTGAACGCCGTGGAGATGTTCAAACCGGAAGGACAACGCAACAAAGCAATTATCGAAGTTTTGTACTCCTGCGGTTTGCGGGTATCCGAACTGATCGGGTTAAAACTTTCGAACGTGAATTTCCGGCAGGGAGTCATCAAGATTGAAGGGAAAGGCAACAAAGAACGGTTAATTCCATTGGGAAAAAATGCCAAACAGGAGATCAAACTCTACCTGAAGGGATATCGCAGTTATTTGGATATTCAGCCGGAATTCGAAGATATTCTTTTCCTGAACAAACGGGGGGCAGCTCTGTCGCGTGTGATGGTGTTCAACATCATCAAACACTTGGCTCACCGGGCAGGATTGAAGAAATCGATCTCTCCGCACACCTTCCGCCACTCGTTCGCTTCACACCTGGTAACAGGCGGAGCCGACCTGCGGGCTGTACAGGACATGCTGGGACACGAATCCATCCTCACAACCGAGATCTATACACACCTGGATAACAACTACCTGAAAGATACCATCAACAAGTATCATCCGAGAATCAAGAAGGAGGAAGAAGAGGCGGCAGTCGAAGAAAAAGGGAAAGGGAAAAAGAAGAAGGATCAGGACGAGGAGTAAAAATCCAAAGAAGTAAAGAAAAAAGGGCGTGGGAACACGTCCTTTTTACTTTATGGATCAACCAAACAATTGCCTGATCCGCCCGACTTTCTCCTCCATCGGAAGCGCCGCATCTATCCAGTGGATCGGTATGCCGTCGCGTTCCATTTTCCGGAACCAGGTCATTTGCCGTTTGGCAAACTGGTGGATGGCTATATTCAATTTTTCCACCATCTCACTGTACTCCAACCGACCGGTCAAGTAGAGGGTCAAAAATTTATACTCCAGGCCATAGTAGAGCAAATCTTCAGCAGCTATCCCGCTTTCCAACAATTTCCGGACTTCCTCTATCATCCCCTGCTCCAGCCGCTCCTGCAAACGCCGGGTGATCCGTTCCCGCCTGACTTCCCGGCTTACATCCACTCCGATCACCAACGGCTCCAATCCCGGAAACTCCTGCTTTTCCATGGGATGTTCCCGGTAATACTCCTCGATCTCGATCGCCCGCACCGCCCGTTTTACCGTATCTATGTCTGTTGTGTTGTGAAGCTCTTTGTAAGCGGACAGGATCCGGGTCAGCTCTCCCAACTCTTTCCCCTCCAACTCCTGCCGGAGTTTTGCATTGACCGGAACACTCAACAAGCGGTATGCTTTTAAAACCGCCTCCACATACAGTCCGCTCCCGCCGCACAGGACAGGAAACACTTTTCTCGCCTCACAATCGCTCCACACCCGGAGAAAATCCTGTTGATACTCGAACACATTGTATTTGTACCCGGCATCTGCAATGTCGATCAGGTGACACGGTATCGCCCTGCCTTTGTACTGATACTCTCCAAGATCTTTTCCTGTACCGATATCCATTCCTCTGTAAACCTGACGGGAATCGGCGCTGATCACTTCCCCACCCAGTTCCGCCGCCATCCGCACTGCCAACGCAGTCTTGCCGCTGGCGGTCGGCCCGGTTATACACAAAAGGTTAAACTTTTCTTTCATACAATCGTATATCCATTGTCGCAAACGACAACCCGGTTTTTCGGTTTGCACCGTTGGAAAACAAAAGTAGAAAAAATCAAGCACGCTTTATGCAAAAGTCCGGTATCTTGCTATTATTGGCGCTTTTTTGCTCTGTAACTGCAACAACAGCGCAACTTCCAAACAGGATTTTGATCATTGAAAACCTGATACGGCAAGGGGATTTTAACCGGGCGCTCCAAGCTGTGGAAGAGGAGATCGCTGTTTCGGATCCCACCCCGGATCTGCTGTTTCTGAAAGGGATTTGCTGCAGTCAGATCGAACAGTTCCGGCCACAGGCGAACGACGTTTTTTACCAAGCCTTGTCGATTTGCCGGGAGTGGAGACTGAAGGTCAGCATCCTGTATAACATCGCCCGGATGCACCGGCTGAGTAACGAACATGCCAATGCCGTTCGCATTTACAACCACCTGCTGGAATACACGATTCCGGAGAAATTCCGGGAACATTTGGAAGAGGAGAAGGCAGCCTGTTACCGGCTCCTGAAACACGGATGCAAAACCGATCACGGAAAAATAACCGGAGTGGATAAAACCGTACAGGCTGGATTGCGAATCAGTGCGTAAAATAAAAATACCAAACAATTGTTAAAATGCCCAAGAGTTTGCGGGGGTTTTTAAAGAGGAAACCGTAATTTAGCTTTAAAATTCCGCATGAAATGGAAAGAGTGTTAAAAATCAAGTAATAAAAACGACTAAACGATCCAATTGTATGATGAATAATGAACACGTGCTGATACGGGCATTAGAGCCGGAAGACCTTGAATATCTGTATACCTGGGAAAACAATATGGATTTATGGGAGGTCAGCAACACACTGGTTCCTTTTTCACACTTTACCCTGAAAAAATACATTGAAAACGCGCACCGGGATATTTACGAAGCCAAACAGCTTCGCTTGATGATTGCCCGAAGGAAAGACGGGGCTCCCATCGGATTGATCGACATTTACGATTTCGATCCGTTCAACATGCGGGCCGGCCTTGGGATCATGATCTACCAATACGCCGACCGGCGGAAAGGGTTTGCCGGAGATGCCATCCGGTTGATCCTGGATTACTGCTTCGAAACCCTGGGGCTTCACCAAGCCTACAGCTGCATCCCGGCTTGCAACATTGCCAGTATTAAACTGTTCGAAAAGGTAGGATTTTCAGAGATCGGCCGCTGCAAAGAGTGGTTGAAACGCGGCGATGTCTGGGAGGATGTACTCTATTATCAACTGTTGAAATCCGACTGGTACACAGAATAAATTCACCTGTTCTGTCGGCACCGTACTTTGGCGATCAGTTTCCGAATCCTTCCCTCTCCGACGCAGGGGGCATGCCCGTCTTCCGGAAAAAAGACCGCAAAACAGCCCGGTGTAAGCGGGAAATAAAAAGAGGCCTTGTCGTCGTAAAAATCGATGTCGGTTTTGGACGGATCTGTTGGACGGATCTGTGTTAACTCCTGCCGGGGTTTCCAGCCAAACTCCTCGTTCCCGGCGATCAGCACCTGTATGTCGATGTAGTCGTCATGGGTTTCCAGCAGGACCTTGCTTCGCTCTTTCCCGGTTGTTTCCACCACATTGATCCAGGCATTCTCCCCGTCGATCCCGATCCGTCCGGGCTCCAAACGGGCCAGGTCTGCCGATCGCAAAAAATCAAATACTTCTTTGAAATACGGATTCATTTTTTCGATCCGTGCAGCGTTGTCCAAGCTATCAATAATCATCTCTGTTCTGTTTTAGGTTTCATCCTACAAAAATAACGATTTCTAAGAAGCAGTATCTTTTTCGTGCCGAAATTAGTATCTTTGCGCGGCATAAAATTGAACCCATGGACCACAAGTCAGGATTTGTCAATATTGTAGGGAATCCCAATGTAGGGAAATCGACCCTGATGAACCGGTTGGTCGGGGAACGGATCTCTATTATCACCTCCAAATCGCAAACGACCCGGCACCGGATCAAGGGAATCGTCAACAGCGACCGGTTCCAGATCGTTTTTTCCGATACGCCAGGCGTGGTGAAACCGAGTTACAAAATGCAGGAGTATATGCTGGAGTATTCCAAATCGGCGCTGGCGGATGCCGACGTCATCCTGTACGTAACCGATACGGTGGAAGATTTCCGGAAAAACAGCGATTTTGTGGAGAAAGTGGCCCGTTCCAGTGCTCCGGTGTTGTTGGTGATCAATAAAATAGACCTGACCACCCAGGAGAAATTGGAGGCGTTGATAGACAACTGGCAGGCGCTGATTCCCCGGGCGGAGTTCTTTCCCGTTTCCGCTACCGAAAATTTCAACATTGACAATCTATATAAGCGGATCCTGGAGTTATTGCCGGAAGGAGAACCCTATTTTCCGAAAGACGAACTGACGGATCTGCCCGCCCGATTCTTTGTGAACGAGATCATCCGGGAGAAGATACTGCTGCATTACGAAAAAGAGATCCCTTACTCGGTAGAGGTGGGCGTGGAAGAGTTCCAAGAGGAGGAGAAACGCATCGAAATCCGGGCTGTGATCTATGTAGAGCGCGATTCCCAGAAGGGGATCATCATTGGGCACAAGGGCGAAGCCCTGAAAAAAGTGGGTATGGAAGCCCGGAAAGACATTGAAAATTTTTTCGGAAAAAGCGTATTTCTGAACTTGTATGTGAAGGTGCAGAAGGATTGGCGAAGCCGGGAGCAGGATTTGAAGAATTTCGGTTATATCCAATAGAGCATTTTTCCGGTTTATCAACTATAACACTGTATAATGAGCAATATCGTAGCCATTGTCGGCCGGCCCAACGTCGGAAAATCGACCCTCTTCAACCGATTGGTCGGAATACGCCAGGCCATTGTGAACGAAGAGAGCGGCGTGACCCGCGACCGCAACTACGGCAAATCGGAGTGGAACGGCAAAGAGTTTTCTGTGATCGATACGGGGGGGTATGTCTCCAACAGTGACGATATTTTTGAGGAAGAGATCAATAAGCAGGTAATCCTGGCCATGGAAGAGGCCGATGTAGTGTTGTTTATGGTAGATGTAGAGACCGGATTGACCGATCTGGACGAAAATTTCGCCCGTCTGCTGCGCAACATCCGGAAACCGGTTTACTTGGTTGCCAACAAAGTGGATACCAGTGAACGGATGTATGAAACCGGGGAGTTTTACCGCATGGGGATCAAAAGTGATCTGTTCGGTATCTCATCGGCCAATGGTTTTGGGACGGGTGAATTGCTGGACGCGATCGTTTCCCATTTCCGGGAAGATACCGTAGAGAATACGGAACACTTGCCCCGCATTACGATCGTAGGCCGGCCCAATGTTGGTAAATCCTCCACGATCAACGCATTGATCGGCGAAGAACGGAATATCGTCACGGAAATTGCCGGAACCACCCGCGACTCCCTGCATACCCACTATACCCAATTCGGACATGATTTCCTGTTGGTTGACACGGCGGGCCTGCGAAAAAAGGCGAAAGTGAATGAAGATGTGGAGTTTTATTCCGTTATGCGTTCCGTCCGGGCCATCGAGGAATCGGATGTCTGCATGTTGCTGTTGGATGCGACGCGCGGGATAGAAGCCCAGGACCTGAACATCTTCCACCTGATCGAAAAAAACCGGAAAGGGGTGGTGATTGTGGTGAACAAATGGGATTTGGTGGAAAAGGACAACAAAACCGCTATTGTGTTTGAAAAAGCCATCCGGGAGAAAATCGCCCCTTTTCAGGATGTAGATATTGTCTTTGCCTCTGCTCTGACCAAACAGCGCTTGTTGAAAGCGCTGGAGTTGACGATCGAGGTATACCACCGCCGGACGCAGAAGTTGAAAACATCGGAATTGAACCGGGTCATGCTGGAGGCGATTGAAAACTACTCGCCCCCCATGACCAAGGGAAAAGTGGTGAAGATCAAATACGTCACACAATTGCCAACCCATGCCCCCTCGTTCGCTTTTTACTGTAATCTTCCCCAATATGTACGGGAGACTTACAAGCGCTATCTGGAAAATAAAATCCGGGAAAATTGGAATTTTACCGGCGTGCCGATCCAGTTGTTTATGCGGAAAAAATAGTATCTTTACAAGCATTTTTCCTTTTCGGCATGGATAGAAACGACAGAATCGGACACGAAGGTGTTGTGCAGGAAGTGGGCAAACGATCAATAAAAGTGTTGATTACGAGCCGTTCCGCCTGCGCCGGATGTCATGCGAAAAGCGCCTGCGGCATTTCCGGGTCCGCTGAGAAAATGGTAGAGGTCCGGGAAGAGGGCAACCGGTTCCGCCCCGGCGAACAGGTCACGGTCTATGCAACGAAGGGAAATGCGTTCTACGCCGTTCTGTTCGCATACATTATTCCTTCGCTGTTGCTGGCCGGGACCATCTGGGCGATGGGTGCGGCCGGAAGTGGGGAGGTGATCTCTGCTGCTGCTTCCCTGTGTGTCTTAACACTTTATTATGTTGTACTTTATCTGAACCGGGTAAAAATGGGAAAAAAGATACATTTTACGGTTGAGAAACAGAATATTCAGTCACATTTACTATGAACACAATTCTCATTACGATCATTTCCTTGTGCGCCATCGGTATTGTATCGGCCGTTATTTTATACATCGTTGCACAGAAATTCCATGTGGAAGAGGATCCGCGGATTGATACCGTGGAAGGGTTATTACCGGGAGCGAATTGCGGAGGGTGCGGATACCCCGGCTGCCGCGGGTTGGCAGAAGCCATTGTAAAGGCGAACGATATGGAAGGGCTGTTCTGTCCGGTCGGCGGAACCGCCTGCATGAAGGAGATTGCCACCGCCCTGGGCCGGGAGGTCAGCGAATCCGCTCCGAAGACAGCGGTCGTCCGGTGCAACGGCAGTTGTGCCAACAGGCCCCGGACGAACCGGTATGACGGTGCTCCCTCCTGCGCTGTTGAACACGCCTTGTATGCCGGGGATACCGCCTGCACGTACGGTTGCCTCGGATGCGGCGACTGTGTGGAAGCCTGTACCTTCGACGCCATTCACATGGAAAAAACGACCGGCCTGCCGGTAGTGACTGATGCATGTGTTGCCTGCGGAGCCTGTGTCAAATCCTGTCCCCGTTCGATCATTGAATTGCGGAACAGGGGCCCGAAAGAGCGCCGGATCTTTGTGGCCTGCGTGAACAAAGAGAAGGGCGGTGTGGCCCGGAAAGCGTGCAGTGCAGCATGTATCGGTTGCTCAAAGTGCGTGAAGGAGTGTGCGTTCGAAGCCATTTCCATCGAGAAAAACCTGGCTTATATCGATTTTATCAAATGCCGGCTGTGCCGGAAATGTGTTGCTGTTTGCCCGACCGGCGCTATTCACGAGATCAACTTTCCCGCTCGGAAAATAACACCGGAAGTGAAGGAAGCGGAAGAGGCACCGGAGGAAAAAAACACAGAGCCGGCAGCGGTCAATATGCCTGTCCCAACAGCTATCGTAATTGCAGAAAAGGCTGCAACCGCAGGAACGATTGTAGTTCCGGAAGACTCCTCCGTCGCGAAAAAAGCAGAAGAAGAGAAGATCTCCGAAGAAGAGGAAGTGGCGGAAGAGGAGAAAAAGGAAATTTCCCGGAAAGCAGACCGGACAAGCAACGAAGAGATTGATTTTAAAATTTAAAAACATACGCTGTGTTGAAGAGCTTTAAGATCGGAGGTATACATCCTCCTGAAAATAAATGGACAGCGGACGGGAAGATTGAAGTATTGCCCGTACCGGAAGAGGTGGTGATCCCGTTGGGACAGCACATCGGAGCGCCGGCAACCCCTCTGGTACAAAAAGGAGACCGCGTAAAGGCCGGACAACCGATCGGAGAGGCGGCCGGTTTTGTTTCCGCCGCTGTACACAGTTCTGTTTCCGGTATGGTGACGGCGGTGGAAGAGCGGCCCGATGCGGGAGGGATCCTGCGCCCCGTGGTGGTTGTTAAAGTCGAAGGGGACGAATGGATGGAAGATATCAACCGTTCGGAAAAGCCAGAGCACAACATCACTGCCTCCAAGGAGGATATTTTGAAAGCGATCGGCGCAGCCGGTATCGTCGGCATGGGCGGGGCTACCTTCCCTACCCGGGTAAAGCTCTCTCCGCCCCCCGGAAATACTGCCGAACTACTGATCATAAACGGTGTGGAATGCGAACCTTATCTGACGGCCGACCACCGGATCATGCTGGAGCGGGCGGAAGATATCGTTGTCGGCACCCTGATCCTGATGAAGGCATTGGAGGTGAAAAAAGCTGTGATCGGTATTGAAAACAACAAACCGGACGCTATCGGCAAATTACAGGGGATCGCCTCCAAGGTATTGGGGGTAGAGATCTGTCCGTTAAAAGTGAAATACCCGCAGGGCGGGGAAAAACAGTTGATCAAAGCGGTGACCGGAAAAGCGGTTCCTTCCGGGGCACTTCCCATTGCCGTGGGTGCGGTCGTTCAGAATGTCGGAACGGCGCTAGCGGTATACGAAGCAGTGATGAAACGGAAACCGTTGGTGGAGCGCGTCGTAACGGTGACCGGGAAATCAGTGAAAAAACCAGGCAATTTCCTGTGTCGCATCGGAACACCCATCTCCAAACTGATCGAAGCGGCCGGAGGCCTGCCGACAGATGCCGCCAAAGTGATCGGCGGCGGGCCAATGATGGGGCGCGCCATGGCCAATCCGGACGCCCCGGTGACCAAAGGTACCAGTGGTATCCTGATCCTGAGCGAAAAAGAGGCGTTGCGCAAGCCTGCATCGAATTGCATCCGGTGCGCCAAATGTGTTTCGGTATGCCCGATGGGGCTAGAGCCGTATCTGTTGATGGATCTCTCCTGCCATCAATTGACGGAACGTTTGGAAGCGGAGAAGGTAATGGATTGCATTGAATGCGGTTCTTGTAGTTTTACCTGTCCCTCCCACCGGGCCCTGCTGGATTACATCCGCCTGGGCAAAAGCAGAACCGGCGCTATGATCCGGAACAGGAAACAGTAAATTCGAATTTTGAAAATATAGCGTATGAAAAATAGGATAATATCTCCCTCCCCGCATGTTCACAGTGGTGATTCCATTGAAAAAAACATGTACGGAGTTTTGATCGCCCTGGTCCCGGCTTTTATCTGTTCCGTTCTCTTTTTTGGGTTGGGAGCCGTTGTGGTCACCCTGACTTCGGTGGCGGCCTGTTTGGTGTTTGAATATGCCATCCAGAAATTCCTGCTGAGACAATGCCCGACCATTTTTGACGGATCGGCCCTGATCACCGGGGTGTTATTGGCTTTTAACCTCCCTTCTAACATTCCTTTGTGGATCATTGTGATCGGTGCGTTGGTAGCCATCGGGATCGGCAAAATGAGTTTCGGCGGATTGGGGTGCAACATTTTTAATCCCGCTTTGGTGGGGCGCGTATTCCTGCTGATTTCCTTTCCGGTACAAATGACGACCTGGCCGGTTCCCGCCGGAATCCATACGCCGCTGGTGGATGCTGCCACGGGAGCGACTCCGTTGGCGTTGCTGAAAGCGGCCGTCCATACCGGCAAGCCGGTATCGGAACTGATCTCCTCCGGCACCGTGTCCGGTTACCGCGATCTGTTTCTCGGCAACACGGGCGGAAGTTTGGGCGAAGTGGCAGCATTGGCCCTGCTGATCGGATTTGTCTACCTGCTTTTTTGCAAGATCATCACTTGGCACATTCCGGTCACCATTTTTGCCACCGTTTTTCTTTTTTCCGGTATTCTGCACCTGGCCAACCCGGACCTGTTTATCAATCCGGTATTCCACCTGCTAACCGGCGGAATGATGCTTGGAGCAATCTTTATGGCAACGGACTACGTCACCTCTCCCATGTCCGTCAAGGGCATGACGGTTTACGGTATCGGGATCGGGATCCTGACCGTGCTGATCCGCCAGTTCGGAGCCTATCCGGAGGGGATGTCCTTTGCCATTCTGATCATGAATGCGTTTACACCGTTGTTGAACCGATATTTCAAACCGGCAAGGTTTGCCTAAATGCGATAATGTATGGGAAAGAAATTAGCTTCTACGTTCGGGAACATGTTGTTGGTGTTATTCGGGGTGACTTTGTTGGCCTCAACCTCGGTCGCTTACGTATATACCCTGACGGAAGAACCGATCAATCAGGCCCGGCTGAATAAACAGGAAGAGGCCATCCGGGAGGTGATCCCGGGAGAGTTCAACAACGATCCGATGGAGGACAAGTGGGGAAAAGAGATGGAGGACGGAAGGGTGCTGGAATTCTATCCGGCCAAGAAAAACGGCGAAACCGTTGGTACAGCTGTTAAAACGTATACCACAAAGGGATTCAGCGGAGAGATCTGGTTGATGGTCGGTTTTCTGCCCGACGGGAAAGTAGCCGGTTATACGGTGCTGGAACACAAGGAGACGCCCGGATTGGGTTCCAAAATGGACGTTTGGTTCGTAAAAGGAGGCAAGGGCGACATTACCGACCGGACCCCGGCGGAGAATCCGCTGAAAGTGAAACAGGACCAGGGAGAGGTGGACGCCATTACCGCCGCTACCATCTCTTCCAGGGCTTTTCTGGATGCAGTGAACCGGGCGGCGACGGAACTGCAGGGAGATGCCGCTTCCTACGACTCGTCCAGCGGGGCTACTGCGGCTTCCGGTAGCACAGAATCTAATTAAAAACAAAAGCGATCATGAGCAAGATCTCTACTTTTACCAACGGCCTTTTCAAAGAGAATCCCATCTTTGTGTTGCTTCTGGGGATGTGTCCCACCTTGGGGGTGACCACCTCTGCAGCAAATGGGGCGGGTATGGGGTTGGCTACCTGTTTTGTACTGACCCTCTCCAACTTAGTCATTTCCTGGGTGACGAATCTGATCCCCGATAAGATCCGGATCCCCGGTTATATTGTGATCATTGCAGCATTCGTAACCATCGTGGATATGTGTATGGCGGCTTATTTACCCGGCTTACATGCCACGTTGGGCCTGTTCATTCCCCTGATCGTGGTAAACTGCAT
>DBDA01000009.1 GCA_002293375.1 Odoribacter sp. UBA944
ACCGGTATGATCTCCATCATCCGGAATTAGTGCCTTTGTTAGCTGTTTGTAGGGAGGACGTCAAGTGGCCGTTGGCTGCGGTCCGGACATCGTCGTAGGAAAGATGCATACGGAAGTAGGGACTGTGTTGCAGTAAAATTAAACAATTTTTCAAATCGAACAAATATCTATTTAAAGAACCCAGGTATTCGAATCCGTCCTCTTCCGGCGTAACGACGCCCGTCTTGCTTCCGTCCGATAGCCAGCCGTACGTTACCTGCAACACGCCTCCCCGACTCACCGTACGGATCAAATTTAAGGAATTATTTCACAATCCTATAAAAGGAGTAAAATCTATCATTACCATACTTTTCAAAGAAGCATCAAAAAATTCCTGATTCCCATGAATACTTTGCTGCAGTGAATCAAGTTCATTTAAGATTTTGTCTGTCCCTTCAATCTGTGCCCGATAAAAATAATATTGACTAATGGCAAGATTTTTTTCATACCTGTAAATATCTTGTACATTTTTAGATTTTAAAATAGAATCTATTTCTGCTGACGGGATGTGTAAATAGTTTTTCAACTCTATTACGATATCTTGTAATAATGCATTTCGAGTAGATATATCTCCTTTTTCTTGTGCTTCCATTGCTTTTATCCTCTTCAAATAAAGAGGTTTAAGATAGAGGGCAAGAAATAAAGAATCATTTGTTTGATTGGCAAAAGTCAATGCTTCAGCGAATTCTTTTTTCTCGCACAAAGTAGAAATTTTACACACAATTAAATTAAACTTATACACATCACAATTACATAGTAGCATTGTGTCAATTAGGGCCAAAGCAGAATCCAATCGGGCATATGATTGTTCGTCATTCAAGAAATAATTATTCCACATTTCAGATAGTACAAATCCCATCTGTCTGCACTCTTCTTCAGTCATTGTATTGCTGTTTGGAGTTTTGCACTGAGAAAACAACAATACACTAACAATAAAAATCACATACATTTTCATAGATACTCATTATTTAACTTGTGCGGGAGAAGTTGAAAACTCCACTCAAATGCTTAATGACGTCCTCCCAATTTTTAGAGACATTGTGTCGATAAAATTACAGTCCCGTAAAATACATGAAATCTTCTTCTGGATAAAATTCATGGCTAGTATTGAACCAACTATTTTGTGCGATCATAGTTTTTATCATCTCGAAAAATATCTGATTCCCGTTTATTGCTTTTTGTAAAGAATCCAGTTCATTCTGTATCTTATCAACACCTTCTGTCTGTGTTCGGTAATAATACAATCTTATAATATCATGACTTTCTATGTGTTGCATTATCTCTAATTCGTCTGGTATTTGAAGAATGGAATTTATCTTTGTGGTATCTTTTAATACATTATCTTTTAAATGATGTACAATCTCTGATATCAATCTATTTTTTTTCATTATATCACCTTCTGATTGAGCCTGAATCGCTTCAAATCTTTTTAACAAAATCAATTTATTTAAAGGATAAATTTCCTTTTCATCTAGATCTCGTATGAAATTTAGTGCTTGTATATATTCTTGTTTTACACTCAAAATTTGCAATTTCGTAGAAACTAATCCCGCGTAGTATTTCCTGCAATCACACATCATTGTATCTATTATGCGTAAAGCAGAATCCAATCTAATAAACGTTGTGTCCTTTTCGACAACATAGTTTAATTGTTGGTATGACAATTTTTCTCCCATTTGCTTACATCTTTCTTCATTAACGGTATGAGAATCTGACGTTTTACATTGGGGACATGACAATATGCTAATTGTAAATATCACTATCATTTTCATGCACTGTTTCATATAGCGTTTTTTTATTATAATTATAAACATACTTTAATTATAGCGGATTTTATAAATACTTCATTTTTTGATAGGTCTAACCATGATTCTTGTTTGTAAACCCCATCGCATCTTGATAGGAATAGAAAATATTGTGCCCGGATTGGTATAGCCTATATTTACTGTTGCACTTTGAAGATAGGTTGCGGAACTTATGGCAGAGGCAGGGATTTTTACAGAGGCAGTCGTTGGTTCAGTTCCGGTTTTGTAGACATGGCTTTCTGTCGGCCTATGCAGTACTTGGGCATATTCCTGATTCCCATTTATAACGGAAAGATAACCTTGGGAATTTGTATTCAAATCACTGTTACCACTTACTGCAGGCTTATTTACATTTGCTGTAACTGTAACCCCTTCGAAAGTTTTCCCATATTTGTTATTTGCGGTTACATGATCTGATTTATAACTCACATTTGCCCGTATGAAAAGACTGGCCGACACAGATTCATAAATACCACCGGGTACCCCTTGGCCCATTGGACCTACGCCATCACCTCCCATGAATCCCGCGCTACCTCCAGCATCTGTTCTGACTTCATATTTTTCACTAACGCCCATGTCCGTCAATATATCGCGATTATTGCTACCCACATATTTATATCCTTCGGGGGTGTCCTCCCTTGATTTCACATCATCCATCCACTCATATTCCTGAGTTTGCAAATTCTTTGTCCAATCCACCTGTTTTCCGTCCGGGTCTATAGCATTGATCGGATTATTAAGGCAATATACATACGGGGAGATATCATAGTATTCCTCTGCCAGTGGGTCAATAGTCAACCACCTTCCTTCCAGATTGTAGATCCTTGCCCCGTAGTCGAGGTATTCCATTCCCACATCGCGCTGCGACTCTTTGCCGTTGTAGCGGTAGCGGTTTCCGGATGCAGGGTAGCTTCCGTCCGTCTCCTCCTGTCCGAAGGGGGAGTAGTCGTATCTTGCTTCAACCGCCCCATTCCCGTTCACCACCACCCGCGTACTGCCCAGGTGGTCGGTGATGTAGAAGAGCGATTCGGTGCCCGCACTCGTCGTCGTGATCCTTCCTCCGTCCACACGGGCTCCCTCCAGCGACAGGAGGCCTCCGATACGCTTGAATGTCAAAGAACCCAGGTATTCGTATCCGCCCCCTTCCGGCGTGACGACGCCTGTTTTGCTTCCGTCCGAGAGCCAGCCGTATGTTGCTTTCAACACGCCTCCCCGGCTCACCGTACGGATCAAATTTAAGAAATTATACGCAAATTCCAAACCGCTTATCCCCTCTGCCGTACAGTTGCCGTTTACATCGTAGGCATAGCCTCCCACGCTGTTCAGGGCTGTAAGGCGGTTTCCCGTGTAGGCGTAGCTCTCTTTTATTGTCCCGTTCTCTGTGACATGTTGGATGTTTCCGTTGAGGTCATACGTGTGCCTGTCTGTCTTCGTTCCCAGGGAGGGGGAGTGGAGCATGGCATCCTCGAGGCGGTTCAAGCCGTCGTAGGTATAGTGGTTTGTCTTTGCTCCGTTCACAGGGGCTCCGTTTGAAAGATGCTCCGATGTCCAGGCGGTGATGTTGCCCATGTAGCTTGGCATGGAGGTGTGGCCGTTGGATGCGGTCCGGACATCGTCGTAGGAGAGATGCATACGGAAGTAGGGACTCTGTTGCTCCCGGAGCCAGCCTTGAAGGGTATAGGCGCAGGTTTCCGTAAAGGCATTCGCCCCCTCGCCGTACTGTTTGGTTGTGAGACGGCCGAGATCGTCGTATATGTAGTATATGTGGTGGGTGGCCCCCGTATGGAGTGTGGAGAGCGTCTCCGTGATGCGTCCGCCGCCGTCGTACACAAAGGCGGTGGTGAGCCCGTAGCCCGGTTCCAATACTCCTACATTGTGGTATTCGGGGACTCCTGCACTGTGGTATTCGTAAACTCCTACACTGTGGTATTCGTGGGAAAGCGTCACCTGTCCGCTAAAGTCGTAGTTGCTCCCCGTGTAGCTCTCCCCGCCGAGGTGGTTGCGGCCGGCGGTCTGAACCAGGCGACCGAAACGGTCGTAATAGAAAACCCGCTCCACGGGAGTACCGCCTCCCTCCGGGGCGTAGATCCGTTCCCAGGTCTTCATCCCCTTGACGCGCTCCAGGTCTATGACGCCGGGATCAAAAGAGGGAGAGGTGAAGTTCCTTGGGGACAGTCCCGAGGGGACACTTGCGTAAGTGTCGTAGCTGTACTCGGCAAGCAGGGTCCTTCCCGAAGTTGCATAGAGCTGTTCAGCCGTTCCGTCGTCAAAGAGCGCCTGCAGGACGTCGCGCGGGGAGGCTTGCACGATCGACTCCTCCCTGACCACGCGGGCGAAAGCATCGTAGCGGGTGAGACACCACTGACTGGCTCCCCGCATCACGGCATCCTGTATCATCGTTATGCGCCCGAAACGGTCGTAAACGATGTACTCCGCTCCCTTGCCGGGAATGGTGCGTACCGACACGCGGTCGCGGCTGTCGTACCCGTAGGTGAAGCACCAGTCGGCCACCGATGTTGCACTGAGGAGAGCGCCCGCAGGGGAGGCGTCGATGGCGTTCGTTCCTTCCGGCGGCACGACACAGGAGAGGCGGTCACGCGTGTCGTAGAGGAAGTATGTGGAGGCCCAGGTTGTTCCCAGTTGCGTTCTTCGCATCACCAAACGTCCGGCTTGGTCATTGAAGAAGTGTGTCACCCGGCCGTCGGCATCCGTGGTCGTCGTTTTGACGAGTTGCCCGGCAGCGTAGTTCCCGCTTCTGTCAACCGTGTTGTTTTCGCTGTTAAAGGAGAGCCTGTAGACGGCATCGCCATCGGTGTTTACATCGCAACGGTTTTCCAAGGCGTGGGAAGGATCTATCCCGGGGAAGATCTCACTGACCACCCTGTCGAGCGCGCCGGAGGCAAAGAGCGATTCCTTAAAGGCACGCGGAGCTGTTTTTCCGAATTTTGTCCGGTAGAACTCCTCCTGGTGTACCACAGCGTCGGGATGGAAGCCGGCAGGAGTGGCCGAAGTGGCGGAAAAGGGCATGTATTCCCGGCGCTGCCGGTCGCGATAGTCCGGTTCTATGGGGGTGACAAAGCGGCGCATGGAGGTTTCGCCCGGTTTTGTCATCTCTATCGTCACCTGTTGTACGGGGCGCCCCAGTCCGTCGTAGTAGTTTGCCTCTGCCGTGCAGTAAGTGGGAAGGGCGTCCGGAGGAACGGCGGTGGTGGCTACCGTGTAACGCTTTTTTAAGATCATGCTGCGGTTTTCAGAGAGCAAGGAGGTGGAGAAAGCACCCGAAGTACCGGAAGGAGGTGCCGTGGAACAGGGAGACTGGGAAAAGGAGATGACCCAGGGGCTTTGAAATCGGCCGGGCTGTTGCGAGTTGCCGTAGCCTACCGAGAAGGTGGCTTCTATGGTGGAGGTGCCGGTGTTGGGATAAAAGCTGACCAGGACATCGCCGGCATTGGGGCCGGGTTCCATGGAACGTACCTGTGCATGGAGAGAGGAGAGGGAGGGATTAAAGGTAAGCTGCGGACTTCCGGGAGGCACTTGGCTGGGGCCTGCAAGAGGATTGGCGTCGGGGGAAGCGGGAGCGCTCGAACACCCGGAAGTGCAAAGAGGCTCGACCGTGGGTGCAGTGATGTCGTAGCGCTGGTTTAACCGAACCAGATAGGTGCCGCCAAGGGGATCAACCTCTACAGGGCCGGGAGGGTTTATGGGCCATGTCCGCACAATGATCTGTGGCGGATCCGGCGGATCCAACGGCCTTAACTGTGCGGAAACATAAGAGAGCGGCAAAAGGAAACAGGCGAGTAAGAAAAAGAGTATTAACGGCTTCATATGTAATAGGGATTACAGGTTTTTGTATTCAAAGGTTTCCCGGATATTTCCATCCTCGTCGCGGATGCAGCAGAGGCGCCAGGCGGCATCGTATTCGTAATGGACTGTACGGCCCGAAGGGTCTGTAACGGAGGTCACTCCCACCAGAGGGAGGTGTGTCCAGGTAGTCACTTGGGCATGGGGGAGAGCGGTTCGCAAAACGGAGGGATCCCCGGTGAGGAGATCGCCCAAGACCGCCCGCACCTGGGCCAGGGTGGCACCCTTGATCTCGGCTACGGGGTGAAGCCCTTCGGGATCCCACAGGTAACAGATGTGCAGATCGCCCTCCTGACTGACGTGAAGGGGGCGTCCGCGGTGGTCGTATTCGTGGATGCGGTAGCGGGAAACGGTGTCCTGCCCGCGCATGGTGATGGAGTAGCCGGGAAAAATGCCCCGGACATCTTTTTCGTATGCGATGTAGGTGCCTTCCAGCAGTGCGGGAGCGGCCGGATTTCCGGGAGTAGAATTCCCGCCGGTACGGTACAGTTCTTCTCCCGCCGGACGGTGGAGCGTGGAACTCCCGTTCCCGCCCCCGGCATAGGAAGAGGTGTAGAGGTAGCGGCGGGTATACTCTACTCCATCTACCGTTCGCTTCTCGTGTTTTAGCAGCAGGTTGTCCGAAGCGTGTTCCAAAGGAGGGGTGAAGGGCATTCTGTTCGGCCAGGAAGTATATTTGCCGGCGTCTGTGTAGTTGTAAACAACGGACTCTGTTTGGTTTCCGGAGGAGTAGGTATTCGTGGTGGTTTGTGAGACGGGTTTCCAGCAAACAACCCTGGCCATCAGGTCCGTATAGGCGAAATCCCTCCGGTATTTCTGCTGCCGTTCGCCGTAATTAGCCGGGAAGGCAGGACGACCGTAATTGAACATATCGCGCAGGTAAAATCCTACCGGCACGTTTTGTTCCCGGAATTTGGCATAGGAGCTCTCTTCGATGGTCTTCAGAAGGCCGGAAGCGGGAGCGGTTTCGTGGGCGTAGGAGGTGACTTTGCGGATGAGGTGATTGTATACGGGGGTAAATTCCAGGTAATAGCCGTTGTAGGCATAGTCGGTATGGATATAGCGGCGATCCCGCTTCAGGGGAAAACCCGGACTTGATTCCGGCCAGTGGGGGCGGGAAGGGGAGGCGGGATGTATGGCCGCCTGACTGTCGTAATGGTAGTCCACGGCGCAGGTTTCCATGCCGTCACCACTGAGGATGCGTTCCGTTACATGCCGGTAAAACACTTTCTGCGATTCGGGAGCCATTCCGGGCAGTACCGTCTGTTGGTGGAAAGTGATCTTGTCGATATTAACTTGCTCTACAAGCAGAGGGGACACGAAAACAAAAAAATGATGGGCGGAGACGGTTATGTAGTCCCGGAAATTCCTCTGAGGAATAAAGTCGAAAGTCAGTACCGGGTCTTTGTATTCGAAGTTCCTCCGGCGGATGAGTTGCTGGCCGTTGTAAATCCCTATGGATTCCACACGGATGCCTACGTGGACAGGGCCATGAATGGTAGGGCAACAGTTCTTGCCGTAAGTGAGGACGGTACGTTCTCCCCTGAGGCGTCTGATCTCGGTCAGGGAACCGCGCAGGGCGGAGGGGAAGTGGTAGCTCCGTTTCACGGTATCAATGCCGATAAACTCATTGGCGGAGGGGCATCTGAGGAAAAGCATGTCCTGGTTGCGGTCCTGCCCGTTGTAGTATCCAAAGTAGTCCTGGGCGTTGTGGGGAACGTCCGGAGTGCCGTTGTAACTGAAATCGTACCGGTCGAGCAAATCGGAGGAGGAGCCATATACCTCGACCCTCTGCATGCCCAGACGTGTATTTTGGTACGACTGGCCAACCAAAAAACGCCGGATCACCTGTCCCGGAGTGTTGCGGACAGTGATCTCGCGCAGGCGTTTGGGGTAGTTCGGCTGTACGCCGGGAAGATCGTCGTAGGAAAAGGAGATGACACCGCCCGGAAAGAGGATCTGCTCCAGTACGGCACAACGGTATTCGGTATCGGTATAGTTGTATGTATTATCGACAGAGACAGGAAGCCACCTTGCTTGCCCGTAGAAGGGATCTTCGTACTTCTCGCACATGGCAATGGGCGCATATTCGCGACGCTTGCAAAGGCCGGCGGGAGCATAACGGAAGACAATGCTGTCACGACCGTTGGCAGCGGTAATGCGGGAGAGGCGCCAACTGGAGATCGTTTCGTAGTCGGGAGGAAGGAAGAGAGGAGGGGTCAGGATGGTCATTTCACGGGGCGGCTGCTTTCGGGAGACGCGCTCCTGGGGAGTAAAGGAGTAGCGAGTACCGTCGGGGGAGGTAATGTGAAAGATGGTATCGGAATAAGCGAATTGAAGGTCTGACCCGCTGAGGTCGACAAACTCAAAACCGCCGCGGGGCTGCGGCATGAGAAAGAAGGTACCGGAATAGCCGCAAAAGTTGTAGCTGTAACGGTCGTATTTGCTGTCCCGGCGGTTTTCAAATACGTTGTACATGTATTGAAAGTAGGAAGTGGTATCGCTGTTTCGGCAATTGCGGATGGTGGAAGCAGGGATGTATTCGAAAGGGATCGTGATGCCGTACAGGGAGCCGGGGACATCGATATGTGTCCCTATGTCGGGCATTCCGATGACTGTTTTGGCGATGGTGCCGCCTGCTTGAAGGTTCCAGCCAAGCCCAAGCACGCCGGCGATCTCATCCACCTTGATGCCGGAGGCGTGGTAGGAGAAGGAGACGGTGTGTGACAGGTCACCGCTTTTCACCGTGTAGAGAGGAAGGTTCAATTCCGGCACCCCTAAGGAATAGGACATCGGGAAGTCGGCATACTTAACCGCCTGGGCCGCATCGGGAGAGGGAGGGATCAGACTGCCGAGATTTGTCCGGTCATTCGGGGTGTTGATGTGCGGGGAGATGGAAGATGAGCCCGGATCAGGATTGAGTTGAAACTGGCCGAAAACAGAGGCAGAAACAGCTGTTAAAAGCAAAAATACAGGTGAGTACTTCATACGTAAATAGTTATATAGAATTGACATTTTAAATCCACGCTGACTTTTTCACTAAATGAACTGAAAGTGACAATAGAAGAGGGGTTGTCAAACTTTTAAGGAAGACACGTGATCGATTGAATGGCCTATTTGTACCATCCGGAACAACAGGGGAGTGTACCCCGACATGTAAGTATAAAAATTTCACCATACGCGTATTTTTTAAGATTTCTACATACACAATATGGTATCCCAAGTGTCTGCAAACATAAAGACATTTTTTACACAAAACAAATCAAGATGGAAGAAAAAAATGAGTGGACTTGTAATCGTTGACTTTCGGACGGTAGCAAGGCGGGCGCTATACTGCCGGAGGGAATCGGTTTGGCGGGTAACTTTATTCTTTTTTGCCGGTTGGAGGCGATCGTGAAAACTAAACCGCTATCTTTGTTCTGTAAATGGTGTATGGACAAAGCAAGAATGTACAGCGTTCCATATGCTTAGTTCGTAAAATTTTATACAGAATCAAAGACCCAGGTGTATGAAGATTAGTGCCTTTGTGATCTGTTTGCTGGCTCTTGTGGTCGGTTGCACGGAGCCGGAAACGCCCACGCTCGGGAGGTTGCAGGCGTGGGATCGGATCGTGGACGAATCGCCGGAAGCCGTCCGGGACAGCCTCCAAACCCTCCGGCCGAAGCATTTGAACCGAGGTGAACGGGCTTACCACGCCCTCCTAGATGCGGCCACTTCCTATAAAATGACAGCACCATTGGAAAGCGACTCCGCGTTGCGGGTGGCGGAAGCTTATTACAAAAGCCGGGAAAAATACGATCTATTGGCCCGAACCCAGTTCTATATCGGGCAGTTTCACTTCATCCAGCAGAACGTTGAAACCGCTTTTAACCTCCTGAAAGAGGCGGAGTCCCACGCCAAGCGGAGCGACAGCGGGAATTCCCGCACCCTGGCACTGATCTACTACTGGCTGGGGCAGGCGCACCTGCACAGGAGCAACTTTAATGAAGGGCAAGAATACACCTCCCGGGCCGCCGGTATCTACGAAGAGTTACAAGATACCCTCCAGTTGGTAGCTGTTCTCAACGCCCTCTGCTACCTACATACCTGGAACGAACAGTTTTCCGAAGCCGCACTGGTTCTGGATTCGTGCCGCCGGCTGGTGGAAGCGGCCGACAGCCGGAAACCGAGGTTCCTAAACCTGTATGTCAGCACGCTCAACAAGTACGATCTGCTGTTCCAACGTCAAAACCAGTTGGACAGCGCCCTCCATTACAATACCAGGTGCATCGCTGTCATGGAGCAAAACCAGCTCCCCACAGTACTTCCTTACTACCTTTCCCGGATTGCCCTGCTCTACGAACTCGGCCGGTACGACGAATGCCGTTCGGATTGTATGAAATTACTGGGAAACGTAGAAAAAGAGGGAAACGAGCTCTACCTTGCCAATATTTACCGGCACCTGTTTCTCTCCGCCGAACAGCAGGGAGCGTTTGAAGAAGCCTGCGGGCACCGGGAAACATACAACCAACTCAAAGACGAACTGAATACTCACAGAGAGAACGAGGCGCTCGTAGAGTTGGAACAGAAATACAACATGGCGGAGAAGGAGCGGGAGTTGTTGGAGTGGAAGAACCAGTGGCTGTGGCTTTTGGCTATCCTGTTGAGTACGGTGCTCTGCCTGTCGCTGATCTCCCTGCTTGTGCTTCATAGAAAACGGAAGTTGCAGAAAAAACACGACCTGCTGGCGGAGAAGGTGGTCCGGACCCAATGGGGATACGCCCTTTCCCAGAAAGTGATCGCTTACAACTTCAACACTTTTGAGGAGATCGAAAAGTTAATCGCCCGCAACGCCCAGCACATTTCCGACCACTTTCTGCAGGAGTTCAAACGGTGCGCCCAAAGGCAGAAAAAGGCCTATTTCAGCGAACTGCACGCCGTGGTGCGGAACGTCGACCAGCACTTTACCCACGCCCTGGAAAAACTCTGCCCGGAACTCCCCCGGGAGGAGGCGATGCTTGCTTTCCTGATCCGGGAGGAGTGGGAATTGAGTGATATCGCCAGTATTTTGGACATCTCTTTCGAAGCCGCCAAGAAAAGACGGTACCGCCTGAAGGCAAAACTGATGGGCGATGCGGACAAGGAAACAAGCCTGGCTGAGTTCCTGAAGAGGATTTCCAATTGACCGGATATGTCCTCCATTGGGATATTTGTATAATCTCTTAGATACCACTATTTTATCATAGATCTGGAGCGAGGATTTGTCCTCTTTCCGGCTCTAACTGTTCCCTCCGCTCCGCAAGCCTGCAGAGGTACTTTTGTACCGTATTTAATCTCTTAAAATCATTTACATCTATGAAAAAGTTTACACACTGGTATGTGGTGGCAAACATGGTGTTTTTCCTGTTGCTCTCCTTCGGTATGTTGTCGGCGGCCTCTCCCGAATCGCCGTCAGGCGGCTTAAAGCCTCCCCCTCAGGGATATACGGATAAAAGTATGGATTTTTTAGCAAAGAGGGATGGTTCGTATGGATACCCCTCCTCTATCCCTATTATTACGTTGCATTCCGGACCGGCGCAATTGCCGGAAGTGAGCGGCGTGCTCTCCCTGAACAACGGCACCATTACCCTTACCTTCCGTGTGGAGTTGGGAATTGTTCCGTTCCAGCTTGTCAATACCGACACGAAAGCCGTTATAGCGACGTATCAGACCAACGTCCCGGCGGGAGAAATGTATGTGATCCATATTTCCGAACTTCCGGCAGGTGCCTACGAACTTGCTTACTATGTACCCGGCAAGGAACCGATGGCTGCCCTCTTTGAGATCCCGGAAGCGGAAGAAGAAGAGTAAACAGGACGAAGATAAAGCAGAGTTGTCTTCGGGGGGTGACAGTGGGTATCCCAAGTGCAAACACTTCACCCCCCTCCTTATTTATCCTGCCGGTTTACTTCTGTATCTGTTTGCCATTTTGTTTCTTCGCCACAGCCCCGTCCTCTTTGTTTGTGTCCATCGCATTGTGTTTTGCTTTTCGTTTACCCCTTTTGTTCCGGCTAAGAGCGTGAGATCCGCATGCTGATAAATACCGAAGCTGGAACGTATGTGGAGAAAGTGAAACCGGATCGAAAAAATTTCGTAAAACTACACGGATAGACGTTTTTTGAGCGGGTATTTGGGGTATGTCCCCAGGCAAACAAGCCCAACGGATTGGTTTTCAAACGAGAACGAATAACACGCTCCCTGCATTGTCCTGCGGAAATAGTTGTGTGAACTGTTCCGACCTATTACTTTTGCTCTTGTTCAATCGCATTCCCAAGTTCAGCGTTGGACACTACTAAACTAAACTAATTCTCCAAGGCCTGCACATCTATTGTTGTATTGTCACTCGGACCACTTATCACCAAGCGCATTCCGATTCCAACAGACAATTCACTCAGTGCAGGCCTCTTCTTTTTCCCTCAATTTATCGGATTTTCTCCTTTGCCGGAAAATGTGAAACTTGCTTAGAATCCATTAAAAAAGCGAAGAAAGCGGAACCCCGTCGGATCCGGGGCGTATAATCCGTAGTTACTAACTTTAAAATCTGATGATTATGAAAGAAACACGCTCAAGAGGTTTGAATACCCGGACGGAGGAGAGAGATTCGAAGGGACACTTGAAATCCGGTGAACGGAAGAAAGGTTCGAGTAGTGAAACACCCGGTAAGCATACGCACCGGTCTGACAAGCATGACCGTTTTGAATGGGAAGAGTAACGTAATAGCTCTTTAACCGTAAGGGTGAACGCCTCCCGGGCAACCGGGGGGCGTTCTTTTTGAATATTTTTGAGATCCTTTGTTATTATTCTTATCTTTGGGCGAAATGAAGTCACATACGAAATCTTAAAATTACCTTACCTTATGAAACGGATCATGTTCTCTCTCTTGTTCTGCTTATTTTTTGTACACAGCGGTTTTTCCCAGCCCTCTCTCTCCCTGGATCCTGCCAAATCGGCGTGGTTCCGTGATGCGAGGTTCGGTATTTTTGTACATTGGGGACTCTATTCTATGTTGGAGGGGAGTTACAACGGCCACACCCTGCCCGATACAACCCTGCCCGAGGGCCGGAGTTGGTACGCGGAGTGGGTGCAGATGCGGTTGGAGGTGCCTGCAGAAGAGTATCGCGCGCTGGCCCGTTCGTTTAATCCGACGGATTTTGATGCGGACGCCTGGATCCGGGAGGTGAAGAACGCCGGAGCCCGCTATTTTGTGATCACTTCCAAGCACCACGACGGGTTTGCCTTGTGGGATTCCGATGTCTCGGATTTCGATGTGATGAACACACCGTTTAAGCGGGATATTCTGGCGGAACTGGTCGCCGCCTGCAAGAAACACGGCGTTAAATACGGTTTTTATTATTCCCACTGGCAGGATTGGGAACATCCGCAGGGGGCGCTTCCCTATTGGAAGCCCAAACGGCCGGATAAGGATTTCGAGAAATACTGGCGGGAGAAGAGTTTGCCGCAGGTGAAGGAGTTGCTGGTGAAGTTTGACCCGGATCTGCTCTGGTTCGATACGTGGGACGAAGTGTCGCACATTACGGACGAACGGCGGGACGAATTGATCGCGCTTGTGCGGTCTGTCAGTCCCAAATGCCTCATCAATGGCCGGATCTCTTACCTCAATCCCGGGGAGAATATCGATTTCCTTGAAATGCACGACAATCAATACCCTGCAAGTATTTTGAGTAAACCCTGGCAAACGCCGGCTACCATGGTACGCTCGTGGGGATGGCATGCGCAGGATTTTAATTGGAAATCCATCCCGCAGATGACGGAGTACCTGGTGAGCAATGCTTCCAAGGGGGGGAATTACCTGCTGAACATCGGGCCAAAGCCCGATGGTAATTTTCCGGTCCCGGCCATTCGCCGCCTCCGGGAGATCGGAGCCTGGCTATATGCCAACGGAGAGGCGGTATACGGTACATCGCCCGTACAGATCACGCCGGAGGAGGGGGTGATCTTCACGCAGAAAAAAACGGACGACGGCGCCCGGCTCTATATTACCCTGACGGCGCCCAAAGAGTCGGTGGAGTTGCCCGTGGAGTACGGAGAGGTGACCGGTTGTGCTGTATTGGAATCCGGAAGACCGTTAGAGGTGAAAAAGAGCCCCGGCGGGATCCGGATCCCGCTTCCGGACGCTCTGTTCAATGACTGTTCGTTGCAGGTCATCTGCCTGCGTATGAAAAACACATTGTAATCAGGCCTCCGGGCGGAATTTCATCAGCCCCGCCCGCCCGAATTCTATTACAGTTTGTTCCGGATCCGTCCCGGCATAAATTTCCTGCAAGGTTAGCAGGGAGTTTTTGCCGGGACGGGCGCTTTTGATCGGATCTCCCTCTCCGGCAGGCGGGCAGGAGATGCGGAAAAAGGCGCTGTCCGGCAGGCGGATATCCCCCGGATAGAAGCCCAACTCGTAAAACCCCCGCTCCAGGACCTGTTCCAGCTCCATGTCTCCGCCGGATATGTCCGGTTGTCCGTAAAAGAGGTAGCAGGAGAGTTTCATGGTGCTGTAATAATAGGCGGGGTGGTGTATGGTGTAGCGGTACGGTTTCAGAAAACGGGTCAGGGTAGTGTAGGCAAAGGAGAGGTTGCCGAACCAGATGCCGACCGCCTCCCGGCTGTAGGCGGAGTGCCGGGTGTCGCGGTCAAACGGAAGCGGATTGTAGAAATAGCCCGGCGCCGTACTGATCGCCGTGGGGGAACCGATCGCTTCCAAAGAACGGTTCAGGTGGCGGTAAAAACGGGACACGCTCAGCCCGTTGTGGAGCGGAATGCTGACTTTTTCGTCCATCAGGTTGCGGAACAGCACCTGATGCCGCCGGAAGTCGTAGAGGATGTAGAAGGGGGAGCGATCGCCCGGAATAAGGCCGGTAGTGAGCCCGTCCGGTGTCAGATGTAACCGGAAATGCCGCCATTTAAAGGAACCGACCGTGCGCGCCAACTTTACCTTCCCTCCCATTTGCAGGAGAAGATGGAGCGTATCGGCTGTATCCTGCCACTCCGGATAGTTTAAAAAAAGCCTCCCTTCCATGTTTCGTTTGCCTGTTTTTGTTCTGTCCGTAACGAAAAAAGGGCTTCGGGGTTGCAGGTGAGAAGTTAAGAATGAGTAAGTTTGCAGAATATTAAGATTAAATAGATGAAATCGATTTTTCTCCTTTTTTTCGCTCTGTCGGCAGGCGCCGGGATCTGTTCCGGACAGTTGGTGACGAAAAAAGATTTTGATGCGGCTTTTGCTCTGCAGGCCGGGATCGGCAGCGGAATGGCGTTCCCGGCAGCCAAGGGTGGTTTGAAGTTTGAGGGGACAGGCGGTTTGAAGATGACCTTCCCGTTTACCCGCGTGTGGTTTCTGGGGGCTGAGGTCAATTACAACCGGCTCCGGACGGAGAATAAGCTGGAAATTGCGGGAAACGACGGGGTGGAAGCGGTTTTCCGCCAGGAGATCCCGTCTGTGCAGATACCTGTTTATGCCCGGGTGATGATGCGGAACAACAAGACGAGCCTGCTCTTTGGCGGGTACTATGCCCGCCATTTTGACGGGAAGATCGACCGGCAATATGAAGAGGGATTCCGGCGGGAGCCGTATGAACCGGAGAGCGGAAGCGCCGGGGTGGTGGCGGGGGTGGAGCAGATCATCGGGCGGAATCTCTATGTGACGTTTAAAGTAAACGGAAGCCTCACCGATATCGCCCCTAAAGCCCGTTTTGAGAGCAGGCTTTATCCGGTGCAAGCGAGCCTGACTATTAGCTACGATCTTTTGCGGATCGGGGATTGCGGTTGTTATTGAGATTCTGTTTCCGGATGGAGGGCCGGGTGTTGCAAACGTCTGCGCAATTATTCTCTCCTCCCCTTTCTTTTATCCCGTACAAACGTGTATCTTTGCGTGGATATGTACGTAAATGACGCATGTAACACCATTTTAATCAATACTTATCGGATATGATTTATTCACACGAAGTGCAGCACATGTGTGTTGTGAAGAAGGGGCCGAACCACGGCCCGGCTCCCATTCCCGAAGAGGGGAAGTGGGTGCGTTCCAAAGAGATCAAGGACATCTCCGGCCTGACCCACGGGGTTGGCTGGTGCGCTCCGCAACAGGGCGCCTGTAAGTTGACCCTGAATGTAAAGGACGGGATCATCGAGGAGGCGCTGATCGAGACCATCGGCTGTTCCGGGATGACCCATTCCGCTGCCATGGCGTCGGAAATTTTGCCGGGCAAGACCCTGCTGGAGGCGTTGAATACGGACCTGGTTTGCGATGCGATCAACACCGCGATGCGCGAACTCTTTTTGCAGATTGTGTACGGACGGACGCAGAGCGCTTTCTCCGAGGACGGACTGCCGGTGGGCGCCGGTCTGGAGGACCTGGGAAAAGGGTTGCGCAGCCAGGTGGGTACCATGTACGGCACCAAAGCCAAAGGCACCCGTTATTTGGAGATGGCCGAAGGGTATGTGACCCGGATGGCGCTGGACAAGGAGGACGAAGTGATCGGGTATGAGTTTATCCACCTGGGCAAGTTCACCGATATGTTGAAAAAGGGTATGAAGGCCGAGGAGGCGTTGGAGAAAGCCAAGGGCAATTACGGCCGTTTTAGCGAAGCTGCAAAATACATCGACCCTCGTCACGAATAAAAACAAGTTAGATTATGGCATTATTTGAAAGTTACGACCGTCGGATTAATCAGATTAACGCGGTCCTTCAATCATACGGAATAAAAGATATTGACGAGGCCAAGGCCATCTGTGATGGCAAAGGGATCAACCCGTACGATATTTGTGAAAAGACACAGCCCATTTGTTTTGAGAATGCGAAATGGGCGTATGTGGTGGGCGCGGCCATCGCTATCAAGAAAGGCGCCGTGAAGGCGGCCGATGCTGCCGAAGCGGTCGGCGAAGGGTTGCAGGCATTTTGCATTCCGGGATCCGTCGCATCCGACCGCAAGGTGGGGATCGGGCACGGGAATCTGGCGGCGATGCTGTTGCGCGAAGAGACCAAATGTTTTGCTTTCCTGGCGGGACACGAGTCGTTCGCGGCGGCGGAGGGTGCCATCGGTATTGCTAAATCGGCCAATAAAGTTCGCCGGCAACCGTTGCAGGTGATCCTGAACGGGTTGGGCAAGGATGCCGCGATGATCATCTCCCGCATCAATGGGTTTACCTACGTGCAGACCGAGTTCAATTACCATTCCGGTGACCTGAAGATTGTGAAGGAGAAGGCGTACTCCCAGGGCGAACGCGCCGGAGTGCGCTGCTTTGGCGCCGATGATGTGCGCGAAGGCGTGGCCATTATGCGGCACGAAGGCGTGGATGTTTCCATTACCGGTAACTCTACCAATCCTACCCGCTTCCAGCACCCTGTGGCCGGAACGTACAAGAAGGAGTGTATGGAGAGCGGCAGGAAGTATTTTTCCGTGGCTTCCGGAGGCGGTACGGGCCGTACCCTCCATCCGGACAATATGGCGGCCGGCCCCGCTTCGTACGGTATGACCGATACGATGGGCCGGATGCACGGTGACGCCCAGTTTGCCGGTTCTTCGTCTGTTCCCGCTCACGTGGAGATGATGGGGTTCCTCGGCATGGGCAATAACCCGATGGTGGGTGCAACGGTGGCTGTTGCTGTTGCCATTGAGGAGGCGATGCGGAAGTGACCGGATGTTGATCGCTGTAAAGGGAACTGTCTCAACCAAGAGGCAGTTCTTTTTTTGTGGTTGTCTGATTTTCGTTTTTTCTCCTTTTTTGTTTAATTTTCATAAAAATAGTTCTATATTTGTAAC
>DBDA01000004.1 GCA_002293375.1 Odoribacter sp. UBA944
CTCTTTTTCCAATGCCTCCGGGTCGTTGAACGGCAGGAAGGTGACCCGGTGGCCGCAATTCAGCGGCGCCTGTATGGCCGGATTGTCCGTTGCGGCAACGGCGGCGCTGGTGCGCCCGTGGAAGGCGCCGCGGAAGGCCGCTATCTTCTCCCTTCCGGTGACAAAGGAGGCGACTTTCAGGGAGTTTTCGTTGGCTTCCGCCCCGCTGTTGCACAGAAAAAGGGCGTAATTTTCACATCCGCTTAGTTTTCCGAGGCGCTCCGCCAGCTGTTCTTGCAGGGTATTCCGCACCGAATTGGAGTAAAACCCTATCCGATTGAGCTGTGCCGTCAAGCGCTCCACATACAGGGGGTGGCTGTGCCCGATGGAGATTACGGCGTGCCCGCCGTAAAAATCGAGGTACTTCTCCCCCTTGTCGTCCCAAAGCCAGGAGCCTTTTGCCCGGACAGGCTCCAACCCCATCAGATCGTATACGTCAAATAAATGCATCTCTTCTTTTTAAAAGTAGTTCGCTTTCAACCGCAATCCTTCTGTTTCTTCCCACCCGAACATCAGGTTCATGTTTTGGACCGCCTGCCCGGAAGCGCCCTTGAGCAGGTTGTCTATCACAGAGGTAATCAGCACTTTGTTCCCTTCGCAGTGAATTTGGATGAAGCAGTAATTGGTGTTGACCACCTGCTTCATATAGACCGCTTCGTCGCTGATGCAGACAAACGGGTGTTCTTTGTAGTACGCCCGGTAGAGTTCCGTCAACTCCCCACAGGCGGCCTCCAAACGGAGCACGGTATTCGCCAGGATCCCGCGGCTGTGGCAGCCCCGCACCGGCACAAACGCAACATCCGTTTGACCGGCCCCCGCGCGTTGCAGGGTTTCGACGATCTCCCCCAAATGTTGGTGGGTAAATACCTTGTAGTTGGACAAATTGTCGTTGCGGTTGCTGAAATGGGTGTCTGCCGTCGGTTTCTGCCCGGCCCCGGTGGATCCGGTGATGCCGGTCACCGTCACTTCGCCGGGCAACCGGCCGGCGGCGGCCAGCGGCAACAAGCCCAACTCGATGGCCGTGGCAAAACAGCCCGGATTGGCAATGCAGCGGCTGTTCCGGATGCGTTCCCGGCTCCCTTCCGGCAAACCGTACACAAATTTCCCGGCGTCGGCGTTCAGCCGGAAATCGTTGCCCAGGTCGATGATGCGGACACGCTCCGGAACGGTGTGTTCCGCCAGATAGGCGGCGGAAACGCCGTGCCCCATACAGAGAAACAGCACATCGATGTCCGAAAAATCAATCTCCGAAAACCGGAGCGGGAGGTAGAGCAGGTCCCGGTGCACTTTCGACACCAGTTCCCCGGCGTGCGATCCGCTTTGTATGTACTTGAGCAGGACTTTGGGGTGGTTGGCCAATATCCGGACCAACTCCCCGGCCGTGTACCCGGCCCCGCCGGCGATAGCTGCTTTTATCATGTTGTCGTTTTACAAGTCGTGGTTGACGGCGTTGTATATTTTCAACGGCATGGCCATCATTTTGGTAAACCCTTTTACATCGTCCGCCGTCCAGGCGTTGTTCATTTCTCCGTATTCGGCAAAACCGGAGTTCATCAGGTCGTGTTCCGATTCGATCCCGATCAGGTCAAAGTGGTAGGGTTTCAGCCGTATGAATACTTTCCCGCTGACGTTGCGCTGGCTGTTGTCCAAAAAGTGTTCGATGTCGCGCATCACCGGTTCGGAGTACATCGCTTCGTGCAGGAACATGCCGTACCAGTTCCCCAACTGCTCTTTCCAGTATTGCTGCCACTTGGTCAGTGTATGCTTTTCGAGTAATTCGTGCGCTTTCAGGATGACCAGCGGCGCAGCGGCTTCGAAGCCGACCCGCCCTTTGATGCCCACGATGGTGTCCCCGACGTGGGTGTCGCGGCCGATGGCCCAGGGGGCGGCGATCGCTTCAATGGCCTGAATGGCTTTTACTCCGGTAACGGGGGTTCCGTTGACCGCCGTGATCTCCCCTTTTTCAAAGGTGATCTCCAATGGTTCGTCTCCTGCTTTGGCCAATTGGGAAGGATAGGCGCTCTCCGGCAGGTTGGTTGCCGAATGCAAGGTTTCTTTTCCGCCTACGGAGGTCCCCCAGATCCCTTTGTTGATGGAGTACTCCATTTTGCTCCAGTCGTACTCCACCCCGTGTTTTTTCAGGTAATTGATCTCTTCTTCCCGGGAGAGTTTCAGGTCGCGGGTGGGGGTGATAATCTTGATCTGGGGAGCAAATACCTGAAAACAGAGGTCAAAACGGACCTGGTCGTTTCCGGCGCCCGTGCTTCCGTGGGCGACATAATCCGCCCCGATCTCGTTGGCATATTGCACAATGGCCAAGGCCTGGAAGGTCCGCTCGGAACTTACCGAAATGGGGTAGGTGTGGTTCCGCAGCACGTTCCCGAAGATCATGTATTTGATGCTTTTTTCGTAATACGCCGCGGTGACGTCCAAGGTCACGTGTTTTTTGGCCCCGAGCGCGTAGGCTTTTTCTTCGGTCAGCTTCAACTCTTCGGGAGTGAAACCGCCGGTATCGGCCAGGGCGGTATACACTTCCAAGCCCAACTCTTCGCTTAGGTATTTGACACAGTACGAGGTATCCAATCCCCCGCTGTATGCCAGCACTACTTTCTCTTTTTCCATGTGTTGTATTTTAGTATGTTCCTGTTCTTTTAGCGGCTGTTAGAAACAGGCAAATTTTTTCAACAAGCGGGCTATTCCGGAGCGTTTCCCGCCCGTTTTTTTCAACGCGGCGTCCCGCCTGGCCACCAATTCCGGATCGTATACCATCCCGGTGCAGAGGCATTTGGTCATGTTGGTGCGTTGCAGGATGTCGTAATTTACGCATGATTTGCACCCTTCCCAAAACTGCTCGTCGTCTGTCAGTTTGGCGAAGGTAACCGGTACGTATCCGAGTTCCGTGTTGATCCGCATGACCTGTTCGCCGGTGGTGAGACCGAACAGTTTGGCGTGCGGGAATTTTTTCCGGGAGAGTTCGAACGCCTCTTTTTTGATCCTTTTGGCAATGCCCAATCCGCGGTAGGATTGTTTTACGATCAACCCGGAGTTGGCCACGAAGTTCTCGTGCCCCCAGGATTCGACGTAGCAGAATCCCACAAATTCTTCTCTGTTCAGGGCGATGATGGCTTTTCCCTGTTGGATCTTGGAGGTGATGTATTCGTCTGTTCTCCGGGCAATCCCTGTTCCGCGGGCTTTGGCTGCTTCGTCAATGGTGTCGTTGATGGCTTGCACATATTTTAAGTGCTTCTCTGTCGCAACTACTACGTCTATTTTCATGCGTTGTCTGTTTGTTTTATTTATTGCGGGGCAAATATACGCATATTTATGATCTTGGTGCAAATATTTATGCATTATTTTTGCTTTTTTGCCCATATTTCGGCTTCTTATTCATCGTTATTGCATAATTATTTGAAAAATCAGCCGCATTGGGGTGTTTATCCTGTTCTTTTGCTTTTTGTATAATTTTTGCAAAAATAGTTCTATATTTGTAAC
>DBDA01000022.1:0-17439 GCA_002293375.1 Odoribacter sp. UBA944
CTGGAGACCGGGTGTATACCGGCTGTAAACCGGATATAGATCCGTTATGCTTCTGGGAAAGATGTCGGGAGAAGGGATTTTTTGTCTTTCTCGCTTTTTGCGGTTTTTCCGGGATGCCGTCTGGGATGCAATTTACGGAATTNNGGGAGGAGGTGTTTTTTTACATTTTGATTTGTTTTTTGTGAGGTGTGGAGCAATGATGCGATTACAGTTTTTAAAGACGAAATAGAACAAGACGAAGCAAAAAAAGAACAATACCCTAAGAGTCTTATAGACCTTGTTGCTCAACACCATACGGAGGAAGACAACCCCATATTGATTTTTTATGAATTTAAAGATTCCCGTGTAAATGAGAAGAATTGAGAAGTATGTTTTATACCTTAATTCCGAATAATAGTTAGCAGTCCGATGTGTCGTTTTCCCCCGACGGTCAGTTGGTAAATGTAGGTCCCGGCGGGCAGGATGCTTCCGTTTTTTGTTGTCCCGTTCCAGTCGTTCCGGTAGGGCGATTCTTTGTAGACCCGCTGCTCTTTCCGGTTGAAGATTTCCAGCGTGTTGTCCGGAGCTTGCCACAGGCCTTGGATTACCCATGTGTCATTGATGCCGTCGCCGTTGGGGGTGAAGGCGGCGGGGAATTGGTACTCTTCGGTCGGCCGCGGCTCCGTCCGGATGGTTACGTTCCGCTCTACGATGCAGGCCGCACCGTTCGTTACTGTCAGGTGCACGGTGTAGCTTTGTGGCCGGGAGATGTCGTACCGGTGTGTTGTTTCTGCTCCTGTTCCCCGGCTCCCGTCGCCAAAGTCCCATTCGTAGGCCATCCCAGCGAATTCATCCGTCCAGAAGCGGATTTCCGGGTCCTGCCAGGTGGCTGTTGTCCGGTCGGAATGGAGACTGAGGGTGGACGGGTAGTACTCTACTGTTATACCTCCGTGAAGGGTGGTGTCGCAGCCACTATCTGGCAGTACCTGAAGGGTCACCGGGTAGAAGCCGCTGTCGGCGTAGCTGTGGAGGGGCGCCTCTTGGCTGGAGGTGTTGCCGTCACCGAATTCCCACCGGTAGGCGGGGTGGAGGCCGATGTCGTTCATATTCCCGCCGGCGGTAAAGAGGTAGGTGTATGTTTCGCAGTGGTTTAGGAGGATGTCCAGTGCGCCGTTGAAGCGGAGCGCCGGGTAGACCTCCACGATCTCTATGCTGTCGCAGCCGTGTACGGAGGAGAAGGTTTGGGTGTAGGTGCCGGGAGCGGTGATTATCTGCCCGTTCCAGCGGAGGGTGTCGTTTGGACAGAGCGTCAGCGTGTCGCGGTGTTCCCATACGGGGTACCAGCGGAGGGTGAGGCGGTAGAGGCTGTCGCAACCGGCGGCGGTACGGAGGGAATCCGTATGGATGCCCGGTTGGTTGAATGGCCGTCCCCGGAACGTTACCTGTTCCCCGGGGCAGACCGTTGTGTCGGTGTCAAAGAGGTAGGAGGGGTGAATTGTCAGGGTGAGGTAGACAATGCTGTCGCAACCTGTCGATGCCCGGGGGCGGACAAAGCGAAAGTTCCCGCTCCCGGTTCCGGGCAGAAAGGTGGTGTCCCGCCATTTGTATGGCAACTGCCCGGTGCAAATGGTTTCGGATTCGTGTTCCGCAATGCTGTCGTTTACGGTGAAGGTGAAGTAGACGATGCTGTCACAACCCGTGACTGCCCGGCCCCTTCGGAAGCGGAATGCTCCGCTCATTGTACCCGACTGAAAGGTGGTGTCGCGCCATGTGTACGGCAATTCACTTGTGCAAATGGTTTCCGCTTCGTGCTGAACAATGCTGTCGTGCACCGTGAGGGTGAGGTAGATGATGCTGTCGCAGCTGCTTACTGCACGGGGGCGCTGAAAGCGGAACACCCCACTCTTTGTTCCGGGTTGGAAGGTGGTATCGCGCCACGGGAAAGGCAGCTCTCTGTCGCAGATGGTTTCGGTTTCGCGCTTTACGATGCTGTCATTCACCGTCAGAGTGAGGTAGACGATGCTGTCGCAGCCGGTTCCTGTGCGGCTCCGCCGGAAACGGAACTCCCCACTCTTGGTATCCGGCTGAAAGATAGTGTCGCGCCACGGGAAGGGCAGCTCCCTGTCGCAGATGGTTTCTGCTTCGCGCTTTACGATGCTGTCGTGTACCGTCAGGGTGAGGTAGACTATGCTGTCACAGCCGGTTCCTGTGCAGCTCCGCCGGAAACGGAATTCCCCACTTGCGGTTCCGGGTTGGAAGGTGGTGTCGCGCCACAGAAAGGGTAGCTCCCTGTCGCAGATGGTTTCGGTTTTGCGTTCTACGATGCTGTCGTGTACCGTCAGGGTCAAATAGACTATGGAATCGCAGCCGTGAACGGTTTGCAGGGTGTCAGTGCACACCGTGTCACGGGCTATAGTAGAAAGGGTAAAGTGATTATCGCTGTAGTAGTTCCCCTGACAAACCGAAGCGGAATAGTGGTGCTCGGCAGGTTGATGGACCGTTAGCTCTAAATAGATGATGGAGTCTTGGCCGGAACGGTTGGTAAGAGTATCCGACAGGAGGGTATCCGCCTCTACCCGGAGGAGGTGGAAGCCGTACCGGTCGTAAGGCTCTCCGACGCAGAGGGTATCGTAGAGGGTGGTGTCGTTGGCGTAGGGTTGTACGGTGAGGTAGAGGGTGGCGACGGAGTCGCATTGGCAGGAGCTGATGGCGGTGTTGGTGTACACGCTATTTTCGGTGACGGCTGTCAAAAGGAAACCGTTTTCCGTATAGTTACTTCCGAAACGGAGAGTGTCAAACAAGGTGGTGCGGAGTACGGGGTTTACCGACAAGTGAAGGGTGACGGAGGTGTCGCAGCCCACGGAGGCGCTACGGGTAAAGTAGTGTGTTGCAGGTGTCGTTACGCGGGAGAGGTTGAGGCCATTTTCCCGGTACGCCTCGCCGTAGCAGACGGTGTCGTACAGCACTTTCTGAAAAAGAGGGGTGACGCTCAGGCTTAGGATCACCACCGAATCGCACGCTCCGGGACGCTGCCAGCGTTGGAGGTACTCGCCCGGCTCGGAGAGGTCGAAGTTGTGCTGTGTGTAGCGCTCCCCCTCGCAAATGGCGGCGGGCGGCAGACGGGTGGTGTCCGGCTCCCCGACGGTGAGTTCCAGTGTCACCGTCACATCGCATCCGCCGGGGCCGGGAATAGTATGGGTATAGGTGCCGGCTTTCGATTCCTCAAAACCATTCTCGCGGTACACCTCCCCTTGGCAGATCCGGGCGTGGATGGTTTGCTCACTGCCGTCTGCTACAAAAATCTGCTTTTCTGCCGTCGCCACACATCCAGCTTTGCTGGAGACCTCCACCGTATAGGTGGTGGTTTCGGTGGGCTGCTGGGTGATTACAGGGTCGGTATCTCCGGTGTTCCAAAGGTAGGTCAGGGTGGTGTCGGAAAAGAAGGATGATGTTTTAAAAGTAAAGACCGGGCGGACGGAACCAGGGGTGTTTTTGGGTGTAAATATAATCAGACCATTTATAATATCTTCCCAAGAAAAGCGAACATATGCCCATTCGTACGAAAATTCCGTACTTGAATAGACCGTATCACTGAGCGGTACGCCGCCATGGGCCACGATGGTTTGTTCCACAAACGGAAGTGCCGCATCCAAGATGAGTAATTGTTCCCGGGCGGGGATGTACCACCCCCTGTCAAAATCTATGACCTGTGCCGGATAGGTATTGCCCGGTCCTAAAAAATCACGGATGATCTTTGTATTACGGTATCCAGACGTATCAATGTCCTGAAAATTTGTTTTCATTGCATAATTGGCCAGCGTGGGAATGTCCAGAATCGGACCCCAGCCGTTCGGGGCCAGGATATCCTGCAAACCAACAGCCCACCCTTCTGTGCCGTTCGGGTGTAGCCAAAACACGATTCCTTTCTCCCCGTACGTATTGAGTACTAAATCACCAACCCGGTATGGCTGCGCCCGGCTCCACAGCGGGAGCAGGCAGATAAATACCATATAGATGATCCGTTTCAGCACTTCGTACAGATTAAAAGGTATAAACAGGGCGCACCTCCAATAAAACACCTGCCCATTCCAATAAGATTCCGAGCGTAAACCAATATGCAAGTGGCCTGTAGGATGATTCATCTAAGATCATTGTACTGCTCCAATACCCCAAAATAGTAGGTAATGTGCCGTTTGCAATGGTCAAAGAAGTTTCAATAACGTGCACGTGGGCCATCAACTGATTTAATTGTCCTGCGGCGGGAATGTACCAGCCGTTTTCAAAATCCACATTGTAAGCCGCCGGATAGGTCGCAGAGTCCCCTGCACTCCGCAGAATAGCCGTATTCGCGTATCCGCTTGTATCCCGGGCAGCATCGCGTATAGTATATACGGGTAAGCCCGGAACGGAAAAAGAATCATCTTTTGTGTGCCACGGAATGCCCGACTGCTGGTGCAAATCGACCATCCAACCGTTTTTCCCGTTCGGATGCACCCAAAAGACAATGCCCATGGCTGTTTTACCGGAAGCGGAGAAGGCCTCCGGCTTGACAAGGGTTTTGTCCGTGCAATAGATGTCTCCAATAGCCACTGTCGGGAGAAGAGTCGTGTCTACGCCGACTACTCCGCTTCCGGTCCGCGCCTGCAAGGTCACTTCACCGCCGCTACACAGGACGCTGTCGCTGGCTGCTATGCGGACAGTTGGCATCTCTTCCACGTACAATTCCAGGATGGCATTGCTGTCGCACCCCAAGGCTGTTTTTGCGGATCGGGAGTATAGATAGAATCCGGTGCTGTCGATGGCCGGTATGGCAAAGCCGTTACGGTGGTACTCCGCTCCGGTACAGACTGTATCGGTCACGTATTCCGAGTAGGACGGGTGGGGAGTGAGTAGCATAGACAAGCTCTGCTCCCCGCAACCGTTTATGCCGGTAAAGATCAGATTGCCGATTTCCGCTTTGTCGGTTACCACCAACTGGACCGTTCCGGTCCGGGAAGAGTCCGCGATAAAATAGCCCTCCGGTATTTGCCAACTGTACAGGGCCGGATCCTCTGTCACCGCTACCGTGTAAAGCTCTACCGAACTGCTACAGGGATGCTGTTTCCCCTGGATCTCTTCCGGCAGGGGAAGCGGGGCATCCACATACAAGGTCAAAGTTACAAGACTGTCACACCCGGTTGTTTGGGAGGCCAAATGCAGGGTATCCCGGTGTATGCCCACCGCCGGCTGTCGGATGTCAAACCCGTATTGTTGAAAATCTTCTCCAGAGCAGATCCGTTCGGTGAGCGGATAAAAGCGCTGCTGAACAGTGAGGTATGTGGTGGCTGTTGCCTCCCCCTTGCACAACAGCGGGTCTATGAGGGTTGTGGTGTGCGTGGAGGTACCGACCTGTCTTTGGGCGGGCAGGAAGAGCCAATCGTTCCGGTAGGGATCACCCTCGCAGAGGGTATCGTACAGCACAGGATTGCCTGCGGGCAGCGAGGAGGAGAGAAAGGCGCCGAGCGACAGGGTACACCCCGTTATGGAGGTCATTTCGCAGGAGAGTTTTCGCTCCCCGTCTGCGGCGGGCACCGTCCGGGAGGGTGTCAGCGAACCGTCGTCCCACTCGTATTCCATAAAGTTGTCCGGGGCCGACAGGGTCAATTGGCTTCCCGAACAGGCGTCCATCGACAGTTTGTTGGAAATGCAGTCGGCGGTGTAGTAGGCGTAGCCGAAATGGGAGCCGCAGGCACAGTCGTACGTGATGAGTTGCAACTGCACCGCCCGGCCCGCATAGCGGGAGAGGTCTACCCCCATGGTTGTCCAGTCGCACGAGTATACGGATGTACGATTCCACACCTTGGTATAGTATCCTTCCATTCCCGGCCGGGCGGAAACAGAGTACTCCGCACAGGGGTCAATCAACACGCCGTTTTCGTCCAGCACCCGGACAACAAAGCGGGATTGCTCCTCCTGCCGATGATTGCCCTCTTCCAATACCACGGCCAATTTCAGCAACAACAGCGGCCGCTCCGCATCTACCTTAAAATGATAGGTAATACTCCCCGCTCTCTTTCCTCTCCGGTCGCTTCCCAATCGTACCGATTTTGATTCGCCGGGCGGAAGAGCGCTAACACCCCAGCTTCTATACCACTGCAGATCGTATGGATTTGTAATGATGCTGTGTTGGCGGGACACCACTCCATGCTCCAAAAACGGGTTGTTGGTTGTACCGTGTGTCACTACCACACACTTCGCTGTCAAATCCATAAAATCCGGAACGATTGGAGATATGATGTCTCCCTGTGCGGACAATTGTCCGCACAGGGAGAATGCCAAACACCCAAGGAATGTAAATTTCTGAAAAAACTCCATGTGCACGCGTAGGTTTAAAGCAGATGGATGTTTAGAAAAACATCTCTTTCATTTATGTTTATCTCAATATGGATTGATTGTCCAGTTTAAATTTGTTAGATATAGAGTAAAGGTACCAGGTATAAGCGATGAATTGGTTTGAAAGACCCCCTGTCGTATGATACCATCAGGCCTCCACGGATCCCTCCTATCGGGTAATTTATTAAGAAAATCGAACATGGCCATCAGATTTTCTTCAAAATCAGAATTTGTTATTTCTACACTTAATAAATCTTCTAAATTACTTTTTGTACAATTGATACTTTGCAAAGCAGAATTAGCTGCATGCAAATTTCGCAGTCGCAGATTTGATATATCTAATTGCGTTATTGCATTGTTGTTCATATATATACTATGTATTGCTGGGTTATTTGATAAATCTAATGAAGTAAAAAGAGTAGAAGACACATTAATGCCTGATAAGTTTGGGAAAATCGAAAAATCCATCGTACTTATCGAAAGACCAGAGATATCAATAGTTCTCAGATTAAAGTTATGTGTAAGATCTATACTTGTCATTGGATTGTTTCCAATGAGTAAATAGGTAAGTTGTATATTGTTAAAAAGATTAATACTTGTCAAATTATTAGAATTTAACTGTAATTGATATAAACGAGGTAAATTTGCTACGTTGATAAAAGATAGTTGGTTTTCATGAGCAGCAAGAAGCTGCAAATTGGGGCAATTAGTCAAATCAAGTAAATTCAATCTATTGCCACCACAGAGCAGTTGTTCTAATTCAGTATTATTAGTAATGTCTAAATAAATAAGTTCAACAAAGTTTACTGATAAGTATGTAATCGCTTGATTGGTCCCTATAAAATAGATGGAGTGAGCTGGTTGACCATCATTGTAATAGTGTTGATATGTCCTTTGAATATTATCTCCTATTATTGGTGTTGGTGGTGTATTGTCCCCCCAATTAATCACCATATCTTCTTTTGCTGCAAGATACATAGAAAAATATCCTTCTTCGGTTGTTACCATAGTAACGGGAGTCGGTGCATTTGCACGGCTTTGCGGCATCTGAGCGAGCGCCCACTCTACGAGCTCCGCATCCGTCATTTTCTTCTCTTCCGGGCCGTAGCTTTCGAAGTCATCACTACTGCACGAGGTTACTCCCATAAATATGGAGAAACACACAATAAATATAGAACATGTTTTGCTCCAAAATTGTCTTGTTGTTTTCATTGAAAATAGATTTTAGTTATAGTATGGTGTAAACTTACAAAATCTATTAAAATTAACCATACGATCCTGCATTAATTTTAATATTCCACCGAACGACTTTAGACGAAATATGATTACCAAGACATGCAGTTATTAGCCAAAAAGCGTGGAGTTCACTTAAATAGAGAAGAAGTTTGTTATCTGATTCCAGGCAAACCTAAGGTTTGCCCTGCCTTGCATCTGTGTTGTGTAGGTTTGCACGCTATTTCTTTGTATCTTTGCATGTTTGGAAAAATAGACGATACATGGGATTTAAAGAGGAAATAGAGCGGAGAAGGACATTCGGCATTATCAGCCACCCGGACGCCGGGAAAACGACCCTGACGGAGAAATTGTTGCTGTTTGGAGGGGCGATCCACATTGCCGGGGCCGTGAAATCGAACAAGATCAAAAAGACGGCTACTTCTGATTTTATGGAGATTGAGCGCCAGCGGGGGATTTCCGTCGCCACGTCGGTGATGGGCTTTGAGTACGGAGGCGTTAAGATCAACATTTTGGATACGCCCGGTCACCAGGATTTTGCGGAAGATACGTTCCGTACCCTGACCGCCTGCGACTGTGTCATTATTGTGGTGGACGCTGCCAAAGGGGTGGAGACCCAGACCCGGAAGTTGATGCAGGTGTGCCGGATGCGCAAAACGCCGGTCATGGTGTTTATCAATAAATTGGACCGGCCGGCGCAGGATCCGTTCGACTTGTTGGACGAGATTGAAAAAGAGTTGCAGATCCAGGTAAACCCGCTCAGTTGGCCTATCGGGAACGGCGAAACGTTCAGAGGGGTTTATAATCTGTTCGACGAAGGGTTGTATCTTTTTTCGCCCGGCGGGCAAACGCTTCCGGAAGGGATTGAAATACGGGACCTGAACTCCCCGGACCTGGAAAAATATGTCGGTGAACGGGCAGCCGCCGGATTGCGGGAAAACATCGAATTGATCCGCGAAGTATATCCCGGCATTGACCGGCAGGAGTATCTGGAGGCCCAGGTGGCGCCGTTTTTTTTCGGCTCTGCGCTGAATAATTTCGGCATCAAGGAGTTGTTGGATTGTTTTATCCGGATCGCCCCCTCCCCGCTCCCCCGGGAGACCGAGGAGCGGACGGTGCGGGCGGACGAAGAGAAATTTACCGGTTTTGTCTTTAAGATCCATGCCAATATGGACCCCAACCACCGGGACCGCATCGCTTTTGTCAAGATCTGTTCCGGCACTTTCCGGCGAAACACCAATTACCTGCATGTCCGCAGCAACAAAATGCTCAAATTCTCTACCCCGACCGCGTTTATGGCTTCCAAGAAATCGATCATTGATGAAGCGTATCCGGGGGATATCATCGGGTTGCACGACACCGGAAACTTTAAAATAGGCGATACGTTGACCGAGGGAGAGAAACTGCATTTTAAAGGGATTCCCAGCTTCTCCCCCGAACTGTTCAAGTACATCGAAAACGCTGACCCGATGAAATCGAAACAGTTGGCTAAAGGGGTCGATCAGCTGATGGATGAGGGTGTCGCCCAATTGTTTGTGAACCAATTCAACGGCCGGAAATTGATCGGGACCGTCGGCGCTTTGCAGTTTGAGGTGATCGAATACCGCCTGTTGCACGAATACGGCGCTTCCTGCCGCTGGGAAAACCTGAACCTCTACAAAGCCTGTTGGCTGGAAGCATTGGACGAAAAGGAGTTGGCTGAGTTTAAAAAACACAAGGCGCAATACATGGCCAAAGACAAACAGGGCAGAGATGTGTTTCTGGCTGATTCTGCTTATATCCTGCAAATGGCGCAGGAGAATTACAAAAAACTGGTTTTCCATTTTACATCGGAATTTTAATTGGCATGCCGTTTAAACTGACCTCCGATTTTCGGCCGACCGGCGACCAGCCGGAAGCGATCCGGCAACTGACGCAGGGGCTCCGGGAGGGGAACGNNAGTGGACTCTTCCGTCCATGACCAGGCGCAAAAAACGAAGTCTGACGAAGTATCACGGCAAACTGAGGCACTACCCCATGTCATCCATTTTTGATTTGCAAACAGAATACGCGCCAAGCGGGGACCAGCCGGACGCCATTGATCAGGTGACAGCCAATCTGGAACAGGGCGTGACGGATCAGGTTCTGCTTGGCGTTACCGGCTCCGGCAAAACCTTCACCATGGCCCAGACCATCGCGCGGGTGAACCGGCCCGCGCTCATCCTCGCGCCCAACAAAACCCTGGCGGCGCAGTTGTACGGGGAGTTTAAAGCGTTCTTTCCCGAAAACGCTGTGGAGTATTTTGTTTCGTATTACGATTATTACCAGCCGGAAGCCTACCTGCCCACCACGGATACGTACATCGAGAAGGATTTGCAGATCAACGATGAGATTGACAAACTCCGGTTGCGGACCACCGCCTCCCTCCTGTCGGGCCGAAAGGACATCGTGGTCGTCTCCTCTGTTTCCTGCCTGTACGGTATGGCCGATCCCCGGGCGTTCGGATCCAATATTATCCATTTGAAACAAGGGATGCGTATAAGCCGCAACCAATTGCTTCGCCGCCTGGTGGACGCGCTCTACGCCAACAACGAGATGGATTTTAAAAGAGGTTGCTTCCGGGCCAAGGGGGAGACCGTTGATGTATTTCCCGCTATCGAAACTTACGACGGGGTGGCGTACCGCGTGGAGTTCTGGGAGGATGAGATCGACCGGATCCATTCGTTTGAACCGGGAAGCGGCAAAAGCATCGAACGGTTCGAGGAGTTGGACATCTACCCGGCCAATCTGTTTGTGACCGACAAGGCTACTATCGCACACGCCGTTATCGAGATCGAAAAGGACATGCACCTGCAGACGGCCTACCTGAAAGAGATCGGAAAGCCGTTGGAGTCCAAACGCCTGGAAGAGCGCGTCCGGTACGACCTTGAAATGATCCGGGAACTGGGCTACTGTCCCGGTATCGAAAACTACTCCCGCTATTTCGACGGCCGTTCCGCCGGCACCCGCCCCTTTTGCCTGTTGGACTATTTTCCGGAGGATTTCCTGATGGTGATCGACGAATCGCACGTGACGGTTCCGCAGATCCGGGCCATGTACGGAGGGGACCACGCCCGCAAACAGAGTTTGGTCGAATATGGTTTCCGGCTGCCCGCCGCCTTCGACAACCGCCCGCTGACTTTTGAAGAGTTCGAAGCCAAGACCGGGCAGACCATTTACGTCAGCGCCACGCCTGCAGACTATGAATTGGAGAGAAGCCAGGGGGTTGTGGTGGAACAGATCATCCGCCCCACCGGGATCCCGGACCCGCAGATCGAAGTCGTCCCTACCAAAAACCAGATAGACCACTTAGTCAACGAAGTCCAACAGCGGATAGAGTTAAAAGAGCGTACTTTGGTGACGACGTTAACCAAAAAAATGGCGGAAGAGCTCAGTAACTATTTTGACCGGATCGGGATCAAATGTCAGTACATCCACTCCGATGTGGATACGCTGGAGCGGGTGCAGATCCTGGAGAACCTGCGGAAAGGGATTATTGATGTATTGGTCGGCGTAAACCTGTTGCGGGAGGGGTTGGATTTGCCGGAGGTTTCTTTGGTAGCTATTTTAGACGCCGATAAAGAGGGGTTTCTCCGTTCTACCCGTTCTCTGGTACAAACGGCCGGACGCGCCGCCCGCCACCTGCAGGGGAAAGTGATCATGTACGCCGACCAGATGACCCGTTCTATGCAGGAGACGATCAAGGAAACCGATTACCGGCGGGAGAAACAGTTGCAATACAACCGGGAACACCACATCGTCCCGCGCCAAATTCAGAAAAGCACGGACTCCGCACTCTCCAAAAACCGGCCTTATATTGAAGAGGAGCAGGTGGCAGCAGTGGAAGATCCGGTGGTGGCTTATATGAGCAAAGCGGAGATCGAGAAAATGATCCAAAAGACAAAAGCCGCCATGCAAAAAGCCGCCAAAGAGGAGGATTTTCTGGAGGCCGCCCGGTTGCGGGATGAGATGTTCAAGCTTGAAAAAGGGCTTTGACTAAAGATCTTGAAAAAGGACAAACAACTCTTTCGATTCCATAAATTAGTATAATTCAATTGGTTAGAGCCGAGTTTTGTGCTATCTTTGCATAACCGGAACTACCGGAGTTTCGTTACACTTTAACTAAAACAGTTGATTATGGTAACGAGGTTCATGGTAGCGGCGATTGTGACGGTGGTGAATACGGTACTCTCGCACCACAATGGAAGGGAGAACATCCGGTTGGAGAAAAATCTTCTATACAATAAATACACGTTGGAAGATGCCTACCGGTACAATACCGCGGAACGCCATTTTCAGTGGGAAAAGGCCAAGTATTTGTTAAATGCGGTGGAGTCTGTCCAGCAGTTAAATGTGAAGTGGGGTATGTTGCAGAATTACAAAAATATAAACGGGATGGCCCCGGAGGTTAAAAAGAGCCTCACGGACCGGTATCATTCGATCACGGATACCCTGGGTATCCCCCGGAATCAATCGATTCCCCTGTACCGGGCAAATGATATGGAGAGACCGGAACGGTACGGGCGCGACGGTTCGCTGATTGTGTGGATGGGACAGGAAGGAAAGTTTGTAAAGGTTAAGTTGATGACAGACGCAAATGAGTGGTTCGTGCCGGAGAAATATGTCACTCCGATCGATTCTACTTCGTTTGAAAAAACGATCCTGATCGACCGGAAAAACCAGAACATCGCCACGCTGGAACGGGTGGATACGACCTGGTTGATCCGTAGCATGAACCCGGCGACGACCGGACGGCACAAGCCCCCCTATATGCGGGAGACTCCGTTGGGGATCTTTGTGCTGCAAAACAAAGTCTCCCGGATGAACTATACGCAGGATGGATCCTCGGAACCGGGAGGGTATGCCCCGTATGCCAGCCGGTTTACCAACGGAGCTTATATCCACGGTGTACCGGTCGACTATCCGGGAACAAAGCAGATAGAGTACTCCCAAACCCTGGGAACGACGCCCCGTTCACACATGTGCGTACGGAATTCAACTTCTCATGCGAAATTTGTGTACGACTGGGCGCCGGTGCAAGGAACATTGGTATTTGTGATCGAATGATAAATTGATCAAGAACTCAGCCGGTATGCCGGATGGATATTTTTTGTGATGTGTGTATGTGTGTGTTATGTAAAGTGTGTGTGTTATGTGGAAAAAAGCTATTTTACTGGCCGGGATCGTTGTGTGTGCATTCCTGGCTTCCGGGGCTGATGTCCGGACAACTGTTTCCGCTTTACCGGAAGATAAAGAACTCTATTCTGCTCTGAACCTGAGCGAAAAGATCGGTTACCAGGCTTTTCAACGGGCCATGGAGGGCTACCGGACTATTCCGGGCCGGAAAAAAGAGGTGCTGACCATTATTGATTACAGCAAGCCTTCCGACCGGAAACGCTTGTTTGTGCTGGACCTGAAAAAGAGGGCGTTGGTATACGCTTCTTATGTGGCGCACGGGAGAAACAGCGGCAACAGGTATGCAACCTCCTTCTCCAATGTCAACGGTTCGTATAAAAGTTCGTTGGGATTTTACAAAACGGAAAATACCTATCAGGGGAAAAATGGCTACTCTTTGGTACTGGATGGTCTGGAAAAAGGGGTTAATGACAAGGCGAAAGAGCGGGCCATTGTGATCCACGGAGCCGATTATGCCGACCCGGCTTTGATCAAGAGCACCGGACGGCTCGGACGCAGCCTGGGATGTCCGGCGCTTCCGCGGGAAGTAAATCGGAAGATTATCGATTATATCAAGGGGGGGAGTTTGCTTTTTATTTACGCCGATTCCGGAGAACAAGTGCAACCGAACAAGCGGCCGGTCCGCTAAATCTCAATCCAGCAACTCGAAACCAAACGCTTTCTTTTCGTCCGATGCAGGTTCGGATTCCGTCTCAACGGCTCCGGCCTCTTCGGATTCGATCGCTTCCATAATGGCGTCCGTCGTTGCAGGTTCTTCTACGGGGGGCTCGTTTGCTTCCTCTCCGGCCTCCTCCGGTTTTTCGCCGACTGCCGGTGTCTCTTCCATTACCGGGACTTCAACCGGCTCCTCCAGGATTTCGTTTAATATTACCGGTTGCGGCTCCTCCGCAGGCTCCGGGCAGACGGACAAAGCCGGATCCTCTGTCAGCAGCCCTTCCTCGCACCGCAACACACGGCCCGGATAATGCTCCAACAGATCGTACTGGTGTGTAGCGATCAATACTGTCTTGCCGGTCTCACACAATCCTTTCAGTAACTCCACCAAGCGGTACGATGTTTCGGGGTCGATATTCCCCGTCGGTTCATCGGCCAGGATGATCGGCGGCGCATTCAGCAACGCCCGCGCTAATACAATGCGCTGCTGCTCCCCGCCCGAAAGTTCGTGCGGCATCTTCCACCGCTTCTCTGTCATCTCCACTTTCTCCAGTACGCTCTCGATCCGCTCCTGGATCGCCTTCCTGTTTTTCCAACCGGTTGCCTTCAGCACAAACTCCAGGTTGCTGTTCACATTCCGGTCCGTCAGCAACCGGAAGTCCTGAAACACGATCCCGCATTTGCGCCGCAGCATGGGTATCTGGGATTTCTTCAATTTTTTCAAGTGAAAACCGGCCACCTCTATTTGTCCGTATGCTAACGGCAACTCCGCATAGAGGGTTTTCAGAAAAGAGCTTTTTCCGCTCCCCACCTTTCCGATCAGGTAGACAAACTCTCCGGCTTTTATCTCCAGCGATACCTCTTTCAGGATCGTCACTTTTTGCTGGCGGATCACCGCCTTGTCCGCTTTTATTATTACCTCCGGCATCGTAGGGTTCTGTTTACAATTTTTTCAACTCTTCTATAATGGCCCGGGGATCCGGAGCGTTAAATACGAAACTGCCGGCGACCAGTACATCGGTTCCGGCTTCCGCCAATCGTCGCCCGGTTTCCACGTTCACCCCCCCGTCCACTTCCACCAAAGCATTGCTGCCGCTCTTACAGATCAGTTCCTTCAATTTCAATACTTTCTCTACAGACTGTTCAATAAACGACTGTCCGCCGAATCCCGGGTTCACACTCATCACCAAGACCAGATCCGCCTCCCGGATCACATCCTCCAACAGGTGGACCGGTGTATGCGGATTCAGCGCCACCCCGGCCTTCATTCCCGCATTCCGGATGCTTTGCAAGGTGCGGTGCAGGTGCATACAGGCTTCCAGGTGTACCGTCAGGATATCCGCCCCGGCCTGCCGGAAAGCGTCGATGTAGCGCTCCGGCTGCACGATCATCAGGTGTACATCCAGCGGTTTCCGCGCCGCTTGCTTAATAGCAGATACGACCGGCAATCCGTAGGACAAATTGGGCACGAAGACTCCGTCCATGATATCCAGGTGGAACCAATCGGCCCGGCTCTCGTTGATCTTTTCGATATCCCGGCCCAAATGCAGGAAATTCGCCGATAACAGTGAGGGGGAAACTAATACGCTCATTGATCATTCTCTCTGTGAAGCCTTGCAAAAATAGCGATTTAATTTTAATCTTAAAAACAGACTTCGTTTGGAGTTAGGGAAAGTCAAGCGAAATTTTTTTGCGGTTTGTCCTGTTTGTTCAGGCGTATTCTTCTAATTTCCGCAAAATTTTATATACCTTTGTAACTGCTCTGATTTTAAGAGTCTGATTAAACTTCGGTAAAAATTTAAACAGACTCCAAGAGGTTCTAAAATATACTATCTATATGCAACGTAAGAAATTAATGATCCGCACGCTTCTCTTTGTATTAGCTGTTTGCCTTCTCTCTTCCTGCGCCATTGATAAAAAATGCCCGGCCTATACCCAGGCACCTTCCGAACAGGGAATCCGGAGCTGAAGAGTTTTAAGAAAAGAACCGGCTTCGGAGCGCTTTCCGAAAACGAAATCGTTTGAGTGGTTTTTCTGCTGTTTTTCCGGCCTGTTTCGCGGAGGAATGGATGAATTGTCGTAAATTTGAAAACGATTTGAAATTTGTATCACATAAATAAGCAAAGATGTCAAAAATTAAAGTAGGAATCAACGGGTTCGGGCGGATCGGCCGCCTGGTGTTCCGTGCTGCGGTAAGCCGGAACGACATTGAGATTGTAGGGATCAACGACCTGATCAGTGTAGATTACATGGTGTACATGTTAAAATACGACACCATACACGGCAGATTCGACGGAACCGTTGAAGCAAAAGAGGGAAAACTGGTTGTAAACGGACACGCGATCCGGGTAACGGCGGAAAAGGACCCTGCCAACCTGAAATGGAACGAAGTAGGCGCCGAGTATGTTGTAGAATCTACCGGGCTGTTCCTGACCAAAGAGACTGCCGAAGCGCACATCAAAGCCGGCGCCAAACGGGTAGTTATGTCCGCTCCTTCCAAAGATGACACGCCGATGTTCGTTATGGGCGTAAACAACAAATCCTACAAAGGAGAGACGATTGTTTCCAATGCTTCCTGTACCACCAACTGTCTGGCCCCCCTGACCAAGGTCATTCACGATAAATTCGGCGTGATCGAAGGGTTGATGACCACCGTACACGCTACCACTGCTACCCAGAAAACCGTAGACGGACCGTCTATGAAGGACTGGAGAGGCGGACGCGCCGCTGCCGGCAACATTATTCCTTCTTCGACGGGTGCAGCCAAAGCCGTAGGCAAGGTGATCCCGGAACTGAACGGAAAATTGACCGGTATGGCTTTCCGGGTTCCGACTTTGGATGTCTCCGTTGTGGACTTGACTGTTCGTCTGGCTAAAGAAACTTCGTATGACGAGATCAAAGCGGCCGTCAAAGAAGCGGCCGAAGGCGAACTGAAAGGTATTCTCGGATACACCGAAGACGAAGTGGTCTCTTCCGATTTTATCGGAGATGCCCGTACCTCTATCTTTGATGCGAAAGCCGGGATCGCGCTGAATAAAAATTTTGTGAAACTGGTTTCCTGGTATGATAATGAATGGGGATACTCCAACAAAGTATTGGAATTAATTGTTCATATGAATACCGTAAAATAAATTTCTTTTTACTAATAGAAGCTGCCTCTTTCAGGCAGCTTTTTTTATTTTATTTATTATTTTTGCCTCCCCGGTTTAATTAGGTGGTGTGACATAATCAACCGGATGATTGTATTGTATTTTGCGCTCACGTTTATCTCTCTGCAAAAATTTGACAATTTTACAAGAGACTATATTGAAATGTGCAATGCCTACTTGGATTATGAGTATATCAGAGATTTTACAAAAAAGTTTTGACTATATCGACGGGCATTTGGATGTCACTTTTGACGAAATTCCCGATTTCTTCCTAAAATTGTGGAGAACTTCCATACCGGTCAGAGAGTATCTGAAACGGGAGGACTATCGGAAAGCATACGAATACCGGATCTTCGTGCATGCCCTGAACAGGTACAGGGAAAAATACCCGGAGCCTATGCCGGAAGAGCAGGAATCCGACCTTTTCGAAGTATTCCAGCAAATGCTCGCTCTTCCCATACCCCGGAACAAGCATCTTCCAAAAGAAGCTGCCTTTAAAGTGTTCGATTTCGAACTTTACTTTGATTTAGTCTGACTGCTGCCCGTATGTTAATTACCTCCCTTTCGTTTTATTTTTGATCCGAAAGTCGTTTCTTTGCAGGAACGGAATTTTCGGAGCCATGAACGAAAACACCCTTGAAAAACTAAAGGTTCTGGCGGAATCGGCCAAGTACGATGTCTCCTGCGCCTCCAGCGGGACCACCCGCCGCAGCCGGGCGGGCGGGATCGGAAGCGCTGCGGGTTGGGGCATCTGCCACAGTTTTACCGAGGACGGGCGTTGTGTTTCCCTGTTGAAGATCATGCTCACCAATCACTGCATCTACGACTGCGCCTACTG
>DBDA01000022.1:17464-33121 GCA_002293375.1 Odoribacter sp. UBA944
TTTTACCGGCGCAACTACATCGAAGGGCTGTTCCTCAGTTCGGGCATCGTGCGCAATCCGGACTATACCATGGAGCGCCTGGTCGGGGTGGCCAAAGAGTTGCGCCAATGCCACCGGTACAACGGTTACATTCACCTGAAGGGGATCCCGGGTGCGAGCCGGGAATTGATTTATGAAGCGGGCCTTTACGCCGACCGCCTCAGCGTAAATGTGGAGATCCCCAACGAACAGAGTTTGCAGTTATTGGCCCCGGACAAGGATTATGCCAGTGTCTTCGCTCCGATGCGGCACATCAAACAGGGTATATTGGAGAATCTGGAAGACCGGAAAAAGTTCCGATCCGCCCCCCGCTTTGCACCGGCCGGCCAAAGTACCCAGATGATCATCGGCGCCAGCCCGGAACGGGACAAAGACATTTTGTCACTCTCGGCCAACCTGTACAAACGCCCGACGCTTAAAAGGGTCTACTACTCCGGGTTTGTACCTGTCAATGCGTACGACAATCGCCTGCCGGCCCTGAAGCAGCCGCCACTGGTGCGCGAAAACCGGTTGTACCAAGCCGATTGGCTGATGCGTTTCTACCAATTCTCTGCCAACGAGATCGCCGACGATTCGTATCCCGACCTGGACCTGGAGGTTGATCCGAAACTGGCCTGGGCGCTGAGGCATCCGGAAAAATTCCCGGTGGACATCAACAAAGCCGAATACGAAATGCTTCTCCGCATCCCCGGAGTAGGGGTAAAATCGGCCAAACTGATCGTCGCCTCCCGCCGCTATGAGAAGTTGGGAGAAGCACAACTCCGGAAAATGGGGGTCGTGATGAAAAAAGCCGTCTACTTTATCACCTGCCGCGAACTTCCTTTCCGGACCGTGCAAGAGCTGCATCCGGAACAGGTCCGCCGGATCTTGACACGCCCCTCCGGTTCCCGCAAACAGGAAGATCCGCGCCAGTTAAAACTCTTGTTCGAGGAGGAGCAACATGGTCATCTATATCTACGATAAAACGTTTGAAGGCCTGCTCTCTGTTGTATTTGAAGCCTATTTCCGGAAAAAATTCCCGGACGGGCTGCTGGCGGAGGGCGAACCGCTCCCGCTCTTTTACAACGAAGCGATCTCCGTGGCAACAGATCCCGAAAAAAGCGAACGGGTTTGGAAAGGATTGGAAAAAAAACTCTCCCGGGGAGGGTTGGCTTTTCTTACCCAGAGCTGGCTCTCCGAACTGCCGGAGGTAGACCTGCTCCTGTTGCGGTATATGCGTAAAAACTTAGACGCTCCGATATCCCTGGAGCTGAATTTCGGCGATCCGGATGTATTGGAGGTTTCGCAAATATGGAAAAAGGTCGGCCAGGAAAAGAGCCGGATCATCCAATTCGCCCGTTTCCAGAAAACCGCGGACGACACCTATTTTGCCATTCTTGAACCGTTGTACAACGTATTACCGCTTACCCTTTCCCATTTCAAGAACCGGTTCGCCGGACAATCTTGGCTGCTGTACGACAATAAACGGAAATACGGATATTACTACGACACGGAAACGGTCACCGAAGTAAGATTTGAACAGGAACCGGTTTGGGGGGGCAACGGAAAGCTGCCGGATGAACTGTTGGCCGAAGACGAAAAACAGTTCCAACAACTCTGGAAGAGCTATTTTAAAGCCCTCACCATTAAGGAACGTGTAAACCCGAAACTGCACCGGCAGCATTTACCGACCCGTTTCTGGAAATACCTGACGGAAAAACAGGGAGGTTAACCCAGATAGGTTTTCAGTAATTTACTCCGGGAGGAGTGACGCAAACGGCGGATCGCTTTCTCTTTGATTTGGCGTACCCGTTCCCGGGTCAGGCCGAATTTCTCTCCGATCTCCTCCAAAGTCATCTCCTGCGTATTGATGCCGAAAAAGAGCCTGATGATGTCTCTTTCCCGTTCTGTCAGCGTAGAAAGCGCCCGTTCCACTTCCGTGGAGAGCGACTCGTTGATCAGTGTACGGTCTGCAATGGGTGAATCGTCGTTTACCAACACATCCAACAGACTGTTGTCCTCTCCTTCCACAAAAGGGGCGTCAACGGAGATGTGCCGGCCGGAAACCCGCAACGTATCGGCCACTTTTTCCGCCGGTAAATCCAGCGTAGCGGCCAACTCTTCCGGAGAAGGGCGGCGTTCGTTTTCTTGCTCGAAACGGGCAAAAGCCTTGTTGATCTTGTTCAGGGACCCCACCTGGTTCAAAGGCAGGCGGACGATGCGGGATTGCTCCGCCAACGCCTGTAAAATGGATTGCCGGATCCACCAGACAGCGTAGGAAATAAACTTAAATCCCCTTGTTTCATCGAACTTTTCCGCTGCTTTGATCAATCCGAGGTTTCCTTCGTTGATCAAATCCGGCAGGCTCAATCCCTGGTTCTGGTACTGCTTGGCGACGGAGACCACAAAACGAAGATTCGCCCGGGTCAGTTTCTCCAACGCCCGTTGATCTCCCTTCCGTATCCGCTGTGCCAACTCCACTTCCTCTTCCACGGTGATCAGGTCTTCTTTCCCGATCTCCTGCAAATACTTATCCAAGGAAGCACTTTCCCTGTTGGTAATTGACTTGGTTATTTTTAGCTGTCTCATACTACTACACTACACCGCAAACATTTTGCAAAGATAAAAAATTTTTACATATTTATCAATGTGCAAATTTACGGAAGTTACCTTGTTAACATTTTTTAATCCATCGATGAGCAAACCGGAGCTACGCCGCCCGTCGCGCTCAGCAACGTCACATCCACAAGCATCTCTTTTCCGTCCCGGTTGATCTTCAACTGCACGACGGAGCCCGGATTGTATTTGCCAAGTTGCTCGAACAGGTCGGAAGTGGATTTGATCCCGTATCCGTTGATTCCCCGGATAATATCGCCCTGTTTGATCCCGGCTTTCTGGGCCGCTCCGCCGTTGATCAGGCTGTTGACATAAATTCCGGAGGTCTCCTTTAAATCGTACTCTTCCGCAAAGGCCGGAGTAACCTCTCCCATCCGGATGCCCAATTGGGCTTTCTGCACCTGTCCATACTCTTTCAGGTCATTGACCACCTTGCGGACGATATTGACCGGTATGGCAAACGCATAACCGGAGAAAGCACCGGTCGGAGATTGTATCAGGGTATTGATCCCGACCAGTTTCCCGTCGGCATTGACAAGCGCGCCGCCACTGTTGCCGGGATTGATGGCCGCATCGGTCTGCAAAAAAGACTCTAAGCTCATCTGTTCGCGGTTCACACCCAGATCCCGGCCTTTGGCGCTGATGATCCCGGCCGTCACCGTAGAGGTGAGGTTGTAGGGATTCCCGACCGCCAACACCCATTCCCCCAGGCTGACCTGGTCCGAGTTGCCGTACTCCACCGCCGGCATCTCCTGCGCTTCGATCTTCAGCAACGCGATATCGGTGGTCGGATCCTGTCCGATCACTTTGGCCTCGTACTCTTTCCGGTCGTTGGTCACCACCATCACCCGGTGTGCATCCCTGATGACGTGGTTGTTGGTCACTATAAAACCATCCGGTGAAATGATGACCCCGGAACCATATCCCGCTGTCCGCGGAACTTCCCGGCTCTGGAGGGTCCCTCCGAAAAAATAGCTGAGCGGGTTGCCGTAATACTCCCTGCCCATCTGAATGGTTTTGACATGCACGACGCCCGGAACTGCCTTTTTGGCAGCCAAACGCAGATCGACACTCCCGGCTCCTCCGGTAAACGGCTCTTCGTCCGGGCGGTAGACAACCTGTTTGATGCCGGGACCTGTTACTTCGTGCCGGATTTCCGGTCTTTCCGGTTTCTGCGTCCTGAATACAGTCGTCGCTCCAAATGCCAATAAACCGCCCACTACTCCAAACAGCAGGCTTATAACTGAATTTTTTAGCTTCATTATAACATGTACTAAGGTTAATATTCGCATATCCTACAACATCTTTGCCACACTCCGGTGTTGGCAGAAGATATTAGCAAAGCTTAACGTTGCTCCGGATTTATTTAAAATTGGCAGTATCCGGAACTATTTCCCGTTCATACAGAGCGAGATAAAGTATACGCAGATGAAAAAGGTTTGGTTATAGAACAGAAAAGCCGCCGGAAAGATTCTTCCGGCAGCTTTCAGGGAATGCTTAATAAGGAAAGATCAGTTTTTCGGCGTCTCCAAAGGCTCTCCTTTAAACTCCGCCAGCACCTCTTCCTGACGGCGCAGCGAAAGCGTATTGTCCTTTATCAGGTAGTTGTCCGTATTTTCCAGCATCTTGAAAAAAGCCGCTTCTCCGGTCTCTTCCGGACAAGCCAGCCGTGTTGATCCCATCTGGGAAAAAGTCAACTCTCCGTTTTTTGCTGCATACGTTCCGAAAAAACGGTTGCANNTGCGCATTTCGGCCCCATCAAACAGCAGAAAGGGTGTGCCTGGCTTCTCTTTCGCCTCGACTTGTTTATTATCCAGCGTTTCCAGCATCCATTTTTTATCCGTCAACTTGGTTCCATTCTGTACGGACTTGCAGGAGAGCATTCCCAGCCCTATTGCGCAAGCTAAAAGTAACATTCTCATAGGTTCTCTTTTTGTTTCGGTTTGTACTCGCAAAAAACATGCCATCGTTATCTATCCAAAAGGTTCCGGATTAAGGAATAAAAAAATCCCGCAACGGCCAAATTAATGTATTATTAACGACAAAATTACGCAATTGGTTTGTATATTTGCGCCTGTTCTTCAAAAAATCACTTTTTGTGCGTATCGGAACAAACTGAAAAGAACCCTAATATACTAAAATTATTTGCTTGATATGTCCAAGGTTATCACACTGAAAAAAGGCCTTGATATTCACCTGAACGGAGTGGCCGAAAAGAGGGTGGTCGATGCGGAGAAAGCTGTTCTCTACGCCGTGAAACCCGTTGATTTCCGGCTGATCCCCAAGTTGAGCGTCAAACCGGGTGATGCAGTGAAAGCGGGCGATGTCCTGTTCACCGACAAAGCCAATCCCGCTATCCGGTTCGCCTCTCCCGTCAGCGGCACCGTTGAGTCCGTTAACAGGGGGGAACGAAGAAAAATGCTGGAGGTGGTGGTAAAAGCCTCCCCGGAGATCGAGTACGTGGATTTCGGACAGGTGGATGTAAATACGCTGGGCCGGGAAGAGGTGGTAGAGCGGATGTTGGAAAGCGGCGTTTGGCCGTTGCTGATCCAGCGGCCTTACGGAATCATCGCCGATCCGGGCGTCACGCCGAAAGCGGTGTTTGTTTCCGCCTTTGACTCCTCCCCGCTGGCTCCGGATTACGATTTTGTACTAAAAGGGGAAGAAAAGGCGTTGCAGGCCGGTGTGGATTGCCTGAAAAAACTTTGCGGCAAAGAGGTCAACCTGGGGGTAAAAGCCGATACGGCGGCGGACTCCGTTTTTTTGAAATTGGAAAATACGGCTGTTACCCGGTTCAAGGGGCCTCACCCCGCCGGCAATACGGGCGTACAGATCAATCGCCTGAACCCCATAAACAAAGGGGAGTTTGTCTGGACCATCAATATCCAGGACCTGGTTATTTTGGGGCGCCTGTTTACGGAAGGCCGGTACGACGCCCGGAAAATCGTTTCCCTGTCCGGTTCCGAGGTAAGCGCTCCCGCTTATTTTCATACTGTTTCCGGTGCACAGATCAGCAGCCTGACGGACGGAAAACTGAAAAACAAGGTACACCAACGTATTGTATCCGGGAATGTCCTGACGGGCCAAAAAGTGACGGCTGATAATTTCCTGGGCTTTTACGCCAATCAAGTTACTGTTATTCCGGAAGGGGATTATTCCGAATTTCTGGGATGGGCGATGCCGGGGTTCGGGAAATTTTCCGCCTCGAAACTGTTCCCCTCGTTCCTCTGCCCGAAGAAGCGCTACTCGCTGAATGCCAATTACCACGGAGAGCGGCGCGCTTTTGTGGTTTCCGGACAGTACGAAAAGGTATTCCCGATGGACATCCTGCCGGTCTACCTGCTGAAAGCGGCGCTGGCCGGGGACATCGACAAAATGGAGCAACTCGGTATTTACGAGGTGTTGCCGGAGGACATGGCCCTGTGTGAATTTGTCTGCACGTCCAAAACGCCCGTGCAACAGATCCTCGGCAACGGCATCGACCTGATGATGAAAGAAACGAATTAATTGCGATACGTATGAAATTCTTGCGAAATTACTTAGACAAGATCAAGCCTCATTTTGAAAAGGGGGGAAAACTGGAAAAACTCCATTCCGTCTTTACAGGCTTTGAGTCTTTTCTTTTTGTACCCGCCCACACGACCCGTTCCGGGGCGCACATCCGGGACGCGGTGGACCTGAAAAGGACCATGATCGTGGTGGTGCTGGCGTTGGTCCCGGCGTTGCTGTTCGGCATGTACAACGTAGGCTACCAGCATTTTCTGGCGAACGGATCTTTGGCCGGGACCGGTTTCTGGCAACTGTTCCTGTACGGATTTTTACAGGTGTTGCCGATGATTGTGGTCTCTTACGCGGTGGGACTCGGCATTGAATTTGCCGTCGCCCAGATCAAAGGCCACGAGATCAACGAAGGCTTTTTGGTATCCGGGTTACTGATCCCCATGATCATGCCGGTGGAGGCCCCGTTGTGGATGGTAGGCCTCTCCACCGCTTTCGCCGTGATCATCGGGAAGGAGATCTTCGGGGGAACGGGCATGAACATCTGGAATCCGGCACTGTTGGCCCGGGCGTTCTTTTTCTTCTCCTACCCCTCCATGATCTCCGGCGACGCGGTCTGGATCGCCGGAAAACCCGATACCTTTTCCGGGGCGACCCCGTTGGCCGAAGCCGCCGTAGGGAACCCGCTGCCGGATACGGCGACCCTGTTCTGGGGATTGATCCCCGGTTCCATCGGCGAAACATCCGCGTTCTGCATCTTGCTGGGGGCGGTACTGCTGTTGGCCACGGGCATTGCCAGTTGGAAAATCATGCTCTCCGTCTTTGCCGGCGGTTACCTGACCGCCCTGCTGGTCGGCTCCCTCCTGCCCGCCGACAATGTGTACGCCCACGTAGGGGCGTTGCAGCACCTGTTGATGGGCGGTTTCGCTTTCGGGGCGGTGTTTATGGCGACCGATCCCGTTACGTCGGCGCAGACCGGGAAGGGCAAATTTATTTACGGCCTGTTGGTGGGCGTGATGGCGATTGTGATCCGCACCCTGAACCCCGGATACCCGGAAGGCATGATGCTGGCGATCCTGCTGATGAACACCTTCGCGCCGCTGATCGACTGGTTCGTGGTACAGGGGAACATCAACCGCCGGTTGAAACGGATCAAACCCATTTCTTAAATCTCTACCGATTATGAACAGACAAGGAAATACCTACACCTTTATTTACGCGGTGGTTTTGGTGGTGATCGTAGCGGCGGTGCTGGCCGTCATCTCCCTCTGGCTGCAACCGAAGCAAAACGAAAATGTGGAAAACGAAAAGCGCCGGAACATTCTGAGCGCCGTGAAGATCGAGGCTTCGTCCGAAACGTCCAAAGAGTTGTTCGACAAGTACATCGTTGAACAGTTCGTCGTCGATTCCAAGGGGGAAAAGAGGGACGGGGACGCATTCCGGACAGACTTGGCCCGGGAGTTTAAGAAAAGCGACGGGGAGCGGCTGTTGCCGGTGTTTGTCGCCCAAACGGAAAACGGCCTCAAATACATTTTGCCGTTGTACGGGACGGGCCTGTGGGGGCCGATCTGGGGGTACCTCTCGTTGAACGAAGACAAGAATACCATTTACGGGGCGGTGTTCGACCACAAGGGGGAAACGCCCGGATTGGGGGCCGAGATCACCACTCTCCCGTTCAGCGGCCAGTTTATCGGAAAAACCGTTTTTGACAACGAACAACTGATCTCCATCCTGATCAAAAAGGGGGGAAATGCTTCCGGCCCGCACGAAGTGGACGCTATTTCCGGGGGGACCATTACTTCCCAGGGGGTTGAAAAGATGATCAAAAATTATTTATCCTGTTACGAATCCTTCTTAAAACAAAAAGAGTGATGAGCGAAAAAGAATCGTTATTTTCGGCAAAAAACCGGCAGTTGCTGCTCGGCCCGCTCAGCAAGGACAACCCGGTTTTGGTGCAGATACTTGGGATCTGTTCCGCACTGGCGGTGACCGCCAAATTGGAACCTGCCATTGTAATGGCCCTTTCGGTAACCGCTGTTACGGCGTTCGCCAATGTGATCCTCTCGCTGTTGCGCAACACCATACCGACCCGCATCCGCATCATCGTGCAATTGGTGGTGGTCGCCGCATTGGTGATTGTGGTCGACCAGATCCTGAAAGCCTTTTCGTACGAGATCAGCAAACAACTCTCCGTATTTGTCGGGCTGATCATTACCAACTGCATCATCATGGGGCGCATCGAAGCGTTCGCGCTGGCCAACCGGCCCTGGCCCTCCCTGTTGGACGGGATCGGGAACGGATTGGGGTACGGCCTGATCTTGGTGATCGTGGCTTTTTTCCGGGAGTTGCTGGGTTCCGGCACCCTGTTCGGCCTTCAGGTGATCCCCCAGGTGTTGTACGATTGGGGGTACCGGAACAACGGGTTGATGATCCTCCCGCCGATGGCCCTGATCCTGGTCGGGATCATCATTTGGGTACACCGCGCCCGCAACAAGGATTTGATCGAAAAATAACGACAAAGACAAGAATACATGGAAAATTTAGTCAATATATTTATCCGCTCGATCTTTATCGACAACATGATATTCGCATACTTTTTGGGTATGTGCTCGTATCTGGCCGTTTCCAAGACCGTAAAGACCTCTTTCGGGTTGGGAATCGCCGTGGTGTTTGTCCTGTTGATCACTGTGCCGGTCAACTACCTGCTGGACAACTACGTGCTGAAAGCGGGCGCGTTGAGTTGGCTGTTGGGGGAAGAAGCCGCCGGGATTGACCTGAGCTTTTTGAGTTTTATTATCTTTATCGCCGTGATAGCCGCCATGGTGCAATTGGTGGAGATGGTGGTGGAGAAGTTTACGCCCGCCCTGTACAACCAGTTGGGGATCTTTTTGCCGCTGATCGCCGTGAACTGCGCCATCATGGGGGCTTCCCTGTTTATGCAGGAGAGAAGCTACGCCCACCTGGGCGAAGCGGCGGTGTTCGGGTTGGGTTCCGGCATCGGCTGGCTGTTGGCCATCGTCGGCATCGCCGCGATCCGGGAAAAGTTGGCCTATTCGGACATTCCCGCCCCGCTCCGGGGTGTCGGTATTTCGTTCATTGTTACCGGCCTGATGGGGATTGCCTTTATGAGTTTCCTCGGTATCAATATTTAATCCATTCTGTATAAAACCGAAGTTATGATACTGTTATTGATCGATACGACCATTGTCGCCGCCGGGGTGATCGTGTTTCTTTGCGTCACACTGTTGCTGGTCGGGATGTTGCTGTACGCCAAGGAAAAATTGACGCCGAAAGGCGAAGTCCGGATCAACATCAACGAGGGGGAGCGCTCCCTCTCCACCCAACCGGGCGGCAGCCTGCTGTCGGTGTTGGGCAATGAAAAGATCTTCCTGCCGTCGGCGTGCGGGGGAAAAGGCTCCTGCGGCATGTGCAAATGCCAGGTGTTTTCGGGGGCCGGTTCCATTTTGCCGACCGAAACCGGCTTTTTTTCCTACCGGGAACAGCACGAGAATTGGCGGTTGGCCTGTCAGGTAAAGGTGAAAGAGAACCTCACCATGCAGATTCCGGAGGAGGTGTTGGGGATTAAGAAGTGGGAGTGCGAAGTGGTTTCCAACCGGAATGTGGCCACCTTTATCAAGGAGTTTGTGGTGAAGCTGCCGGAGGGGGAAACGCTCAAATTTAAGTCGGGCGGGTACATACAGATAGACGTTCCCAAAATCGACGTGGATTTCCGGAGCATGGATATCGACGAGCGTTTCCGGACCGACTGGGAGAAGATGCGCCTGTTCGACCTGAAAATGAGCAATCCGGAACCGACGTACCGGGCTTACTCAATGGCGAACCACCCGGCGGAAGGGAACATCATCATGCTGAACATCCGCATTGCCACTCCTCCGTTCGACCGGGCCAGGGGAGGTTTCGCCCCTGTCAATCCGGGGGTTTGTTCCTCCTACATTTTCTCCCGCAAACCGGGCGATAAGGTGACCATTTCGGGCCCCTACGGGGAGTTTTTTCTGAAAGATACGGACAACGAGATGATGTTCATCGGCGGCGGCGCAGGGATGGCCCCGATGCGTTCGCACATTTTCCACCTGTTCAAAACAGTGAAAAGCAACCGGAAAGTGACGTTCTGGTACGGGGCGCGTTCGATGAAAGAGGTGTTTTACAAAGAGGAGTTCGACGCCATCGCCGCGGAGTTCCCGAACTTCACCTGGCACCTGGCGTTGTCGGAACCGCTGCCGGAGGACCACTGGACGGGGCCGACCGGTTTTATCCACCAGGTTATTTACGACAATTACCTGAAAAACCACGAGGCGCCGGAGGATATCGAGTACTACCTCTGCGGCCCTCCGATGATGAATGCCGCCGCCACGAAGATGCTGTACGACTTGGGGGTTCCCGACGAGAACGTCATGTTCGATGATTTCGGGGCGTAACGTCTGGTTGGGGATGTAAAAAACATATAAATAATAGAGTTTATATAAAATAGTTTTCTAAAGCGTTCTTTTCCATATATTTGCAGAAATATTCTGCAAAATGAAATACGACAAAGTCAAAAAAAATACGAAACAAATGTTGAGTTTGACCGGTTTTAGCGTTGAAGAGTTCGAATCACTGCTGCCTACTTTTAAGTATGAATGGGAAGAATATTATTCCCATTTCACATTGCAAGGAACTGTTAGACAGCGAATTTCATACAACCGCAAAACGAGTAAAATTCCTCTGATTGGCGATAAATTATTGTTCATTTTATCTTATCTGAAGAATAATCCGTTACAGGAATATCACGGTACCTGTTTTGATATGACACAGCCACAATGCAACGATTGGATACATTTGTTGTCCGATATTTTAGTCAAAACCCTGAAAAGGCTCAATGAATTGCCTGAACGAAACTGTGCACGCATGCAGTATGTATTGCAACGGTGTCAAAATGTACTGCTTGACGGCACCGAACGCCCGATACAGCGACCACAGGCAGAAGACAGGCAAAAATCCTGTTACAGTGGTAAAAAAAACACATAATGTCAAGAATAACCTGCTGTGCGATGAGCAAAAACGCATTTTATGGCTTTCAAAAACCTTTGATGGCAGTGTTCACGACAAAAGAATTGCAGATGAACAGCCTGTTCGTTTCCCTGTTGGTATAACTGTGTGGCAAGACACAGGCTTTCAAGGATATAATCCTGAAAATGTTATCGTTAAAATGCCAACAAAGAAACCAAAAGGTAAGGAGTTGTCCCAAATACAGAAACAGGAAAATAAAGAAATTTCTTCATTTCGTATCCTTGTGGAACACGCCATTGGAAGTGTAAAACAATGTCGTATTGTCAAAGAGCGTTTTCGATGTACGAAATTTGGGTTCGACGATAAGGTGATGCTTATTGCTTGCGGACTACACAACTTTCGTATATCATTGAAAAATAATGCAATAATAAATTAATCTGTATAAAGTCTAATATCATAAAATTTTTCTATCTTTACAGCGTTATGATGACAGATAAGAAATTAAAAAGGGTCGAGAAGCAGTTCGGTAACATCGTCTGGAACGTGATATGCCTTATTATTGCGTTTTTTTTTCTGTTCTCTTTTTTCTCGTCCGGACTATACAGGGGCTTCTGGGACGTCGTGGGTATTCTCCTGTCAGGCGGAGCGGTCTATTTGGGGTTAACGACCCTAAAGAATTTAAGGTAACCCTTCTACCTCTTCCTATTTCGCTCCTCATAGAACCTGTTTAACTCTTCTATCCACCCGGCCAGTTCCGGCATCTGCATGCGCATCACGCCTTCGTAGCTAAAGTGTCCTTCCCGGATAAGGTAGAAAGCGGCTTTTCTGACGGCAGCACCCCGGATTTCACCAATGCTTCCGCCAACTTGAAAAAAACTGCCGACGGCAGCTCCATCACATCTTCGTAGACTTTNNGACTTTCTTTTTGCCGTCAAATTCGCAGATTTGGGCGAGCAGCGCCGCCATAAACGCCGCCCCCTCCATACCGCCTGAAAGGCGCGAAGCGTCGATAATATCCTGAACCGTCATGGGGTTGATCTTTACCTCTTTGATAGCCGATTCTGCGGCCGGTTTTGCTATTGTAATTTTCATCTCTTTATTCTTTAGATTGTTACTTTGTAAAACAATCGTACAACCATACTCTCATCTGTTTTTGGGTTTAACATCCCCGCCCGGCAAAAGGGCGGATCGACCACACAAAAATCGGCATTCCGACCGGGGTGAATTATTCTCATTGACACTAATTTACCTCCCTAAAATTGGTGTCTTTTGTGGTGTAATTTAAAACCGAAAAAACATGCAGGAAATCATCACGGGGCTGCTGCCCGGCATGCCGCTGGCCGCAGTACTATTTTACCAGTGGGTCATGCTCCGGCGCGACCACAACGAAGAGCGCGGACAGTGGCGGGCGCTGATTGAAAAGCGCGACGAACGCATCACACAGCTCCAGGAGACAACCAACAAGCTGATCTCCGAAGTAAAAAAACTCACCTACATAATCGAAAAGTATGTCATTGCAGACCGAAAAACTCCAGATAGAGAGTAAAATGGCCATCCTGCTGAAGGAACGGGCCGGCGAAGAACTGAAAGTGGAAATGAACATCATCGCCATCCGACAGGAGGCCTCCCCGCTGTTCAAGCCGGAAGAGATAGAGGTTGAAAAACTATCTATGGCGGTTTCCGAACTCTCTAAATCCATTACCCGCATTCGACAGATAGACCGGGATGTGGCAAAGTATAAACGGATGCTATGAAAAAAGACCTCCTTTACGAAAAGGCGGAGAACCTCTACGTGAACGAGATGCGCACCTACGAATCCATCGCGGCAACACTCGACTGCTCTCCCCGAACCGTTCGCAATTGGGCGGCGGAGGGCCGCTGGGACGTGAGGCGAAAGCGTTTACTTGAAAACAAGGAAAGCCTTTCGGACAACGCCCGCGAGATCGCCGCCCTCATGGGCGAGATGATAAAGGGGCAACTGAAAGAGGAGATCGTCCCGGCGGCGCACCTGCTCAATGCCTTTACTCGAATCGCCTCCACGCTCCTGCAGGCACACGCCTACGAAAAAGAGGTGGAAAGCGACCTCTCCGGGGAGGCGGACAACAACAAGGCAAAAGAGGCGGCCCTCGCGCAGTTTCGCGAAACATTCGGCGTAGACCTTATTTGATGCATGGAACGAAAAATCGATTACCGGAAATTTGGCTTCCTGCCTTACCAGGCTGCCTGGCTGGAGGACACCTCGCAGATAAAACTCTACGAGAAATCGCGACGTATCGGGGCGCGGCTGGGATTTTTACATCGCGCCCACCAACACAAAACCATTTGTGGTTTTAAGGTGAGCAAGTTTATGTTTTGGTATTCCCAAACCCCCTCTCAAATGGCCTAACGGCCCATTTTTCGCGGGAAACTTGCTCTGCGAGGCTATGCCTCACTATCCCGATGGTCTCCGTTCGCGGTAACAAAAAACCGCCGCCATCGGCTGCACTCACTCGCCCTGCGCTCAAAATACCACCCGTAAATTACCGATCAGCTGGGGTTTGAGGTGAGGGGCTAAAGAGTTTTCCCTTTCAGCAACTCCAGAAACGGCCTTAAAATATTGTCGCGAAACTCCTCAAAAGTTTTTTCGATTTGCTCCTCCGAAAAATCCGCCGTAATCGGGAGTTGAATGTCTACCTTATCATCATCAATAAGCATATTCTCGTTCGTAGTTTTGCCGAATGATTCGCCCAATTTTTTTACAACCGGCGACTTCCCGGATATGAGAAAATATATCTCATTTTCATTATCTTCATTCCAATATCCATACTGCACAGCAAACTCGTTGTTCGTGGAATTCTTGGTCGTTTTTGCAAATTCAATACGAGACGTGATTTTCATTATCCGTTCAGGCTTCGGTAGGTGATGTTTTTTGTAGTCATCCGAAAAGGCATAAATACAGCCATTCTCCCTCTCCCTTGTAATACCGTACCGGAGGCGCTTGTTGTTGTTGAAAAAGTCAGACAACTCCTCTTCGATTTTGGGATAATATGTCATCAATACCTCCTGTAACTTTTCAATGGTGTCTGACATCGCATCGACCAGCATCGGCATATTGGCCAAGCATTCTATATTTGCTTTTGTGAAATTGCTCATACTCAAAATAATCTTCTAAATTGGTTTATACTGTGTAATGACATTTGCACGCTATCGGGATGGTCCGCACCCTTTTCACAGGATAGGCCAAGTACCGTCGATTGATACTCCTTTACAAGCCGATCGGGGCTATCGATCTCCAACAACGATTTCAGCAATGTGGTGTAGTCGCAATATATCCAATCCCGCTCTATGTGTTTGGTGTTGTCTTTGTAGCTAAGAAGAATAAGGCGTGAGGTGTAATTCTTGTATTCCCGTTTGACAAACTCCCTGTAATGGGTAATTTGCGTAATGTCTGTATTGTTCCTGTTGTGAACTTTGTCGTTTACTTTGTTCTCGACAGCAATTACCCAACTTTTTTTTTGACGGCCTTTAATGAAGATGTCTATATTTTCCTGCTCTTCACAAACAACGTCATATTCGCTCTCTTCGACGTTCTTAATAAATGCGTCATCCACCCCCTCGATGTTGCGCAAGAAAGAGAGCAAGGCATTTTTATTCCGCTCCCAAATGTGTGCAAGCAATTTGGAGTGGTATATTTCCCGCTCCTCTTGACCGATTACCTCCAAAAGAGAGGTCTCGAATAAATCTCGATGTTGCTGTTTAAACGGGGAGACAATCTCGTCGAATAGCTCACGCACAGACTGGTCGTATATTGGCCGAAGCCTCTCGATAAAAGACGGGAATTGTTCGGCGAGTTTTTCGTGCCGGATGCGTTGTGCTTCCTGCCGCTCGCGGATGGACTGTTCATACAGCGGTCGGAGCGTTTTAATGAATTTGCTGAATGCTTTGGGGTTCTTCATAAAAAACGTGGGTCTATTCATTCATCGGCAAATTGATTCTTGTTTCGGCAAATGTACAAAAATCAATTTGAAACGGCAAAACGATGACCATCGGGATAGCGGTTTCTGGCCGCCGAAAGCGGTTTCGTCTACGAAAACACAAACTTGCACGGCAATCTTTCGGGGAGTGCAGAGGGGCGGAGCTTCGCTGCCTTATTGGGGCATTTTCAGCGTCCCGAAGGGATGCGGCTCGGAAAANNAGCCTGTGTGTGCCGCCCCAAAAATCGTTAGCCGCTTTATCCCGCTCCTGCTCCCATGCTGTAGGGTGTAGTCGGCGAAGTGAGTTTAGCGGGTCGAATGGGTCGGGTGAATGTGATGTTTCCTGTTTCCCGATTTGATAGCCACCACCGTTCGCTTGCCCCTGTGGAGACCCCTCCAAGTCTCAAGGGGCAAGAGAAAAGAGGGGCGGCGGTCAATTCTGAATAGTCCTTTCCCTCACCGGAAACAACACGGCGATGGGCGGTGCGGTTCTGTGGGTGGGTTGTGTCGCCCGCTCCATCAGCCACCGCCTAAACGTGTCGGCTTGCCACGACTTGACGCGATA
>DBDA01000011.1 GCA_002293375.1 Odoribacter sp. UBA944
CTCTGCTCCATGGAGTAAATAAGTAAGTAGTATACGTCTTGGTCTCCCCAATGGTCTCTTTCCCTCAGGTTTCCCTATCAAATCCCGGTATGCACCTCTCCTCTTCCACCGATCTCATTCTTCTTGATTTGGTCACCCGAATAATATTTGGTGAGTATTACAGATCAAAAAGCTCATCTTTATGTATTTTTCTCCACGCCTCTGTTACTTCATCCCTCTTAGGCCCTAATATTTTCCTCAGCACCGTATTCTCACACACCCTCAGCCTATGTTCCTCACTCAATATGAGCTATCAAGTTTTACAATTGAAGAGTGTAAATTGCTCTCCTATCGTAATGCGACGGCTTTTTGGATTCGAGTGTTAATATGTATTTCGGATGTGTTTCCTCATGTGTATGTTACGTGGATGAATATCAATTCTTGATTGTAATTGTATATTGAATGCATATTCAAGGATTGTTTGACATTCTGTTGTTTGCTTTTGAGTGGAAGAGCGAATCTTTCGTGATGCAGGAGCAGGATATTGAAGGCGTTGCCGCAGAAGAGGAGGAAGCTATTCCGATCACCCAGCACCTGACTCCCCCTCCTCCTCCCCCTCCTCCCGCACCTAAACTGACCGACCTCATTGAGATTGTGGAAGACGATCTGGAAATGGAGGATGAGTTGGAACTGGAAGATGTGGAGGATGACACGGAAAACACGGTGAACGATACACAAAACTGGAGCGATTTCGGTACCGGAGAGGATACCGGAGAAGGGGAAATTTTTGTGGTCGTGGAAGACAATCCGATCTTTCCGGAAGGAAACGTAACCGCCTGGATCAACAAACGGATCAAATATCCAACCATTGCACAGGAAAACGGCATTACCGGAAGGGTTATTGTGAAGTTCGTGATCGAGAAAGACGGTTCTGTTACCAATGTGGAAGTATTGCGGGGTGTTGACCCCTCTCTGGACAAGGAGGCCGTGCGGGTAATCAACCTGATGCCAAAGTGGAGGCCGGGAAAACAGCGGGGAAGATCTGTGCGGGTTGCCTATACGTTGCCGATCATTTTCCAACTGAACTAATAAACCAAGGTTCGAGAAACTGTTCAATTACATAAGAGAAGGGGGCTGTCAGTTATGTCAGCCTCTTTTTTTGATACAACATCTTATCATTTATAACGAGGTCTATGGGAGACTATTTTTATACGGAAAAGCAGGCGGAAAAAGCAGTGTTGGTGGGAGTAACCCTCCAACAGGAGGGCGGAAGTCCAGAAAAGACGCAGGAGTACCTGGATGAATTGTCTTTCCTGGCAGAAACGGCGGGAGCGGAAACTGTTAAAATTTTTACCCAGAATCTGCCCAAGCCGGTGTTCAGCACCTTTATCGGCAAAGGAAAATTAGAAGAGATCCAGCAATATGTCGAGGAACAGGAGATCGATTTGGTGATCTTTGACGATGAGTTAACTCCCACCCAACTCCGGAACGTGGAAAACGAATTGAAAGGGGTCAAAGTACTGGACCGTACCAACCTCATCCTGGATATTTTTGCCAACCGGGCCCACACGGCGCATGCCAAAACGCAGGTGGAACTGGCGCAATACCAATACCTTCTCCCCCGGTTGACCGGGATGTGGACTCACTTGGAACGGCAGAAAGGGGGGATCGGTTTGAGGGGACCCGGTGAAACCGAAATCGAAACGGACCGACGGGTGATCCGGGACAAAATCACCCGGTTAAAGGAGCAGTTGTCCAAAATAGACCGGCAGATGTCCACCCAACGGAAGAACCGGGGAAAGTTGGTCCGGGTGGCATTGGTCGGTTACACCAATGTGGGAAAATCCACCCTGATGAACTTGCTCAGCAAATCGGATGTGTTCGCCGAGAACAAACTGTTCGCCACCCTGGATACCACTGTACGTAAAATCGCCATCCGGAATGTACCGTTCCTGCTGGCGGATACGGTCGGTTTTATTCGGAAACTGCCCACCCACCTGATCGAATCTTTTAAATCTACTTTGGACGAAGTACGGGAGGCCGATGTGATCCTGCACGTCGTGGATATCTCGCATCCGCAGTTCGAAGAGCAGATTAAAGTGGTCGACGAAACGCTGTCCGACCTGATCCGGGAGTCGAAACCTACTCTGATGGTCTTTAATAAGATCGACGCTTTCCGCTATGTGAAAAAGGAGGAGGACGACCTCACCCCTGTCGAACGGAACAATTACAGCCTGGAAGACCTGAAACAAATGTGGATGTCGAAGCAGGAGGTGGATACCGTTTACATCTCGGCTGCCCGCAAAGAGAATGTTGAAGAGTTGAAGGAGAAGGTGTATGCAATTGTCCGGGAGATCCACTCCGCCCGCTTCCCTTACAACGATTTTCTGTATACAGAGTACAGCGAGGAAGATGCAGAGTCTGTTTAAGAGCTTGTTTACATGGCGGCCGGTCTTCTGTACACCTCTGTGAAATCAAGCAAAAAAGCAAAGTCGAACAGGCCGAACACCGGGTAACTTTCGCCCGAATGGTGTTTGAGGTAAGGCAGCAGCAACACCATCTGAAAAACCCGGAAAAGCGCTCTTCTTTTTTCTCCGGGAACATCATTACCGGTCCGTTCCATGTATTTGCGCAACGCGTAAGAAAAGATCCGGTACTCGTAACGAACCTCGTAGGCTCCTTTCATGTAGTCGTCTAACGGGACAACTACGTGCCAGCATTTGAGCAAACTCTCCGGAACACAATCCCAGGTAACATCCGGATACTGGTCAATAAAGCGAAAACTGTTCCTTAAAATTTTCTTTATCGTCATGAACCCTTGGCTTTAGTGGTTCACACAAGTATCTATAAATATAGCGGGGCTCTACTTATTGCTCAAAGGTTACTTGGCCAGACCTGAAAACAGATAAGCAAGCCCACGCTATAAGGAATATCTCATCGCTATACAGCGCAGGCGTTGCACACACAGTCCTGTTTCTAATTACGGCCAAGTTTCTTGAGCAAGACTTTATGTGAACGTAAAAATAATCATAATTCTTTACAATCCATGCAAATGTAAAGAAATTTACACTATTTTCTGTGCTATTAATTTACAATTATGAGAAAATAACTTTTTTTACCACTTTGGGCAACGATGTATTTGCCGTTGATCAGACTCCGGGAGGAGGCCATCGTCTCTTCGCCGACCTTCTCTTTGTTGATACTGATCGAATGGGCTTTAATGGCTCGGCGGGCTTCTCCTTTGGAGGGCATGATGGCGGTTTTTTCCGCCAAGAACTCCACAAGAGGAATGCCTTTTTCGAGATCGGCCATTGCTATTTCAAATTGTGGGACCCCTTCAAAGACAGAAAGAAAGGTGTCTTCGTCAATTTTGTGCAGGGTTTCGGAGGTGGAGTTCCCAAACAGGATTTGCGATGCTTCCAAGGCGGACCCGTAAGCCGCTTCACCGTGGATCAGGCAAGTGATCTCTTTCGCTAATGTTTTCTGCAATTGCCGCAGGTGTGGGGCTTGTCGGTGTTCTGCAACCAGGGCGTCTATCGCCTCCGGGGAGAGCAGGGTAAAGATCTTGATGTATTTTTCCGCATCTTCGTCCCCGGTATTCAGCCAGAACTGGTAAAATTTGTATGGAGAGGTACGTTTCGGATCCAGCCAAATATTCCCTGATTCGGTCTTTCCGAATTTCTTTCCGTCGCTTTTGGTCATTAACGGCCAGGTCAACCCGTAGGCATCCAATCCCTCTATCCGCCGGATCAGCTCTCCACCGGTGGTGATGTTGCCCCACTGGTCGGAACCTCCCATCTGCAACAGGCAGTCGTGATTTTTCCGCAGGTAAAGGAAATCGTATCCCTGCACCAACTGGTATGTAAACTCTGTAAAGGACATACCGCTGGAAGTTTCGCCGCTCAGCCGTTTTTTCACCGAATCTTTCGACATCATGTAATTGACCGTGATGTGTTTCCCGATGTCCCGGATAAAGTCCAGAAAGGTAAAGTTCTTCATCCAGTCGTAGTTGTTCAGCATGATGGCCGCATTCGGATCGGTCGAATGAAAATCTATAAAGGAGGAGAGCTGCACTTTAATGCCATCCATGTTTTTCCGGATGGTCTCTTCGTCCAGGAGATTCCGTTCCTGTGATTTGCAACTGGGATCCCCGATCATGCCCGTGGCCCCACCGATGATGAAGATCGGTTTGTGTCCCGCCATCTGGAAATGCTTCATCATCATGACGGAAACCAAGTGTCCTACGTGCAGGGAGTCGGCCGTCGGGTCAATCCCCACATAAGCCGTGGTCTGCCCTTTTCCCAACAACTCCTCGGTTCCGGGCATGACATCGTGGATCATGCCCCTCCATTTTAATTCGTCAACAAAATTCATACGTTGTATCTTAAAATACCACTTTTCCGGCGTTTTCCGGAATACTCTATTACCGGCTTAGAAACGAATCCAGCCGTATATTTGCTTGGCAAAGGTAAGAAAAGGATTAAAAAAGAGGCTTCCCTCCCGGGCATCTTTTGGCAGAAAAGGGAATTTTTCGTCCACTGCATCCAACAGCAACAGCAATACACAGACCAGAATAAAGTATTTGACAACTCCCAACAAAGCGCCCAGTATTTTATTAAAAAAGCCCAGACAGATCACATCGACCAGTTTGGTCAACAGGCGTCCCAGCAGGTGAAGTCCAATCACAACCCCTAACACGGTCACTCCAAAAGCGATATAGGCCAGGTAGGAGGCTTGTATTTTCAACTGTTCCCGTAAAAAATCTTCGGTGATACCCGAAAATTTGACGGCGACGTACACGCCGAGCACCAACCCGGCAAGCATAGCGATCTCTATGAGCAATCCCCGGGAAAAACCTTTGTAAAGCCCATATAACAAGGGGATCCCTATGAGTATATCTATGTAATTCACTGCGACACCTATTTTAACCGAACCAAAGATATGTGTTTTTACCTATTCGGACAAACAAAGTTCAAACGGACCCGGATAAGTTTCCTTATTTTTTAGTACTTTCGCAAATTGGTAAAAATAGCGTTTATTCAAAAAAATCGATATAATGTACAGAACTCATACATGCGGGGAGTTACGGATAGAACAGGTAAATCAAGCGGTACAACTCTGCGGCTGGGTACAGAAGATACGGAACCTGGGCGCCATGACCTTTATTGACCTGCGGGACAGGTATGGAATCACCCAGTTGGTGGTGGAGGAATCTGCAGTGGCCGGGGTCCGGGAAGCGGCGGCGACTCTCGGCCGGGAATATGTGATCCGGATCAAAGGGCGCGTGGTGGAACGCAGCAGCAAGAACAGCAAAATTCCCACCGGCGACATCGAAGTGATCCTGGAAGATCTCCGCATCCTGAACGCATCCGAATTGCCTCCTTTTACGATAGAGGAGCAGACGGACGGCGGGGACGAACTCCGCATGAAATACCGCTACCTGGACTTGCGGCGGGCGGTTGTCCGGAAAAACCTGGAACTGCGCCACCGAATGGCGCACCTGATCCGGAATTATTTGGACAGTCAACGGTTTATGGAGGTGGAGACCCCTGTGCTGATCAAAAGCACGCCCGAAGGGGCCCGGGATTTTGTCGTCCCCTCCCGCATGAACCCAGGACAATTTTACGCCCTTCCACAAAGTCCGCAAACTTTTAAGCAGTTGTTGATGGTGGCCGGTTTTGACCGCTATTATCAGATCGTGAAGTGTTTCCGGGACGAAGACCTGCGGGCCGACCGCCAGCCGGAGTTCACCCAGATCGACTGCGAAATGTCGTTTGTGGAACGGGAAGATGTGCTGACCGTCTTTGAAGGAATGACCCAGCACCTGTTCCAGAAGATCAAAGGCATCGAGTTGGAACGTTTTCCCCGAATGAGTTGGGCGGAGGCGATGGAGCGGTACGGATCGGACAAACCCGACCTGCGCTTTGGCATGGCCTTTACCGAACTGACCGGATTAACAAAGGGAAAAGGGTTCAGTGTATTTGACAACGCTGAGTACATCGGGGCAGTTTGTGCACCGGGCTGTGCCAAATATACCCGCAAACAGACGGACGAACTGACCGATTTTGTGAAACGTCCCCAGATCGGGGCCAAAGGGTTGGTGTATGTCCGTTGGAACGAGGACGGCTCCCTGAAATCGTCCGTGGATAAGTTTTACGGGGAAGAGGAGTTGAAAAAATGGGGCGAAGCCTGTGGCGCGAAGCCCGGAGATCTGTTGCTGCTCTTGTGCGGCGATAAAAAAAGCACCCTGCCCCAACTGTGCGAGTTGCGCCTGGAAATGGGGAACCGGCTCGGATTGCGCAACAAGGAGCGTTTTTGCCCGCTTTGGGTGGTAGACTTCCCGTTGTTGGAGTGGGACGAAGAGAGCCAACGTTTTTACGCCATGCACCACCCTTTTACCTCTCCCAATCCCGAAGACGAAGGGCTGATGGAGAGCCGACCCGGAGAGGTTCGCGCCAATGCGTACGATTTGGTGATCAATGGAGTGGAGATCGGCGGAGGATCCATCCGAATCCACGATACTGCCTTGCAATCCCGCATGTTTAACTGCCTCGGCTTTACGGAAGAAGAAGCGCAGAAACAGTTTGGCTTTCTGCTGAACGCTTTCCGGTACGGAGCGCCGCCACACGGCGGCATCGCTTTCGGGTTCGACCGGTTGGTGTCGCTATTTGTCGGGTTGGACAGTATTCGGGACACCATCGCTTTCCCCAAAAACAATTCGGGGCGCGACGTCATGATCGATACTCCTTCCGAGATCAGCCCCGTCCAGTTGGAGGAGTTGAACATTGAACTGACGGCCCCTAAAGCGTAAACGATGTTGTTCAGCGAGGTCATCGGACAGGAAGAGGTCAAACAGCGACTGGTCCGTTCTCTACAAACGGGACGGGTGAGCCATGCACAGCTCTTTACCGGCAATACCGGATACGGTACGATGGCCTTAGCCTTGGCATTCGCCCAATACCTGTTTTGTACCGGAGAGAAGAAAGACGACGCCTGCGGCGCCTGCCTCTCCTGCCGGCAGATGCAGAAATTGGTACACCCCGACCTGCATTTTGTCTTTCCGGTGGTGCGGAAGAGTAAAACACCGGTCAGCGACGACTACATCCGGGAGTGGCGGGAGATGCTGCTGACAAACGCCTGGGCCGGACCGGAAGAGTGGCTTGCGGCGATGGGGGCGGAAGAGAATGCACAGGCTGCTATTTACACGGAAGAGAGCGCTGCTATTCTCCGGAAGTTGACCTTGAAAGCCTTTGAATCTGACTACAAGGTGATGATCATTTGGTTGCCGGAGAAGATGAATTCGGAATGTGCCAACAAGTTGTTGAAGATACTGGAAGAGCCTTTCGACAAAACGGTATTTCTGCTGGTTTCGGAGGAGCCCGACCGGTTGTTGAACACCATCCGTTCCCGCACTCAGCAGATTGCCGTCCCACCAATAGAAAAAGCGGTCATCAGCCGGCAATTGATGGCCGAAAAAGGGATCGCCGAAACTAAAGCCGCCGAATACGCCCACGTGGCTGCCGGCAACTGGCGCCGGGCGGTCAGCCTGCTGAACGAGTCGGAGGAACAGGCTGACCGGCAGGAGTTGTTTGCCCGGCTGATGCGCCTTTGCTGGTTGCGCAAGATGCTGCCGGTAAACGAGTGGGTCAACGAGATGACCGGCCTGGGACGGGAGAGGCAAAAGAGTTTTCTGGTGCACAGCCTGCATGTATTGCGGGAGAGTTTCGTCCGGAACTTCGGGAAAGGCGAACTGAATTATATGACCGAACGGGAGGAGCGTTTTTCACAAAAATTCGCTCCGTACATACACGAAGGAAACATCATTCCGCTCTCTGCGGAGTTTGAACAGGCATACAGTGATATTGCACGCAACGGGAACGCAAGGATCATTTTTACCGACCTCTGCATTAAGGTGATGCAGAACATTCGCCCGTAACAACTAAAATAGAAACACCATGAGTGAATTGGAAACAGATTACATACTTTCCGGAAAAGAGAGAGAGGAACCGGAAGAATCGAACGAAACAGCCTTGCCTGCCGGACCGGTTGCTTCGGCCGATTCTGTAGAATCGGCCGAAGCAACAGAATTGACCGAGCTCATTGAAGCCATTGAAGCGATTGGAGCACCGGATGTGACGGATGTGACGGATGTGATCGGATTAATAGTACCGACAGAGGCAGTCGAATCGGTTTTGCCGGCAGAGCCGGTCGGGCAGGCAAGCAAAACGATCCCTGTTATCGACCACCGGCTGCTGGCGGGAAAGCTCTCTGTCTACGACTGGCTGCGCGATCTGCCCGGTAACAGACACATCCCGGAAATCGTTGAAGTCCGGTTTAAGAATACCCGAAAGGCTTTTTTCAGTAATCCCTCCAAACTGCCTTTGCAGGAAGGAGATATTGTCGCCGTAGAGGCTGCTCTTGGACACGACATCGGCATCATCTCCCTGTCGGGCGAATTGGTGAAGGAGCAGATCCGGATGAAAAAGATCGACCTGAACCGGAATCCCCTGAAGAAAGTGTACCGGAAAGCAAAGCCCCACGATATTGAGAAGTGGCAACAGGCCATCGCCCTGGAACACGAAACCATGATCCGTTCCCGGAAGATCGCCGCCGATCTCCGGTTGAATATGAAGATCGGCGATGTGGAATACCAAGGAGATAAGACCAAAGCGATCTTTTACTACATCGCTGACGAGCGGGTGGACTTCCGTTCCCTGATTAAAATATTGGCCGATACCTTCCACATCCGGATCGAGATGAAACAGATCGGCGCCCGGCAGGAAACCGGACGCATCGGGGGCATCGGCTCCTGCGGGTTGCAGTTGTGCTGCTCCATGTTCATCTCCAACTTTGTATCGGTATCCACCTCTTCCGCCCGGTACCAGGACATCTCCCTAAACCCGCAAAAGTTGGCCGGACAGTGCGGAAAACTGAAGTGTTGCCTCAATTACGAAGTGGATACGTATGTCGATGCCCAAAAAGATTTTCCCTCTACCCATGTCCCGCTGAATACTGGCGAAGGAATGCTGTATCATCAAAAAACAGACATCTTCGGCAGGGCTATGTACTACGCGTTCGACAAAGAGGGACGAGGGATGCACATCCGGCTTTCCGTCGACCGGATCAAGGAGATCATCGCCCTGAACCGAAAAGGGGTGGTTCCACCGAAAGCCAACGACCAGGTGGAGGAAAAGAAGGTGCCGGACATTAAATACACCGACGGTGTGGGTGAAGAGAGCCTCAGTCGTTTTGACGAGAAAAGAGGCAAAAAACAGCGGCCAAAAAACAGGGGCGGGAACGGGAACAGAACCGAGAATAGAGGCAATCAGCCGAACCACCGGAACAATAATCACAACCGGCCCGGAAATTCCGGACAAGGCAGGAACCGGCCGGACAAAGAACCTCCTGCTAACGACTTATGAACCGGTACCGTCCATACTCGGGAGTCACCCCGGCTGTAAAGGCTATTCTGGTGATAAACATTGCGATGTTTGTCCTCACCTACCTATTCGACAGGTACGCGGGAAAAGAGTTATCCGACTCCCTAGGGCTGCACCTGCCACCATCCGAACAGTGGCGGCCGTGGCAATACCTCACGCACATGTTTATGCACGGCAACATTCCGCACATCTTTTTCAACATGTTCGCCGTTTTCATGTTCGGACGGGTATTGGAGTCCGTATGGGGAACCCGGCGCTTCCTGTTCTATTATTTCGCAACGGGATTGGGGGCTGCGCTGATCCAAAGTGCGGTCGGCATGGTGCAGTATCACTCCCTAATGGAGCAGTTCACGGCCATTCAGCAGGCACCGGAACCAGGCCTCGTTGCAGAATTTGTCCGGAAAAACATCGCATACCCACAAGAGTGGGTATGGAATTTTATCGATTCCTGGACCAATCATCCGGAAGCTCCTGAATATATGGTCCGTGGCAGACAGATAGCCGGACAGGTCGTGGAAGCGTTCGTAAATACCTCTACTATCGGAGCCTCCGGCGCTGTTTTCGGGATTTTGCTGGCATTCGGGATGCTCTTCCCCAACACCGAATTGTTCCTGATGTTTATCCCGATCCCGATAAAAGCCAAGTACTTTGTGATCGGATACGGTGTGATCGAACTCTTTTTGGGATTGCAGAACAGTGTGACGGACAATGTGGCCCATTTTGCACACTTGGGCGGTATGCTTTTCGGCTACCTGTTGATCCGGCTCTGGGGCAAAAACCGGAGGCAATTCTACTAATCGCGCAAAAGCAGTATGCACGGAAATCTTTGGAGAATCATCGGACAAGGAATCAAGGCATCGTTTCTGAAAGGAAGCACGCTTACCCGACTGGTGTACCTGAACATCGGGGTGTTTTTGTGTATCCAGGTATTACATGTTCTGTTGGTGCTGTCCGGATTCAAAGGAGGGGTGGAAGATCTGTTGTTGGAGTATGCTGGTGTTTCGGCGGACCCCGCGGAACTGCTGTACCGGCCATGGACGCTCTTTACGTACATGTTCACTCATTTCGGTTTTTTACACCTGTTGTTTAACATGCTGTGGCTGTACTGGTTCGGTACGTTGTTCCTGAATCACTTTTCCCAGCGGGAATTGACAGGGGTTTACCTGCTCGGAGGCCTCTGCGGCGCCTTGTTGTATGTGACAGCCTACAATGTGTTCCCGACGTTTGAGGCTTACCGTTACCAGAGTTGGGCTGTCGGCGCATCGGCGTCGGTAATGGCCATTGTCTTTGCCGTCTGCCTTTACCTGCCACAATACCGGATCGATGTGTTCCTGATCGGACAGGTCCGGTTAATCTATCTGGCCCTGTTTACCGTCCTGATTGACTTCCTGAGTATCCCTTCGTCCAATGCGGGCGGACACATCGCCCACTTAGGTGGCGCCTTGTTCGGTTGTTTTTTTGTGATCGGCGTCCGTCGCAACCGCAACATTACAAAGGGTTTTGTCGATCTTATCGAGAAGACCGGCCGGTTTTTCTCCCGAAACAGGCGTGTAAAACCGATTCCGAAAAAGAACGTTTCCGAAATGAGCGACCGGGAGTACAACACTTACAAAAAGCAGAAAAGCGACCAGATCAACCGTATCCTCGACAAAATCTCACGCTCCGGCTACGACAGCCTGACCCGGGAGGAGAAAGAGATCCTGTTCAAGTCCGATCAATAACTCTGAATTTTGAGGGACGCTTCGGGGCATTGTGTTACGAAGCTGCTTCGCTTTTACGCTTCTTGCACATCAATACCCCTCCGATTCAGCACTATTCAAACCAGCTCAATACACAGAACGTTTGTACAAAATTTTGCCGTTTCGGAAAAAAGTTTTAGTTTTGTCCCCCGCAAGATGGAGTTTTTGTCACATGGGGGATTAGCTCAGCTGGCTAGAGCGCTTGCATGGCATGCAAGAGGTCGTCGGTTCGACTCCGATATTCTCCACTTAAACGGACAGTGCGAAAGCGTTGTCCGTTTTTTATTTTTTTGCTACCTTAGCAAACTTGAAAAAGAGTGCAGGCAATGGAAGGAGAGCAGCAAGTCATTGACAGGAAGATCAACCCCTATAAAATCATCTATCCCATCGGGATCGGTTTGGCCGTTGTGGGGTACATGCTTTACCAGGAGTTTGACGTTGCGGCGTTTAAACAGATTACGTTTACCTGGATCTCAGCGGCTTGGTTGCTGGTCGCCTTGTGTTGCATGGCCATTCGCGACATCGGGTACATGGCCCGGATCCGGATTCTGTCTGGGAACCGATTGTCGTGGCGGCAGGCCTTCCGCGTAATTTTCCTCTGGGAGTTTACCTCCGCCGTCACCCCTTCGGCCGTAGGCGGCACCAGCATCGCCATTCTCTTTGTACACAAAGAGGGGATCAAGGTGGGAAGGAGTTCCGCCATTGTTATGGCCACCTCTTTTTTGGACGAACTCTACTTTATCGTAATGTGTCCACTGATCCTGCTGGCGGTAAACAACCACTTGCTCTGGCACCTGGAAGGAAGCAGCAAAGCGATAGCCAACAGCCTCTTTTGGATTGCCGCCGGAGGATATGCTCTGAAACTGGCCTACCTACTGGTGTTGAGTTACGGGCTTTTCAGCAACCCGCGCGGGCTGAAATACCTCCTTATGAAATGTTTCAAATTCAAATTGCTACGCAAATGGCGGCAAAATGCAAACGAAGCCGGATCGGATATTGTCCGTAACTCCTACGAATTGAAAAGAATGCCTTTCTCCTTCTGGCTAAAGACCTTTGGGGCAACTTTTTTCTCCTGGACAGCCCGCTATTGGGTGGTCAATGCCATCCTGTTGGCTTTTTGGGCGGGACGATACAGTTGGGACGAACATTTTCTGATCTTTGCGCGTCAATTGATCATGTGGATCATCATGCTGGTGAGCCCTACGCCCGGCGGAAGCGGGTTCGCCGAATTTGTATTTTCCAAATACCTGGGAGAGTTCCTGCCCGGCGCGGGTGTCGCCATCGCCATGGCTATGCTGTGGAGATTGATCAGCTACTACCCGTACCTGTTTATCGGGACTGTTCTGGTCCCCAAATGGGTCACCCGCCACTTTGGAAAGAAAAAAGTGTAACCTATTAAATAATAAAGTCATGCGTAGAATGTTCCCGGAACGGGAAAGGGGAAAATTCAATTTCAGGCCCCGCTATTGGGATCCCGAAAAAGAGGAGCGGGAGGAGAGAGAAAGAAGGATCAAAGCGGAGTTGGGCATTGCCGAAGATGACGATCGTGCTTATATTCCTAACATGCAGGGAAAGTTTACCAGGATGTATCGGGAACGGAAAGAGGCGCGGAAGGGGTTGGACGGGAGGTATGCCATCCGCTTGTTCTTGATCCTGATCTCTATTTTTTTAATCGGTTTTTACCTGTTCAGCCGGAATGCCGAGGGGATCATGCGGTTTTTGGGCGTGTAATCGTTGCGTGTAGCGTATGTCCGATATTATCCGACTTTTACCGGATGCCGTCGCCAATCAGATCGCGGCGGGAGAGGTGGTACAGCGACCAGCTTCTGTTGTAAAGGAGTTGGTGGAGAACGCCATTGACTCCGGAGCCGGCGAGATCCGGGTAATCCTGAAAAATGTCGGAAAATCTGTTATACAGGTGATTGACAACGGGAAAGGGATGTCGCCGGCCGATGCCCGCATGGCCTTTGAACGCCACGCCACTTCCAAAATCGCCGATGCCGGCGACCTGTTCAACATCCGCACGCTGGGGTTCCGGGGAGAAGCGTTGCCCTCCATTGCTTCTGTTGCGGAGGTGGAACTAAAGACGAGGCGGGAAGAGGACGAGTTGGGCAGCAGCTTGTACATCTCCGCCTCGGAGATCAAAAAACAGGAGCCGATAAACTGCCCGAAAGGGAGCAACTTCTGTGTCCGGAACCTCTTTTTCAACATTCCGGCCCGCCGGAAGTTCCTGAAATCGGACCAGACGGAGTTGCGCAATGCCATCGCTGAGTTTCTCCGGATCGCCCTGCCCCATCCGGAGTGTGCGCTCCGGATAGAAAATAACGAAAATGTCCTCTACGATCTCCCTGCCGGCGGATTACGCCAGCGCATTGTCAATGTGTTCGGAAAAAGCATTCAATCCAAACTGCTCTCTATTGACTGTAAAACGAGCCTGGTAACCATACAGGGATTTGTGTGCAGCCCGGCACACGCCCGCAAAACATACGGCGAACAGTATTTTTTTGTGAACAATCGCTTTATGAAGCACACCTTCTTTCACAAAGCGGTAATAGAGGCCTATTCCGGCCTGATCGCTCCGGACGCACTGCCCTCCTACTTTCTCTACTTTACGGTGGACCCTGCGTTGATAGATGTCAACATCCATCCGACCAAAACGGAGATCAAATTTCAGCATGAAACCGACTTTTTTCAGATACTCCTGTCCGGGATCAAAGAGGCACTGGGAAAATTCAACATCACCCCCCCCCTGGATTTTGATACGGAAGGGGATGTGACCCGGAACCAAGGCTATCTTCCACCGGACAGTACTTATACCCCAAAGGTCGGTCTGACCCCCGGCTATACGCCGTTCAATTACAAGGCCGGTATCTGTGCGGAGGAGTCCGGATTTGAATCCGGAACAGGTTACGGAGCGGCAAAGCGACCCGAAAAGGCGCCGGCCAACTGGGAAACCCTGTTCGAAGGCCTGAAAGAGAGCGAGGAGCCCCGGCAGGCGACCCTTCCGGGATTGGCCGAAGCAGGGCCGGCGGTAAACGCACGCAACAGTTTCCTGCAAATGAAGGGGCGCTATATTGTAACGCCGGTACACTCCGGCCTGATGTTTATCGACCAGAAAAAAGCCCATGAACGCATCCTGTTCGAATTGTACCTGGACACCCTCTCTTCCCAAAAAATCAGTGGGCAAAAGAGCCTTTTCCCCGAAACGCTGGAGTTGTCGGCGGATGATTTCGCCCTGATCCGGGAGATCCGGGAAGATCTGGAGTATGCAGGGTTTGAACTGAAGGAATCCGAAGAGAACAGCTACGTCGTGTACGCTACGCCTCCGGACCTCTCCTGCGCCCACGCCCAAGAGGTGTTGGCCCGGTTGATTGAACACTATAAAAATACGGAGGGGGATATCCGGGAAAAAATGAAGGAGCGCGTGGCTCTCTCTTTGGCCAAAGCGGCCGCCATTGATTACAATACCCTCCTCAGCAGTGAAGAGATGGGGGAGATGGTCGACAACCTCTTTGCTTGCCGGTACCACAACCATACAGCAGACGGAAAAACCATCATTCACATCCTGAAATCGGAAGAGGTACACCTGTGGTTCCGCTAAAATTAATGCCTTATGTCTGTTACGATCCATGAAGTTACCAAGTATTACGGGAAGCAGAAAGCCTTAGACCAGGTTGGTTTTATCTTGAACAGTGGGGAGATATGCGGTTTTCTGGGCCCCAACGGCGCCGGCAAATCCACCCTGATGAAGATTGTAACCGGGTACATTGATGAATACGAAGGAGAGGTAACACTGGAAGGGATCTCTTTGCGGAAAGATCCGCTGAAAGCCCGGGCACTCACCGGCTATCTGCCGGAGCACAATCCGCTTTATCCCGAAATGTACATCCGGGAGTACCTGCAACACGTTGCCCGTTTATACCGGATACCGAAACCGGCCAAACGGACGGGAGAGGTCATGGAATGGACCGGCCTGCTTCCGGAAGACGGAAAGAAGATCGGTCAACTTTCCAAGGGATACCGGCAACGGGTAGGGCTGGCCCAGGCATTGATACACGACCCGCAGATCCTGATCTTGGACGAACCCATGACCGGCCTGGACCCCAATCAATTGGAGGATATCCGTACCCTGATCACGCGGATTGGCAGGGATAAAACCGTGATGCTCTCCACGCACATCATGCAGGAGGTGGAGGCGATCTGCGACCGGATCGTGGTCATCAACAAAGGAGAGATTGTGGCCGACCGACCAAAAGAGTTGTTCCGACGGCAAAGCGGCGGAACGACGGTAGAGGTCTGTTTTTCCGCCCCGACTGACGGAAACTGGTTGCAGGAATTAGCCGGAGTGGAAAAGGTCGAACGAACGGAAGGGAACCGGTACCGGTACCGGCTAAAAACCGCACCGAACACCGATCCCCGCATCGATCTGTTCCGGGAAGCAGTCCGGCGCAACCTCCCTATTATCGAACTCCGCACTGAAGAAGGAACGCTGGAGGAACTCTTTCGCGAACTAACCCAGTAAGAAGAGTCCCAAAAGTGTTTTTGGAACCCTTCTTGTGAAGTCCATCTTTCGGACAGCCTCTTAGTCTTACTTATTCAACAGCCAAAGCCAGTTGTTGTGCTCGAAGTACTGGCGGCGGTCAAAACAGTGCGGCACCGGCTTTTCAATGATGATCTGCGTTTTGGGGTAAATGTCCAAGGTGATTTTCCTGCCGGTTTCCCGGACACTGTGCTCCTTGTCGTAAATCAACGGATTCAAAAAGAGCGTATCACCCTCGATCCGGTAAAATTGCATGTCCATCACCTCTTTTAACCCGCTCCCTGTTACCTGATCTGTAAACATCCTCGTTTCGCTTCTCACTGTCAATTGTTGGTGAGCCTTATTCCGCGACAGATAAACATACGGCCAGGTGATCAGTCGTGCTCCGGTTTGTGCATTGTTGTCCAAAAGAGCGAAATTATACCCCCAGCTGGTGGCGCTAATGGACAAGCGGTCGTCCGGGAACTCTTCCAGCCGGTCGTATTTGATGTAAATGGTGTCCCTGGCTTCTACGGTTTCCTGCCGATAAAAGTGTTGTGTATTGAAATAGGGGGAAGCAGCGTAGAGCGCCAGCGAAACCGTCGTTACCAACGCTGCGATCCAGAACAGGAAAATGACTAAGCCGGGCCTCCACTTGGGGGATTTAAACCGGAACAACAGCCGGATACCGGAGTACAACATTCCGATAAAAGGGAGGAAAACCGCCAGCAACAGGGCAGATCTCAATACACACGAAACGGTAGACGACAAGTTCAGTACGATCTGCATGATCTCGTCGAAGTTGTGGTGGAAGATATACAACCCGGAGAAACTCAACATGAGGGCGATGATGCCGCTGATGCCGCAAATGGCCAACAGAAGCCCGATGCAAAAAACAAATAATCTGCCCACCCCTTTCCAAAAGTCATTCGGAGCGCCGGAGCGGTAATTTCCTTCCACGCCCCGTTCAATCCCGGAAACAGAGAATGCTTCTCCCCTCATGGCGTATTTTTGTGTCACCGTCCGGGCTTTTGGAACGACGATCCACAAGACGATATAGATTCCTAAAATCACAAAGACGCTGTGGTGTACAAACGTCATACCAAATGCAAGCCCGACAAACAGCAAGCGGATCCATACGACATCGACGTTGAAGTAAGCGCTCAATCCGCCGCATACGCCTCCCAATACGCGCTTGTCCGGATCCCGGTACAATCTCCTTGCAAGCGTTGGCGTGTTGTTGACTTTCGGCGCTTCTCCGGTTTCCTGTTCTATATCGTCCGGACGCCCCAGCAGAGCGATCACCTCTTCGGCCGTTGCTACCGGAACGACACCGCCGTTCGGGATCCGCTCCAAAAAGAGGTCTGCCATCCGTTCTTCGATCCCGTCGATGATCTCCGAACCGTTTTCGTGAGCGCTGTAATGCGCTTTTAACTCGCTCAGATAAGCGTCCAATCCCTTGTAAGCATCCTCTTCGAGGACAAATGCCACATTGGCAATGCTGACTCTGACAACCTTTTCCATAGTTACTGCCTGTTACTGTTTTTGATCAATTCGACGGTTTCCACCACTTCCCGCCAAGCGATATCCATTTCCGCCAGCGTATTTTTCCCTTTTTCCGTGATCCGGTAGTATTTCCGGGGGGGGCCCTGGGGCGATTCTTCCCAACGGTATTCCAGCAATCCCTGGTTTTTCTGCCGGATTAGCAGGGGATAGAGCGTTCCTTCCACCACGATCATTTTGGCGACTTTCAATTCCGCCAGGATCGAAGAAGCATAAGCATCTTCCTTGTTCAGTATGCAGAGAATACAGTACTCCAATATTCCTTTCCGCATCTGTGACTTGACGTTGTCAACATTGGTATTGATCACTTCCATACTTACAGGGTATTATAATGTGAATATTTTCTCATATTTTCGGCCGTCGGCGGGATTCCCCGCATTTCGCATTTCTGCGCCGGGGTCACTGCCGGCGGCGCCACGATCCAAAAAATAATATAGACCCAAAAGGTCAAGCCGCCCATGATCAGGAAGACTATGAACAGCACCCGCACCAATATCAAATCCATGCCGAAATAAGCTGCTAAGCCGCTACACACTCCTCCCAGAATCTTGTGATCCGGATCCCGGTAAAGTTTCCGGACACCGGAATTGTTCTCTCCCGCAAGATGGGTATACGGTGTGTCCTCTTCCGGGGAGCCGTCCGGCATTCCCAACTGCGAAACAACCCTGTGTACCAATTCCAGGTTCACTACCTCCTGCCGGGCACCGAGTTGCTCCTGAAACAGTTCTGCAATCCGCGTTTCCAAGTCGTCCATCACCTCTTTTGTCTGTGCGCCCATCTGCGCTTTCCGTCGAAAATTCGCTAAATAAAGATCCAAACGGTGATACGCATCTTCGTCTACGATAAAGCTCCTTCCGCCTATGCCTACATTCAATACTTTCTTCATTTTGCCTGTTTAAATCGTTATAAAATACAAATACTTGCTTTTGCAAACTTTTTTGCAATGCAAATATATAACTTTTATACAATACCTTGTATCGCATAGTATTATTTTTTTCAAATTATTTTTCTTTGAACGCAAAACATTCTGAAAATCAATCGAATAGAAACAAGCTGGACATGCCTTTTTAAACGCTGATAGCGCCAAAATCTTCCATCGATCTGAAGAGTGGAACCGGGTTCCGGTCAGAAAAGAGAAAAAAGGGTTAGTGCAACGGTATTTTTTCCACCCGTTTCAGGTGGCGTCCTCCTTCAAAAGCCGTGTTCAGGAAACGATCGGCAATTTCTTTGGCCTCCTTTTCCGTAAGAAAACGGGCCGGCAGGGAACATACGTTAGCATCGTTGTGCAGACGGGCCAGCCAGGCGATCTCTTCGCACCAGCATAAGGCACACCGGATCCCCTGGTGTTTATTCGCGGTCATTGCCACTCCGTTTCCGCTTCCGCACAGTACGAATCCCAAGTCGTATTCGTTTTTCTCCACGGCTTCCGCCAACGGGTGTACTGTGTCCGGGTAGTCCATGCTTTCCGGAGTATGGGTTCCAAAGTCGGTTACTTCGTACTCTTTGGACCTGAAATAGTCTGTCAACAGTGCCTTGAGTTCAAAACCGGCATGATCGGAGGCAATTGCAATTTTCATGATGCAAAGGTAGCGTCTTTTACGAAAAAAGACGGCTTCAGCCGTCTTTTTTCTCTGTCCAACTCAAAGGATCAGCTTGTATCCCTTTCCGTGCACGTTGATGATCTCCACGGAAGGATCCTTTTTCAAGTGCTTGCGCAATTTGGTAATATACACATCCATACTCCTGGCGTTGAAGTAATTGTCATCCGCCCAGATGTGTTTCAGTGCGTAGTTCCGTTCCAATACTTTGTTGACATGCTGGGCGAGCAATTTCAACAACTCCGACTCTTTTGTGGTGAGTTTCTGCTCCTCTTCCCCGTCGAAAAGCGTCTGTTTTTTGGCATTGAAGGTCAGTTTGCCGATCTTGAACACCTCCTGCTCGTCTTCCGGTTTCAATCCGGTGGAACGGCGCAATACGGCTTCGATCCGCACCAGCAATTCCTCCATGCTGAAAGGCTTGGTCATGTAATCGTCCGCGCCCAATTTAAACCCTTCCAATACATCCTCTTTCATGTTCTTGGCTGTCAGGAAAATGATCGGTATCTCGCTATTGATCTGCCGCACATCCCTGGCTAAAGTAAATCCGTCGCGTTTGGGCATCATGACGTCGAAGATGCACAAGTCAAACGGATGATTCAAAAAAGCTTCGTAAGCCATATCACCGTCTTCGCACAAGGTGGTGTCGAAACCCTTGGCACGGAGATATTCTTTCAAAAGCATACCCAGGTTGGTGTCGTCCTCGGCTAACAGAATTTTAATCTTTTCGTCCATAACTATTGCAGTTTTAAGTAATTTCTGGAAAAATATACGCTTTTAAAAAAATAAAGTTCTCTTGACTTTCTGTTTTTTTGCTTCCAAAGGTAAAATAATATCAAAACGGCTCCCTTTATCCAGGGCACTCTCTACCACAATCTGTCCACCGTGCGCTTCCACAATGGTTTTTACATACGACAGCCCCAATCCGAACCCTTTGACATCGTGGAGATTTCCGGTCGAAACACGGTAGAATCGTTCAAATATCAACTTCTGCTCTTTGGGTGCAATTCCGATACCGTTGTCTATCACGCTGATGATTATTTCGTCCCCTTTGTTTCGGGTATAGACGCTGATCTCCGGCACGCGGATGCAATATTTAAGGGCATTATCCAACAGATTGGAAACCACGTTGGTCAGGTGTACCTCATCGGCGTATATCTCGTCCCGATCGGCATTCAGGTGTCCGATCAACTGCCCGCCTTTGTCCTCTACCCGCAGGCTAAACTGGGTCAGCATACTCTCCACGATCTCGTTCAGGTTGACGTTCTTCAACTTTAACTTCATCCGCTTTTCTGTGAACAGCGCTGTCTGGAGTACCTTCTCCACCTGATAGGTCAGCCGCTTGCTCTCGTCCCGGATGATGCCGGCGATGTGGTCGATGGATTCCGGGGTTTGCTGTACCGCCCCGTCTTTCATCATCTGGGAAGCCAGGGAGATGGTAGCGATCGGCGTCTTAAATTCGTGCGTCATGTTGTTGATAAAGTCGTTTTTGATCACCGACAGTTTTTTCTGACGTATGATCACGATCAGGCAAAACACAACACCGATTACCAACAGCAGGGTGATGATGATGCTCGGCAGTACGAGCCAGACGGAGGAGTGCTGTTGCAGCCTGTCGGAGAAGACGACAAACAGGCTGGCCTCGCTTTTGGTGCCGCCAAATACCAACGGCTTGTTGTAAGTCAATTCGGAGGGATCGTTGAAGAAGGAGGAGGATGTGAGCAAAAAACGGTCACCCTCCTTCACCGCAAATTCAAAATCCGATTGAATGCCGTTGTCCCGCAAGCACCCTTCCAACCGGGTCTGCAAGTCCACGTCCTGGATCCGGTCTTCCACGCTCTTTTCCTGTTCGTTCTTGATCAGCGGCAACGAGAAATCGGAACCAAGCCGGTCTTTTACCCGTTGCTGCGCTTTGTAGATGGAGGACATCAACCCCGGATTTTGCTGCCAGAGAAAATCGTCCTCGTTCCGCACTCCGTCGCCCCATTCCAAAACAGGCCGGTTCAACCGCAACTGCTGTTTTTGTTCCCGAAGACGGGTTTTGGTCTCCTGCTCTTCCCTGCTGTAAGCCTCCCGTTCGTTTTTTGCATCCTGTTCTTCCACATACGCAACCACCTCGTCCAACGATTTGTTGACCGCAAAGTCAAACTGGGTTTTCCGCAATGTAAATGCCGTCTGCAGATACCTCTCCTGCAGGAAGATCAATCCCCCCAAGGATAATCCCAACACCACGCCCAGTATGATCAACTGTCTCTTTCTCATGCACTTTCTCCTATATAATCAGCATATTTCCGGAAATACACACACGTATCAGGTTTAAAATAAAGTCGGTTCCCACTCCTGCCGCCTCAGATCTTTGCCCAGATGCCTGAGTGCCAGTTCCGTTATCTCCCGCCCTCTCGGCGTTCGCTTCAGGAACCCCTCTTTGATCAGAAAAGGTTCGTACACCTCCTCCAGGGTACCCGGATCTTCCCCTACTGCTGTGGCTATTGTTGTTAATCCAACAGGCCCTCCTCCGAACTTTTCGATGATCGTCAGCAGGATCCGGTTGTCCATTTCGTCCAAGCCGTATTTGTCGATGTTTAGCGCTTCCAACGCAAAGCGGGTGATGTCCAGATCTATGGAGCCGTTCCCCTTCACCATGGCAAAATCCCGGACCCTTCTCAGCAATGCATTGGCGATCCGGGGGGTTCCCCGGCTCCGGGAGGCGATCTCCGTTTCCGCCTGGCTGGTGATCGCCGTATTCAGGATGGAGGCCGAACGCCGGACAATTCCGGCCAATACCTCTGTATCGTAATACTCTAAATGAAAGTTGATCCCGAACCGGGCCCGCAGGGGAGCCGTCAGCAAGCCGCTGCGGGTCGTAGCCCCGATCAGCGTAAAGGGATTCAACTGTATCTGCACCGACCGGGCCGCCGGGCCTTTGTCGATCATGATGTCGATCCGGTAATCCTCCATGGCCGAATAGAGATACTCCTCCACCACCGGGCTGAGCCGGTGGATCTCGTCGATGAACAGGACGTCGTTCTCCTCTAAGTTGGTCAATAGGCCGGCCAGGTCTCCCGGTTTGTCTAATACGGGACCGGAAGTGATCTTGATGCCAACCCCCAATTCGTTCGCAATGATGGCAGAGAGGGTCGTTTTGCCAAGGCCGGGGGGACCGTGCAGAATGACATGGTCCAGCGATTCCTGCCGCATTTTTGCCGCACACACGAATATATTCAGGTTCTCCACGATTTTCTTCTGGCCCTGAAAATCGTGAAAATTCAACGGACGCAAAGCCCTCTCGAACTCTTTATCTGTCTCTTTTACCTGATTGTCCCGAATATCAAAATCGCCCATATCCATCGTAGATCCGACACCAAAAATATAAAAACAAAAGCTCCCTTCAAAGTGTTAAAATCGAAAAGTCATAAAACCGGATGAAATTATAATGAAGATTAACATCCGACTTCACAATTTTAGGAATCCGTGTTCTCGTCTTGTCTTCCGAAAAAATGATTTATATCTTTCTCTATCAATTTAATAGCATCATACGAACCGTACTTGATACGCTGTTTCAGTTCCGTATCCACACTCCCTTTTTCCCGGTACAATCCGGCAATGGCCTCGGCGGTATTCTTCCGGTCTTTTGCATTTTTCAGCAACACCTTGCATACCTCTTTCAGGATGCAACTTACCATATCGTATACGTTGTGTCCCCGGACAAACAGATAGGTTGTCTCCGGCATCAGTCCCAATTTCCCGTATTTTTCACGGATAAATTCCAGATCGGCCGAAGGGTATTCCCGGTGGAAATGGCGTACTCTGCCTTCTACTTTACGCCGCAGTTCGTCTAAGGAATGTTTCCCGTTGTCCCGGATGGAAGGGGCCGGTTTACAGGCGGCCGCGTTTATGTATTGGTTGAATGAGTATTTGGGGAAACAAGTGGGGTCGGAATTCAGAAAGTAGAGGTGCCAGATAAAGAGGTCGTAAATGATCCGGGAGTAATCCGACAGAAATTTCCGGAAATCGAACAGGTTGTTCTGTTCCTTGGTGACCCGGCTGCATATCTCGTCCAATTCACCGGAAAAACAGTAATGATTTTCAATTGAATAGGTGTAGGTTTGGAAAATAAAATGATGCACATTGATCCCTTTTTCCTGTTGCAGGTAGCGGTAATCACTGTCGATGCAGATGAAAAAAACGGGGCTCAGGTACCGGTAGTATTTCAGGCATTGGGTCACGCCGCTGGTCATTTTACCGTTTTCGTTCCGGGAGACGGAGAGAAAATGGAATCGCTCTTTCGGACAAAAATAACGGAAGATCTGTCCCCAGAACACAATATCGTCCTTGTTTTCCACATGAACGGCAGCCCGGCAGCGGAGCATTTTGGCATCTAAGGAAAAACGCTTGGCGGCCTGGGCATAATGATCTTCTCTGCCGGGAGTATGATGGCGCATTCCGAACATATTCCGTTGTTTATCGCAACCTGGTCAACTCTTCTATGAAAAATAATTTATCGCCCCATCCGTCTCCGAAAAGGCTGGGCGAATGGGTGGAGGTGATGATCTGGCAGTACGGGTTCAACTTGCGGATCTCTTCGAACAACCGGTATTGCCATTCGATGTGCAGAGAGATCTCTGGCTCGTCCATCAACAGGATGTAGGGCTGTTCTTCCATCAAAAACACTTTCAGCAGAATGAGCAGTAACTGTTTTTCTCCCGACGACAGTTTGTACAATGGAATTTTCTCCCCGTTGTCCATAAAAACCAGGTGGTTGGTATAGGGATCGATCTCGATGGTCTTTTCCGTCTTGGCAAACAGGTGGTTGACCGTGTTGTAAAACATCCGGATGCGTTCGTTGATCCGGGCGGCCCGTTCCGGGAAGTTGGTCGCTTTTAGCCGGTAATCCGAAAAAGAGGGGGATTCTCCACCGATCTCGTACACGATGGTGTGCAGTTCGTTGTACAATTGGCTGTACTCTTTTCCTGCCTTGGGTTTGTCCCGCAGGGGAATGTCGAAGGTGCTGATCTTCTGGTAGCAGATCCCCGTCAAACTCTCTTTCAATTCTCCCGCCGTCATTCTGGGCGTATAGGCTATTTCCGATGAACCGATCCGCATATTGATATCTACCTCGTAGGTCTTCAGTTTTCTGACATCGGCCGTCAGAAAAGCGTCTATGATGTTGAAGAGGGTGGTCTTGCCGCTCCCGTTGATCCCGATCAGGACATTTACGTCCCTATTCAGGTTTTCCCAGCGAAAATCGAATTTTCGCCACAGGTTATCGATTGCTATGTCCCGGATGTAATTTGCTTCCATAATGAAGTTGTGTAAGGCGCGTTCCATGCAAATATAGGATTTTTGCCGTTATCCGCAAAAAATATACCTTTGTCCGGTTAAAACAGTTTTAAATTATGAAGGGGGTTCTTTCCGTCGGCTTGCTGGTGCTCTCCAACATCTTTATGACGTTTGCCTGGTACGGCCACCTGAAACTGCAACAGACCAAAACGTTCGGCAATCTGCCCCTGTACGGCATTATCCTGCTCTCCTGGAGTATCGCTCTTTTGGAGTATTGCGCCCAGGTTCCGGCCAACCGGATCGGCTTTCAGGGGAACGGGGGGCCTTTCTCTCTGATGCAATTGAAGATCATTCAAGAGGTGATCACGTTGGTGATCTTCATGATCTTCTCTCTTCTCTTTTTCAAAGGCGAAAGCCTTCAGTGGAACCACATTGCCGCCTGTGTCTGTTTGGTTATGGCCGTCTATTTCGTCTTCTTAAAATGACCGCGCGCCGAGATGGACTGTCCTAAACTTTTTCTCTATTTCCCCGTTTGATACGCTATGCGGGCCGCAGAAAGCAGATACAGGCAAGGGTTGTTGATCCGAAAGATCGGGCAGGTGGCGGATATCTCCGCCAATATCGTCTTTTTTCTGGCTTCTTTGACAACCATCGCCTTGTTGGCCTGTGAATTCGGTTTCTCTAATACACCGGCTTCCGAATTGCAGATCGAAAAAGGGTACGGTGTCGTTCTCTGGATCTTTCTGATCGCGAAAATTTCCCGGATCGTGATCGATCCCAAAGGATTCCGCGAGGAAAAAGCATTCTGGGCGGATTTTTCCCTGTTGGTGGTTTTTGTCCTCGTCTTTATGGGGCATCTCTTTGAAGCAGAACTTTCTCCGGTATTGCAAAAGATTATCCGGGCGGGTACCTACGTTGTACTGTCGATCGTCAGTTTCATTCAGTTGTCCAAGCAAACCGTTTATATGCTGCAAAGGCACTTGAAACCGGAGGTCATGTTTATCACCGGCTTTCTGTTCGTGATCTTTCTGGGAAGTTTGTTGCTGATCCTGCCGCGTACCCATCACGGCGATCTGGATTTTATAGATGCCCTGTTCACTTCCGCCAGCGCCGTCTGTGTGAACGGCCTCTCTTCTGTGGATATCTCCACCTCTTTCACGTTTACGGGGCAAGTTATTATTTTGGGATTGATCCAACTCGGCGGACTGGGGATCATGACTTTTACCAGCTTTTTAGCTCTTTCGTTTTTCCGGCACATCTCTTTCAGTGACGAGGTTTCGCTGAAAAGCATCCTGAACGAAAACTCCCTGAGCGATATTTTCCGTACGCTGATCTCTATTTGCCTGATCACTTTCACGGTGGAAGCGTTGGGAAGCGTTATCGTATACCAGCAGATCGCGGAAATCCCGGAGGATGTTCTTCCGGGAAAAGTGTTCTTTTCTATTTTTCATTCGGTCTCTTCTTTTTGCAATGCCGGTTTCTTTCTGTTGCCGGAAAATATGTATTCGCCCGTTTTGAGAGAACTGCACGGCTTGCAATATACCACGGGGATATTGATCGTGCTGGGCGGATTGGGTTTCCCGATCCTGTTCAATGCCGGGAAGACGATGGGGTATTACCTGCGTAATTTTTACTACCGGTGGACCGGAGCGGCCACCAGTATCCGCAGGCAGGTACATCTGTTGCACCTCTCTTCGCGCATTGTCCTGATCTCCACAGGTTTCCTGATCGTCTCCGGAACGGCCCTGTTCTGGCTGTTTGAGCAAAACGGGGTGCTTCGAGGGTTGGATGTTTCCGATAGTTTAGCGGTCTCCTTTTTCTGTTCCGTCACTCCCCGCAGTGGCGGATTCAACTGTGTCGACACCCCCTCTTTGGGAAATCCGGCTTTTATACTGACGCTTATCCTGATGTGGATCGGAGCCTCCCCCATGTCCACCGGAGGCGGTATTAAAACCACCACACTCGCCGTGGCCGCCAACAATATCTTGTCGGTGATCCGGGGGAAGGAGAAGGTAGAGATCCTGAAGCGGCAGATCCCGACGGATACTATCCGGAAAGCAAACGCTATCATCGGATTGTTTTTGATTTGGATTGTCGGCTGTACGCTGGCATTGAGCATTACGGAGCCCGGGCAGCACATCGCCCCCCTGCTGTTCGAAGCGGTATCGGCCACCTGTACGGTCGGGCTGAGCATGAATGTCACCCCGTCGCTCTCTCTCGCCGGCAAGATCGTTGTTTGCCTCACCCTGTTTGCCGGCAGGGTGGGTATCCTGACCCTGTTGAGCAGGCTGGTCCGCCGGGAGAAGGGCAAGTTGTACGCTTATCCGGAGGAGCAGGTAATTTTGTAGGCATGATTTTAAATAGACTTTTAATACGATTGAACGATGAACTGTATCATTATCGGCCTGAGTAATTTCGGGATTGTACTGGCACAACGCCTCACCGCCCTGGGGCATGAAGTGCTGGGCGTAGACGCAGACCTGAACAAGGTAAACGAGTACAAGGATAGTATTCAGAATACCATTGGTCTGAATATCAACAGCGAACAGGCTGTTCTCTCTTTGCCGCTGAAGGAGGCGGACATTGTTTTTGTCGCTATCCGGAAAGATGTGGGCGCTTCCGTACTTGCAGTGGCCACCCTGAAAGAGCGGCAGGTCAAACGTATTGTCGCCTGCTCTTTTTCCCGGTTGCACACGATGATCCTGCGCACTATGGGGGTCTCGGAGATTATCCAGCCCGAATTGGAGTACGCCAACTATTTCGCTCTGAAAATGGAGCTGGCTACTTCGGTTTATTCGTATATGGTCAGCGAGAATTATTTCATTTATGAAATCCAACTGCCTGCCTCTTTTGTCGGAAGGGCATTCAAAGATGTGCAGTTTGAAAAGGAGTTCGGCCTGAAATTTATTGCCGTCAAGCGGGAAGAGGAGCATGACCGGCGGAACAAAAAGAAGATCGATGTTGTTGCGTACCCGGATGAAGAGTTTGTCATCGGAAAGAATGATATTTTTATTTTGGCGGGCCCTCCCCGGGCGTTTGTCTCATTAAATAAATAAGAAGTGTCCAAAAGCACTTTTTGGACACTTCTTAATAAATAGAACAGAGGGCTACTTAAATTTCACTCTTTCTTACTCTCCGCGTATCGCTTCGATACCGGGCAGTTTTTTGCCTTCGATGTACTCCAGCAAGGCGCCGCCGCCGGTAGATGCGTAGCTGACTTTTTCCTCCAATCCGAATTGGTTGATGGCAGCCACGGAGTCGCCGCCGCCGATGAGTGAAAAGGCTCCTTTGGCGGTTGCTTTTACAATGGCGTCGGCTACGGCTTTGGTCCCTTCGGCGAATTTCGGCATTTCAAATACGCCCACCGGCCCGTTCCACAGGATTGTTTTGGAAGCCTCGATGATCTTGGCGAATTTTTCCCGGGTTTCGGGCCCGATGTCCAGGCCTTCCCAACCGTCGGGTATGTTCATGGAGTCGCACAGGCGGGTATTGGCGTCGTTGCTGAAGGCATCGGCTACCACTGACTGGTCGGCAAGTATTAAGTTTATCTTTGCTTTTTTGGCTTTTTCTATGATCTCCCGGGCCAGTTCCAATTTGTCCTCTTCGCAGATGGAGGAGCCAATGTGTCCGCCCAGCGCTTTTTTAAAGGTGTAGGTCATTCCTCCCCCCAGGATGAGGTTGTCTACCTTGCCCATCAGGTTGAGGATGATGTCTATTTTGGAGGATACTTTGGAGCCTCCCATGATGGCTGTAAAGGGGCGTTCCGGGTTCCGCATCACTTTGTCGACGCTGTCCAGTTCGCCTTTCATTACATAGCCGAACAGTTTGTCGTTCGGGAAGAAGCGGGCGATCACCGCTGTAGAGGCGTGCGCCCGGTGGGCTGTTCCGAAGGCGTCGTTGATCCATACATTTCCCAGCACGGAGAGACGGCGGGCGAACTCTTCGTCGCCTTTCTCTTCTTCTTTGTGAAAGCGCAGGTTTTCCAGCAACAGTACTTCGCCCGGTTTCAGGCCGGCGGCGGCTTTTTCGGCTGCTTCTCCAACACAGTTTTCGGCAAATTTTACCGGAACTCCTACTAATTTTTCCAGGTGTTTCCGGATGTGCTGTAAAGAAAATTTGTCTTCAGGCCCGTTTTTGGGACGGCCGAGGTGCGACATGATAATCACTGAGCCGCCGCCCGCCAGTACTTTTTTGATGGTTGGAACGGCCGCCCGCATGCGGGTATCGTCGGTGATCTCAAATTTATCGTTGAGGGGTACGTTGAAGTCTACCCGGATCAATGCTTTTTTTTCTTTGAAGTTGTACGTGTCTATGGTCTGCATTGTGTATTTGTATTATGGTTTATTTTTCCGCCGATAAAATTACCAATTTATCTTTCGCCGGCAAAATATTTCGGGGTTTTATGCCGGGGGTACCCTATTCTTGTGTTTTTGTTATTTTTATGAAGGTTCTTTTTATATTTGCGTTATGGAAAACATCATCTTTACCTCTCATGCGGCGAAAGAGCTCTCCCGGCTGTTGGAAAGGTACGCTCCGCAGGATCGTTTCGCACTGACCGATCCGAATACTTTCCGGGAGTGCTGGCCGTTGCTGGCGGGAGCCGGAATAGCCGGGGAGCGGGTGTTTGTGACGGAGGAGGGTGAAACCGGAAAGTCTATCGAACAGGTGGTCCGGATCTGGGAGTTCCTGACGGAGAGGGGGGCCAGAAGGAATGCTGTTCTGGTAAACATTGGAGGAGGGGTGGTGACGGATGTTGGCGGTTTTGCCGCTTCTTGTTATAAGCGGGGAATCCGTTGCATCAATGTCCCGACAACATTGCTGGCCCAGGTAGACGCTTCGGTGGGTGGAAAAACCGGCGTTAACTTTCGGGGATTAAAAAATGAGATCGGCACTTTTGCTTTGCCCGAAAAGGTGGTGATCGACACCGTTTTTTTGAAAACACTTCCTTTTCGGCAATTGCTTTCCGGCTATGCGGAGATGTTGAAGCATGCGTTGCTCTCCGGCAGGGAGTGTTTGGATACCCTGTTGAAAATGGAGTTGCACAAGGCTACTCCCCGGCAGCTGGCACCCCTGGTGCGGGAATCGGTGCAGATCAAGGCGGTGGTGGTGGAGAATGATCCGGAAGAACACGGTGTCCGGCGGGCGTTAAATTTCGGGCATACGGTGGGGCATGCTTTGGAAAGTGCCGCCCTGGCAGCCGGCAAAGTGTGGTACCACGGTGATGCGGTGGCCTACGGCCTGTTGGCGGAATTGTTCCTTTCCGTCCGGAAATGGGGATTCGATCCGCTGTTGCTGGAAGAGTTCGCCCGGAAGATCACGGGGATCTACCCCCCGTATGAGCCGGCTGCCACACCGGAAGCGCTGTACGCTCTGATGTTGCACGATAAAAAAAACGAACAGGAGGGGGTGAATTTTACCTTATTGCGGGCGCCGGGCGAGTTTGTGATCGATAATTACTGTAACCGGGAAGAGATCCTTCCGGCGTTGGAATACATCACTCATCTCTGAGCTATGGACCGGAAACTTTGTGTTGTGCCTGTTGCGGTCCGAAACCGGATAGACCTGCCCGCTTCCAAAAGCATCTCCAACCGGGCGCTTGTTATCCACGCTTTGGCAAATAGCTCTGAGCGGTTGGAGAACCTGGCCGTGTGCGACGATACGGATGTATTGGCCGGTGTACTGAGTTCCAATGATCACCGCTTTGATATCGGCCATGCAGGGAGTGCTATGCGTTTTCTGACGGCTTACCTCTCCCGGATTGCCGGGTGTTGGGAACTGACGGGCTCCTCCCGGATGTTGCAACGCCCGATCGGTATTTTGGTGGAGGCCCTGAACCGTTTGGGCGCTAAAATCACTTATACGGGCCGGGAAGGGTATCCTCCTCTTCGCATCTACGGTTCTGCTTTGACCGGAGGCCGTTTGGAGATCCCGGCTTCTGTCAGCAGTCAGTTTGTGTCGGCTTTGCTGATGGTGGCTCCTTATATGTACAACGGCTTGGAGTTGGAATTGACCGGAAAGGTTGTTTCCCGGACCTATATCGACATGACCCTCTCCCTGATGAAGACTTTCGGGGCTGTTGTGGAGGCGGAGGGCAACTGCATCCGGGTGCGGCCGGAGCCTTATGCGGCGATTCCTTATCGCATCGAAAACGACTGGAGCGCAGCTTCTTACTTTTACGAATGGACCGCCGTGGCCGGGAGCGGGCGAGTGGAACTTTCCGGCCTGTTCCCGGAGAGCCTGCAAGGGGATGCCGCGCAACAGGAGCTTTGGGCACAGTTGGGTGTACAGACCTGTTTTGCGGGTGAAACGGTGCAAATAGAGGCTACGGGGGACTCCGCGGACCGCCTGGAGTATGATTTTGTACGGATGCCGGATTTGGTACAATCCTTTGCGGTTGCCTGTTGCCTGAAAGGGGTCCCTTTCTGCTTTTCCGGTGTGGAGACCTTGCGCCTTAAGGAGACTGACCGTACGGAAGCCTTGGTCCGGGAGTTGAAAAAATTGGGGTATGTGCTCCAGGCAGCGGGTAATCGTGTACTCTCCTGGCAGGGAGAGACCTGCACTCCGGATGCGCACCCGGAAATAGAAACGTATCACGACCACCGCATGGCTATGGCTTTTGCCTCCGCTGCTCTCCGTTTTCCCGGTATCGTTGTCCGGGATGCGGCAGTTGTATCTAAATCTTTTCCTGCATTTTGGGAGGAGATGGGTAAATTGGGGTTGCAGGCAGGGGTTTGCGGTTGAGTTTAGAGATGCCCATAAAACGGATTACCGGCGGGTTTTAAAGAATGCTTTCAGTAAAGCGGAATTCTCCTGTTCCAGCACACCGGAAATTACCTCTGTTTTGGGGTGGAGCGGGGCCGGTGAGAGCCGGCTGTACCCCCGTTCCGGGTCCGGAGCGCCGTAGATTAATCTTCCCAATTGGGCCCAAGCCAAGGCGCCTGCGCACATGGTACAGGGTTCCAGGGTGACGTAGAGGGTACAATCGTTGAGGTATTTTCCTCCTAAGGAGGAGGAGGCCATGGTGACGGCCAGCATCTCCGCATGGGCGGTAACATCTCCCAGGCGCTCTGTCTGGTTGTGGGAGCGGGCGATGATCTTATTGCGGCACACGACTACAGCGCCTACGGGGATCTCTCCCTCCTCCGCAGCGGCGCGGGCCTCTTCCAACGCTTTGCGCATGTATAATTCGTGATTCCTATCCATCCGGCCGTAAAAATAGCAAAAAAATTCCTTTTTCGTTTCTATCTGTATAGTCTGCGCATTCTTTATTGTACCTGTCTAACGAGGGCTGAAGACCGGGTGTATACCGGCCGTAAACCGGATGTATAGCTGTTATACTTCTGTGAAAGATGTCGGGAGAAGGGATTTTTTGTCTCCGAAAGGAGAGGATACGCGGCCGGGGAGTTTTATCCGAAAGGAGGTCTGCGTATCGGGTTCCAGGGGTGTGGAGGTTAGCATCTGTTTTAATTTTTTCGTTCTTTGCAGTTTTTCGGGATGCCTATCTGGGATGCAATTTACGGAATTGGTTGTATTTTCGGAAGGGGGAGGGAGGTTTTTTGTAAGGGGGATATCTATTTTTCGGAATTTCTTATGAAGAATGATTGGTTTTATATATTTTTATCGTGTTTTCGACTATACGATACACCTTTAGTATCTTAAAAACCAGTCATATACAACAGTAGTGCATGCTTCCTATAAACATGTTCAATAATAATTGATCATCAAAATGGTTGTAATATGTATCAGGTATTTTGAAATAGAGGCAATTATTTAAACAAAGAAGATGAAAAAGTTTTTTACGATCGTACTTTTGTGTGCAGGTGCATGGGTAGCGACTTTTACTTCCTGCTCAAAGGATGGTGACGATGCACCCACTACCGATGGTGTGCTTATCAATGGCGTGATATGGGCGACGTGTAATGTAGATGCTCCGGGAACTTTTGCAGCTACTCCCGAATCTGCCGGCATGTTCTATCAATGGAACCGAAAATTGGGTTGGAGCAGTACAGACCCCCTGATAGCCAGTGACAGTAGCAATACGTGGGATGACAGCTATGCTTCCAGCGACAGTTGGAGCGCTGCCAACGACCCGTGCCCTTCCGGCTGGCGGGTGCCGACCGATGAAGAGTCGTTTTCATTGCTTGCAACAGACAAGGTTGCTTATACTTGGGGTACATATAATAGTGTTTATGGGATGAAGTTTACAGACAAGGGTTCCGGTGCTACCATTTTTCTTCCTGCTGCCGGTAGCCGTAGCAAGTACGGCGATTCGCTCAACGACGTAGGCCGCCTCGGCTTCTATTGGTCAAGTTCACCCTTCGATTCCTATCATAACGCCTGGAGTCTGAGCTTCATTAGCATCCTTGCCGCCCCGAGCTACTACCACCGGAGCACCGGCCTCTCCGTACGTTGTGTTCGCCGATAACCGGGGAGCGGCTTGTCCGCTCCCATTCGATCCATTTGATTATTTCCGGCCGGTATATAAAACCGGCCGAATCAAATCCAGACGCCACACATACTGTCGTGTGAATTTTTCGCCGAAAAATTAGGATACTGTTTCCCCTGCCCCCCTTCTGTTTCCGGAGGCTTTCCCGTAGTTTTGGAGATGATAACCAATTCTACTGCGGTCTATGTATACGGAAACAGTGTTGCAAAGAGTGGTTGCGCTGAGTTTTATGCCCGGCTTGAATACGGTAGCCGCCCTCCCCGTTATCCGGAGGTGTGGCGGCATTGACGGGCTTTTTTTGGAAAAAGAGCGTACGTTGGTCCGTTTTTGCGCCGAGGCGGGGATCTCTTTGGAACCCGGTGTGCGCTCTCAGGCATTGGCGTTGGCCGAAAAAGAGTTGCCCCACATCGAAAAACATGCCATCCGGATCTGCTGTGCGGAGGAGGGCGATTACCCGTTTTTGCTGCTTCAATGTGCAGATGCGCCGTTTGTGCTGTATTACCGGGGAGTGTTGTCCGATCCGGCCGGAAAGTATTTGGCTATCGTCGGTACCCGGAAGGCTTCTGCCCGCTGCAAATCCCGGGTGCACTCTTTGCTGGAGGGGTTGGCCGGTTATGCTCCCCGCCCGGTTGTTGTGAGCGGTTTGGCGTACGGTATTGATATTTCCGCTCATTTGGCCGCTCTGGAGTTCGGCTTTCCGACGTATACTGTTTTGGGGCACGGGTTGCACAAGGTCTATCCGTCCGAGCACCGGAATATTGCAGAGCGGATCCTTTCTGCCGGAGGAGCGATCATCAGTGAATTTCCTTGCATCCATGAAACGTATAAGAGTCATTTTTTGCAACGCAACCGGATCATCGCCGGGCTTTCGCACGGGGTGTTGATCGCCGAATCGGCTGTGCGGGGAGGAGCGATGACGACTGCCCGGATCGGTGTCTCTTATAACCGGGATGTCATGGCTTTTCCGGGACGACCGGAGGAGTTGTACGCCCGGGGGTGTAATCTGCTGATTAAACACTCCATGGCGGCGTTGGTGGAGGATGCCGGAGATGTTGCTGCTATTTTGAACCTCACCTATCGGAGAAGCCGCCCAAATACCGAAATTCCCGGGCTGTTCCCCGAAAACAGGCATAAAGCGGAGTTGCTTGCTCTCCTGGCGGAAAAGGGGGAGACCGGGGTGGATGAACTCGCTCTCCTTTGCGGGATCCCTGCCGGGGAGCTGAATGTTGTGCTGTTGCAGTTGCAATTGGAGGGTAAAGTCATCGCTTTGCCCGGAAGCCGATACGGTATTCGTTGAGCCAAAAATAATAAATCATTACTTATTAGCTTTCTTATACTTACAATTTAAAATCATCTCCCCGTCGGGATCATAAAAATTTAAGCGGAAAAAAGTTCCGGATTCGCAAATAATTGATAATTTTGGCTGTCGGAAACGTTTGTGTTTCCCGGATGTCGAGTGCGACTATTTACTGAAAACATACTTAATTATTTGCGATGAAACCAGAGATTAAAGAGTTCATGGATGCCTTGAAGGCAAAAACTGTGGGTGAAGGCGAATTTCACCAGGCAGTGGAGGAGGTTATTGAAACCGTATGGGAGACCTATCAGGCCAATCCCAAATACAAAGCCAATAAGATCCTTGAAAAGATGGTAGAACCGGAACGGGTGATCATGTTCCGGGTGCCGTGGATCGACGACAAGGGCGAGGTGCAGATCAACCGCGGCTACCGCGTGCAGTTCAACAGCGCCATTGGGCCTTACAAGGGAGGTATCCGCTTTCACCCTTCTGTGACGCTGGGCGGATTGAAATTTTTGGGTTTTGAGCAGACGTTTAAAAATTCCCTGACCACGTTGCCGATGGGTGGCGGTAAAGGAGGTTCCGACTTCAACCCGAAAGGGAAATCGGACAACGAAGTGATGCGTTTCTGCCAGAGTTTTATGACGGAGTTGTGTAAGCACATCGGCCCCGAAACGGACGTTCCGGCCGGAGACATCGGCGTGGGCGGGCGCGAAGTGGGCTATATGTTCGGACAATACAAGCGGATCTGCAACGAATTTACCGGCGTGCTGACCGGAAAATCGCGGGAGTTCGGCGGTTCGCGTATCCGTCCGGAAGCGACCGGGTACGGTTCTGTTTATTTTGCCCAGCACATGCTGAAGGAGATGGGCCAGGACATCAAAGGAAAAGTGGTGGCGATCTCCGGTTTCGGTAATGTAGCCTGGGGTGCGGCCCAGAAATTGGTGCAGTTGGGCGCTAAATTGGTGGCGATCTCCGGCCCCGACGGTTACATCCACGACGAAAAGGGGTTGACCCAGGCCGGTGTGGATTATATGTTGGAGTTGCGCGCCAGCAATAACGATGTGGTGGCCCCGTATGCCGAGAAATTCGGCGCTAAATTTTACGCCAAACGGAAACCGTGGGAGGTAAAATGCGACATCGCTTTCCCGTGCGCCATCCAGAATGAGTTGAACGAGGAGGATGCCAAAATGTTGATGGCCAACGGTTGTCAGATGGTGGTTGAAACTTCCAACATGGGATGTACCGCAGAGGCTGTCCGCGCGATGAACGGAAAGATCGCTTTTGCCCCGGGCAAGGCTGCCAATGCCGGCGGGGTTGCCGTTTCCGGTTTGGAAATGAGCCAGAATTCCATGCGTTACAGCTGGACAGCGGAAGAGGTGGACGCCAAATTGTCCCAGATCATGAAGGATATTCACGATACCTGCGTGCAATACGGAAAGAATGGCGGCAAGATCGACTATGTGAAAGGCGCTAATATCGGTGGCTTTATCAAAGTGGCCGAAGCGATGTGTGCACAGGGACACGTGTGATTTTTGTCCTATTAATTTAAAGATGCCGTCCGGTACAAGCGGGCGGCATTTTTGTATCTTTGCTCTTGATTTAAAAATAACCTAAAACAGGTCTGGTATGAATCGGGGTATGCTTATAGATACGCACGCACATTTGTACGATCCGGGCTTCCGGGAGGAGATGGAGGAGGTGGTTGGCCGGGCTTCGGAGGCGGGGGTCCGCTACATTGTCCTGCCCGATATCGATGCGGAGAGCCGGGAGAGCATGCTGGAATTGGCAGCCCGGTATCCGGAGATGATGCGCCCGTTGGCCGGACTGCACCCGACATCGGTCAAAGCGGAGTATAAAAAAGAGTTGGCGGCGATCGAGAAAGCGCTGGCACAGCACACGTTTTACGGGATCGGGGAGTGCGGGATCGATCTCTATTGGGACAAGACTTTTTACCGGGAGCAGGTGAAGGTGTTTGAACATTTGCTGGGGATGGCGCGGGAGTTGGATTTTCCCGTCGTCGTACACTCCCGGGATTCCTTGAACGAGATTTTCGAAGTGCTTCGGAAGTATCCGTACACCAAGGGGGTCCTGCACTGTTTTTCGGGTACCCCGGCGGAAGCGGAAAGGGCTTGCGGGATGGGGCTCTATTTAGGTATCGGCGGAGTGGTGACGTTTAAGAAGAGCGGCATGGCCGAGGTGATCCGTTCCGTCGGCCCGGAACGGTTGGTGCTGGAGACGGACGCGCCTTACCTGGCCCCTGTCCCTTACCGGGGCCAACGGAACGAAAGCGCGTACCTTCCGCTGATCCTCCGGAAGATCTCGGAGCTGACCGGTTGTGATGAAAAAAAAATCGGGGAAATAACCACCCGGAATGCGTTGGATTTATTTAATTTGCATCGAAATCCGATTTTGTCATGAGCCAACAACAAGCTGTCTTGATCATTTATACCGGCGGGACCATTGGTATGACCAACGACCCGGCTACCGGGGCGCTCTGTCCGTTTAATTTTGACCAGATCGCCAAAACCGTTCCGGAGATCCGAGAGTTCGGGTTCCGGATAGACAGTTATACGCTGCCGGAAATTATTGACTCTTCCGACCTGAAACCGCAATTGTGGCAGGAGTTGTGCCGGATCATTGCGGAGAACTACGGGAAGTATGCCGGTTTTGTGGTGTTGCACGGAACGGATACGATGGCGTATTCTGCTTCGGCGCTCAGTTTTATGTTGGAGAACCTGGAAAAGCCGGTGGTTTTTACCGGCTCCCAGTTGCCGGTGGGAAAGATCCGGACGGACGGACGGGAGAACCTCATCACCGCCCTGGAGATCGCCGCTGATTATATGCACGGAAAAGCGGTTGTTCCGGAGGTGTGTATCCTGTTCGGGGACAGGTTGCTCCGGGGAAACCGCACTGTTAAGATCAATGCGGAGAGTTTCGAGGCGTTCCAGTCGTTTAATTACCCGCCTTTGGCGGAGATCGGCATCCACATCCAGTATAATTACAGCGCGATCGATTATTCGCCCCGGAACGGGAGTCTTTGCGTTCATAACTGCCTGGACCCCCGGATCGCTATCCTGAAGATCTTTCCGGGATTGCGGAACGAAATTGTCCGGGCGGTGATCGATTCTCCGGGGTTGAAGGGGTTGATCTTAGAGACCTACGGGGCGGGCAACGCCCCCACCGAAGGCGGTTTTCTGGAGTTGATCCGGGAGGCTGCCGTGGAAAAAGGGATTGTGGTCTATAATGTGACCCAGTGCCAGGGAGGGACCGTGGAGATGGGGCGTTATGAAACCAGCCGGGAGTTGCTGAATTACGGTGTGGTGAGCGGATACGACATTACGACGGAGGCTGCTGTGTGTAAGTTGATGTACCTGCTGGGAAAGACCGGGGATGCGAACGAAACCAAAAAATGTTTAAATTCGTCGCTTAAAGGAGAAATTACGGCGGATCGCATTGGTTTTTAACATTTATTTTGTAACTTGCCGCAGATTTTGACTTTTTGGCTGGGAACAGAATGTGAAAAGAATTATTTTTAAAACCATATAGAGTTAAACTTCAATTATTTATAACCAAAAATCAGTTACAGAGATCATGAAAAAACTACTTGCATTAATAGCTGTTTTGGGCATGCTCGTATTCGGAGCTACCAACATGCTAATGGCCCAGGAAGAAACCGCCGCAGAAACCACCGAAATGACGGCAGATGAAATCGCTCCCGCAGCAGAAAATGCCGTGTCGGCGAGTTCGGAAGAGGATGTGGTGGAAAGTTCTTCCATGCACGCCGCTATTAAACAGAAATTTATCGAAGGGGGCGCCGGATTTATGGCTGCCGTTGTGTTGTGTTTGATCTTCGGTTTGGCTATCGCCATTGAACGGGTGCTTTACCTGAACCTGTCGGACACCAATGTGAAAAAACTGGTAGAGGGAGTGGAAGACGCCCTGAACAATGGAGGGGTTGAGGCCGCCAAAGAGTTTTGCCGCAATCAGCGCGGGCCGGTCGCCAGTATTTTCTACCAGGGGCTTATGCGCTATGACCAGGGTGTGGATATGGTGGAAAAGTCGGTAACTTCTTACGGTTCCGTTCAGATGGGCCTTTTGGAAAAAGGATTGACGTGGATCTCTCTGTTTATCGCCATCGCTCCCATGTTGGGGTTCCTCGGTACGGTAATCGGGATGATCCAGGCTTTCGACCAGATCCAGGCTGCAGGGGATATGAGCCCGGCTTTGGTGGCGGGCGGTATTAAAGTGGCTTTGATCACCACCGTGGGCGGTTTGATCGTTGCTATTATCCTCCAGGTATTCTTTAACTATTGTACCTCTAAGATCGAAGGTATTGTAAACAATATGGAAGACGCTTCCGTGAGTTTGTTGGATATTTTAGTAAAATACAACCAAAAAAATGCCTAATTGACCATGATCAATAAAATTTTAAATATACTGTTGATAGCGCTGTTTGTTATTACGGCAGTTGTATTGGGGTTGTTTTTGTTCGGGGGAGAGGCTCCCGGAGCCGACCCCCAGTACTGGACGCCGGCTTACACGTCAACGCTGTTGAACTGGGGTTATGTCTTGTTCGGGATTGCCGTCGTCGCTGCTTTGGCCTTCCCGATCATACGCTTGCTGACCCGCCCCAAAGAGGCTATGAAAAGCTTTATCGGTGTGGCGGTGATCGCTGTGCTTGTATTGATCGCCTATTCCATGTCTGACGGCACTCCGTTGAATCTGATCGGATATACCGGACCGGATAATGTGCCGAACACGCTGATCTGGACGGATACGATTATCTATACCATGTACTTTTTGTTCGCAGGGGCCTTTTTGGCTATCGTAGGCGGAGAGTTGTACAGGAGATTCAGGTAATCGGTAAGGAATAAAATACATTATTATGGCATCAAAAAAAACACCAGAAGTTAACGCTACCTCAACAGCCGACATTGCGTTCCTGTTGTTGGTATTCTTCCTGGCTACAACGACCATGAACGTAGACTCTGGGATGTTCCGCAGATTGCCGCCCTATCAGCCGGATATCGAAAATGCGCCGAAAATTGCAAAACGTAATATTTTGCAGGTTTTGGTGAACAGAAACGATGCCTTGGCCGTGAACGGGGAACTGATGGATGTAAACAACCTGAAAGCCAAAACGATCGAGTTTTTGCTGAATCCAAGCAATAGCGAGGACCTTCCGGCAAAGGAGATCAAGCAGATCGAGCTTTTGGGAAATGTGGAAGTGTCCAAAGGGGTTGTATCTCTGCAAAGTGACAAAGGAACATCTTACGACATGTATATTGCAGTACAGGATCAGTTAGCAGCCGCATTTAATGAAGTGAGGGATCAAAAAGCCATGGCCAAATGGGGCAAAAAATACGCTTCATTGCATCAGGAAGAGCAAGATGCGGTCCGGGCATGGATCCCCATGACGATTTCGGAAGCCGAACCTAAAAATTTGGGAGGGAAAAAATAATGGCAAAGTTTAAAAAAGACGGTAAACGGGAGGTTCCGGCGATTTCGACGGCTTCATTGCCCGATATTGTGTTTATGTTGCTTTTTTTCTTTATGGTAAGTACCACCATGCGCGAAGTAACGATGATGGTTAATAACCAGCTCCCTCTGGCTACGCAAATTTCCAAGTTGGAAAAGAAATCGCTTGTCAGCAACATTTACATCGGACTGCCCCTGGCGACCTATCAGAGAGTGTATGGAACCGAACCCCGTATTCAGTTGAACGATAAGTTCGCCGGTTTACAGGATATCGGTGCTTTTGTCGCTTCGGAAAGGGAGGCCCGGAAGGAAGAAGAGCGGAACAGCATTACCAATAACCTCAAGGTGGATAAATTCACTACGATGGGGATTGTTACGGATCTCAAACAAGAGCTTCGAAAGGCTAATTCGCTTAGGATCAACTACGGAGCCAAGCAGAAAAATTAGAAAAGAAAAAAGGGGATCAAACATCCCCTTTTTCTTTGAATTTTATTACTTTTGCAGCACCTTCGTAAAGGTTTCGTAGTTCAATGGATAGAATGAAGGATTCCGGTTCCTTTGATTGGGGTTCGAGTCCCCACGAGACCACAGAGAGCATCCGTTAACGGGTGCTTTTTTGTTTCTATCCGTACGGATCTTTCCTGCGCGACCGTGTGATGTGCCTACCCCGTCGAAACCTTTGACCGGTGCGTTCACGTACAAAAAGTCGATAAACCTACTAACAGGTACTGAAACATCAAAAATCAGAGATATGCAAAAAGGTCTTTTCGTCATTGCAACAGTGTTCATTTTATTATTTTCTAACCGACAAGCCATGGCACAATCGTATGAGGTAATTGAAAGAGAGGGGATGAAGATACATGTATTTACATCCAAACCGGTTATTTTTGAAGTCACTTCTGTTTTGCTCGAAGGGAAACGGGAGGTAATCCTGGTGGATGCGCAGTTCAGCAAAGAGGATGCAAAACGGGTCGTGGAGCTGATCAAAAAGACAGGAAAGGAGTTGTCTATGATCTTTATCAGTTATTCCGATCCCGATTTCTATTTCGGGTTGTACGATATCCTGCAGGAGTTTCCCAAGGTAAAGGTCTATTCCACGGCCCAGACGGCCTACCTTATTCAGGCTACTAAAGAGGAAAAGATGGCCATCTGGTCGCCCCGTTTGGGAGAGAACGCTCCGGAGAAGATCGTTGTCCCGGCAGTGCTCTCCCAAAACTATTTCCTGCTGGAAGACAGGCGGATAGAGGTAAAGAAGATCCCCGGCGACGAACAGCATGCATTTTTGTGGATCCCGTCCGCCCGCACGATTCTCGGAGGGGTGTACCTGACCGCCGGGGAACATCCCTGGGTGGCCGATTCGCAAAGCAAAGAGGAGCGGGTCAAATGGGTGGCCGGATTGCAGGTCATGGAGGAGTTGCAGCCGGAGTATGCGATACCGGCGCATTTTGCAGCCGGAAAGACACGTTTGAAAGGAGATGCGCCGATCGCCTTTACCAGGCAGTATTTAGCAGCATTGGAGCAGGTACTGGCAACAACGGCGAAGAGTGAAGAGGTCGTTCAAAAAATGAAAACGCTCTATCCGGAGTTGGAGGGCGTATCGAATCTGGAGATGACGGCAAAGGTGTTGAAGGGGGAGTTGACGTGGAAAACAGCACACGCTTTTCCCGCCATCGGCCGGAAGGCGGAGGTCAATTTCGGAGGGGATTTTGTGTTTGACCTGCACTTTGAAGACGACCGTTTTATGAGCTTTGCAGGGACGACCGGCAGCCTGAAAGGCGCCACCGACCGGGTGCAATATACGGCCGTAGAGGTGGCCCCCCAAGTTTACATGGTCTACTGGAAAGAACCTAAAAACGGTTCCCACGTTGTCCATGTGGAGGATTTCGGCGCAGGTGTGGCATACACCAACATCAGCGCTCCCGATGGTTCTTTCACAAACCTGAAAGGGTCGCTGCGGTGGCTGCCGTAGGGGTTATTGCAGCAGCGCTTTTTCGGCGTTGATGGCCCGGGAGCAGTCCCATTTGTGGCGTTGGAATTTTTGGCGGATCTCGTCCAGGCAGAGGTTGCCGATACTCCCTTCGTGGGTGTGGTGCAGGGGCCTCTCCGCATCTCCGGCATAGGCTCCGGCCTGTACCTTCAACCCTACCGTTTTGTACGCTTCCCGGAAGGGAATGCCCGCCGTCACCAGGTCGTTGACGTCCTCTACCGTGAACAGGTAGTTGTAGATGGGATTTTTCAGGATCTCCCGGTTCAACTCCATCTCTTTCAGCACCGCCACGGCCATCGTCAGACAATCCGACAGCTCCTGAAAGGCCGGGAAGAAGATCTCTTTGGTCAGTTGCATGTCGCGGAAATAGCCGGAGGTGAGGTTGGCGCACAACAGGGCCAACTGGCCTGGCAGCGACTGCAAGCGGTTGCATCTGGCGCGGATGAGTTCAAAGATGTCCGGGTTCTTTTTGTGCGGCATGATGCTGGAGCCGGTGGTAAACCGGTCCGGGAGCTTGACAAATCCGAAGTTCCCACAGGAGTACAGGCAAACGTCGGCCGCCATTTTACCCAAGGTGGAGGCCACGGAGGCCAGGGCGAACAGTACGTTTTTCTCCATCTTTCCCCGCTGCATCTGCGCGTAGGCCGCGTTCCAGGCCAAATCCCCGAACCCCAGCAGGCGGGTGGTGAGTTTCCGGTCGAGCGGCACCGATGAGCCGTAACCGGCCCCCGAACCGAGCGGGTTGGTATCCACCAGTTCGTAAGCCGCCCGAAGTTGCAGGAGGTCATCCGCCAGCGACTCCGCGTAAGCGCCGAACCACATCCCGAAGGAGGAGGGCATGGCAATTTGGAGGTGGGTGTAGCCGGGCAGCAGAATCTCTTTGGAGGCTTCGGCTTTTTGAAGCAGCAGGTCAAAGAGTGTTTCCGTCTGTTCCGACAGGCGGATGAGTTTCGTCCGGGTAAAGAGTTTGATGTCCGTTAGCACCTGGTCGTTGCGGGAGCGGCCGGTGTGTATCCGTTTGCCCGCTTCCCCGCACGCACGGGTCAGCTCCAATTCGATCTGGGAGTGGATGTCCTCTACCCCTTCTTCGATCCGGAAATCGCCCTGATCGATGGACTTTGCTATCTCCTTCAGGGCCTTCTCCAGCGATTGCAGGTCGGCGGCATCCATCAGCCCGATGTGGTGCAGCATCTTCAGGTGCGCCAGGTTGCCCAATACATCGGCGTGCGCCAGCATCAAGTCCAACTCCCTGTCGCGCCCTACCGTAAACTGCTCCGTAAAGCGGTCGATGTCGTATCCTTTATCCCAAAGCTTCATGTGTTGTATCTTTCTAATTTTAATCCGTCCAACAACCGGACAAAGATATCGATTCCTTCCCGGATTTCCTCTGTCCGGATGTATTCGTTGGCCGTGTGGCTCCGGGCGCTGTCTCCCGGCCCGATTTTCAGGGAGGGCCAGGGGATGACCGCCTGGTTGGAGGTGGTCGGGGAGCCGTACAGCGTCCGCCCCAGTTCTTTGCAGCGTTGCACTACCGGATGGCTCTCCGGGATGGAAGAGGAGTTCAAGGAGAATGAACGGGGAGCGACGTCGCTCTTTACCGCTTTCCGGATGGTGTCGCAGATCGCTTCGTTGGTGTAAAATTCGTTTACCCGGACATCTACGGTAAAGGTGCATTCCGCCGGGACGACGTTGTGCAGGGAGCCGGCCCGGATGCCCGTGACGCTCATCTTGACCCGCCCTAATAGAGGCGATTCCTTTTCAAACCGGTAGTTCCGGAACCAGTCGATGTCGGGCAGCGCCTCGTAAATGGCGTTGATCCCTTCTTCCCGCGCCGCGTGGCCGGATTTTCCGCGGGCGGTGCAATCCAACACCATCAACCCTTTCTCTGCAATGGCCGCGTGCATTCCGGTCGGCTCGCCGACAAGCGCCAAAGTCACCGGCCCCAACTCCCCTACGATGCTTTGTATGCCGCCTTTCCCGGTGTTCTCCTCCTCGGCAGATTCCAAACAGATGAGGTTGAAGGGCTGCTCCGTCTGTTCCAGGCGGAGGAAGGCCGCCAGCATGGACACAATGCTGCCGCCGGTGTCGTTGCTGCCCAATCCGAACAACTTCCCATCCCGCTCCACCGGGAGGAAAGGATCCGTTTCCCACGCCCCGTTCGGCTTCACTGTATCGATGTGCGCATCCAGAAGGATGGTCGGCTTGTTCCGGTCGAATTGTTTGGAGCGTACCCACACGTTGTTGCCTTTGCGTTCCGGTTTGTATCCGCAGGAGCACCAGGTCGTTTCCAACAACTCCGCTACGGCACCCTCCTCTTGGCTGAAAGAGGGTATCGCAATGATTTTTTTCAATAAGGCAACTGCTTCGTCTGCGTTCATGGTGGTATTTTATAAGGATAAGAGAGTCCCTCCGTTTAAATTTTCCGGAGAGGTCAACCGCACGCTTCCTACACCGGCTTCCAGCGTTTTGAAAGCGTTTTCCAATTTCGGAAGCATGCCGGAGTGGAGCACGCCCCGGGCCAACAACTCCCGGTAGTCGTGTTTGTTGATGCGGGGGATGACGCTCTGTTCGTCGTTTACATCCAACAGTACGCCCGGTTTGTCGAAACAGAAGGTGAGTTCCGTTTCGTAGCGGCTGCTGAGGGCCGTTGCAACCGCCCCCGCTACGCTGTCCGCGTTGGTGTTCAGCAGTTGCCCTTCGCGGGAACAGGTAATGGGTGAGATGACCGGCAGTATGCGGTTTTCCAGCAACAGCGCCAACGCTTCCGTCCGGACAGTGTCGATGTCCCCGACAAAGCCCCAGTCGATTTCTCCCCGCTCCCGCTTGTGGGAAACAACCAATCCCATGTCGCACCCGGACAATCCGCAGGCATTGACCCCGCGCGCCTGCAAACCGGCGACGATCTTTTTGTTGGCCAGGCCGGCGTACGCCATAACGGCCACTTCCAAGGTGCGGCTGTCGGTTATGCGCCTCCCCTCGTGCATCCGGACTTCCAATCCCAATGCGGCCGACAACTGCCCGGCCATAGAGCCGCCGCCGTGTACCAGCAGGCAACCGGGCCAGAGGGCGGCCAGGCGGTCGTTCAGGCCGTTCAGGCCGTTCAGTACCGCATCGTCTTCGACCAGTTTACCGCCGATCTTGATAATCTTTACCTTCATTTCTCCCCTCCCCGCGTTTTCAATTCGTGCAGGGCCGCTGCAAAGGCTTTCAGGAAAAGGTCCGCTTCTGCGGCGGTGATGGTGAGGGAGGGCAATAAGCGGAGGGTGTTTTTACCGCTGTACCCGACCAACACCCGGTGTTTTTGGGCCAACAACGCCCGTACCTCCGACTGGGGATAGGCGGTGTCCACTCCGATCATCAGCCCCCTGCCCCGGACTTCCCGCACTCCGTCCATCTCTTTCAGTTTCTCCGTCAGGTAGTTGCCCAATGCGGCAGCGTTGTTGAGCACATACTCCCGCTCCATGACTTCCAGAACGGCCAATGCCGCCGCGCAGGCCAGGTGGTTGCCGCCGAACGTCGTCCCCAACATCCCTTTTTGCGCCGCAATCGCTTCGCTGAGCAGCACGCCCCCGATGGGAAAACCGTTCCCCATCCCTTTGGCGGTGGTGATGATGTCGGGCTCTACACCGGCATACTGGTGGGCGAAAAATTTTCCGCTGCGCCCATAGCCCGATTGGATCTCGTCTAAGATCATCAGGGTGCCGGCGGCGGTGCAGCTGCTGCGCATCCGGCGCAGGAATGCCTCCTCGGCCACGCGGATGCCTCCCACGCCCTGTATCCCTTCCACTATGACTGCGGCATACTCCCCGGCGGCCAACTCTTTTTCCAATGCCTCCGGGTCGTTGAACGGCAGGAAGGTGACCCGGTGGCCGCAATTCAGCGGCGCCTGTATGGCCGGATTGTCCGTTGCGGCAACG
>DBDA01000040.1 GCA_002293375.1 Odoribacter sp. UBA944
GATCCCTGTCCCTGCGGCAGCGGGCTGAAATATAAAAATTGCCACGGAAAAAACGAATAACCATACGGTATGCTCTCTTTATTTATTACGTGGGATGTGGATCCCGAGATCTTCCGGATCGGGGGAGTTACCATCCGCTACTACGGATTGTTGTTTGCCTGTGCTTTTTTCTTCGGTTACAAGATCGAGGAGAAGATGTTCAAATCGGAGGGGATCCGGCCCGAGTGGCTGGATAAGTTGTGGATCTATGTAGCTGTGGCGACGATCATTGGCGCCCGACTGGGGCATTGCTTTTTTTACGATTGGGATTATTACAGCCAGCATCCGTTAGAAATCATCCTGCCGTTCCGCTGGACTCCCTCGTTTGAATTTACCGGTTTTCAGGGCCTGGCCAGCCACGGCGCAGCTATCGGTATCATTGCAGGGCTTTGGTACTACTCCAGAAAGGTCAGCAAGCGATCAATCCTGTGGGTGCTCGACCGTGCGGTTATTCCAATCGCCCTGGCTGGATTTTTCATCCGTATGGGGAACCTGATGAATTCGGAGATCGTAGGAATGGCCACAGAACTTCCTTGGGGTTTTCGTTTTGTAAATGCCCATGGGTTGGCGGATCCCTCGACATCCCGCCACCCTGCACAACTGTACGAGGCGCTCTGTTACCTGATCAGTTTCGGAATCCTGATGCACCTCTATTGGCGTACCCGCGCCAAAGAGAAGAGCGGCTATCTGTTCGGCATGTTCCTGTTATTGATCTTTGCGGCGCGTTTTTGCATTGAGTTTGTCAAAGAGCCGCAAGAGGAGTTTGAGCGTACCATGGCACTGAACATGGGGCAACTTCTGAGTATCCCTTTTGTGTTGCTTGGAGCGTTCATGCTGTGGTATAGTAGTTGCAAACAGGCACGAACAAAGCTGAAAAGTGGCAAAAAAAGCTGAAGCCTACAGTTTCAAGTTTTGGTAGAACTCTTTCCACAACGTGTCGTCCTGGGGCGGAACGGCGGAAATTGTCAGCGGTTCTTTGGTGACTGGATGTGCAAAGCTGACGGAACAGGCGTGTAAACTGATGCCGCCATTGGGGTTGGAGCGGGGAGAGCCGTACTTCAGGTCGCCTTTGATAGGGCAGCCGAATTTGGCTAACTGGCAGCGGATTTGGTGATGCCGACCGGTGCGCAGCTTGATCTCCAACAGGTAATATTTTTGCGAGCGACCGAGTAGGCGGTAATCCAGCACGGCCAGTTTGCTGCCTTTTTTCTCCCGGTCGTATGCATAGGATTTGTTTTTGTTGCTGTCCCGAAGCAGATAATGCGTCAATGTTCCACCGTCCGACTCCGGTAAATTGCCAACAATGGCCCAGTAAATTTTGGTCATCTCCTTATCGTGTTCCTGAAACATGGCGTTCAGTCGCATCAGCGCTTTGCTGGTACGGGCAAAAAGCACCACGCCGCTGACCGGCCTGTCCAACCGGTGGGGAACCCCCAGAAAAACATCTCCCGGTTTGTTGTACTTTTTCTTGATATACGCCTTCACCTCCTCCGTCAGCGGTTCGTCTCCCGTCTTGTCGCTTTGTACAATGTCGGCGATATGCTTGTTGACGGCGATGATGTGATTGTCTTCGTACAGAATCTCCAGCATGGTCAGTATTGCTCTTTTTCGTTCGGGAACTCCCGGTTTTTAACGTCTTCGATATATTGTTTCACCGCTCCGTTTATTGCGCCGTACAGGTCCGCATAACGCCGAAGAAAACGAGGGGAAAATTCGTTGTTGATGCCCAGCATGTCGTGCAGGACAAGTACCTGTCCGTCCACGCCGCTGCCCGCTCCGATGCCGATGACGGGAATCGCCACCTCTCTGGCTACTTGCGTTGCCAAAGTAGCCGGTATCTTCTCCAACGTGACAGCGAAACAGCCAGCCTCTTCCAGCAGGTGTGCGTCTTCCAGCAATTTCCGGGCTTCGGCCTCTTCCCGGGCACGGACGGTGTAGGATCCGAATTTATTGATACTCTGAGGGGTCAGTCCCAAATGCCCCATGATCGGGATACCGGCAGACAGAATCCTTTTGACGGAGTCCAAGATTTCCGCGCCTCCCTCCAATTTGATTGCATCTGCTGCGGTCTCTTTCATGATCCGTATGGCTGAACAGAGCGCTTCCTTGCTGTTTCCCTGGTACGTGCCGAACGGAAGATCTACGATCACCAACGCCCGTTTGACCCCTCTCACCACGGAAGCGCCGTGGTAGATCATCTGGTCCAGCGTGATGGGCAGGGTGGTCTGGAAACCGGCCATTACATTTGCCGCTGAGTCGCCGACCAGGATCACATCGATGCCAGCGGCGTCTACGATCTGGGCTGTGGAGTAGTCGTAAGCGGTCAGCATACTGATCTTTTCGCCCCGGCGTTTCATCTCCTGCAAAACACGGGTAGTTACAACTTTTTCGGAAGATTGAACAGACATAGAACTCAAATTTAGTGAATGATCAAATCAACGGTTGGAGATCGGTTTCAGGTAGCCGATAACCGTTTGGGAACCGGTGGTTTTTTCTCCCAATGCTATTTTTATATCTGTGTCCAACGGCAGGAACAGGTCTACCCGGGACCCGAATTTTATAAATCCGGCGTGGCGGTACTGGCGGGCTTCTCCTCCGACAGGGGCGTAAGATACGATCCGCTTTGCCACGGCGCCGGCAATCTGGCGCATCAAGACGCTCTGCCCGTTCGGGCATTCGATAACGATTGTGGTACGTTCGTTGTCGGTGGAGGATTTCGGCAGGTAGGCTTTCAGGAATTTTCCTTTGTGGTACCGGAAGCAGCGGATCACGCCGTTGACTGGAAACCAGTTGATGTGCACATTTAGGATATTCATAAAGATCGACACCTGCATCCGGCGGTCGTGAAAATATTCGTTCTCTTCAGTCTCCTCAATCACAACGATCTTGCCGTCGGCAGGGGCCAGAATGGTATCGTTATCCAATGTGATCCGGCGCTTCGGAAAGCGGAAAAAGTTGACAGCGCCCAGATACAGCACCGCGCTAACAGCTATTGCGGCATAGCGCACAATCAGTGAACCCACGGCAAAAAACAGGACGATATTTACGACAATAAAGAACAGCAAAAGCTTGATCAATAGACTATAACCGGCTTTATGTAGTGTCATTTCTACTCGTTTAAGTTTTCGCAAACAGCGTAAAAATTATGCAAAGGTAATGGATTTCATGGAAAATGAAACAACTTTTAAAAAACAAACTTCAGGTAGAGAAACAGTGCCGGAATGGCAAGCAGTGCGGCGTCGAACCGGTCCAATATCCCTCCGTGTCCTGGCATAAGCGTGCCGGAATCTTTGATCTCGATGCTTCGTTTAAATATTGATTCCGTCAAGTCTCCGAAAATGCCGAACAGAGATACGATCCCGGCCGCTACAACCGAGTGTTCCCAAGAAAAACCGGCCAGCCACGGGCCGAGAAAGAGAGCGGCAGCGATCGAGCAAACCGTTCCTCCGATCGCTCCTTCCCAGGATTTTTGGGGAGAGATGCGTGGAAATAGTTTGTGTTTTCCGAAACGGCTACCGATCAGGTAGGCGAACGTATCATTAATCCATACCAGCACGAATGGAAAGTACACAATACCCGGTTTCCATGTTCCGGAAACAAGGAACGGAAAGTAGGAAAGCAGACAGAACGGCAGGCAGATGTAGGCGATGCCGAAACAGGAAAACGCCATATTTTGGAACGCATTGCCTTTTTTCCGGAAGAGTTCAAATATACAAGTTGCCAGCCATACGATGCCAAAAAGGAGATATCCGGAGTTGTTGTGTCGGTAAGCGTCTGTGAAACCGGCAGCGATCAACAAAGCGCCAGCTGGGAGGAACCATCCTTTGCGGATGTGAATGTCCAAGTGTAACGCCATCTTGGAAAACTCCGCCAATCCTATCACGCCGATCCCGCAACACAAGATCAGAAAAGCGATCGGATGCAGAAAAATACATCCGGTCAGCAGTAGTACGAAAAGCGCTCCGCTGACAGTTCGTTTCAGTAAATTATTCAAACTCGACAGCATTAACGATTTCTTGTGCTTTCGACAGGTCCGTTTGATTGACCATGACATGGATCTCTCCGAATGTGGTATAGGAGGAATCCCGTTGATTCAGAACGACGGCGTGTATCCCGTGATCTTCCAGGACAGAACTTATCCATTCGGCCTGGTAAAGTGTTTCCGTGTTGAAAACAGACGTCCAGTTCTCCATAGCGTTCGTTTTATTTCTCCGGAGAGAGCGGGTCCCCTTCCCGGGTTTCGTCCGGTTCTTTGTTGAACTCTTCTTCCTCCTCTTTCCAGGGACGTTTTCCCAAAATACGCTCCAGATCATCGCTGAAGATCACCTCTCTTTCGATCAACAGTTCGGCCACGGCTTTGTGTTGTTCCAAATGCTCTGAAAGCAACCCTTTGGCGCGTTGGTAAGCTGCTTCGACCATCGTTTTTACTTCGGAGTCAATCAATTCTGCCGTTTTTTCGGAGTAGGGTTTGGTGAAACTGTAGTCACTTTGCCCTGACGAGTCGTAATAGCTGAGATTACCGATTTTTTCACTCATGCCGAATATGGAAACCATGGCATACGCCTGTTTGGTAGCCCGTTCCAGGTCGTTCTGTGCTCCGGTGGAGATCTGGCCGAACACCAACTCCTCCGCCGCCCGTCCGCCTAATATGGAACACATCTGATCCAACAGTTGTTCCCGTGTGGTGATCTGCCGCTCCTGCGGCAGGTACCAGGCGGCTCCGAGTGCTTTCCCTCTGGGCACGATAGTGACTTTGAGCAGGGGATGGGCGTGTTGCAATAGCCAAGAGACAGTGGCATGGCCTGCTTCATGGAAAGCGATGGCTTTTCTTTCGCCGGCCTTGATCACTTTGCTCCGGTTCTCCAATCCTCCGACAATCCGGTCGATAGCATCTAAGAAATCTTGTTTCCCTACGGCATTTTTGTTTTTCCGGGCGGCAATCAACGCTGCTTCGTTGGCCACGTTGGCAATATCGGCCCCCGAAAATCCGGGGGTCTGTTTGGCTAGAAAGGCGATGTCCGCATCTTCTGCCAGTTTCAGCGGTTTCAGATGCACCTTGAAAATAGCTTCCCGGTCTTTCAGTTCCGGAAGGTCTACCGTGATCTGTCGGTCGAACCGGCCAGCCCGGAGTAGTGCGCTGTCTAGGATGTCGGCCCGGTTGGTCGCTGCGATAATGATCACGCCGGAGTTGGTTTCAAATCCGTCCATTTCCGTCAGCAACTGGTTCAGGGTATTTTCGCGTTCGTCATTGGAACCGAAATTCGGATTGCGTCCCCGCGCTCGTCCGATGGCGTCGATCTCATCGATAAAGATGATGCAGGGCGCTTTCTCTTTGGCTTGCTTGAAGAGGTCGCGTACCCGCGAAGCCCCGACCCCTACGAACATTTCAACAAAGTCGGACCCTGACATGGAGAAGAACGGAACGTTGGCCTCTCCCGCCATCGCTTTGGCCATGAGCGTTTTTCCGGTTCCCGGAGGGCCGACCAACAGCGCACCCTTGGGGATCTTTCCTCCCAATTTGGTGTATTTGTCCGGATTTTTCAGGAAAGAGACAATCTCCTCCACCTCTTGTTTGGCTTCGGCTAAACCAGCCACATCCTTAAAGGTGATCTTGATATTGGACTCCTTGTCGAACAGTTTGGCCTGGGATTTGCCCACGCTGAAGATGCCGCCTCCGCCACCCCCTCCGCCTCTGCTCATCCGCCTGAAGAAAAAGATCCAGATGCCTACTATCAGCAACAACGGGAACAGAAACGAGAAAATATCCCCCCAGGCATCGTACTCCTTGGCAAACTCCAGAGTTACGTTTTGCGCTCCGGGGATCTCCTGCCTGGCCTCTTCCACGTTTTTTTCAAAACCTTCCAGTGAACCGATGGAGAAACTGAAATGCGGGCCCGATGAAGTGTTCTTAAATCCTTTGGATTTCAGTTTGGAATACTCCTCTATTTTGTCTGGTTTCAGGTAGATGTAGGCTATTCCTTTGTTGGTGATAACGATAATTTTGTCAACATCTCCCTTTTCTAGCATCTTGGTTTTGACCTCTTGCCAGGAGGTTTTTTCCGCATCCGGTTGCAAATTGTACAGATTGAACCCGATAAAAAGCGCAATCACCACAAGGTATATCCAGTAACTGTTGATCTTCGGCGCCTTGTTGTTTTTATTTTTTCCTACCGGAGGGAAGTTGAACGGCTCTTTTTGGGGTTTGTTATTCTCTGTCATATCTCGTAGTGTCTCCTTCGGTTATAGATTCAATAGAAGTTTTTCCGGATCCCGTCTCCCCAGAACTCCTCCAACTGATAGTAATTTCGTTGCTCTTCCTGAAAAATATGGACGATCACATCCCCGTAATCCACCACGATCCATTGGGCCTGATCCAACCCTTCGATGTGGTAGGGTTTCTCTCCCGTCTGTTCCAGAACATCTTCCCGAACACCGCCGGCAAGTGTCGCTACATGTATGTTGGAATTGCCGTGACATATTACGAAGAAACGGCAGAAACAGTTTTCTATTCTTCTCAAGTCGATGGTGACGATCTGTTCGCCTTTGTTCTGATCTAAACTTTCTACTATTTTTTCCGTCAGTTTTTCGGGGCGCTGCATACAGGATTTTGAATTTAAGAGGACAAATATACATTTAAAAATTAAGATGTGAAACCTGCATGCCGGTAAGTACTGAAGAAAATAACAAGCGAGAAGCGTGATTTCTGTGATTTTTTATAGTTTTGTATATTCAAACAGATATCGATTAGTTGTAAAAACATGGAAAAATATCGAATACCGATGGTTCCCGGCCCTGTTTCCGTTCCGCAGGAGATATTGGATGCGGCGACTGCGAATTATGGGTCGGCGGATCTGGAAACGGAGTACGTTGCCTTGTATAAGTCCACAGAAAAAGCGTTGCAAAAGATCATGCACACCTGTAACCGAGTGGTGATCCAGACGGGGGAGGGCATGCTGGTGTTATGGAGTGCCCTGAAAAGTGTCCTCTCTCCCGGAGACCGGGTGCTGGCTCTGTCGACGGGGCTCTTTGGATATGGCATAGGCGGGATGGCGGAATCCATCGGATGCGAAGTCAGGATTGTAGATTTCGGTTTCAATGAATCAATCAACGACTTTGAACTGGTGGAACGGGCCATCCGGGAGTTCAAACCGAAAATGATCACCTTGGTGCATTGTGAAACCCCCAGCGGTACCATGAACGATGTGGCGCGTATCGGTGAATTGAAAGCCAGACACGGCGTTCCGTTGTTTTATGTGGACGCTGTTTCCGGCTTGGGGGGCAGCCTTTTCCGGACGGACGAATGGCAGGTGGATTTGTGCCTGGGGGCTTCGCAGAAGTGCTTTTCGGCCCCGGCCAGCCTGTCGTTTCTCTCCGTGAGCGAAAAAGCCTGGGAGTTGGCGGAGGAGCGAAATTACACCGGGTACGATGCCCTGTTGCCTTTCCGGGAGGCGGTCAAAAACCGCTATTTCCCGTATACGCCTTACTGGCATGGAACGGTCCAGTTGTACAAAGCGAGTGAACGAATCCTGCAGGAAGGCTTGAACAGGGTGATAGCCCGCCATGAGAAGGTAGCGGCCTATTGCCGGAAGCGGATTTCCGGCATGGGACTGGAGCTGTTTGCCGCTCCGGACGCCTTGTTATCTCCGACCGTTACGGCCGTAAAAGTACCCGCCGGACTCTCCTGGAAAAAACTGGACGTTCGCCTGCGGGAACAGGGGGTTGTGGTGGGAGGAAATTACGGTTGTCTGGCTGGTAGGGTTTTCCGAGTCGGACACATGGGTTCCCAGGCGGATCCGGAATTGGTCAGAGAGGCGATGGATGTCCTCGCTTCCGTGCTATAAGAGTCTGTTTAAATAAGATGACCATTTCGTAAAATTTCGAACGGAATCACAAAAAAAAGCCGGTTTTGTTTGCCTGGCAACAATTTTAGTGTCATATTTGCTTAAACTAACTACTAAATATGAACTACAAGTTTGAAATCAGTTTACTGGACAGTTCCGAATTTCATTGCGAGATAGCCGTTAGCGGAGAACAGACGTTTCAGCATCTGCACGATAAAATCGCGGAAGTATTGGAGTTCGACCACTCGCAGATCGCTTCGTTCTATACGTTGGATCGGATGGGGAACAGGGTAAAAGAGATCGCTTTACTGGAAATGTCGTCGAATGATGAAGAGACAGATACGTGGGTGATGGACACTACCACGATCCAAGAGGTTATCAATGCCAATTGTATCGAGTTGGAGTATGTTTTTGATTTTTTCAACAACCGCTACCTGAAAGTGGAGTATGCCGGGGAGTATATAGCCGATTCGGCGGATATCTTGCCGATTTGCCTGATGTGCGCCGGACCTCTGCCCGAACAGAATCCGTTGGAGGGGGATGACAAGTGGGAGTTTGGCGAGGACGAAGAGTACGACGACAGTTTCATAGAGGAGTTTTTCGATGATTTCGACGAAGAGGAAGAGGGGTACGAGGATGACGATTTCGGAGACGATGATTCGGGTAATAGCGGAGGAGGTGACCATTATGGCAGCCGCTACGAAAGCATTGACGATTATCTGGATCGGTTGTAAGAAGGGGAAACAACGGGAAAAGGGAGTGTGAAGGCAAGCAGTGGGAAGAAAAGGTTGATCGTGTTGCTTGGGCCTACCGGCGTTGGCAAAACAGACTTGAGTATAGAGCTAGCCGGGTGGTTGCATACGCCGATCCTTTCCTGTGATTCCCGTCAATTGTACAAAGAGATGAAGATAGGAACGGCGGTTCCGACGGACGAACAGTTGGCGGCGGTTCCCCATTTTTTTATCGGTACTCTTTCCGTATTCGATTACTACAACTCTTGGCAGTTTGAACAGCAGGCCCTGGAAAAGATCCGGGAGTTGCACCGGGAAACGGACGATGTATTGATGACGGGAGGCTCCATGATGTACATTGATGCCGTTTGCAAGGGGATTGACGACGTGCCGACGATTGATCCGGAGATCCGATCGGCGCTGGTGGAACAATACGCATTGGAAGGATTGGAGCCGATCCGGCAGCAACTGAAAGAGTTGGACCCCGATTTCTACAAAGAGGTAGACCTCCGGAACCCCAAGCGGGTGTTGCATGCTTTGGAAGTGTGCCTGACGGCCGGAAAACCATACTCCTCTTTGCGTACCCATACTCCTCGGGAGCGGGACTTTTCTATCTTGAAAATAGGATTGTACCGGGAGCGGGAGGAGCTGTACCGCCGGATCGACCGCCGGGTAGAGGAGATGCTGGAGGCGGGATTGGAGCGGGAAGCACGTGTCTTGTATCCGTTGCGGCATTTGAATGCGCTGAATACCGTCGGTTACAAAGAGTTTTTTGACTATTTTGACGGAAAGATAACGTACAATGAGGCGGTCTCTCTTATTAAAAGGGACTCCAGGCGCTATGCCAAAAAACAGTTGTCCTGGTTCCGGCGGACTCCGGAGATCCATTGGTTCCTGCCGGAAGAGAAAGTTGTGTTGTTTTCTCTTATAGAACAAAGGTCATGAAATATTTTACTCTTTGGGTATTGTTGGTTGTTCACGGGTCTCTCTGTGGAAGCAACCTGCATTTTGTCTCCCAACCGAAGCTGGTGAGCTGTTCGGATACGGAAGCGACAATCGGGTTCACAATACGGTGGGATAACTCCTGGAACCACCTGCTCAATCACGATGCTGTTTATATTTTCGGAAAATATTGCTTAGCGGGAAAAGATAAGTGGCACCACCTTGTTTTGGCGGCGGAAGGGCACGAGATCCTGACGGCAGATTACGGGTGGGAACGGCATGCAGGCGGGATTTTTATCCGCAGGAGTACGTTTTCGGTCGGAAATTCGGAAGTTGAGGTGCGGTTCAAGTGGAATCTGAACGGGAACGCCTCCCAACCTGTTTCGGCTGTCGACCTGGAAGCGGGAGAAGTGATTTTTAGTTTTACTGGCCTGGAGATGGTAAAGATACCGCTCTCTTTGTTCTATGCCGGTGAACCGGGCGCTTCGAACGGTTTTACCCGGCCCTTTTTTGGTTCGATCCCGGCCCGTTACGATCTTATCGGTACCAACAGCAATTTTGCCTATACAGCCTCCGGAGGGACCAACATCGCCTTGGCTGCCAATCGCCAGAACAATTCACTTTCTCAGGATCAATGTTGGCGCAGTGCAGTTGTTCCGTCCTGGTGGCAGGTGGATTTTAAAACTGCCAAAACCATCCGTTATTTTGGTGTCTCTTCTCTTTTTTCCGGTAATGCTATTCCGGAAGGGACATGGTACCTGGAAGGTTGTCCCTCAAACGGAGCGGCTTGGGTGGAGTTGTGGAGTGGTGGTCCGGATGATTTTTCCACGAATTTTATTTCGTATCCGATACAGAAAGCGTTGAAAGTGCAGCAACCGGGCAGCTACCAGTATTACCGGATCCGGATTCCCGGTGTTGATGCGGAGAGGCTTCCGTTCGGACAGGATGTGTTGGTGGCAAATGTCGCCATGACGGAAGAGGAGTTGGAGGATCACTTTGCAGGGACCACTCTGATAGACGGGCGGAAAGAGGCGCTTTCGGCTGTTTATCCCAACGGGTACTTTGGGATGTACGCCATGAAATACGAGTTGACGCAGGAACAATATGTGGATTTTCTGAACAAACAGACCTATTCCGGTCAATTTTACAATACAATTGGCGGGGAGTTGGACCGGATCAAAAAAGGGGAATATGTATTCGGACCGGATCCGCAGTTCTCCCATTTCCGGAATGGTATTGTGATAGATTCGGAAATTACCGGAGACGGAAAGCCGGGGGTTTTTGCCTGTGATCAGAACAGTGTTTCGTTAACCAATGCCGGGGACGACGGACATACGGCTGCCTGCAACTATCTTTCTATTGAGAGCATGCTGGCGTATGCGGATTGGGCTGGTTTGCGGCCCTTATCGGAATTGGAATACGAAAAGATGTGCCGGATCCCGTATCCGGCGTATTCGGAAGCGGGGGAGTACAGTTGGAATACGACCACAGCATCGGTTGCTTCGGGGCTTTTGGATTCCGGACAGGAGACAGAATATTTTTCGGGCGGGAATATTCATGCAGCCGGTAGCGTGGAAGGTTCGGTGCGTTCCGGTATTTTTGTCCGGGACGGTACTTCCCGGGAACAGGGAGGTGTCAGTTTTTGGGGAGTAGAGGATCTGTCCGGTAACCTGGCATGTATTTACGTCAATACGGAGGCTGCCGGCCGCTCTTTTGACGGAAGCCTGCAAGGGGATGGGCAATTGGACGAATGGGGGCGGTCGGATATATCCGGGAATAGCTGGCCCCGCGATCCGCAGGCTTACGGGGTCAGGGGCGGTGATTTTTCCGCATCTCTTCCGGAAGCTGTCACGGGAGAACGGAGCCGTGCAACGGGTGCCTGGTTTGCCTCTTTGCAGGAGCGAAAGCCACAGGTAGGAGTGCGGTTGGGGTGCAATGTACCCTATTCAGTGGTTGAAATCAAATTGACGTTGATGAACGGGATGCAATCGGGGGAGCAGATCGTGTACGATACGGTCTGTGATGCCAGAGAGTACTCTATCCGGGGGGCAAAAAACCTCTCTCCGGTTCCGGTTCAATACTCCTGGTACATCAGTACAGATTTGCAAAATTGGGATTTGCTGGAAGGAGAGAGCAGTAATCTGTTGAACCTGGGTAATCTGTCGGAGCAGGTGGAAGGTTTGGAGAAAAAAACAGTGTATTACCGGCAGGTTTCACACAGTCCGGATATCCGGGGAGAAAGTGGAGTTGTTGGCCTTGTCATTGGTCCCGGGCACACGATTAATAAAGTGACGGAGACATTACAACCCTGTATGGCAGCGGAAGGATTTACCGTTATGAACGCGTTGCCGACCACGTATACCTGGAGGTGTGCGGAGAGTGGTAAAATGATCACCCCGGACCAGGTTACCGCTACCTCTTCGATCTATAAATTGCGAACAGCCGATTTCCGGAAGGCAACCGAACAACCCAGTGGCATCTATATGGTAGAGATAGAGATGCGGACAGCCGACAAGTGTGTGAAACGCCAGAATGTCCAGGTATATGCATTGCCCTATACCAGTAATCCTTTTGCAGAGGAGATGGAGGAGATTACCTACTCCGGCCAGACCGATCAGCGTTTGATGCGGAGTTGGGGAGGAAACGACGAGCAACAGTGGAAAATTGTGAACGAGGTAAAGGGAACCTTGGATTTAGCGGCTTCTACCGGTGTATTGAACAATATACATACCACCATGGTGATACATATTGATGTGCAACTTGTCTGTTTGGAGTGTCCGGACCGGGTGTATACGAAACGGTTGGAAGAACGGGTCCGCACATTGAGTTATACCGGCAGCTACCACACGTTGAACCTGTTGCCTGAAAATTATAAGATAGAATGTGCCGGTGCACAGGGGCAGAACGGCCGGGACAATGGAAATGGAACTACCCGCGGCGGATATGGGGCGTATGTGACCGGAAATCTCGCCTTGTCGGCAACGCAGCCTTTTTTCGTCTATGTGGGAGGACAGGGCAGCATTTTTAACTCCAATACCAGTGCTGTCGGGCCTTACGGGGGAGGGGCCACCGATTTTCGCCTGGAGGGGGGAACCTGGTCTGTTGCAGCCTCCCTGCGGTCGCGGGTGATGGTGGCAGCCGGCGGCGGCGGCGGATGTAGTCACATTGCCTCCGGCGGTGGTGCTGCGGCTAATGCCAATGCCGGGAATACGGGGGGAGGCGGTCTGACGGCGCCCAACTCCAATTGGAACAAGGACGGAAAAGGAGCGACCCAAACGGCCGGCGGCGCTTGCGGTACGGCCTATACCGACAATTATTGGGGAGTGGCCGGTTCTTTCGGTATCGGTGGCGTAGCTCCCAATAACGGCAATGCCGGCAGNNATGTCAAATACAAATGTAAGTGTTGACTTATTGAAGATAACGTAATAGAATTAGGTTATGAAAGAAATTTTGGCGGCGGATATTACGGCGGCGGCAGTGGAACGGCTGGAAATGGCCAGGATGGGAACGGCGGTGGCGGTTCTTCGTTTATCAGCGGCCATCCCGGATGCAATGCGGTAAATGCCTCAGGGGCACATACGGGAGGTAATTTGCATTACAGTGGCATCCGGTTCACCAATACCGCTATGACCGCTAACAATCGGTCCGGTCACGGGTATGCCCGGATCACCGTTTTAAATTAACGGTGTATCGTATCCCTGTAAATAGGGAGGGGTTTTGAAAAAATCACCAAAATAGGGGAATTTTTACTGCATCAAACAGAACCATTTTTGCAACGTTCATTAAAATTCAAACGTCATGCAAAAAAAGTTCTGTTTCTTGTTTGTTTTATCCGGTCTGTTCTGCGGGTTGTACGGACAATCCTTTCAGTTTGAAGCGTCGTATACCGGGGAGCTTTATACCAATATGTCCGGCGGATTGAAAACGGGCGGCGGGTACATGGGGCTGGGAAATCTGGCTGTTGGTTTTGATACGGAGAAAGCCCGTTGGTGGAGAGGCGGCGGTTTTTACGTCAAGGGAGCGGCCGTACACGGCAAATCGCTTTCGGAACATTTTTCGGGCGACCTTCAGGTAGCTTCGAATATCGATGCCGGGACACACACCTATTTGCACGAACTTTGGTTCTGGCAGGAGTTTGGAAAAGGGTGGTTTACCGTTGGCCTGCAGGACCTGAATGCGGAGTTTTTCGTTACGGAGAACGGATCGGAGTTTATCAACAGCTCTTTCGGTATGCCTCCGGGTGTTGCGGGAAATGTACCGGTACCGATCTTTCCGTTGACCGGCCTGGGGGTGGCTGCCCGGTGGGATCTGAGCGACCGGTTCGGTTGGCAAATGGCGGTTTTCGACGGTATGCAGGCTCCTTTCGAGGAGAATCCCCACAACCTGCATTGGCGTTTCGGTAAAGGGGAGGGACTGCTGGCTGTAACGGAAGTGCATGCGCAGATGCAACTCAACGGATTGGACGGAACCTATAAAGCCGGCTCTTTCTACCACTCCGGATGTAAGGAAACCCCTGCCGAAGGGGGACCTGCGGAGTATCTCTTCCGGCACAATTACGGGGTTTATCTCCTGGCGGACCAAACGGTGATGCACAACGAAGCCCGGCAGCGGAAGATCGGGTTGTTCGCCCAGGCCGTTTTCTCTCCGAAAGAAGAAAACGCCTACGCCTGGTACGCAGGTTTGGGTGCCAACTACTACGGTATTTTCAGTCCGATGGGAGAGGATGTGCTGGGAGTGGCCGTCGCCAGTGTAGATCAACACCAGAAAGGCTGTAAAAACGAGACTGTTTTTGAGGTATCTTACAAACGGCAATTCAGCGATCACTTTGCCGTTCAACCGGATCTTCAATACATCCTCCATCCCTCCAGAACTGGTGCGGATCTTCCCAATGCGTTGATCGGGATCATAAGGGTATACATCAATTTTTAAGGAGTTACTCCACCTCGCTCATCTCAATCAGGTTGTTCAGGATGGCGAATACAGTCAACCCGGAAATCGATTTAATACCCGTTTTCCGGGTGATGTTTTTCCGATGGGTGATCACCGTGTGGACAGAGATGTGGTGCTGTTCGGCGATCTCTTTGTTGATCATCCCTTTGGCCACAGAAACCAAGATCTCTTTTTCCCGTACGGAGAGTTCGTTGCTCTCGTTGGTTTCGCCGGCCGGTTGGGGAATGGCCAGGGCCTGTTGCAGTTTCCGGACGATCGTTTCCCGGTCGTCATTGATGTCGATAACTGTGTTGTAGTGCTGGAGGATCTCCGGGTGCAAGTATTGGTAAGACAACGCAATCACCGCCGGCGCTTCTGCCGGATCTGTCGGCTGCATTTGCCTGCTGTCTAAGAGTTGCGGATTGACAAGAAGCAGGTCGGGCGACAGGTGCCGGAGCGTTTCTGCATACCGTTTCCCCTTCCGGACAACAGCAATAAACGAGAACTCTCTGTGGGGGCGCAACAACTCTTGGATCCCTTGTATGATGATCGGAGAGGATTCGATCAGGACGATCTTATACGTTTTGTTTCCGGCCATGCCCTTTTTCCAATTTGTGCACCAACGGGATTAATACCCGGTTTTCGATGAGGGTGTGCCTATTTACATCCTCCTCCAACTGAAAAATATCAAAAAGCAGGCGGATGCGTTCGGTTCCGGCGGTTTTTTCGGGCAAATATTTGATCACAATGTTTTTCAGATCGTTCAATTTCTCTTCAATGTTGGAGTGGTTCTCTTCGAACATATCGATTTTATAACTGTCCGCCTCCTCTCGATTGGCTACTTTCCGGATGTATGGGAACACCACCTCCTCTTCGTACCGAAAATGGTTGATCAGTTCATTTTTGTATTCCTCGAAAAACCGGTGGAGAATCTTACTGTGGGCGGGATCGCTTTGCAGGGCGATCTGGTGGAACTGTTCCCGGATGGCGGCGACCGGGTTTTCCAAGTAATAAGAGTGAGAGTGTTTCAGGTAGCGGATTAGATCGTCCACCATCTCCCTGATAATCTCATCCTTCGCTGGTATGTAGTCATCAAAAGTGTACAAATGACAAGCCATCACAAAGAAATCCGGTCGAATCCCCTGTTCTGTGCAGCACTCCCGGACAGTTTTGTCTCCGAATCCCAGCGAAATCCCGAAACGAGGGAGGATCAGCAGCAGTTTGTAATTGACGTGGATCACATCCGCCAACTTCATCTCCGGTGTAAAAACGAGGTACTTCATACGGGTCTCCTATCAGATCAAGGCTCCGACGCCGGAGACTCCTTAGAGAGTTCAAAGTTGTGTCCCTGTTTGTTGTATTCCCGTTTCAATAAATCGACCATTTGCTCCACCGTCAGGTTTTTGGCGATGATCTTTTTGTCTTTGTCCAGAATATACATGGTCGGCGTGGTCAATGCATTGTAGAGGGTCCAATAGTTGGATTGCCGGTTGGGGTCCCAGGTATTGATAAAGTCGAACAGTTCGTACTTTTCCACAAAATCCTCCCATGCCTTTTTATCTTTTTCCGTTTGGGTCATGACGGCAAATACTTTCAACCCAAACGGAGCGAATACGTCGTGAATCTCCTTTTTTACCGAAGGGACGGTCGTTTTGCAGTGGCCGCAATTGGGTTCCCAAAAGAGCAGGAGGGTATAGGGAGCCTGGGTTTCGTAGAGGCTGGTCCAGTTACCTTCCAAGGTTGGTAATTTTAGGTCTAGCCCCTTTTTTCCGATCAGGTTGTACTGCCTTTTGATCACTTCGTCTGTGATCTTTTTCAGAGCTTCTTCGTCCAGCCAGTAGATCTCCCCTTTTTTCATATAGTATCGTTGACCCAGTTTCACAAAGGCTTCGTCCATGCCCATGATCTTGTGATCGAAAGAGGTATTGGTGCAGTAATGCAACAGGTACCGGAACATGGTTTTGTTGGGGCGGGCTTTTTCAATGATATCCACACAGGCCCGGTACAGGGAATCGGGGTGAATAATCACCCAGTGCTCGAAGTAGTCGTCCAATTTGCTCTTGAAGTTCGAGGTACGGATCAGTGCGCTGTCTGTAAAGTTGGTGTAGTCCCAGAAGTGGTCTTTGATGTAAAAGAACACCTTTCTGCGGAGTTCCAGGTCCCGGTTTTCGGTTCCTTCGGGTACTTCTGCCGAAAAATCCGGAACATCCGGGTCCAAGGTGAAATTAACAATGGTGGCTAGGGTGGAACCGGGGAATTTCTGGTCTATTTCGCCGATGTACGCCCGGACTTCCCGGTTGGATTTTTCAATGATCGCCCTGTATTTTTCTCTGGCAGTTTCATTTTTATCCTGTTCGTATGCTTCCATGGCCTGCTGCATTTTCCCGTTCTGCCCCGTCGCGAACCGCTGAAATTCCTGAAAAGCGGCATTTTCCGGAGATCCTTCGATTTTCAGGGTGTTGAGGTAATCCACCGTATCGGTCGTAATGGTAAAATGTTGGTCGTCTCCGATGATCAGGTTGGGGTAGTTGTTCGGAGAGAAGAGCAGTAGGTACATGCCCCGCGCCAATTTCCGATTCTCCTTTTTGAAAACACCTGTTCCGGTAGCATCTAACCGGGCCGTATCGACGGCGTATGCCTTTCCTTCAAAGTAATTGGCTAAGATCACCTCTTTTCCGGCCATTTTCCGGACATTCAGTTTAATTTCGTATCCCTGCGCGTGGACATGGCTTGTGAGAAGCCATCCGCAAAGCAAACCGAAAAACACTCTTTTCATTGTATCATCCAATTTAGTTGAAATAGATGTCTAATGCCTCTTTCGCTTTTTCGAAGCCCAACCGGGAAGCGATTTCCAGGTCATTTCGGGCCTCCGTCTCCTCTCCCCGGGAAAATTCGGCAATTCCCCGGTTGTAGTAAGATCTGGCATCGGAAGGGTCTAAAGAGATCGCTTCGCTGTAATCGTGAATAGCTGCTTCCATTTTTCCGTTGATCTGCATGATCACCCCCCGGCTGAAATAGATATCCGTTTCCTTCAGACCGAGTTCGATCGCCTTGTTGTAATCAGCCAACGCACCGTCGTAATCTTTGACACGGAACCGCACAAGGCCCCGGTAATGAAATGCCTTCCTAAAAGCAGGTTGCAGGTTGATGGTTTGGGAGTAATCCCGGATCGCCTCCCGGTAAAGTCCTCTGTTTTCGTAAACCACTCCCCGGTTAAAATAGGATTCCGCGTGGCCGGGGCAGACCGACAACAGAAAATCAAAATCGTGTAACGCCTCTTTATACCGCCCGGTATTGGCGTAACTGATTGCCCGGTTATAATAAGCAGGCAACCACTCTGCATCGTGTGACAACGTGTTGTTAAATTCGGTAATAGCTTGGTCGTACATCCCTTGCCGGATGTAGTGCATGCCCTGTTTGTTCGCCTGTTTGGCTTTACTTGTACAGGAAACAGACACCCAACATACCAGAAAATAGAACACGTATCTCATTGCATCGGTGTGCTTAAAATAGAATCAATGAACTTCAATCCCTTTCCTTTTGTACTCTTCCCGCAGCAATCCGACCAATTGCTCCACCGATAACTGTTTGGCAATGATCTTTTTGTCTTTATCCAACAGGTACAGTACCGGCGTGGAGAAGACATTGTAGATGGTCCAGTAGTTGGATTGACGGTTGGGATCCCAGCAGTTGATAAAGTCGAACAACTGGTTCTTTTCCACAAACGCTTCCCAATCCTTTTTGTCCGTTTGGGTCATGACGGCAAACACTTTCAGTCCGTGGGGAGCGAAGCGGTCGAATATCTCTTTTTTCACCTCTGGGACAACGGTTTTGCAATGGCCGCAATTGGGTTCCCAGAACAGGAGCAGGGTGTAAGGTGCTTGGGTTTCGAGCAGGCTGACAACCCCGCCTTCCAGGCTGGGCAATTTCAGGTCTAGGGCGATGTTGCCCAGCAGGTTGTGTTGGCGTTTGTAAATTTCGTCCGTCAATTGTTTCAGGCTCTCCGCTGTTCGCCAGTCAGCCTCTCCGCTGAGGTAATACCGTTCTCCCAACTTTACAAAAGCCTTGTCCATCCCCATGATTTCGTGGTTGAAAGCGTGCATGATGCAATATTCAGTCAGGTAGCGGAACATGGTTTTGTTGGGACGCGCTCTTTCAATGATGGATACGCAGGCTTGGTAAAGGGTATCCGGGTTTGGAACGATCAGGGTAGTGAAATACCGGTCTAATTTGGGTTTAAATTCGTTGATCCGCAGGAACATGCTGTCCGTAAAATCCGTGTAGTCCCAATAGTGGTTTTTCAGGTAATAGAGTGAGAGGCGGCGGATTTCGTTTTCCCGGTCGGGTGCATCCGCCGGTACCGTTTTGGAGTAATCTGGGATCTTTGGAGAGAGGGTGAAATTGAGAAAGTTGGCCAGGACTGTTCCCGGATATTGTTTTCTGATCCCGGCGATACGGGTCCGGACCTCTTCGTCAATGGCATCCTGCCGTTTGGCGTATTGTTCGCGTTTTTTTTCGTCCAGGTCCTTTTCCCGAGCAAACTCTTCTTCGATCTCCTGCATCTTTTTTTGTTGGGTTTGCAGAAATTTCTGGTATTCAATAAACTCCGTATTTTCCGGTGAATTTTCAAACACCACTGTGTTGACATAATCGGCGGTGTCCGCGGTGACGGAGAAGTATTGCTGGCTGCCGATCAGAAGCTGAAACATGTTTCCGGAAGGAAAGTAGATGAGGTACATGCCTCTGCCCAACCGGCGGTCGGGGCGACGGAATACGCCGTAGCCGGCAGAATCCAGGCGTACCGTATCGCACACGCCTACCTGGTTATTGTTGTTTTGGTAAAAAGCGAGCATGGCGTCTTTTCCGGCCATTTTCGCCACATGCAGCTTAATTTCATACCCCTCTTGCAGCAGAACCGCTTCCTGTTGCTGTTCCTGCTGTTGCTGTGGTTGCGGTTTGCAAGCCAGGAGAGCGACGCAGGCGGACAAAAAGATCGTGATTTTCATACGTTGTATTTTTTTCATTAATTTACTGGAAATAGGTATCTAAAAGATCTGCTGCTTTGGTAAAACCAAGGCGGAGAGCGATTTCCAGATCTTTTTGTGCTTCGTCAGTCTCACCCCGTTTTAAATACGCGATCCCTCGATTGTAATAGGATTGAGCACTGGAAGGGTCGACAGATATGGCTTCGGAATAGTCTTTGATGGCACTCTCTGTGTCTCCCTGTATTTGCCGGACAACTCCCCGGTTAAAATAGAGGCCCGCTTCGGCTAAACCGAGTTCGACAGCTTTGTTGTAATCTGCCAGCGCCCCTTCGTAATCCTTGGTGTAAAAACGGGCGATCCCGCGGTAGTGGTAGGCGGCTGCAAAATTCGGATGCAACCGGATCGTTTGTGAATAGTCCTTGATGGCATTGGGGTATACGCCGATGTTTTCAAACAGAATACCCCGGTTGAAATAGGATTCTGCATGTTCGGGATAGTGTGCCAGCATGTAGTTGAAATCGTTCAGCGCCTCTTTGTATTGTCCCGTATTGGCGTAACAGACGGCCCGGTTGTAGTAGGCAGGTAGCCATTCGTTGTCTTCCAGCAAAGCATTGGTAAACTCCGCAATAGCCTGTTCATATTGCCCCTGCCGGATGTAGTGCAAGCCTTGTTGGTTCTCCTCTTTTGCTTGGTTGTGGCAGGAGAGGAACACAAAAACAGCGAAAATAACCCCTGCAATCCTGATGACCGCCGTTCTGTTTCTGCTGCTTCTCATAGCTCTGATTTTCCTTCGGATAATTTTGCTCGAAAGTACGAATTTCGATTGAATTTTTAAAGTTTTATCCGCATTTTTCGCTTAGAGTCTGTTAAAACTTCTTACCGGAGTAATTTATTCAGCAGATCCTGCCGGCGAATCCGTTTCAGGAGAGTACTGATAGCCGGCCGGAACTCCTTTTTGTACCAGAAAAAAAACAGGTGTTGTTCCCGCTTCTCCTGCTCGCTTTTGGCGGTGTACACCTTTTGCTCGGAGTAGGGATGATGGCCGGTGTAATAGAGAGTGGTGGAAAGGGTCATCGGGGTCGGGGTAAAGTCCTGTACCTGTTCCAGCCGGAAATGCAGATCGCGGGTCTCAACGGCTAATTCGGCCATCTCTTCCAGCCGGCTTCCGGGATGGGAAGAGATAAAGTAGGGGACGATCTGTTGTTGTATACCACTATCCCGGTTTACGCTGTCAAACAGTGTTTTGAGCTTGTGAAACAGGGAAAAAGGCGGTTTCCGCATCAATTGCAATACGGATTCGGCGGTGTGTTCTGGTGCTACCTTGAAACGGCCGGATACGTGCTCCCGGATCACCGTCGGGAGGTACCGCTCGTTTGCCCGGTCAATTTTGGGATCTCCGGTACGATGTAGACACAGGTCGTACCGGATCCCCGAACCGATAAAACAGTGTTTAACGGCAGGATGCTCTTTCACCCGGCTATACAACTCCAAAAGCGGGGCGTGGTCCGTTACTAAATTTTTGCAGATATCTGGAAAGGCGCAGGAGGCTCTTTTGCAGATTCTGCACAGCTCCGGGTCCCGTCCCCCCATCCGGTACATGTTGGCTGAAGGGCCGCCCAGGTCTGACAGGGTGCCTTTGAAATCCGGCATCCGGCTGATATGCTCCACCTCTTGCAACACCGAGGGGAGGGAACGTGAGGAGATAAACTTTCCCTGGTGTGCTGAGATGGTGCAGAAGGCGCATCCGCCGAAACAGCCCCGGTGGAGTGTAATGGAGTGGCGGATCATCTGGTAAGCCGGGATCTCTTTCCCTTTGTAACGGGGATGAGGCAGACGGGTATAGGGCAGGGCGTAGATGCGGTCCAACTCTTCAGTGCTCAGGGGAGGATAGGGCGGCTTCTATGCTGTTCGACTCCTCCTCGATGTGCCGGAAATTTTGCGCGTGCAGTTTTTTGTCCCGGACACATGCTTCGTGTGGGTGTAGCCGGAACGTTTTCCACTTTTTACCGGTAGCGTACGGCGCCCCCTTGTCCCGGAGAAAACAGGTTTGCGGGATATTGGTCAGGTTACCGAACGGAACTCCTCTTTTCAATAGTCGGCAGATCTCCGCCAACGGTTTTTCCCCCATGCCGTAAACAAGCAGATCCGCCCCGCTTTCGTACAGAATACCCGGTTGTAGCGTATCTTTCCAGTAGTCGTAGTGCGTCAGGCGGCGCAGAGAGGCTTCGATCCCGCCGATTACGACCGGCACGTCCGGGTAGAGTTTTTTCAGGATTCGGGTGTAGACGACAGTCGGCATGTCGGGGCGCGCCCCGGCCCTCCCTTCGGGGGTATAGACATCGTCCGACCGCTTGCGCTTGTTGGCGGTATAGTGATTGACCATCGAATCCATGTTCCCGGCATTGACGCCAAAAAACAGGTTCGGGCGTCCCAATTTTTTGAAATCCCGCAAATCGTCCCGCCAGTTGGGTTGCGGAACAACGGCCACTTTTAGACCGAGGGATTCCATCCACTTGCCTACAACAGCCGTTCCAAAGGAAGGGTGGTCGATGTACGCATCTCCGGTGAAGAGAATGACATCCGGAGAGATCCAGCCCCGCTCTTCCACTTCTTTGACTGAGGTCGGCAACCAGTTGTTTTTCTCTTTTTGCTGCATTGATTTAGAAATATAACGTACAAAGGTAACGTTTTTCACGCTAAATCAATTCGGGGTGAAGAACAGGAGGAAATGTTTGAAATCGGCTGTGGAGCCTCTTTCCCACGATGTCGTTGCCGGGATGTGCGAAGCTTTGGACTGTTGATTTCCGAAAGCGTGGGGGAAATCGAGCGAAAAAAATTCATAGGTTTGCTTTATATTATTCAGCTGTAAATGTACCGAGATACTATATTTTAATGTAAATTCGCATCGTTTATGAGAGTGAATATGATCAGTTTGGGTTGTTCCAAAAACTTGGTTGATACGGAGTTGCTGATGAAGCAGTTGGAGCGGAATGGTGTGGAGGTGGTCGTGGAAAGCAGCGAACTGGGAGCCGATGTGGTGATTGTGAATACCTGCGGTTTTATTGGTGATGCCAAGGAGGAGTCGGTCAACGTCATTTTGGAACAGGCGGCGCTGAAAAAGACGGGTGTGGTTGGACGCATTGTGGTGATGGGGTGCCTGGCCCAGCGCTACCGGGAGGAATTGCTCCAGGAGATTCCGGAGGTGGACGCTTTTTTCGGCAAATTTGACTGGCAGGGAATAGTGCCCTGGCTGGGGAAAATATACGACGAAACGCTTCGGAACAGCCGGGTGGTGACCACTCCCGCTCATTATGCTTATGTGAAGATTGCGGAAGGGTGTAACCGCCGTTGTTCTTATTGCGCCATTCCCCTGATGACTGGCGAATACCGCTCTCGGCAGATGGAGGATGTGTTGGAGGAGTGTCGGGAACTGGTGCAGTCGGGTGTTCGGGAGTTGCTGGTGTTGGCGCAGGACCTGACTTATTATGGCATCGACCTGTATGGAGCGCCCCGCATTGCGGAACTGACGGAGAAGATGGCGGAGATAGCCGGAGTGGAGCGAGTCCGGTTGCATTATGCTTATCCGGCCGGTTTCCCAATGGACTTGTTGCCTGTGATGTGCCGGAAGGCGAATGTCTGCAACTATTTGGATATTGCTTTGCAGCACATCAGCGACCCGATGTTGCAAAAGATGTGTCGGGGGATCACCCGGCGGCAAACCATTGAGTTGCTCGCTACCATTCGTCGGGAGGTGCCTGGTATCTTTCTCCGGACGACGTTGATGACGGGACATCCGGGGGAGAGCGAGGCTGATTTCCAGGAGTTGTGCGATTTTGTCCGGGAGATGCGGTTTGAGCGGTTGGGGGTCTTCCCTTATTCCCACGAAGAGGACACGTTTTGTGACAAAAATTATACGGACGATGTTCCGGATGAGGTGAAAAGGGAGCGGACTGAAAAACTGATGGTGATCCAGCGGGAGATCTCGGCAGAGGTGCAGGCCTCTTTTGTTGGAAAAGAGTTGACGGTGGTTGTTGACCGGATAGAGGGCGGCGTGGCGATCGGCCGGACGGAGTATGATTCGCCGGAAGTTGATCCCGAGGTGGTGATCCGCGGTGACGTACTGCCTGCTGTCGGCTCTTTTTGCCGGGTGCGGATTACCGCTGCCGGCGATTATGATCTGGAAGCTGAATGGATGGATAAAATAGAATAATAACCTTTAATTAAACAGACGTATGTTGAACAGTTTATTTTGGATCGTTCCGGCGGCATCGTTGTTGGCCCTGGGGTTCGCCTGGTACTTTTTCAGGAGTATCATGAAAGAGAGTGAGGGAACCGATGCCATGAAAGAGATTGCTTCCCATGTGCGCAAGGGGGCAATGGCTTACCTGAAGCAACAGTACAAGGTGGTGATTGTTGTATTTGTTGTTCTGGCGCTCTTTTTTTCCGTATTGGCGTATGGCCTCGGCGTACAGAACGGCTGGGTGCCTTTTGCCTTTCTGACCGGCGGTTTTTTCTCCGGACTGGCTGGTTTTATCGGCATGAAAACCGCTACTTATGCATCGGCCCGTACTGCCAATGCAGCCCGCCACTCCCTGAACCGCGGCTTGAAGGTGGCTTTCCGTGCGGGAGCTGTCATGGGGTTGACGGTGGTCGGATTGGGGTTGCTGGATATCTCGATCTGGTATCTTATTCTGGATAAATTTGTGCTGCTTTTTCACGCACATCCCGAAACCGTTACCGAGTCGCAGAAGTTGGTGTTTATCACGACCACGATGTTGACGTTTGGAATGGGGGCTTCCACACAGGCGCTGTTTGCCCGTGTCGGCGGCGGTATTT